>NZ_JBWKCE010000008.1:0-315519 GCF_056436685.1 Streptomyces sp. NPDC043680 | reverse complement strand
GAACCGAAGTCAGTGCCTCCCCAAGGGGAACCTGGGATGCGATACCGGCCAGCCACTCTCGTGCTGCCAAAGATCAGTTACGGGACAACCCTTAGGTCGCCGGAGGGAGATCGTGGACGCCGGCTCTTGTAGCAACGCCTGAGGTATCGCATCAGCACGTAGGCGGCAGCGAGATTACGAGTGACGAGACCACTTTCCTCCCGGCCGACTTCCCCGGCGTGTGCTCCTTGAGCTGAATCGTTCCGGTTGACGCAGGCGACGTCTGCCACCGCGCCTAGGCCGCCTGTCAGCTCTTCCACGACGAGGCGGGGCAGGTCGTGCTGCGGGATCTGCCACTGGCGCGCTTCCAGGTGCCGACTGGTGCCGTACGCCTGGCTGGAGAGCGTGTGCCGGTCGATTACCGAGGGTTCATTCGTGGGCTGGGTGCTGATCGCGACACAGCCGAGACCGTCCCAGCAGGGGTTCACGCCAAGTCCGCCACGAGCAGGTCGAGTGTGGCCTCTTCGTGGAGGGCGATGCTGAGTGCGGCCATGGCTGGAGCGAGGCCCCGATCCCAGCCCGCGGTGGTTGGTGGGCCGGTGAGCGGGTGCTGTGGGACGTTGCGGGCCTTGGTCCGAGCTGCGAGCTGTTCGTAGTCTTCGGCGCCCATCCGCCATGGCTCGGCGCCGTAGCGCTGGACCACGCGGTTGGCCAGGGCTATGCCCGGCCAGTCGAAGTCGCCGTGATAGGCGAAGCGGCAGCCGGTGGCGGGGAGGGCGTCGAGGAGAGTGAGGACCACCGTCGCGGCACTCCCCGATGTGCACACCCGCGGTTGTGAGCAGGCAGCGTCGGCTGCGGCCTCCACCACACGTGGGTTCTCGCAGATGCGGATCAGGGTGCCGGTCGACAGCGAGAGCCGCAGGGCGTGCAAGTCGCGCAGGGTTAGTTGGGTTTCCACGTGGTGGACCGCTCGTTCGTACAGGGAGCGTTCTCGCCAGCCTCCGCCGTCGGGGCGCAGGCCATAGGCGAGCACGGTGCTGGAGACCTCGTCTGGCGTGACGGATGCGAGCCGCCACAAGGCGGCGTCCGGCCGGTCGTCGGGGAGGTCGGTGTCGTGGGCGAGGGCTATGCCCCGTTGGACGAGGCGCGCGAGCCAGGTCCCGTCGTCCAGGCCGTGGGCCGATCCGGTTGCTTCGGCGGCGAGGTCGCCCCGCCCCCACGTGCCGGTCCGCCCGGGACCGAAGAGCAGGGTGAGGGCGTGGACCGCCTGCTGGAGGGTACGCACCGCTGTTGCGGGTGTTACACCGTTGGGTACGCCCGTGCGGCGCAGTCCGTCGTACCATCGCCAGGCCCAATCCTCGTTGGTGAGTTGGCAGCCCTCCAGGGACGAGGCGAGTGAGGACCACACCTGATCGCGCCGTGCCTGGGCCTCCGTCCGAGCGGCGCGGCGGTCGGTGAGCGGCGGTCCGAGTTCCTGGAGTACGTCCCTGAGACCGAGGCCGGCGGCCGAGGACCGCAGCCGGGTGTCGAGTGAGTCGAGCTGCACCGTGGCCGTGGCTCCCGTGATCGGCTTACCGAGCAGGAGCGACAGGTCGTTCCTGCTTTACTGCCAGTCCTGACAGCCGCACCGAGCCGGTGGCCTGAAGCCCGTTGCCCTGGACCCCATGCCCCTGCCGTGGGGGCCGTGCCGAAGAGGAGAGTTCGGCGGTGATCACTCGCGTCCGATCGGGGTTTGTCCAGTGATTCCGGCCGGTCGTGCAGGTGGCGACGCTGGGTTCAGCGGCAGAGCTCCATGATGGTGTCGTCGAAGTCAGGGAACTCCTGGGCCGCTAGCTCGATCACGGCCGCCGCCGACCGGCGCTGGTTCGATGCGAATCCTTCGGCGATGGCTGCCAACTCCGGATTGGGGCGCGCGTTCCAGTCGGGTTCGTACGAGGTGGCGGCTTCCCAGGGGCCGAAGCCGTCGGCCAGTAGCCACAGGAAGTCGCCCAGGTCGCGGGCGACGACACCGGTCTCGCCCTCGGAGCCGAGGAAGGCCACGGCCTGCTCAGCCAGTGGCCGGCTCGGGCGGATGAGCCAGATCGCCGCGTACCCGCCCGTGCCGTCCTGTCGGAACACGCGGAAGTCGTTGCCGTCCAGTTCACTGTTCCCGGTCCATGCCTGGAACCAGTCGGTGGTCTCGGCAGCGGACAGGAAGGCCGGGAAGGGTTCGAAATCGACCCAGGTCTTCCCGTCGGCATAGTCGAATCGAACGGCCATCGCAGTGGCGAGCGCGGCGGGGAACTGGCGGTCATCGGTGCGCTTCACGGAGACAGGCTAGACAGGGGGTCGGACATCGACGCCCTACGGGCAAGGTTGTTGGACGACTTCCGGTTTGTAGTCGTCGGGGGCGACAGGACAGACCTGGTCGCGACAACGGGTGGCACAGCGTCTGCTGTGCCACCCGTTGTCGTTACCCTCCGCAACCGCGTGCCGTCGAAGGTGGTCGGCGGGCGCGGGAGGGCCAGCGCCAAGGTGCGGGGGAGCCCGGCATGGGCGGGCTGCGGATTCTCCCCAGATTCTCCCCAGGGGGCCCTGCGGGCCGCTTTTAAGGGTTCGCAAGAGCTAAGTTGATCAACGATGTTGATGTGCGGTCTACAGCCAGTCGCGCTTCTTGAAGATGACGTACAGGCTGACGCAGACCACGGCCATCAGCAGGATCGCGAAGGGATAGCCTGCCGCCCACTTCAGTTCCGGCATGTCCTCGAAGTTCATGCCGTAGATCGTGCCGACCAGGGTCGGGGCGAAGAGGATGGCGGCCCAGGAGGAGATCTTCTTGATCTCCTCGTTCTGTTCGAAGCCGGCTTCGGCCAGGGCGCGCATTTCGGCGTTCTGCTGTTGGGAGACCAGGGTGGCGTTGACCGTGAGGATTTCCGACAGGGCCTGGCGGAAGCCGTCCACGCGTTCGCTGGTGTGCGTGACGTGGTCGGCCACGTCGCGGAGGTAGCGCTGGAGTTCCTCGTCGGTGCCGTACTTCGCGAAGCCTGCCATCAGGCCGTGCAACATGCCGACCAGGGGGCGGGTGGCGCGCTGGAACTCGACCATTTCGCGCGACAGTTCGTAGATGCGGCGGGAGACCTCGGGGTCGCCGCGGAAGACCTCGGTCTCGATCTCGTCCATGTCGTTCTGGACGCCCTCGACGACGGGGGCGTAGCCGTCGACCACCGCGTCCAGGATGGCGTACAGCGCGGCTTCCGGCCCGAGGGACAGGAGTTCGGGGGTTTCTTCCATGCGGCGGCGGACCGCGGAGAGGTCGGGGGCGGCGCCGTGGCGGACCGTGATCAGGAAGTCCGGGCCGACGAAGATGTGGAGCTCGCCGAAGTCGACCTCCTCCGGGGCGTCCAGGTAGCGGGCGGCGCGCAGGACCACGAAGAGGGTGTCGCCGTAGCGCTCCAGCTTGGGACGCTGGTGGGCCTCCAAGGCGTCTTCGACGGCGAGCTCGTGGAGGTTGAACTCGGCGGCCAGCGAATGCAGTTCGGCCTCGCTGGGGCGGTGCAGGCCGATCCAGGCCATGCCGTCCGGCTCCTCGTGCAGCTGCCGGAAGGTGTCCGCGAGGGTGGCGGGGGAGGCGACGCGGCGGCCGTCGCGGTAGACGGCGGAGTCGATGACGCTGCGGTGGTCGGGCGGTGCGGCCTCGGTCGGCGACGGCTGTCCGGCGGTCGGCGGGGAGGCGGGCGGCGGCGTCGCGGGCGGGGGCGCGGAGCGGCGCCAGGGCGGGCGCTTGGGGGACGGCGGGGGGCGGCGGTCTGGACGCTCCGACATCGCAGGTCAGCTCCCGGTCGAACGTGTGTTTAAGGGCAAGGGGCAGGATATATGGGTGAAAGGGATTCTCCATGTGAGGGGGGAAGGTCGCTCGCCGTGTGCTTGCGGACAGGAGGTGTCCGCAAGCAGGGATAGCTTGCGGTCATGGCTTCCAGGACGACGACGCATCCCGTACTCGGCACCCGGGCGCTGAACCGCGCCACCCTCGCCCGCCAGCTGCTCCTCGGCCGCGCCGAGATGCCCGCGCAGGACGCGGTCGCGCACCTGCTCGGGTTGCAGGCGCAGAACGTCAAGCCGCCCTACTTCTCCCTGCACGCCCGGCTCGCGCACTTCCGGCCCGCCGAGCTCGCCGGGCTCATGGAGACCCGGCAGGTGGTCCGGATGGTGACCATGCGGTCCACGATCCACACCCACACCGCCCACGACGCGCTCACCCTGCGGCCGCTCGTCCAGGGCGCCCGGGACCGGGAGCTCGGGAACTTCCGCAAGGGCCTGGCCGGCGTGGACCTGGACCGGCTCGCCGAGCGCGCCCGTGCCTACGTCGAGGCCGAGCCCCGCACCATGGCGGAGATCCGCGGGGAACTGCTGCGGGAGTGGCCCGGTGCCGACCCGCAGGCGCTGTCCGTCGCCGCCCGCTGCCGGCTGCCGCTCGTGCAGGTCACCCCGCGCGGGGTGTGGGGGCGCAGCGGGCAGGTGCGGCTCACCACCCTGGAACACTGGCTCGGAGCCGTCACCGGGCAGCCCCCGTCACTGGACGATGTCGTGCTGCGCTATCTCGGCGCGTTCGGCCCGGCCTCCGTCAAGGACATGCAGGTCTGGGCCGGGCTGACCCGGCTCCGGGAGGCCTTCGAGCGGCTGCGGCCGCGCCTGCTCGCCTTCCGGGACGAGAACGGTGTCGAACTCTTCGACCTGCCCGACGCGCCCCGCCCGGACCCGGACGCCCCGGCCCCGCCCCGCTTCCTCCCCGAGTTCGACAACCTGCTGCTCTCCCACGCCGACCGCACCCGGGTCGTCCCCGCCGAGCTTAAGGGCCGCAGCTGGGCGGGGAACCAGGCCTACCGCACGCTCCTCGTGGACGGTTTCCTCGCCGGGCTGTGGAAGCCGGAGGGCGGCGGTCTCACCGTCGAGCTCTTCGGCCGGGTCCCGTCCGGGCAGAAGGACGAGATCGTCGCCGAGGGCGAGCGGCTGATCGGTGAGATGACGGAGGAGAGCGCAGAGACCGAGGGGAGCGCAGAGACCGAAGTGAGCGGGAAGGCCGAGGTGGGCGGCGTCAGCGCGGGCGGCCGCGTCCGCTTCGGGTCAATCCACGGCTGACGCAGCTCTGGTGGGGCACCTGGACGGCACGGCACGATGCCCCCCATGACGCACAACATCGCCGAGAACGGCAGCGCCACCGCCGAGTTCCTGGCCGCGCGGGACTTCCTGCTGGAGCGCCGCGGGGACTACGCAGCCGCCTACGCCGGATTCACCTGGCCGCGGCCCGAGCGCTTCAACTGGGCCCTGGACTGGTTCGACCACATCGCCGCGGACACCGCCGACACCGACGCCCTGCGCATCGTCGAGGAGGACGGCACCAGCCGGTCCCTCACCTTCGCGCAGCTGTCCGCCCGTTCCGGCTCCGCCGCCACCTGGCTGCGCGAGCAGGGCGTCGCCGCCGGCGACCGGGTGCTGGTCATGCTCGGCAACCAGCAGGAGCTGTGGGAGGTCATGCTCGGCGCGACGAAGCTGCGCGCCGTCGTCATCCCCGCCACCCCGCTGCTCGGCCCGGCCGACCTGAGGGACCGGATCGAACGCGGTCACGTCCGCCACGTCGTCGTGCGCGCCGAGGACACCGGCAAGTTCGACGAGGTTCCGGGGAACTACACCCGGATCGCCGCCGGGTCGCAGGTGCCCACCGGCTGGCGGCGCCTGGAGGACATGTACGCGGCTGACTCCGCCTTCGTCCCGGACGGCCCGACCCTCGCCTCCGACCCGCTGATGCTGTACTTCACCTCGGGCACCACGGCCCGACCCAAGCTGGTGGAGCACACGCACGCCTCGTACCCCATCGGGCACCTCTCCACCATGTACTGGCTCGGGCTGCGCCCCGGCGACGTGCACCTCAACATCGCCTCGCCCGGCTGGGCCAAGCACGCCTGGTCCAACCTCTTCGCCCCGTGGAACGCCGGCGCCACCGTCTTCGTGCACAACTACACCCGCTTCGACGCCGAGCGGCTGATGGCCGAGATGGACCGGCACGGGGTGACCACCTTCTGCGCCCCGCCCACCGTATGGCGGATGCTGATCCAGTCCGACCTCACCCGCCTGCGTACGCCCCCGCGCGAGGCCGTCGCCGCGGGCGAGCCGCTCAACCCGGAGGTCATCGAGCAGGTCCGCCAGGCCTGGGGGCTCACCATCCGCGACGGCTTCGGCCAGACCGAGACCACCCTCCAGATCGGCAACTTCCCCGGGGCGCCCGTCAAACCCGGCTCCATGGGGCGCCCGGCGCCCGGCTACGAGATCGTCCTCCTCGACCCGCTCACCGGCAAGGAGTCCCCCGACGAGGGGGAGCTCTGCGTCGACCTGCGCCCCCGGCCCGCCGGCGTGATGACCGGCTACCGCGACGACCCGGAACGCACCGCCGAGGCCATGGCGGACGGGCTCTACCGCACCGGCGACATCGCCTCGCGCGACGGGGACGGGTACCTCACCTACGTGGGGCGCAGCGACGACGTCTTCAAGGCCTCCGACTACAAGATCAGCCCGTTCGAGCTGGAGAGCGCCCTGCTGGAACACGAGGCCGTGGCCGAGGCCGCGGTCGTACCGGCCCCCGACCCGCTGCGGCTGGCGGTGCCGAAGGCGTACATCGCGCTCGCCGCCGGCTGGGAGCCCGGACCCGAGACGGCCCGGGCGCTCTTCGCGCACTCCCGGGCCGTGCTCGCCCCGTACAAGCGGATCCGCCGGATCGAGTTCGCGGAGCTCCCGAAGACCGTGTCCGGCAAGATCCGCCGGGTCGAGCTGCGCGACCTCACGGCGGCCGGCTCCGCCGCGGAGTTCGACGAGGCCGACCTGGGCTGAGCGGTTACGCCGGGAGCTGGGCCTCGATCGCGGCGATGACCTCGGGGGCCTCGGGCTCGGTGCGCGGGCGGAAGCGGGCCACGACCTCGCCGGCGGGGGAGATCAGGAACTTCTCGAAGTTCCACTGGATGTCCCCCGCCTCGCCGTCCGCGTCCGGGGTCTTCACCAGCTCCTGGTACAGCGGGTGCCGGTTCTCACCGTTGACCTCGGACTTCTCCAGCATGGGGAAGGTCACCCCGAAGCCGGCCGCGCAGAACGTCTGGATGTCCTCGGCGGTGCCGGGCTCCTGCCCGCCGAACTGGTTGCAGGGGACTCCGATGACGGTGAAGCCCTTCTCCTGGTACGCGAACTGCAGCCGGGCCAGCCCGGAGTACTGCGGGGTGAGCCCGCACTGCGAGGCCGTGTTCACCAGCAGGATCGCCTTGCCCTTGTAGGCCGCCAGGCTGGTGGGCTCGTCGGACAGGGTGGTCAGCGGGATGTCGTACAGGCTCATCGGGCACTCCTTGGCAGGGAAGGGCAACGCCTCCGAGCGTAAAGCCTGACCGGAAACACCCCCCGGCCGCCTGCCCTCTTCCTCAGGTCCCCGTGCCGATCAAGGCGTCCGCAGGATCGTTGACCGGTTGCGGCATGCCCGTGAGGTCCATGACGAACAGCGGTATCCCCAGGTCGTCCGCGCGGCTGCGGGCGTCCTGCGTGTATCCGGCGAGGGAGAAGTAGACGCTGGTGGCGGAGGCGGTCAGCCCGTTCAGCCAGACGCACTCCACCGCCCGCAGCCCGGCCGGCGCGGTCGTCGGGTCCACCTGGGCGACCAGTCCGGGCGCGCGGAGGTCCACGGCCGCCGAGGGGATGGGCCGCCCGTCGGGCTGCCGTACGTCCTGGAAGCCGAGCCAGCGCAGGTACAGCGCGGCCGTGGCCACCGCGTCCCGGGCCGTACGGATGGTCACCGGCCGGAAGGCGGGCCGCCCGCCCTGAGCGGCCCGCCCGCCGCCCGCCCTCCTCGCAGGCCCCTCACCGCGCACGGCGGGCGGGAGGGGTACCTCGACGAGGCCGGTCCCCGGCGTCTGCGTCCCCGCTCCGGCTCCGGGCCCCACGGGCTGCGCCGGCTCGACGGGGTCCGCCGGGTCCACCGGGTGCACCGCGATCCGCACCACCGTCCCGCACGAGGAGCACCCCAGCTCCGGATGCGGCCACTCGCTCACCCGTGCGCAGGCCGTGCACCGCACCGCCACCCACGCGTCCGACCAGGTGCGGTGCGTCAGCGGGAGGGGTGGCGCCGCCAGGTCCAGCGGGGGGACGACCGGGGTTCCACAGGCGCACGGGAACACCGGCGTCACGTAGCCGTTCTCGCGCAGGCACGCCGGGCAGCGCACCGGTACCGCTTCCGCCATGAGAGCCGAACCCCCTCCGTCGCTGTGCGTGTGCCCATGGTCCACCACCTGCCACCGTCGGCGCGAGCGCGTCCTCCACATTGCGCCGGTAATCCGCCGCGGACCGGTCGTTCGTACAACTCGACCCCGCGAGAAGCGGCTTTTGGTGGGTTCCGGGGTGACCCGACGCCTTGACGTGTGGGGACCGGCCGCTTAGCTTGTTCCGTATAGCAGAACAAAACTTCCGGATTGTGGAAACAATCGGAAACAGCCTGACCGCCAGACCGCAGGAGAACTCGATGCCTCGTATGACAGCCGCCGCCGCTGCAGTGGAGATCCTCAAGCGCGAGGGTGTCGATCAAGCGTTCGGCGTGCCCGGCGCTGCGATCAACCCGTTCTACCGCGAGCTCAAGAACGTGGGGGGCATCAAGCACACCCTCGCCCGCCACGTCGAGGGCGCCTCGCACATGGCGGAGGGGTACACCCGCACGGCTCCCGGCAACATCGGCCTCTGCATCGGCACCTCCGGCCCGGCCGGCACCGACATGATCACCGGCCTGTACTCGGCGATCGCCGACTCGATCCCGATCCTGTGCATCACCGGCCAGGCGCCGGTCTCCAAGCTGCACAAGGAAGACTTCCAGGCCGTCGACATCGCCTCGATCGCCAAGCCGGTCACCAAGAAGGCCACCACCGTCCTGGAGGCCGCGCAGGTCCCGGGCGTGTTCCAGGAGGCCTTCTACCTGATGCGCTCCGGCCGTCCCGGCCCGGTCCTCATCGACCTGCCGATCGACGTCCAGCTGACCGAGATCGAGTTCGACCCCGACCTGTACGAGCCGCTGCCCGTGCACAAGCCGGCCGCCACCCGCAAGCAGGCCGAGAAGGCCATCGAGTTCCTGCTCGCCTCCGAGCGCCCGCTGATCGTCGCCGGCGGCGGCATCATCAACGCCGACGCCTCCGACCTGCTGGTCGAGTTCGCCGAGCTGGTCGGCGTCCCGGTCATCTCCACCCTGATGGGCTGGGGCGTCATCCCCGACGACCACGAGCTCGCCGCCGGCATGGTCGGTGTCCAGACCTCGCACCGCTACGGCAACGCGACCTTCCTGGAGTCGGACTTCGTCCTGGGCATCGGCAACCGCTGGGCCAACCGCCACACCGGTTACAACCTGGACGCCTACCTCGGCGACCGCAAGTTCGTCCACGTCGACATCGAACCCACCCAGATCGGCAAGATCTTCGCCCCGGACCTCGGCATCGTCTCCGACGCCAAGGCCGCCCTGACGATCTTCATCGAGGTCGCCAAGGAGCTCAAGGCCGAGGGCAAGCTGCCGGACTACAGCGCCTGGGTCGCCTCGCACCTGGAGCGCAAGGGCTCGCTGCAGCGCCGGACGCACTTCGACGACATCCCGATGAAGCCGCAGCGCGTCTACGAGGAGATGAACAAGGCCTTCGGCCCGGAGACGCGCTACGTCACCACCATCGGCCTGTCCCAGATCGCCGGCGCCCAGATGCTGCACGTCTTCAAGCCGCGCCACTGGATCAACTGCGGCCAGGCCGGCCCGCTGGGCTGGACCATCCCGGCCGCGATCGGTGTCGCCACCGCCGACCCGGAGAACCCGGTCGTCGCCCTCTCCGGCGACTACGACTTCCAGTTCATGCTGGAGGAGCTGGCGGTCGGTGCGCAGCACAAGGTCCCGTACGTCCACGTCCTCGTCAACAACGCGTACCTGGGCCTGATCCGCCAGGCGCAGGGCGGCCTCGGCATCAACTTCGAGGTCAACCTGGAGTTCGAGAACATCAACACCCCGGAGATCGGCGTCTACGGCGTCGACCACGTGAAGGTCGTCGAGGGCCTCGGCTGCAAGGCGATCCGCGTGACCGACCCGAACGAGCTGGGCGCCGCCTTCGAGGAGGCCAAGAAGCTGGCCGCCGAGTACAGCGTCCCGGTCGTCGTCGAGGCGATCCTGGAGCGCGTCACCAACATCTCGATGAGCAAGACGGTCGACATGAGCGACGTCACCGAGTTCGAGGAGCTCGCGACCGAGCCGGGCCACGCCCCGACCGCGATCCGTCCGATCTCGGCCTGACCGCCGCCCGACCGCCGCCTGGTCCCGGCCCGTCTCGGCCTGATCCCCGAGCCGGCCGGCCCGCACGACGAACGGCCCCCGTCCCTCCGCGAGGAGGGGCGGGGGCCTTCGTGCGGCGGGGGCTCAGCCCCGGGTCAGGCCGCCGATCAGCACCTCGATGCCGAGGGCGAGCCGGGCCGCCGCCGGACCGCCGGCCAACTCGGCGGTGCTCGCCGCCAGATGCGGGTAGCGGGCCGGGTCCAGCCCGGCCAGCCGCTCCTCGATGGAGACCGCGGCGTGACGGTGCTCCAGGGCGGCCTGAAGGGCGTCGCGGCCGCCGCCCGCCGGGGGAGCGGCGACGGAGACCTCGTAGGTGACCGCGCCGACGTACAGGGCGATCAGATCGCAGCCCCAGGCGGCCCGTTGGCGCGCCACGCCACCGGCGAGCAGCAGGCCGAGGATGCGGTCGAAGAGGCCGAGCCAGGCGGGGGTGGCGGGGATGGCGCCGAGGGAGACCCGCCCGATGCCGGGGTAGGCGTTGAGGGCGTGGACCACGTCGGTGACGAGCGCGGCCAACCGGGAACTCCAGTCCCCGGGAGGGTCGGCGGGCAGCTCCGGCAGCGGCACGGTCGCGATCACCGCGTCGTGCATCAGGCGCAGCAGCTCCTCGCGTTGTGAGACGTAGACGTACAGGGACGCGGGGCCGGTGTCGAGTTCGGCGGCCACCTTGCGCATGGTGACGGCGTCCAGGCCCTCGCGTCGCAGTACGCGCAAGCCGGCTTCGACCACGGCCCGTTCGCTGAGCGGGGGCTTGGCGGGGCGGGCGCGGGTGCTCTTGCGCCGGGGCGGTGTCTCCATGGCGACAGGCTAGCAGTTGACAGCGAACGCCGTTCGTTGCGAACGTTGTTCGTGACGAACGGTGTTCGTCAACTTTGCCCGATGTCCCTGTCTTGACCGCTTTCTGCCCTGCCCACGCCTCGGGAGCCCCGCCATGTCCGTCCTGCCACCGCCACCCCAACAGCGCCCACAGCCGCACGCGCAGCCTCCGCCTCCGCCTCCGCCTCCGTATTTGCCGTCCTCCCGGTGGGCGGTGCTCTGCGTCGTGCTCCTCGCAGAGGTCATGGACCTCCTGGACGCCACCATCACGGGTGTCGCCGCCCCTGTCATCGCCGCCGACCTCGGCGGCGGCCGGGGGGTGGCCCAGTGGCTGCAGGCCGGCTACACCCTGCCCTTCGCCGCCCTGCTGATCACCGCCGGACGGCTGGGGGACCGGTTCGGGCGGCGGCGGCTCTTCCTCGTCGGCGCCGCCGGATTCACCGCGGCCTCGGCGCTGTGCGCCCTGGCCGGCGGCCCGGGCGCGCTGATCGCTGCCAGGGCGCTCCAGGGCGCCTTCGGCGCGCTGCTGCTGCCCCAGGGCTTCGGCATCATCAAGGAGACCTTCCCCGAAGCGGAACTGGGCAGGGCCTTCGGCCTGTTCGGCCCCGTCATGGGGCTGTGCGCGGTCGGCGGGCCGGTGCTGGGCGGGCTGCTGGCCGGCACCGACCTGTTCGGCACCGGCTGGCGCCTGGTGTTCCTGGTGAACCTGCCCCTCGGCCTGGCCGCGGTGGCCGGTGCCGCCCGCTGGATCCCGCGCGGGAAGCCCGATCCCGGGCTGCGGCTCGACATACCGAGCATGCTGCTGGCGGGTGCGGCCTCCGCGGCCGTGGTGTTCCCGCTCGTGCAGGGGCCGGAACTGGGCTGGCCCGTCTGGTCGCTCGTCCTGGCGGCCGCGGGGCCCGCCGGGTTCCTGCTCTTCGGGCGGCTCCAGCGGCGGCGCCCCTCCCCGCTGGTGGAACCGAGCCTGCTGGCCAACCGGGCCTACACCGGCGGCATGTGGGTAGCCCTGGTCTTCTACGCCTCGTTCACCGGGCTGATGCTGGTGCTCTCCCTCTTCCTCCAGGGCCCGCTCGGGCTCTCGCCGCAGGGAGCGGGATACTCCGTCGCCCCCATGGCTCTCGGCATCGCCCTGTCGGCCGGCCCGGCCGGTTCGCTCGCCCGGCGGCACGGTCGGGTGGTGATCCAGAGCGGGATCGTCCTGACCGCCCTCGGCCTCGTGCTGCTCGCCGCCTCGGCCGACGCCGCGATGGACGGCTGGCGGCTGGTGCCGGGCACCCTCGTCACCGGTCTCGGCATGGGCCTGGTCATCCCGCCGCTGTTCGACGTCATCCTGGCGGGGGTCGCAGAAGCGGAGGTGGGCTCGGCCTCCGGAGTTCTGGACGCCGTGCAGCAGCTGGCCGGCGCCCTGGGGGTGGCCCTGCTGGTCACGGTCTGGACGGCCTTCACCGACCACGGCGCCACGGCCGCCACCGCCCTGTCCGCCACGGCCCTGACGACCCTGGTCCTCCTGGCCGCCGCCCTCGCCCTCTCCGCACGCCTTCCGCGCCACGCCCGCGCATGAGGACCTGCCCATGACGACCCGCGCATGACGACCCGCGCATGACGGCCCGCGCACGACGCCACGCGCGCGCATGACAAAGCGCCGAGTCACGGGACCGTCCGTGACTCGGCGCTTTGGGTGTGACCGCCCGACGGTGCGAGGCTGGCGCGACAGGACGTTCGCACCGCCGGGCGGAGTCGTGTGCCTCTCGTACAGGGGACTCTGTGCGCGACCCCGGTACGAGAGGAGTGGCTGGGACCGTGGCGGGCGGCGACGAGAACCCCGGCATCGTCTCCCTCAGGTCAAGAGACGGGTCGGAGAACCCATTACCACCGCACTGGCTCGACGCCCACCACGGTCCTCGTCCCGCCCCCACTGCGAACCACCCCTCATCCGGGTCCGCAGTAGGGGCTGAGCACCCGGAGCCTGACCTCCCGCCAGGCTCCCGGCGCAGCTTGTGCGGCTCAGCCCTCGCGCAGGGCGCGGACGGCCTCCTCGACGCGCTTGCCGTAGTCGGCGTCCGCGGCGTGGAAGTGAGCCAGGTTCTTCTCGATGACGTCTTCGAGGGTGACCTGCGAGAGGCCGCCTGCGATGTTCGCCACCAGGCGCTGCTTCTCGGCCTCCGACATCAGGCGGTAGAGCTCACCGGCCTGGAAGAAGTCGTCGTCCTTGGTGTGCGCCGGGGCCGCGTGGGTGCCCGTGTAGCCGGAGACGGCTTTCGGGGCGCCCAGCGCCAGGCCGGTCTCGGCCGGGCCCTGGTACGAGTTGGGCTCGTAGTTCTTGTCGTGACGCGAGCCGTTGCGCAGCGCCATGACACCGTCGCGGCCGTAGTTGTCGGCCTTCGTCGCCTTCGGGGCGTTGACCGGCAGCTGGGTGTGGTTCACACCGAGGCGGTAGCGCTGGGCGTCGGCGTACGCGAACAGGCGGCCCTGGAGCATCTTGTCCGGCGAGGCGGTGATGCCCGGGACGAAGTTGTTCGGGGAGAAGGCGGACTGCTCGACCTCGGCGAAGACGTTGTCCGGGTTGCGGTCGAGGACCAGGCGGCCCACGCGCTGCAGCGGGTAGTCGGCGTGCGGCCACACCTTGGTGAGGTCGAACGGGTTGAAGCGGTAGTCCGCGGCCTCGGCGGCCGGCATGATCTGGACGTAGAGGGTCCAGCTCGGGTTCACGCCGCGCTCGATCGCCTGGAGCAGGTCGGTCTGGTGTGAGTTGGCGTCCTTGCCGACCAGCTCTGCGGCCTGGTCGGAGGACAGGCAGCGGATGCCCTGGTTCGTCTTGAAGTGGTACTTGACGAAGAAGGCCTCGCCCTGCTCGTTGGTCCACTGGTAGGTGTGGGAGCCGTAGCCGTTCATGTGGCGGTACGACGCCGGTATGCCGCGGTCGCCCATCAGCCAGGTGATCTGGTGCGTCGCCTCGGGGGCGTGCGCCCAGAAGTCCCAGACGTTGTCCGGCTCCTGCTTGCCCGTGAACGGGTCGCGCTTCTGGGAGTGGATGAAGTCGGGGAACTTGATCGGGTCCTTGATGAAGAACACCGGGGTGTTGTTGCCGACGAGGTCGTAGTTGCCCTCTTCGGTGTAGAACTTCAGCGCGAAGCCGCGCGGGTCGCGGACCGCGTCCGCGCCGCCCAGCGAGTCGGCGACGGTGGAGAAGCGCAGGAAGGTCTCGGTCTTCTTGCCGACCGTGTTCAGGAAGGCGGCACTGGTGTACGCGGTGACGTCGTCGGTCACCTCGAAGTAGCCGTACGCGGCCGAACCGCGGGCGTGCACCACACGCTCCGGGATGCGCTCACGGTTGAAGCGGGCAAGCTTCTCCAGGAGCTGCTGGTCCTGGATCAGGAGCGGGCCACCGACGCCGGCGGTGGCGGAGTTCTGATTGTCGGCGACCGGGGCGCCGGACTCGGTCGTCAGCGTGCGCTTCGACATGGTGACCTTCCGTACGGGTAACTGCCGACGGAAAGTGTCTTCCGTCATGCGGAACAACCTAGTTCGAGGCTGAACTCAACGTCAACAGTTTGTTGAAGAAAGATGGAGAGAGGGTAATCCGGACGGCGCCGGCGCTTGGGCGCGACAGGACAGGTGTCAGCACCGGCGCCATCCGGAAACTCAAGTCCCCTTGCGGGGAGTTCCCCTGGCGGGAACAGGTCCCCTCAGTGGGGAGGGGACGGGAGGGGCGGACCCGGGATCAGATCTGGGCGCCGGACAGGCGTTCGACCGCCCGCAGCAGGGCCGAGTGGTCCAGGCCGCCGTCACCCTGGGCGCGCAGCGAGGCGACCAGCTGGGCGACGACCGCGCCGACCGGGAGGGCCGCACCGACGTTGCGGGCGGCGTCGGTGACGATGCCCATGTCCTTGTGGTGCAGGTCGATCCGGAAACCGGGCTTGAAGTCGCGGTTCAGGAAGTTGTCCTTCTTGCGGGTCAGGACCGTGGAGCCGGCCAGGCCGCCGTTGAGGACGTCCAGGGCGGCCTGGAGGTTCACGCCGGACTTCTCAAGGAAGACCACGGCCTCGGCGCACGCCTGGATGTTCACCGCGACGATCAGCTGGTTGGCGGCCTTCACCGTCTGGCCCGAGCCGTGTGGACCGCACAGGACGATGGTCTTGCCGAGCGTCTCAAGGATCGGGAGGGCCGCGTCGAAGTCGGCCTGCTCGCCACCCACCATGATCGACAGGACGGCCTCGATGGCGCCGGCCTCGCCGCCGGACACCGGGGCGTCGATGACGCGGATGCCCTTCTCGGCGGCGTTCTTCGCCAGGTCGATCGAGGTCTGCGGGGTGATCGACGACATGTCGATGATCAGCGCGCCGGACTTCGCGTTCTCCAGGATGCCCTCGGGGCCGTAGTTGATGGCCTCGACCTGCGGGGAGGCGGGCACCATCGTGATGACGACGTCGGCGTCCTTGACGGCCTCGGCGATCGAGCCGGCGGCGGTGCCGCCGGCGGCGGCCAGGCGGTCCAGCTTGTCCTGCTCCAGGGTGAAGCCGGTGACCGGGTAGCCGGCCTTGATGAGGTTCTCGGACATGGGGGAGCCCATGATTCCGAGGCCGATCCAGGCGATCTTGGGGAGGGTGCTCATGATGAGGGTCCTTCTCTTAATGCTTTGTACGAAAAGTGCGGGGGGTGCCTGGCTGATCGCCTGGACTTGTTCCGCCTATCGGGCGGCGCGGGCCTCGGCCGGCAGCCATTCGAAGGACGCGGCGGCGTCGGCCGCCTTGTACTCCAGGCCTACGTAGCCCTGGTATCCGGCCTTCTTCAGCTGGTCGAGCAGGTCCTCAAGAGGCAGCTCACCGGTGCCGGGGGCACCGCGTCCCGGCTTGTCCGCGATCTGGACGTGGCCGGTCTTGGCGGCGTACTTTTCGATGACCTCGGAGAGGTCCTCATCGTTCATCGCCAGGTGGTACAGGTCGAGCAGGAACTTGGCGTTGCCGAGGCCGGTGGCCTCGTTCACCTTGTCCACGACCTCGATGCCGGCCGGGGCGCTCACCAGCGGGTAGAGCGGCGACTCGGGCTTGTTGAGGGTCTCGATCAGGAGGATCGCGCCGACGCGGTCCGCCGCCCGGGCGGCCACGACCAGGTTCTTGAGCGCGAGCTCGTCCTGGACGGCGGGGTCCACACCCTCGACGCGGTTGCCGTAGAGGGCGTTCAGCGCCTTGCAGCCGACCGAGGCCGCGAAATCGGCGGCCACGTTGATGTTGGCGTTGAAGCGCTCCGACTCCTCACCGGGAACCGACACCGCACCGCGGTCCGGGCCCGGCAGTTGGCCGGCGTAGAAGTTCAGGCCGACCAGCTGGGTGCCGGCGTCCTCAAGAGCCTTCTTGAGGGCGTCGAGCTCCTCCTGGGCGGGGGTGGGGGTCTCGATCCAGGGCCACCACAGCTCGACCGCGGTGAAGCCCGCCGCGGCGGCAGCCGCGGGACGCTCCAGAAGCGGGAGTTCCGTGAAGAGGATCGAAAGGTTCACATCGAAGCGCTGGTCCGTGTATCCCATGAGGGGTGTGCGCTCCTTCCGTATTGCGGAAGTTTGTTTCTGCCTGATGGAAGACTGCAAGCAGGGCGACGCACTTGTCAAGTACGGACTGCCGAAAAATCGTGACCGGGAGGTAGCTTGACCAGCGTGCGATTGAGAGTGGAGTTCACGACCGAGCCCTTCGATCTCGAAGAGGCCCCCGCCCATGCCGTGGCCGCTCGCGAGGTCATCCAGAAGGCGCAGCTGGACGCCGTGGATGTCGGCCCGTTCGGCAACACCGCCGAAGGGGACGTCGGCGAGGTGCTCGGCGCGGTGTCCGCGCTGCTGCGCGACGCGCTGGAAGCCGGAGCCACGCGGGTTTCGCTGCAGGTCAACGTGATCCGGGAGGACACCCCATGACCGAGCCCCGTGATCACCCGTTCGTCGCCGCGGTCAAGCCGCTGGTGGACGCGATGGGCGGCGTGCTGATGGATCCCGCCCTCGCGCAGCCCGACGACGTCGTGCTCGCCTGGGAGGGGCAGGACCTGCTGGCGGTCCGCCTGCCCCAGCTCTCCGACTCGCTGGACCACATCCTGGCGGCCCTGGAGCGCAAGCACGGCGTACCGTTGTCGCAGCTGGACCGGAAGTCCAAGCAGGACGTGGTGCGGATACTGGAGGCGCGGGGCGCCTTCTCCGTACGGCACGGCGTGGAGACGGTGGCGAGCGCACTGGGCGTAAGCCGTTTCACGGTCTACAACTACTTGAACCGGGACTCAAACACTCCCAAAGGCCCCCCAAGAACCACCAAGCGTGATACGGCCTGACCCACGGTGACGAGCCGCCGCCCCATTCATCCGGGCGGCGGCTTTTGTGTACGGGAAGTTTCAACAAAGTGTTGACGCGGTGTTGTCGAGGGCGTTAGCTATGCCCAGCCCGTCAAAGCAACAAGGCCACGGAGGCCTACCGTGACTTCGAGTCCGACCCCGGGTCTCACCCGGTTCAACACCTTGGACGACAGTGCGGCCACGGCCGAGCTGCACGAGGTGTGCGCCAGTTCGGCATGGGGGAGCAAGCTGCTCGCCCAGCGCCCCTTCACCACCGCCGACGCCCTGTTCGCCGCCAGTGACGCCGCCATGGCCGAGCTGACCGCGGCCGACCTGGAAGAGGCGATGGCGGGCCACCCGCCGATCGGCCGGCCGAAGCCCGGCGACCCGACTTCCGCCCGCGAGCAGCGCGGCATGGCCGGGGCCTCCGAGGAGCTCAAGGCTGAACTGCTCGAACTGAACCTGGCGTACCAGGAGAAGTTCGGCCACGTCTTCCTGATCTGCGCCACCGGTGCGACCGGCGAGCAGATGCGGGACGCGGTCAAGGTCCGGATCGAGAACGATGCCGAGGTCGAGCGGGAGATCGCCCGCGGAGAGCTCGTCAAGATCAACCGGATCCGACTGACCCGACTCGTCGAAGGAGAGTGAACAACCATGAGCACTGAGACCACCGCCTCGGTGTCCACGCACATCCTGGACACCAGCATCGGCCGCCCCGCCGAGGGCGTCGCCATCTCGCTGTCGGCCCGCTCGGGCTTCGACGCAGAGTGGAAGGCGCTCGGCGGCTCCGCGACCGACGCCGACGGGCGTTGCAAGGACCTCCCGGCCCTGCCGGAGGGCACCACCCACGTACGCCTCGACTTCGAGACCGAGGCGTACTTCTCCAAGAAGCAAGCCGCCGAGGCGCAGCAGGACGCCCCCCGCGTAAGGGACAGCGGTGCGTTCTTCCCCGAGGTCACGATCACCTTCGCGGTGAACCCGGGCGAGCACTACCACGTACCGCTGCTGCTCAACCCGTTCGGCTACTCCGTTTACCGAGGGAGCTAGCAGACATGCCCACGATTCTCGGCCAGAACCAGTACGGCAAAGCAGAGAACCGCGTCGTCAAGATCACGCGGGACGGCGACACCCACCACATCAAGGACCTGAACGTCTCGGTCGCCCTCTCCGGCGACATGGACGACGTCCACTACTCCGGGTCGAACGCCAACGTCCTGCCGACGGACACCACCAAGAACACGGTGTACGCCTTCGCCAAGGAATACGGCATCGAGTCCGCCGAGCAGTTCGGCATCCACCTGGCGCGCTGGTTCGTCACCAGCCAGGAGCCGATCAAGCGGGCGCGCATCCGGATCGAGGAGTACGCCTGGGACCGGATCGCCACCTCGGACGCCAACTCCAAGTTCATCGGCTCCGACGAGGTGAACCACTCCTTCGTCCGCAAGGGCATGGAGACCCGCGTCACCCAGATCACGTACGACGGTGAGAAGTGGGAGGTCATCTCCGGCCTCAAGGACCTCATCGTCATGAACTCCACGAACTCCGAGTTCTGGGGTTACGTGAAGGACAAGTACACGACCCTGCAGGAGGCGTACGACCGCATCCTGGCCACCCAGGTGTCGGGCCGCTGGCGCTTCAACTGGTCGGACGACGAGCAGCGGATGCCCAACTGGGAGAAGTCCTACGCCGAGACCAAGAAGCACATGCTCCAGGCCTTCGCGGAGACCTACTCCCTCTCGCTGCAGCAGACCCTGTACCAGATGGGTTCGCGCATCATCAACCACCGTTCGGAGATCGACGAGGTCCGCTTCTCGCTCCCGAACAAGCACCACTTCCTCGTCGACCTGGAGCCCTTCGGCCTCAAGAACGACAACGAGGTCTACTTCGCCGCGGACCGCCCGTACGGTCTGATCGAGGCCACGGTCCTGCGGGACGGCGTTGACGCCCGCATCCCCGTGGACATGACCAACCTCTGATGCGGCAGGCGCGTCCCGGGGCTCCGCAGTGGCCCCGGGACGGCGCACGCCCCCCACGCGACACACCTGCAACTTCGTGAATCGGCACCCGGACGCAACACACGGGGCGGCAGTACCGTCAGCTGTCCAGGCCCCCGGCTCCGGCACTCAAATCCCCTGGGTTTTGCCGTGCCCGCACCGCCACTGAAAGCACGAGGAAGTCCCATGGCAGCATCGGCAGCCCGTGACAGCGCCGTAGAGCGCATCGTCATCGAAAACTGTGCGATTGCGACCGTCGACGCGAACGACACCGAGTACGCCTCGGGCTACGTGGTCGTCGCCGGCAACAAGATCGAGTCGATCGGCGCGGGCAAGGCCCCCGAGAACCTCGACAATGTGGTCCGCCGCATCGACGGCACGGGTCACCTCGTCACCCCGGGTCTGGTCAACACCCACCACCACTTCTACCAGTGGATCACGCGCGGTCTGGCCACCGACCACAACCTCTTCAACTGGCTCGTCGCGCTGTACCCGACGTGGGCGCGGATCGACGAGCAGATGGCGTACACGGCCGCCCAGGGCTCCCTGGCGATGATGGCCAAGGGCGGCGTCACCACCGCCATGGACCACCACTACGTCTTCCCCAAGGGCTCCGGCGACCTCTCCGGCGCGATCATCCGCGCCGCCTCCGAAATGGGCGTCCGCTTCACCCTCGCCCGCGGCTCCATGGACCGCAGCGTGAAGGACGGCGGCCTGCCGCCGGACCACGCCGTCGAGACCCTCGAAGGCGCGCTCGCCGACACCGAGGCGACCGTCAAGAAGCACCACGACTACTCCTTCGACGCGATGACCCAGGTCGCCGTCGCCCCGTGCTCCCCCTTCTCGGTCTCTACCGAACTGCTGAAGCAGGGCGCCGAACTGGCCCGCCGACTGGGTGTGCGCATGCACACGCACGGCTCGGAGACGGTCGAGGAAGAGCAGTTCTGCAAGGAGCTGTTCGGCATGGGCCCGACCGACTACTTCGAGTCGACCGGCTGGCTCGGCGAGGACGTGTGGATGGCGCACAGCGTCCACATGAACGACTCCGACATCGCCGCGTTCGCCCGGACCAAGACCGGCGTCGCGCACTGCCCGTCCTCCAACGCCCGTCTGGCCGCCGGCATCGCCCGCGTCCCGGACATGCTCGCCGCCGGTGTCCCGGTCGGCCTCGGCGTGGACGGCACCGCCTCCAACGAGTCCGGTGAGCTGCACACCGAGCTGCGCAACGCGCTGCTGATCAACCGCCTCAACCCGGTGCACCGCGAGCGCGCCCTCAACGCGCGTCAGGCCCTGCGCCTGGGCACGTACGGCGGCGCCCAGGTGCTCGGCCGCGCCTCGCAGATCGGCTCCCTGGAGGTCGGCAAGCTGGCCGACCTGGTGATGTGGAACCTGGGCACGCTGGCCCACTCCTCCATCGCCGACCCGGTGACCGCGCTGGTCTTCGGTGCGGCCGCCCCGGTGACCCTGTCGCTGGTCAACGGCAAGCAGATCGTCGAGGACAACCGACTGCTCTTCGCCGACGAGGACGCCATCGCGGTGTCCACACGGGAAGAGGCCCAGCGCCTCGCGCGCATCACCGCGCAGGGCTGATCTCCCCCGGCTGCGGCCGGGAGGTTCTGCAGATGTCCGGCCGGGGGGGACGGCCCCCGGCCGGAGGCCGCGGACCCGAGCGGGGTCCGCGGCAGCCGTTCCCGGGAAGCGCCTGAGGGACTTCCGAGGGCGCCCCCGGGGGCGGTGACTCGTGCCACTGCTCTCCCCTGGCGGAACACGACTCGGGCGAATCGTTTCCGCATGCCCTGAACCCCGTGACCCCCGCACCACCCACAACTGAACACCGTCTCGACTCGCAGAGCTTTCGCACCACCTCCATGACACCCACGTCGCTGCCGACGTGTTTAACCGACCGGAGGAAGCCGTGGCACCCACGCCCAGGTTTCGCAAAGACGCAGTCGCAGTACCGGAGGAGAAGCACCCGGTCGACGAGACCCTGCCTCCGCTGAAGATGTTCACGAGCGGGCTCCAGCACGTGGCCGCCATGTACGCGGGTGTCGTAGCCCCGCCCATGATCGTCGGCCCTGCCGTCGGACTCTCCGCCGGCGAGACCGCCTTCCTGATGGGCGCCTCCCTCTTCACCGCAGGGCTCGCCACCCTCCTCCAGACCCTCGGCTTCTGGAAGATCGGCGCCAAACTCCCCTTCGTCAACGGCGTCTCGTTCGCCGGCGTGACCCCGATGATCGCCATAGGCAAGGGCCAGGGGGACCACGCCGTCCCCGTCATCTTCGGCGCCATCATCGTGGCCGGGGTCATCGGCTTCTTCGCGGCCCCCTACTTCGGCAAACTGGTCCGCTTCTTCCCGCCCGTCGTCACCGGTACGGTCATCACCTTGATCGGCGTCTCCCTGCTGCCGGTGGCCTTCAACTGGTCCCAGGGCGGCAACCGCACCGCCACCGACTACGGCTCGATGAAGAACATCGGCATGGCCGCCGCCACCCTCGTGATCGTCCTGCTAATGCGCAAGTTCCTGCGCGGCTTCCTCCAGCAGATCGCCATCCTGCTCGGCCTGGTCGCCGGCACGCTCCTGGCGATACCGCTCGGCATGACCAGCTTCGACGCCGTCAAGAACGCCTCCGTGGTGGGCTTCCCGACCCCCTTCCACTTCGGCGCCCCGCAGTTCCAGGTCGCCGCCATCCTCTCGATGTGCATCGTCATGCTGGTCTGCATGACGGAGTCCACCGCCGACATCCTGGCCCTCGGCAAGATCGTCGGCCGCCCGGCGGACGCCCGCACCATCGAGGGCGGCCTGCGCGCCGACACCCTCGGCAGCGCGCTCAGCCCGCTGTTCAACGGGTTCATGTGCAGCGCCTTCGCGCAGAACATCGGCCTGGTGGCGATGACCAAGGTGCGCAGCCGGTTCGTCGTGGCCGCGGGCGGGGTCATCCTGATCGTGCTGGGCCTGTGCCCGATGGCGGCCTCGGTCATCGGAGTGGTCCCGCTGCCGGTCCTCGGCGGCGCCGGGATCGTGCTGTTCGGCTCGGTGGCGGCCAGCGGGATCCAGACCCTGGCCGGCGCGGCCATGGAGAAGGGCGAGAACGCCCTCATCGTGGCCGCCTCCGTGGGCATCGGCCTGATCCCGATCGCCGCGCCCGACTTCTACCACGCCTTCCCCGAGGACCTGCTGGTCGTCCTGGACTCGGGCATCAGCACCGGCTGCGTGGTGGCCATCGTGCTGAACCTGGCCTTCAACCACCTGGGTGCCAGGCGTTCCGCGAACGCCGAGCCCCTCCCGGAACCGCTGCCGGTGCACTAGCGCCGTACGGCCGTACGGTACGGCGGCGCGCACGCCACCCACTGCGGGCGTGGCGTGCGCACCGCCGTGCCGGCGTCAGCGGTAGTCGTCGGGGTGGCCCTGCATCCAGGCGTTGATCTTGTCGCGGGTGCCGATCAGCGAAGTCTGGTGCTCCTTGAGGTTCTCGAAGGACCGGTCGCCGCCGAGCTCCCCGTCGAGCTTCTCGATCAGTTCGATCGGCTCGGGGAAGTGGCCGGGCCCCTTCGGGTCCGCCTTCATGGCGCGGTCCATGCGGTGGAGTTCGTCGTAGACCCGCCCGAGGAAGTACGCACAGTTGCCCGGGGTGCACGATTCGCCCAGGGTCGCCTGGAGCCCGGCGAAGGCGTCGCGCACCTTCTCGGCCGGTCTCGAAGCGGGCGCCGAGGGGGGAGCGGGCGTGCCCGCCGGCGAGCCGGCCCCGCCGGTGGTCCCGGCCGCACCTCCGGCCGGCGCGCCGGCCTTCGGGGCCGTGCCGGTTGCGCCGCAGGAGACGCTGAGCGCGGCCAAGGCCACGGCCACCACGGCCGCGCCCCGTACTGAAGACCTGAACATGGCACTCCCCGTGATCGTCGAATCAGCCGACCCTACAGGCCGGAACGGACAGGATCGGAACGGGAGTTCCTAGGGCCGGGGCGGTTGCCACAGCATGAGGCTGCTCATCAGCTCGGCCTGTTCGACGGCGTCGTCGAGGGCGTGGTGGGTGTGGGGGCGGCGGGAGAGGAGCTCCCTCGGCATCCGGCCCTTGACCGCGGCCCGCAGCGGGACGCCCGCCTTCCTCGCGTACAGCGTCTTCATGTCCAGGCAGCCGGAGTGCCCGAAGGGGCTCTCGCCGCCGAACCGCATGAGGTACCAGTACAGGAACGTCCAGTCGAAGGAGGCGGCCAGTCCGCTGATCGCGAGCGCCTCCGGCACGTACGGGTCGCTGATCGGACACAACTCGCGGTAGAAGGTGTCCCGTTCCGGATCGGCGGCCGTATACGAGGGCCCGTCCTGCCGGCCGGCGACGGCGGCGCCGAAGCTGATCACCGAGTACGGGCCGGGGATGGGGCCGCCGGCCTCGACGTCGACGGAGAGGTAGAGGCTCGGGCGTGCGGTACGGGCTGCCATGCACCGGAGCATGCCGGCCCGCACCGCCGTCGATCACCTGGTTGTAAGCGGGGGGCTCACGAGGCGGGGGAGAGGTACATCCCGCTCTGGTCCGCTCCCGCCGTGTTCTTGCAGCCGACGTTGGCGGTGGCGGGCTGGGCCACCGCCAGGGCCAGGCAGCGGCCGGCGGCGAGCTGGCCGAAGTGGTTCGGGTGCATGGACTCCTGGACGAGGCCCTGCGTCTCGCTGCTGTCGATCCAGCGCGCCCACTCGCTCGTCTTCGCCGACGCCGGGACCGCGGAGGTCACCTGCTTGCTCGCGGTGGCGCACACCTCGCGGCCCTGGAGCATGTCCCGCAGGTCCAGGAACTGCACGCCCTTGGCGGCGGCCACCGCCTTGAGGCGGTTCGCGAGCTGCGGGACGAGCGAGTCCCGCGCCCAGTCGGAATCCTTGTTCCAGAAGGGGCATCCGCCGGTGTTGAGCCGGCTCCAGTCGCTCTGGGTGTAGCGGTTCTCGACGCCGCGCGGTATGGGCGAGGGGTAGGACTGCAGGACGATCCGGTACGAGGAGTCTGCGTACCCGGCGCCCCGCATCACGGCCCGGATCTCGTCGACGGACTTGCCGACACCGGCCATGACCCCGTCGATCTTCTGGTCGACGTCGTACTGCTGGTCGTCGTAGCAGTAGGAGTTCCAGAGCACGAAGTCGTACGCGCACTCCTTGATGATGTCGGCGAAGCCGAGGTCGTTCCCGCCGATGGACAGGGCGATGACCTTGACGTTGTCGGCTGCGGCCACGGCGGCGAGCTGATCGGCCTGCGGGGCCTCGCCCTTGAAGGCCACGCCGCCGTTGGATGCGCGGAACACGTTCGCGGAGACCGCCCCGGAGCAGGCCAGGTTCACGGCGACGTCGGCGATCGCCCCGGCGCTCTTGACCTCGGCGGAGTCGGACCGGTGGCAGCCGCCCGCGGTGCTGCCGTACACCCTGGCGGGATCGTAGGTGCTCCCGCTGACCCAGGCCCGGTCGGTGCCGTTCCTGCTGCCCGTGTTGGTGAGGCTGTTGCCCTTCCAGCGGCCGGCCTCGCCGGAGATGTAGCTGTCGCCCATGGACACCACGGCGGTGGGCCCGCTGCCGGGCCCGGCCACGGCGGTCCCGGCGCCGCCGACCAGCGCGCTGACGGCGAGCGGCACGACCATCCCGACTCCGGCGAGTCGTCGCACACGACGGGCGGCCCGGTTCTTGCTGGCGTTGCGGAATCCGATCACGACGGAACTCCTGCGTTCGGCCATGCCGAAAATCCGGACAAGTCCGGTACATGGCTGGGTAAGTGGGGGAGGACCGCCGGCCGGTGGCACCGGAAAGGTGACACGGCGCACGTTGTTACCGCTAGGTAGCCGCAGATTACGATGACGTAACGCCCGACCATTCGTTCGGGAGTTGTGGTGCGCGCACAGCTCCGCCCCCGTGCCGGAGGGCAGCGGGGGCGGAGCCGTGGTGAGGGGTTTTCGGCTGCTGTGCGAGGTCAGCCGAAGGCGGGGCGGGGCGTCAGCCGACGAGCTGGTCGTAGGCCGGGAGGGTCAGGAAGTCCGCGTAGTCCGCGTCCAGGGAGACCTGGAGGAAGAGGTCGTGGGCCTGCTGCCACTTGCCGGCGGTGAAGGCCTCCTCGCCGATCTCGGCGCGGATCGCGGCCAGTTCCTCCGCCGCGATCGTGCGGGTCAGCTCGGCGGTGGCCCGCACGCCGTTCTCGAAGACGACACCGGCGTTGATCCACTGCCAGACCTGCGAACGGGAGATCTCGGCCGTGGCCGCGTCCTCCATCAGGCCGAAGATACCGACGGCGCCCAGACCGCGCAGCCAGGCCTCGATGTAGCGGATGCCGACCTGCACCGCGTTGCGCAGGCCCTCGTACGTGGGCCTGGCGTCCAGCGAGTCGATCGCGATCAGCTCGCCGGGAGCCACCGAGACGTCCTCGCGCAGGCGGTCCTTCTGGTTCGGCTTGTCGCCGAGGACCGCGTCGAAGGAGGCCATCGCGATCGGGACCAGGTCGGGGTGTGCGACCCAGGAGCCGTCGAAGCCGTCACCGGCCTCGCGGTCCTTGTCGGCCCGGACCTTCTCGAACGCGATCCGGTTGACCTCGGCGTCCTTGCGGGACGGGATGAAGGCCGCCATGCCGCCGATGGCGTGGGCGCCGCGCTTGTGGCAGGTGCGCACCAGGAGTTCGGTGTACGCCCGCATGAACGGGGCCGTCATCGTCACCGCGTTGCGGTCCGGGAGGACGAACTTCTCCCCGCCGTCGCGGAAGTTCTTCACGATGGAGAAGAGGTAGTCCCAGCGGCCCGCGTTCAGGCCCGCCGCGTGGTCGCGCAGCTCGTAGAGGATCTCCTCCATCTCGCACGCCGCAGTGATCGTCTCGATCAGGACGGTCGCGCGGACCGTGCCCTGCGGGATGCCGACGTAGTCCTGGGCGAAGACGAAGATCTCGTTCCAGAGGCGGGCCTCCAGGTGCGACTCCGTCTTCGGCAGGTAGAAGTACGGGCCCTTGCCGAGGTCGATCAGGCGCTTGGCGTTGTGGAAGAAGTACAGGCCGAAGTCCACCAGGGCGCCCGGCACCGCGCGGCCGTCCAGCTGCAGGTGACGCTCCTCCAGGTGCCAGCCGCGGGGCCGCATGACCACGGTGGCGAGCTGTTCGGCGGGCCTCAGGGCGTACGTCTTGCCCGTGCGCTCGTCGGTGAAGTCGATGCGGCGCTCGTAGGCGTCGATCAGGTTGAGCTGGCCGAGGACGACGTTCTCCCAGGTGGGGGCCGAGGCGTCCTCGAAGTCGGCGAGCCAGACCTTGGCGCCCGAGTTCAGGGCGTTGATGGTCATCTTGCGGTCCGTCGGGCCGGTGATCTCCACACGGCGGTCGTTCAGCGCGGCCGGGGCCGGCGCGACCTTCCAGTCGCCCTCGCGGACCTGTGCGGTGTCCGGGAGGAAGTCGAGGTGGGAGGTGCGGGCGATCTCGGCGCGGCGCTCGGCGCGGCGGGCGAGGAGCTCGTCGCGGCGGGGGGTGAACCGGCGGTGGAGCTCGGCCACGAAGGCGAGAGCCGCTTCGGTAAGGACCTCGTCCTGGCGGGGCAGGGGTTCGGCGTCGACGATGGCCAGCGATGACGGCGCTGGTGCGGACATGTCTGTCACTCCTTCAGCGGCGGTGCCTGGCGGCCGCGGGGGAATGCTCGCGCGAGACGGCACGCAGTGCCGTCGGGTGTGGAGAGTTCCGGAAACGGTCGCGGGCGCCGTCTGGGGGTTCAGGGCGCTTCTGACCAGTGGATAGTAATTTCCTTATGGTGGAAGTTCAATGGTTTGTTGATGTCGAGATTCTCTGAGTCGACAGATTCCGGATCACCGTGGCCCTCAGTGCCATGGCGGTCACAGGCCGCTCAGGCCCCGGGCCACCGGAGCTCAAGCCAGTCGTGCCAGGTCGGGCGGCGTGTCGATGTCGAAGGCCTCGGCGACGTCCCCGCACTCCACCAGCCTGAGCTCGTCGGCGTGATGTGTCAGGTGGACCCGCGCGCCCTTGTCGCCCTCCGCCGTCGCCGCGATGTCCGCCCACCGGTCCGCGCCGAACAGCACCGGATGGCCCCGCTCCCCGTCGTACGCAGCCGCCACGAGGCTCGCGGGGGAGCGGTACGCCTCCAGCACCCGGGCCACCGCGGCGGTCCCGATGCCCGGTTGGTCCACCAGCGAGACGAGTGCCGCGCCGGCTCCCGTGCCGGCCAGCGAGGCGAGGCCGACCCGCAGGGAGGAGCCCATGCCCTGCGCCCAGTCCGGGTTGTCCACGAGCACGCAGCCGGCCAGGTCCGCCCGCTCGCGGACCTCCGCGGCCGCGGCGCCGAGCACCACGTGGACGGGGTCGCAGCCCGCCTCGCGGAGCACCCGGACCGCGTTCTCGATCAGGGGGCGGCCGCGGTAGGGGAGCAGGGCCTTGGGGCGGCCGCCGAGGCGCCGGCCGCCGCCGGCCGCGAGGAGCAGGCCCGCGATCACGGGGCGAGCGGAGTGGTCTGCGCCGTGGTCCTGGCCGTGGTCTGCACGGTGGTCTGCGCTGTGGTCTCTGGTGGCTGACATGACAGCGATTCTCGCCCCTGCGCCGCGCCGCGGGGCCTGCGTGCCAGAACCCGCCGGACGGCGGCCAGCGCGGCCCCGATCGGCAGCGGCTGGGCGATCCGGTTCTCGGCGGCGGCCACCAGGGCTCGTTCGTGTCGGTCGGTCAGCGGGGTCGACATCGCGGAACTCCTTGCCAATCAGGGGCCAATACCGCGAGTCTGGTCCCCGATTGGCCTGATCGGCAGAGCCAATCAGGGGAGGTTGGCATGGCAAACGGGCGAGTGGTCCAGACGGCGGACAGGACGATCGGGAGCCGCCAGCTCGCGGCGCTGCTGCCCGCCGACGTGCTGGCCCGCCCCGGCTACCGGGCCCTGGCCGACGCCGTCCGGACCCTGATCCTCGACGGCCGGATCGCCCTGCACGTACGCCTGCCCGCCGAACGTGAGCTCGCCGAGGCGGTCGGTGCCAGCCGGGCCACCGTCACCGGGGCCTACGACCTGCTGCGCGAGAGCGGCTACGTCCGCAGCCGGCGCGGCTCCGGCACCTGGACCGAACTCCCCGACGGCCACGGCCCGGTCGGCGCCCACCTGCTGGTGGGCGCCGGCGGCTACCGGGCCGACGGAGACCCCGGCATCGACCTCGCGATCGCCGCCATGGGAGCCCCGGACCAGGCCCTGACCGAAGCCCTCGCCTGGGCGGCGCCCCGGCTGCCCGGCCTCGCCCACAGCCCCGGCTACCACCCCTTCGGCCTGCCCGACCTGCGCACCGCCATAGCCGAGCGGTTCAGCCGGCGCGGGCTCGCGACGCGGCCCGAGCAGATCCTCGTCACCGCCGGGGCCCAGCAGGCCTTCGCCCTGGTGGTGGGCCTGCTCTGCGGCGCCGGGGACCGGGTGGTCACCGAGAACCCCACGTACGCCAACGCCCTGGACGCCCTGCGGCACGCACGGCTGCGCACCGGCTCGATCGCGGTGTCCGATGCGGGCTGGGACATGGAGATCGCCGAGAGCACCCTGCGCCAGACCGTGCCGAGGCTGGCGTACGTGATCCCGGACTTCCACAACCCGACCGGGGCGCTGATGCCCGAGGAGCAGCGGCTGCGGCTGCTGTCGGCGACGCGCCGCACCGGAACCTGGCTGGTGGTCGACGAGACGATCGCCGACATCGCCCTGGACGTGCCGGCTCCGGCCCCGCTGGCCTCGTTGGCCCCCCGGGGCGGGGCGGACCACGTGATCACCATCGGCTCGCTGAGCAAGACGCACTGGGGCGGGCTGCGGGTGGGCTGGGTCCGGGCCACCGCGAAGATGATCAACGAGCTGACGGCGCTCCGGGTCTCCTCGGACATGACCGGCTCGGTCCTCGACCAGTTGGTCGCCCTGCCCCTGCTGGACGGGCTGGAGCGGACGCTGCCCGCCCGGCTCGCGCAGCTGCGGATCCGGCGGGAGGCGCTGGTGCGCTCGCTCCAGCGGCACACCCCGGAGTGGTCCTGGCAGCTCCCGCCGGGCGGGCTCTCGCTCTGGGTGGACCTCGGGGAGCCGGTCAGCTCCGCCCTCGCCGAACGGGCCGGCGCCTGCGGCGTGCACATCGGGCGGGGGGCCCGCTTCGGGGTGGACGCGGGCACCTTCGAGCACCGCATCCGGATCCCGTACACCCTGCCGCCGCAGGACCTGGACGACGGCATACGCCGCCTCGCGGCCGCCTTCCACGACGGGGTCCCGCTGACCCCGGCGGTGGAGCGCCCGCACTGGGTGGCCTGAGCGGCGGTCCGCGCCGCCCAGACCGCTGCCGCCCCGGCCGCTGCCGCGCCGCCCGCCCTACGGGGTGCGGATCAGCCGGCGCGTCGCGGCCGTGGCCACCGCCGCGGTACGGGAGTCGACGCCGAGCTTGGCGTAGACGTGGACCAGGTGGGACTTGACCGTGGCCTGGCTCAGGAACAGCCGCTTCGAGATCTGCTGGTTCGACAGGCCGTCCGCGACCAGCTGGAGCACCTCCAGCTCGCGCTTCGTCAGCGCCGACGCGGGCGTGCGCATACGGTCGATCAGCCGCAGCGCCACTGCCGGGGCCAGCGCCGACTGCCCCGCCGCAGCCGTGCGCACCGCGGCCGCCAGCTCCTCCGGCGGGGCGTCCTTCAGCAGGTACCCCGAGGCGCCCGCCTCGACGGCCGCCAGGATGTCCGCATCGGTGTCGTACGTGGTCAGCACCAGTACGCGGGGAGCCCCCGGGCGGGCCGTGATCAGGGCCGTCGCCGCCGAGCCGTGCATCCCCGCGCCGAACTGGAGGTCCATCAGGACCACGTCCACCGGCTCGGCCGCGGCCAGCTCCACCGCCCGCTCGGCGGTGGCGGCCTCCGCGACCACCGCGAAGTCCGCCTCCGTGTCCAGCACTGCGCGCAGCCCGGCCCGTACCACCGGGTGGTCGTCGGCCAGCAGGAGCCGGATCGTCATGGGGTGGCCTCCAGGGGCAGCGGAAGGGTGACGGCCACGGCGGTGCCCTGGCCCGGTGCGGACTCCACGGTGAACAGCCCGCCGAGGCTCTCGGCCCGCGCCCGCATGGCGGGCAGGCCGAAGCCGCCGTCCCCCGAGGGCGCCGACCGCGGGTGCCTCCCGGCGGTGGCCGGGGGAGGGGCGAAGCCGTCCCCGTCGTCCACCACGTCCAGCGTGACCGAAGCGTCCATGAAGGTCAGGGTGATCTCCGCCCGCCCCGCCCCCGCGTGCCGCACCACATTGGCCAGAGCCGACTGCGCGATCCGCAGCAGCGCGACCTCGTACGGGGTGGGCAGCACCCGCGGGGTGCCGCTCAGGCTGAACCGGACCCGCGGCCCGGGGACGGCCGTGCACAGCCGCTCCAGCGCACCGGCGAGGGAGCCGTGCTCCAGGTCCGGCGGGGTCAGGGCCCGTACGAATCGACGCGCTTCGGCGAGGTTGTCCTGCGCCGCCCCCCGCGCCGCGCTGATGTGCTCCCGTGCGGCCGCGTCCTCGGGCAGGGTGCGCTCCGCAGCCCGCAGCAGCAGCTGGATCGAGGACAGCCCCTGGGCGAGGGTGTCGTGGATCTCCCGGGCCAGCCGCTCCCGCTCCGCGAGGACGCCCGCGCCCCGCTCGGCCGCCGCCAGTTCGGCGCGCGTGGTGATGAGCTCCTCGATCAGCTCGCGGCGCCGCTCGCTCTCCCGGTACAGCGCCTGGTAGCCCAGTACGGTCGCCACCGCCACCGCCCCGCCCAGCAGCGGCCCGAGGAAGGCACCGGGCACCACCGCGCGGCTGTGCGCCAGGAAGCCGCCGATCGCCGCGCAGGCCGTCACGGCGACCGCCGCGACCCCCCAGCGGAGCCGCAGCAGGTGCAGCTCCAGGAAGTACAGCGGGAACGCGATCCACAGCCCGTCGGGGGAGAGGGCGAGCAGCCCCGCCCAGGCCGCGCCGAGCCCTGCCAGCCACACCGCCCCGGCGCGCGCGTCGCGGCGTACCGCAGGGGCCCGTACGCCCGCCAGGTAGACGGCGGCCAGCACGGCGCACGCCGCGGCCACCCACCCGGAGCGGGGCGCGGAATCGGTGACGGCGCGCCCCGCGGCCAGCGCGAGCAGCGCGAACAGCAGCGCGTGCAGGCAGAGGCGCAGGATGCGGGATACGGGCGTGAGGGGGCGCGGAGCGGGGGAATCCGGAAGAGCCATGGCCCGACCAGCGTACGTGCGAGCCCGCGGGCACCGGTCAATCGAAAGTTTGATGTCGGGATGCGTCCTTCGATACCGGGTTCGCCACCGTGGCGCGATGCCCCGCACCCCCGGCGAAGACCAAGGTGGGGGCATGTTCGTCGCATGGAGAGATCTACGGTTCGCGAAGGGCCGCTTCGCCCTCATGGGTTCGGTGGTCCTGCTCATCACCCTGCTGGTGGGCCTGTTGTCGGGGCTCACGGCGGGGCTGGCCCGGGAGAACACCTCGGCCGTCACCGGCCTGCCCGCCTCGCACCTGGCCTTCGCCGCACCTGCCGGGGGCCGGGAGGTGTCCTTCACCCGGTCCCAGGTGCCCGAGAAGGCCTGGCAGGCCTGGCGGGCGCAGCCGGGCGTACGGTCGGCGGAGCCGCTCGCCATCCGGACCACCGATGCCGCGGCGGGCGGGCGGACGGCCGCCGTCTCCGTCTTCGGCGTCGACCCGGCCGGCCCCCTGGCACCGCGCGGGGCCGGCCTCGCCCGGGGGCGGGTCGTCCTCACGGAGAAGGCCGCGAAGGAGCTCGGCGGCCTCACCACGGGCGCGCGGCTGAGGATCGGGCCGCTCGACCTGACCGTGGCGGCCGTCTCCGGCACCGCCGCCTACAGCCACACGCCCGTCGTGTGGACGGACCTGGGCGACTGGCAGCGCCTCGGCAACCCCGCCGCCGCGGACACCCTCGCCACCGTGGTCGCCCTCGACGCGCCGGACGCGTCCGGCGCCGCCCTCGCCGCCGGCGACCGGGCGGCGGGCACCGCGGCCCGGACCGTCGACGAGGCGCTCGGCGCCATGGGGTCCTACCAGGCCGAGAACGGCTCGCTCCAGCTGATGCGCGGCTTCCTCTTCGCCATCTCCGCCCTGGTCATAGGGGCCTTCTTCACCGTGTGGACCATCCAGCGCAGTGCGGACGTCGCCGTGCTGAAGGCCCTCGGCGCCTCCACCCCGTACCTGCTGAAGGACGCCCTCGGCCAAGCGGTCGTGATGCTCGCGATCGGCACCGGGCTCGGTACGGCGCTCGCCGCCGGGTTCGGCGCGCTGATCAGCGGCGGCGACGTGCCCTTCGTCCTCGCCACCGCGACCGTGCTGGCACCCGCCGGGATCATGATCGTGCTCGGTGCCCTCGGCGCGGCCCTGTCCATCCGGCGGATCACCGCCGTCGACCCGCTGACCGCCCTCGGGAGCGCCCGATGACCCTGCTCGTGCACGACGTCACGCTCACCTACCCGGACGGCGAGGGCCGGCTCACCGCCCTCGACCGGGTCCGGCTGGAGGTGCCCGCGGGCACCCTGACGGCGGTGATCGGGCCGTCCGGCTCCGGCAAGTCCAGCCTGCTCGCCGTCGCCGCCACCCTGGTCACCCCCGACTCGGGGCAGGTGGTGGTGGCGGGCCGGGACACGGCCCGGCTCAGCGCCGCCGAGAAGTCGGCCCTGCGCCGCGAGGAGATCGGCATCGTCTTCCAGCAGCCGAACCTGCTGGCCTCGCTCACGGCGGCCGAGCAGCTCCAGGTGATGGCGCACCTCTGCGGCCGCCCGGCGCGGGCGCTGCGCCGCCGGGCCCTGGAACTGCTCGACGCGGTGGGCCTGGCCGACAAGGCCGACAAGCGCCCCCACCAGCTCTCCGGGGGCCAGCGCCAGCGGATCAACATCGCCCGCGCCCTGATGAACGAGCCGGCGGTGCTGCTGGTCGACGAGCCCACCAGCGCCCTGGACCACGAGCGCGGAGCGGCGGTGCTCGACCTGCTCGTCACCCTCACCCGGGAGCGCTCCACGGCCACGGTCCTGGTGACCCACGACCACGCCCACCTGGACCGCATGGACCGCACCGCGACGATGGCGGACGGCCGCCTCACGCTGCCGGACAGGCAGCCGGCCCCGGCGTCCTGAGCCGCCCCCGCGGACCCCGTACGCCGCCCGGCCCGCCCGCGGCTGCGCACGCATCGGCCCCGGCGCCCCTCGAAGCGGAGGGCGCCGGGGCCGGAGTACGTCCGCAAGCCTTCAGGCGGGGCTCTGGCTCTGCAGGGCCACGGAGAGCTCGGCCGCCACGTTCTGGAGGATCGGCACGATCGAGTCCGTCAGCGCCTCGGTCACCCGGCCCGCCGGACCGGAGATCGAGATGGCGGCGGCGGTCGGCGAGTTGGGTACGGAGACCGCGAGGCAGCGGACCCCTATCTCCTGCTCGTTGTCGTCGACGGCGTACCCCACCTTGCGGACCTGCTCCAGCGCGTCGAGGAAGCCCTCGGGCGTGGTGATGGTCTTCTCGGTCGCGGCGGGCATGCCGGTGCGCGCGAGCAGGGCCCGCACCTCGTCGGCGGGCGTGTACGCGAGCAGCGCCTTGCCGACACCGGTGGAGTGCGGCAGCACCCGGCGGCCCACCTCGGTGAACATGCGCATGGAGTGCTTGGACGGCACCTGCGCCACGTAGACGATCTCGTCGCCGTCGAGCAGGGCCATGTTCGCCGTCTCGCCGGTCTCCTCGACCAGGCGGGCGAGGTAGGGCCGCGCCCAGGTGCCGAGCAGCCGCGCCGCGGACTCGCCGAGGCGGATCAGCCGGGGGCCGAGGGAGTACCGTCGATTGGGCTGCTGGCGGACGTAGCCGCACGCCACGAGGGTGCGCATCAGGCGGTGGATGGTCGGCAGGGGCAGACCGCTGGCCGCGGACAGCTCGCTGAGGCCGACCTCGCCCCCGGCGTCGGCCATCCGTTCGAGCAGGTCGAAGGCGCGCTCAAGGGACTGGACGCCACCGCCGCCGGCGGTGGTCTTGGCGGAAGCGTCGGTGGTGCTGGCGCTGGACGTCGGCACGGCGCGGTCCTTTCGGTGCTGGCAGGCAAGGAAGCAGCCTACCGGTCGGTCGGCGTCGGCCCTAGGGCCGGGGCAATACCGTCCCCGCCGGTCAGAGGCGGTTTGTCCGGGTGGCGGACGTCCTCGGGAAGTTACCCGGCCGACCCCGGGTGGTGATAGCTACATTCTGAATAGTGAAATCCTAATTCCATGCTGTGGAAACATCCAATTGCGGGGAAGCCGTGTCGGTGCTCTGTCCGGCCGCTCTTGACTGGCCCTGGATCGCGGTGAAGACTCCGTCAACAGAACGTTGAATTTCGCTCTGTGGAAGTAGATGGGGAGGTTCCGGCGTGTCCGACGACGTGGAACTGGTACTGCGCTCGACTCGCGTCATCACCCCCGAGGGGACGCGCGCCGCTTCGGTCGCCGTCGCCGCCGGGAAGATCGTCGCCGTACTGCCGCACGAGGCCGAGGTGCCCGCCGGCGCCCGCCTGGAGGACTTCGGCGACGACGTCCTGCTCCCCGGCCTGGTCGACACCCACGTGCACGTGAACGACCCGGGCCGAACCGAGTGGGAGGGCTTCTGGACCGCCACCCGCGCCGCCGCGGCCGGGGGCGTCACCACGATCCTCGACATGCCCCTCAACTCCCTTCCGCCCACCACCACCGTGGACCACCTGCGCGTCAAGCAGGAGGTCGCCCGCACCAAGGCGCACGTGGACGTCGGCTTCTGGGGCGGCGCCCTCCCGGACAACGTCAAGGACCTGCGCCCCCTGCACGACGCCGGCGTCTTCGGCTTCAAGTGCTTCCTGTCCCCGTCCGGCGTCGACGAGTTCCCCCAGCTCGACCAGGAGCAGCTGGCCACCTCGCTCGCCGAGATCACCGGCTTCGGCGGCCTGCTGATCGTGCACGCCGAAGACCCGCACCACCTGGAGTCCGCCCCGCAGACGCCCGGCCCCAAGTACACCGACTTCCTCGCCTCCCGCCCCAAGGACGCCGAGAACACCGCGATCGAGAACCTGATCGCCCAGGCAAAGCGGCTGAACGCCCGCGTGCACGTGCTGCACCTGTCCTCCTCCGACGCACTGCCGCTGATCGCCGCCGCCAAGGCCGAGGGCGTGCAGATCACCGTCGAGTCCTGCCCGCACTACCTGACCCTGACGGCCGAGGAAGTGCCGGACGGCGCCAGCGAGTTCAAGTGCTGCCCGCCCATCCGCGAGGCCGCCAACCAGGACCTCCTGTGGGACGCGCTCGCCGACGGCACCATCGACTGCATCGTCTCGGACCACTCGCCTTCCACGGCGGACCTGAAGACCGACGACTTCCTCACCGCCTGGGGCGGCATCTCCTCCCTCCAGCTCGGACTGCCGGCGATCTGGACGGAGGCGCGCCGCCGCGGCCGCACCCTGGAGGACGTGGTCCGCTGGATGTCCGCCGCCCCCGCGAACCTCGCGGGCCTGGCCCAGAAGGGCGCCATCGAGGCCGGCCGGGACGCCGACTTCGCCGTCCTGGCCCCCGAAGAGACCTTCACCGTGGACCCGGCCGAGCTGCACCACCGCAACCAGGTCACGGCGTACGCGGGCAAGACCCTGCACGGCGTCGTGAAGTCCACCTGGCTGCGCGGTGAGCGGATCGCCGACCACGGCACCCCGACCGAGCCCACCGGCCGACTCCTTGAAAGGCAGAACTGACAGTGGCACAGCGTTCGACTCCTTTGGCTTCCTTCACCGGTAACGCGAACCCCTACGGAGGCGGAGACCCGTACGCCGACTACCGCACCGCGGAGTTCCCGTTCACGCAGTTCGCCAACCTGGCCGACCGTCAGCTCGGCGCCGGTGTCATCGCCGCCAACGACGAGTTCTTCGCCCAGCGCGAGAACCTGCTGATCTCCGAGGCCGCCCACTTCGACCCCGAGGACTTCGGTCACAAGGGCAAGGTCATGGACGGCTGGGAGACCCGCCGCCGCCGCGGCGTCTCCGCCGAGCAGCCCTGGCCGACCTCCGAGGACCACGACTGGGCGCTCGTACGCCTGGGCGCCCCCGGCGTCATCCGCGGCATCGTCGTCGACACCGCCCACTTCCGCGGCAACATGCCGCAGGCCGTCTCCATCGAGGGCACCTCGGTCGAGGGCGCGCCGACCCCCGAGGAGCTCCTCGGCGACGACGTGAAGTGGACGACCCTGGTCCCGCGCACGCCCGTCGGCGGCCACGCGGCCAACGGCTTCGAGGTCGACGTCGAGCAGCGCTTCACGCACCTGCGCGTCAACCAGCACCCCGACGGCGGCATCGCCCGCCTGCGCGTCTACGGCGAGGTCCTGCCGGACCCGAAGTGGCTCGACGCGCTCGGCTCCTTCGACGTGGTCGCCCTGGAGAACGGCGGTGCCGTCCAGGACGCCTCCAACCGCTTCTACTCCCCGCCGACCAACACCATCAACCCGGGCCGCTCCCGGAAGATGGACGACGGCTGGGAGACCGCGCGCCGCCGGGACAACGGCAACGACTGGATCCGTTACCAGCTCGTCGCCGAGTCGGAGATCCGCGCCGTCGAGATCGACACCGCCTACCTCAAGGGCAACTCGGCCGGCTGGGCCTCCCTGTCCGTCAAGACGGGCGAGGAGGGGGAGTGGACCGAGTTCCTGCCGCGCACCCGCCTGCAGCCCGACACCAACCACCGGTTCGTGTTGGACACCCCGGCGGTCGGCACGCACGTGCGGATCGACATCTTCCCGGACGGCGGCTTCTCCCGCCTGCGGCTGTTCGGTTCGCTCACCGAGCAGGGCGCGGCCGCGCTGACGGCCCGCCACCAGGAGCTGGGCGGCTGACGCCGCCCGTATGACCGCCCCGGGGGCCGACACCCCCGGGGCTCGTCCGTTTCGGCCGCGCTTCCTGCGTTCATGATTGCGCGCTGCGGTTCCTGCCTGCGGTTCCTGCGTTGGGGTTCCGGTGCTGCGGTTCCTGCTCCGGGCTCCCCGCGTTGCGGTTTCCGCGGGAATCCGGCCGTGCGTCCGTGCGCGCCGCACCGGTGGGATCCGCGCCGCCCGGGAGTCTGAGCACGAGCAGCAGCAGACGACACCGCGGCGACAGCGGAACCGGACGCAAGGAGCGCACAGCCATGGGCAAGCTGACCCTCACCACCTTCCTGACCCTCGACGGCGTGATGCAGGCCCCCGGAGGCCCGGACGAGGACCGCAGCGACGGGTTCGAGTACGGCGGCTGGCTGGTGCCGTTCGCCGACCACGGGATGGAGGCCTTCGTCAAGGAGGTCTTCGACCGGGCCGGGGCCTTCCTGCTCGGCCGGCGGACGTACGAGATCTTCGCCGGGTACTGGCCGCAGGTCACCGACCCCACCGACCCGGTCGCGAGCCGTCTGAACGGCCTGCCGAAGTACGTCGCCTCGACCACGCTGACGAGCCCGGCCTGGCCCGGGACCACCGTCGTCGACGGGGAGCACCTGCAGAGCGAGATCGTGCGGGTCAAGGACGCACTGGAGGGGGAGCGGGAGCTCCAGGTGCACGGCAGCGGGCGGCTGGCGCAGTGGCTGCTGGCGCGGGACCTGGTGGACGAGCTGAACCTGCTGGTGTTCCCGGTCTTCCTGGGCGCGGGCCGCCGGCTCTTCCCGAGGGGCGGGCTGCCGACGGCCTGCGAACTGACCGGCTCGCGCACCACGCCGAACGGCACGGCGATCAACACCTACCGCCCCACGGGCCGCGCCACCTTCGGCAGCTTCTGAGCGGGCTCCGGCGCACGCGGGCTCCGGCGCACGCAGGGCCGGGCGGACGGGACCGGGTTGACGGGTCGACCCGGATGGCCGGATCGGATAGTTTCAGCGTGCATCCGTGTGAGCCGCCGAAGTCTCCACCCGCCACACGCCGTTGGAGAGCCCGGTGACCTCGTACACCCTCGTCGGACGACCCGCCGTCCCCCGCCGGGCCTGGCTCGGCGATCTGCCGGTGCTCGCCGTCGCCGTCGTATGGGGCGCGAGCTACCTCGCCGCCAAGGGGATCACCACCACGCACACGGTGGTCGCCGTGCTCGTGCTGCGCTTCTCGCTGGTGCTGCCCGTCCTCGCCGTCGCCGGCCGGCGACGCCTGCGCGCGCTCACCGGCCGGCAGCTGTGCGGGGCGGGGCTGCTCGGGCTGGTGCTCGGCGCCATCTTCCTGCTGGAGACCTACGGGGTCGTCCACACCTCCGCCACCAACGCCGGGCTGATCATCAGTCTGACCATGATCTTCACACCGCTGGCCGAGGCGGCCGTGCAGCGCAAGGCGCCGCCGGCCGCGTTCCTCGGCGCGGCCGCCGTCTCCGTCGCCGGGGTGGTGCTGCTCACCCAGCAGGGCGGATTCACCGTTCCCGGCCTCGGGGACCTGCTGATGCTCGCCGCCGCGCTCGTCCGGACCCTGAACGTGCTGCTGACCGCCCGTACCGAGGCCGTCCAGAGCGCCGACGCGCTGTCCCTGACGACCGTGCAGCTCGGCGGCGCCGTGCTCGTCTTCGCCGTACTGGCCGCCCTGCCCGGCACCGGTGAAAGCCCCTGGGCCGTCGCCCTCTCCTTCGGTCCCGGGCAATGGGCCGGACTCGTCTTCCTCTCCGTCTTCTGCACCCTGTTCGCCTTCTTCGTGCAGACCTGGGCCCTGCGCCGCACCTCGCCCTCCCGGGTCAGCCTCCTCCTCGGCACCGAACCCCTCTGGGCGGCCGTGGCCGGCATCGCCCTCGGCGGCGAACACCTGGGTGCGGCCGGCCTCGCGGGCGCTGCGCTCGTCCTCGGCGGCACCGCCTGGGGCCGCCGGGCCGTGGCCGGATGACCTGCGGCGACTGACCGGAAATCGCCGGGTCCAGCACGGAACCGCCGCCGTAATGTAGCTGCATGCCACAGCCGGACATCAGCGTGAACGACGCGCACTTCCACGCCGACCCCTACCCCTTCTACGCCCGGCTGCGCGCCGAGGGACCGGTGCACCAGGTCGAGGTCACGGCCGCCGAGTACACGCCCACCTTCCTGGTCGTCGGCTACGAGGAGGCCCGCCGGGCCCTCAACCACCCCGGCCTGTCGAAGAACTGGGCCGGCAGCGGGGTCCTGCCGGGCGTCGCGACCACCGTGGCCAACAGCAACATGCTGGAGACCGACCCGCCGCAGCACACCCGGCTGCGCCGCCTGGTCGCCCGCGAGTTCACCGCCCGCCGCGTGCAGGCCATGCGCCCGCGCGTCCAGCAGATCACCGACGAACTCCTCGACGCGATGGCCGCGCGCCCGCAGCGCACCGCCGACCTGATCAAGGCCCTGGCCTTCCCGCTGCCCATGACCGTCATCGGGGAGCTCCTCGGCGTCCCCGACCTGGACCGCGAGCGCTTCAGTTACTGGTCCAAGGAGGTCCTCGCGCCCACCTCCGTCAGGCCGAGCACCAAGGCGCACCAGAAGCTCAGCGACTACCTCGCCGAGCTCGTCGAGGCCAAGGCCAAGGAGCCCGGCGAGGACCTGCTCAGCGCCCTCATCCGGACCAGGGACGAGGACGGCGACGCGCTGTCCTCCGCCGAGCTGATCGGGATGGCCTTCCTGCTGCTGATCGCGGGCCACGAGACCACCGTCAACCTGATCTCCAACGGCACCCGCGCCCTGCTGGCCCACCCGGACCAGCTGGCCGCCCTGCGCGCCGACTACGACGGCCTCCTCGACGGCGCCGTCGAGGAGATGCTCCGCTACGACGGCCCGGTGCAGAACACCACCTACCGCTACGCCCGCGAGGCCATGGAGCTCGGCGGCACCGCCATCCCGGCCGGGGCCACCGTCCTCGTGTCGCTGGCCGGCGCGGACCGCGACCCCGACCGGTACGAAAGCCCCGACACCTTCGACATCCGGCGGGCCCCGCAGGGCCACCTCGCCTTCGGGCACGGGCTGCACTTCTGCATCGGCGCCCCGCTCGCCCGGATGGAGGGCCGCATCGCGATCCGCGGCCTGCTGGAGCGGTTCCCGGACCTGGCCGAGGACCTGTCGGGGGACCCGTTCGCGGATCCGTCGAGCTGGATCGGGGGCAGCCTGATCAGAGGCGTGACCCGGCTGCCGGTGCGCTGGTAGCCGTAACCGGTGGCCAGGAACGACACGCCGGCCTCACAGGTCCGGCAACTCCGCCATCCGGACCCGGCGCCCCTCCCGCCGCGACAGCTCGCACGCCTCCGCGATCCGCAGCGCGGCCAGCGCCTCCCGGCCGTCGCACGCATTGGGGCCCTCCCCGCGCACCAGGTGGACGAAGGCCGCCAGCTCCGCCTCGTAGGCAGGGCCGAACCGCTCCAGGAACCCCGTCCAGGGCTTGCTCGCGGGCGGCGGGCCGTGCGGTTCGGTGGAGGCGATCGGCGTCCGGTCGTCCAGCCCGGCCGAGACCTGGTCGAGCTCCCCGGCGAGCTCCATCCGCACGTCGTACCCGGCCCCGTTGCACCGCGTCCCGGTGCACGTGGCCAGGGTGCCGTCGTCCAGGGCCAGCAGGGCCGCGGCCGTGTCCACGTCGCCCAGTTCCCGGAAGCACGCCGGGCCGGCGTCCGAACCGGTGGCGTACACCTCGGCCACCTCGTGCCCGGTCACCCAGCGGACCATGTCGAAGTCGTGCACCAGGCAGTCCCGGTACAGGCCCCCGGACGTCGCCAGGTACGCGGCGGGCGGCGGCGCGGGATCCGCGGTCATCGTCCGTACGGTGTGCAGCCTCCCCAGCACCCCCGAGCGCACCAGCTCCCGGGCGGTGCGGTAGCCCGCGTCGAAGCGGCGCATGAACCCCACCTGCAGCACCCCGCGCGCGGCTTCCACCTCGCGCAGCACCGCCAGGGTCCGGGCCAGGTCCGTGGCCAGCGGCTTCTCGCAGAACACCGGCAGCCCGCCGCGCACCGCCCGGACCACCAGCTCCGCGTGCCCGTCGGTGGCGCAGGCCACGACCAGCGCGTCCACACCCCAGGTGAAGACCTGTTCCACGGAAGGGGCGGCGGTGGCGCCCAGCCGGTCGGCGACCCGTACCGCCCGCGCCGGATCCGCGTCGGCGAGCAGCAGGGAGCCGGCGTCCGGGTGGCGGGCCAGTGCCGCCGCGTGGAAGGAGCCGATACGGCCCGTTCCGATCAGCCCGATGCGCATGCACTCAACGTGACCCGCTCGGCAGGAGCTGTCAATCGGCCGGGCGGGGCCGACGGGGTCACAGGTGGCCCGGATCGCCGGGAAGCCCCCGATGACCTCACATGGTCCACTGTGGCGGATACTGAGCGGCTGGAACCGGAATGACCGCTTTGGCGGCAGCCGACCGCAGTAGCCGAGCGCAGCAGTCGACCGCAGCAGGCAGACACCGCAGGACGAGGGAAGGGCACGCAGACGTGGCTAGGGTTCGGACAGGGGTACGCGTCGTGGGCGCCGTGCTCGCGACGGTACTGGGAGCCTCCCTCGTGGGCTGCAGCAGTACGGGCGGCAAGCGCGCCGAGGACCGGGCGAAGGCCGCCGCGGCGGGCCGGCCCGCCGTCTCCACCCCGCGCTGGACCTTCGCGATGGTCACCCACGCGGGCGATGGCGACACCTTCTGGGACATCGTCCAGAAGGGCGCCAAGGAGGCCGCGGCCAAGGACAACATCAACTTCGTCTACTCCCACGACGACCAGGCACAGCAGCAGGCCCAGTTCGTGCAGAACGCCATCGACCAGAAGGTCGACGGGATCGTGGTCAGCCTGGCCAAGCCCGAGGCGCTCAAGGACGTCATCGCCAAGGCGGTCAAGGCCGGCATCCCCGTGGTCACCGTCAACTCCGGCTCCGCCCAGTCGGCCGCGTACGGCGCCCTCACCCACATCGGCCAGGACGAGGAGATCGCCGGCGAGGCGGTCGGCACCGAGCTGACCAAGCGGGGCCGCAAGAAGGCCGTCTGCGTCCTGCACGAGCAGGGCAACGTGGGGCACGAGCAGCGCTGCGCCGGGGCGAAGAAGACGTTCGCCGGGTCCGGCGGGGTCATGGAGAACCTGTACGTCGAGGGCACCAACATGCCCTCCGTCCAGGCGGCCGTCCAGGCGAAGCTCCAGGCCGACCCGTCGGTCGACGCCGTCGTCACCCTCGGCGCCCCCTTCGCCCCCACCGCCGTCAAGGCCAAGGACGCGGCGGGCAGCAAGGCCGAGGTGGACACCTTCGACCTCAACGAGGCCGTCGCCCGCGACCTGAAGTCGGGCGTGCTCGGCTTCGCCGTCGACCAGCAGCCCTACCTCCAGGGGTACGAGGCCATCGACCTGCTCTGGCTCTACCGCTACAACGCGGACGTGCTCGGCGGCGGCCGTCCGGTGCTCACCGGACCCCAGATCGTCACCGCCGCGGAATCGGCAAAGCTGGAGGAGTTCATCAAGCGGGGCAGCCGATGAGCGCGCCCGCCCTCGCCGACGAGCGCCTCGCCCCCACCTCGCTGGTGCGCCGCCTGCTGGGCCGGCCCGAGCTGGGCGCGGTGGTGGGCGCCGCCGCGGTCTTCGTCTTCTTCTGCTTCGCCGCGGACAGCTTCCTGCGGGCCGCCAGCCTGAGCACGGTCCTGTACTCGGCCTCCACCATCGGGATCATGGCGGTCCCGGTGGCCCTGCTGATGATCGGCGGCGAGTTCGACCTCTCCGCCGGCGTCATGGTCACCACGTCGGCGCTGGTCAGCTCGATGTTCAGCTACCAGATGACCGCCAACGTGTGGGTGGGCGTCGGGGTGTCCCTGCTGGTCACGCTGGCCCTCGGCTTCTTCAACGGGTTCATGCTGACCCGTACGAAGCTGCCCAGCTTCATCATCACCCTCGGCACCTTCCTGATGCTGACCGGCCTCAACCTCGGCTTCACCAAGCTGATCAGCGGCTCCGTCTCCACCAAGACCATCGCGGACATGGAGGGCTTCTCCTCCGCCCGCGCGCTGTTCGCCTCGCAGTGGAACATCGGCTCGGTCACCTTGAAGGTCACCATCCTGTGGTGGCTGGCCCTGGTCGCCGTCGCCACCTGGATCCTGCTGCGCACCCGCGCCGGAAACTGGATCTTCGCGGTCGGCGGCGGGGCGGACGCGGCCCGCGCGACGGGCGTCCCGGTCGTCAAGACCCGGATCGGCCTCTACATGGGCGTCGCCCTGTGCGCCTGGATCTCCGGCCAGCACATCCTCTTCTCGTTCGACGTCGTCCAGTCGGGCGAGGGCGTCGGCAACGAGTTCCTCTACATCATCGCGGCCGTCATCGGCGGCTGCCTGATGACCGGCGGCTACGGCTCGGCCATCGGCTCGGCCGTCGGCGCCTTCATCTTCGGCATGACCAGCAACGGCATCGTGTACGCGCAGTGGAACCCCGACTGGTTCAAGTTCTTCCTCGGCGGGATGCTCCTGCTGGCGACACTGCTCAACGCGTGGGTGCGCAAGCGGGCGGAGGCCACCAAGTGACGGCCCTGGTGAAGCTGACCGGCGTCAGCAAGTACTACGGCAACATCCGTGCGCTCCAGGGCGTCTCCCTGGAGGTCTCCGCCGGAGAGATCACCTGCGTCCTCGGGGACAACGGCGCGGGCAAGTCCACCCTCATCAAGATCATCGCGGGCCTGCACCAGCACGACGCCGGCACCTTCGAGATCGAGGGGGAGGAGACCGCCCTCGCCAACCCGCGCGCCGCCCTCGACCGCGGCATCGCGACCGTCTACCAGGACCTCGCGGTCGTCCCGCTCATGCCGGTCTGGCGCAACTTCTTCCTGGGCTCCGAGCCCACCCGGGGCCGCGGCCCCTTCCGCCGCCTCGACGTGGAGTTCATGCGCGAGACCACCCGCTCCGAACTGCTGCGCATGGGCATCGACCTGCGCGACGTCGACCAGCCCATCGGGACCCTGTCCGGCGGCGAGCGCCAGTGCGTGGCCATCGCCCGCGCCGTCTATTTCGGGGCGAAGGTCCTCGTCCTCGACGAGCCCACCGCCGCCCTCGGCGTGAAGCAGTCGGGCGTGGTCCTCAAGTACGTGGCCGCCGCCCGCGACGCGGGTCTCGGCGTGGTCCTCATCACCCACAACCCGCACCACGCCTACCTGGTCGGGAACCGCTTCGTGCTGCTCAAGCGCGGTGCGATGGCGGGCAGTCACACCCGCGACTCGATCTCCCTGGACGAGCTCACCCGGCAGATGGCGGGCGGCTCGGAGCTGGAGGAGCTGAGCCACGAACTGGAGCGGGTGGCAGAATCAGGTCCTGACCGCGCATCCGGCCCCACCCACCGCACCCCGAGGGACGACACGACTCGATGAGCACGTACCGGGACTTCACGCTCACCCACCGGTCTGCGCGAGGCACCGTCCTGCGGACCATCGGGACCCGTGAGCGCCGGTCGCACCTGACCGCCCCGCGCGTCCCGACCGTCGGCATCGACATCGGCGGCACGAAGGTGATGGCCGGCGTCGTCGACGCCGACGGGGTCATCCTGGAGAAGATCCGCGCCGAGACCCCCGACAAGTCCAAGAGCCCCAAGGTCGTCGAGGACACCATCGTCGAGCTGGTGCTCGACCTCTCCGACCGGCACGACGTCCACGCCGTGGGCATCGGCGCGGCCGGCTGGGTCGACGCCGACCGCTCCCGCGTCCTGTTCGCCCCCCACCTGGCCTGGCGCGACGAGCCGCTGCGCGACGCCCTCCAGTCCCGCCTCGCCGTCCCGGTCATGGTCGACAACGATGCCAACACCGCTGCCTGGGCCGAATGGCGCTTCGGCGCCGGCCGCGGCGAGGACCACCTCGTCATGATCACCCTGGGCACCGGCATCGGCGGTGCCATCCTGGAGGGCGGCCAGGTCAAGCGCGGCCGCTACGGGGTGGCCGGCGAGTTCGGCCACATGCAGGTCGTGCCCGGCGGCCACCGCTGCCCCTGCGGCAACCGCGGCTGCTGGGAGCAGTACAGCTCCGGGAACGCACTGGTGCGCGAGGCCCGCGAGCTGGCCGCGGCCGACTCCCCGGTCGCGTACAACATCATCGCCAGGGTCGGCGGGAACGTCCAGGAGATCACCGGGCCGCTCATCACCGAGCTGGCCCGTGAGGGCGACGCCATGTGCGTCGAGCTCTTCCAGGACATCGGCCAGTGGCTCGGGGTCGGCATCGCCAACCTCGCCGCCGCCCTCGACCCGTCCTGCTTCGTGATCGGCGGCGGCGTCAGCGCTGCCGACGACCTGCTGATCGGCCCCGCCCGGGAAGCCTTCCGGCGCCACCTCACCGGCCGCGGCTACCGGCCCGAGGCCCGGATCGCCAAGGCCCAGCTCGGCCCCGAGGCGGGTATGGTCGGCGCGGCCGACCTCGCCCGGCTCGTCGCCCGGCGCTTCCGCCGCGCCACGCGCCGGCGCGTCGAGCGCTACGAGCGCTACGCGCAGCTCGGCCGGCGCGAGGCCCCCGCCTCCCCGGACCCCGACCACCAGGACCAGCAGTGACCCCGCCCCCCGCCCCGCCCCGCCAGGCCCCCGCTCCCGAGGGGGGCGGTACGCCGCAGGCCCCCGCAGAAGACCGCAGGCACGTGGTCCGGCGCCGCTGGATCACCGCGATCATCATCCTGCTGCTCGTCGGCGTGCCCGCGGGCTACCTCGCCGTCTCGGCCCAGCAGAGCCGCGAGAGCGGCCGGGACAAGGCCGCCAAGGTCGGCGCGGCCAAGGTCCGCCCGGGCTGGCCCTCCAAGGTGCAGCGCAGCATCTACGAGGTGCCGATCCCGCCGAAGGCCTGGCGGGTGGGCTTCCTGGAGACCAACAACTGGCGCACCAGCCGCCTGTACGTGCAGTTCGCGCTCACCCCCGCCGACCTGGACACCTTCCTCGCCGACGTCGGCACCGACCGCGGGGCGCTCACCCGCGGCGTGTCGATCGGCGCCCATGACGCCGAGGTCGCCGGCTGGAGCTGGGGACCGCGGAACGCCTGGTACGGCATCACCCTGGAGCAGCCGGACCCGCGCCCCACCCGTGACGTCACCGTCGACCTCACCGACCCGCAGAAGCCGCGGGTCTACGTGGTCTCCACGGCGACTCCGTAAGCCCGCGCGGCCGGCAAGGGCCCTCAGCTCCCCGTCACGGCCTAGCCTGGGATCATGAAGCTCACCAAGCGGCTGCACTCCTGTGTCCAACTGGAGAAGGACGGGCGCGTGCTCGTCATCGACCCGGGCGCCTTCAGCGAGCCCGACGCCGGGCTCGGGGCGGACGCCCTGCTCGTCACGCACGAGCATCCCGACCACTTCGACGAGGGCCGGCTGCGGGCGGCTCTCGACGCGAACCCGGCCGCCGCACTGTGGACCCTGCGCAGCGTCGCGGAGCAGCTGGCCCCGGCCTATCCGGGCCGGGTGCACACCGTCGGCCACGGGGACGCCTTCACCGCCGCGGGCTTCGACGTCCAGGTCCACGGCGAGCTGCACGCCGTGATCCACCCGGACATGCCGCGGGTCACCAATGTCGGCTACCTCGTGGACGCCTCCCTCTTCCACCCCGGCGACGCGCTCACGGTGCCCGACGTGCCCGTCGAGACCCTGATGCTGCCGGTGCACGCCCCCTGGAACAAGGTCTCCGAGGTGATCGACTACCTCCGCGAGGTCAAGCCGCGCCGGGCCGTCGACATCCACGACGCCTACCTCGCCGACATCGCCCGGCCGATCTACGACCGGGCCCTGGACCTGCTGGGCGGCACCGACCACGGCCGCCTGGCCGCCGGGGACGCCACCGACCTCTGAGCCGCTGTCGGTGCCGGGCGGTAGGTTGGTGGGCATGCGTATCGCCACGTTCAACGTCAACTCGATCACCGCCCGGCTGCCCCGGCTGCTGGCCTGGCTGGAGAGCTCCGGCACGGATGTCCTGTGCGTCCAGGAGACCAAGTGCTCCGCCGAGCAGTTCCCGCACGACGCGCTGCGCGAGCTGGGCTACGAGTCGGCCGTCAACGCCACCGGCCGGTGGAACGGGGTGGCCCTGATCTCGCGGGTCGGCCTGGAGGACGTGGTCCCCGGGCTGCTGGGCGGCCCGGGTTACGAGGGCGTCGAGGAGCCCCGCGCGATCTCCGCCACCTGCGGCGGGGTCCGCCTGTGGTCGGTGTACGTGCCGAACGGCCGCGAGGTCGCGCACGACCACTACGGCTACAAGCTGGAATGGCTGCGCTGCCTGGCCGAGGTGGTCGCCGAAGACGCGGCCGGTCCGCGCCCGTTCGCCGTGCTCGGCGACTTCAACATCGCGCCGACCGACGAGGACGTCTTCGACCCGGCGGTCTTCGAGGGCCTCACCCACGTCACCCCCGCCGAGCGGGCCGCCCTGGAGACCCTGCGCGCCGCCGGACTGGCCGACGTGGTGCCGCGCCCCCTCAAGTACGACCGCCCGTACACGTACTGGGACTACCGCCAGCTCGCCTTCCCGAAGAACCGGGGCATGCGCATCGACCTGGTCTACGGGAACGAGGCCTTCGGCAAGGCGGTCACCGACGCCTACGTCGACCGCGAGGAGCGCAAGGGCAAGGGCGCCTCCGACCACGCCCCGGTCGTCGTGGACCTGGAGCTGGGCGCCTAGTGCTGTGACCGGAAAGGTCCACCGGGTCGCGCCGCCCGGCACGGCACCTCGCTGCGTTGTCGGACCGCGCAAGTACGTCCAGTACGAGCCGCGGGCCTCCGCCTTGCGATGCACCGCACCGGACAACGCGACCCGGCAAACCTTCCCGGCCACAGCACTAGGGGGTGCGCGCCGGCGGCGGGAGCCGGCGGAAGAAGGGTCCGCGCGCCCTGTGGCCAGCGGGGAGTCCTGGTGCCAGGCTGGGTGGCATGAACATCCCTTTCCTGGACAACTGGCTGAACCGGCGTGGAACGGAACGGGGTACCGGACTCGCGGCCGCCCTCGCCGACGACCCCGAGGGCATCACCGAGTTGTTCTCGGAATGCGAGATGCTGCGCGTCCAGGCTCGGGCGGCGGGGCTCGAACTCGACGAGAGCCCCCGCTCATTGGAGGCCCTGGACCAGCTGATGCCGCGCTGGCGGCGTGATCCCGAGCTCGTCCCCTGGCTCGGCAACGACGCGGGCTTCTACCTCGGAACCGTGATCATCCGCTCCCGGCACGGCGCCTGCTGGCAGGTGTGGCCGAACGGCCAGCCGGTGATCCGGCTGGCCTCGGGCCGCGAGCTGAACGTGGTGGAGTGGGGAGTCTCCTGGGCGATGACGGGCTCACCCGAACTCTCCCAGGCCTACGCCGAAGCCTCCGAGGCCTGACCCCCGCCCCCCTCAGGCCGGCACACCGTCCCGGTGCGCGGGCAGCACCCCTTGCCCGGGGGGACTCACCGGCGGCTCGGCCCTGGTGGAGTAGGTGATCTGCGTCAGGCTCAGGGAGGACGGGCCGCCGAACTCGTTGCGTTCGAGGATGTACGGCTTGCCCTCCGCTGCCACGGATTCCGTGATGACGCCGCCCCCGGCCCCGGGCGTCTTGAAGACGGCCACCGGACGCGTGTCCACGTGCGACGCGGAGTCCAGGACGGTGGCCGAGCGGTCGAGCGAGAACGGAGCCATCGGACGGGCCGCCTCGCACACGGCGGTGACCGGCCGCACCAACGGATCCGAAGCCCCGAAGCCGACCCAGCTGCCTCGCAGCCGGTCCCGCTCGCCGGGGTCGGCGAACAGGCTCTCCAGGTAGCCTTCATCGGCCTTCACGTACACCCGGTCCCCGACCACGAGCGCATGGGCCGTCCCCGCCCTGGGGAAGACCAGCTCTCCCTCGCAGTTGCCCCGAACGTCGATCCGCAGGCCGCCCGACACCGAGCGCCCGTCGTCCAGGGTCAGGTGCGCCGTCACCCCCGTCTCCCGCACCCGCTCGGTCGCCTTGCGGGCTTTTGCGAAGACGTCGGCGGCGGTGGGTGTGGAGGATCCGCACGCCGTGAGGACGAGCGACGTGGCGCATGCGAGTGCGGGCAGGGCGAAGCGGTCGGTGCGGATGATGTCCCCCGGTGTTGACGTGTACCGGGAGGGTACACAGCCGCCGGAGCCGGGGCTCACCGGGATGTTTCATCACCACGTGGGCTTTATACCGTCTTTAGGCGTGTCGAGGCGAAGTGCCTTTCTCCGGCTGGATAGTTTGCGCTGACCTTGAGACACCGACACGTGGGCAGGGCAGCGTATGGCCGTCGAGCCGTTGATCGAGCTGCGGGACGTCAACAAGTACTTCGGGGACCTCCACGTCCTCCAGGACATCAACCTCACCGTCGGCCGCGGGGAGGTGGTGGTGATCATCGGCCCGTCCGGTTCGGGCAAGTCCACCCTGTGCCGGGCCGTCAACGGACTGGAGCCCGTCGAATCCGGCACCATCACCCTGGAAGGCCGGCCGCTGCCGGCCGAGGGCAAGGAGCTGGCCGCACTGCGCGCCGACGTCGGCATGGTCTTCCAGTCCTTCAACCTCTTCGCCCACAAGACCGTCCTCGCCAACGTCTCGCTCGCGCAGACCAAGGTCCGGAAACGGAAGAAGGAGGAGGCGGACGAGCGCTCCCGGGAGCTGCTGGAGCGCGTCGGGCTCGCCGACCAGGCGCCGAAGTACCCCGCCCAGCTCTCCGGCGGGCAGCAGCAGCGCGTCGCCATCGCCCGCGCCCTGGCCATGAACCCCAAGGCGCTCCTGTTCGACGAACCCACCTCCGCCCTCGACCCGGAGATGATCAATGAGGTGCTGGAGGTCATGCAGCAGCTGGCCGCCGAGGGCATGACCATGGTCGTGGTGACCCACGAGATGGGCTTCGCCCGTTCCGCCGCCAACCGCGTGGTGTTCATGGCCGACGGGAGGATCGTCGAGGACCGCGTCCCGGAGGCCTTCTTCACCGCTCCCGAGAGCGACCGGGCCAAGGACTTCCTCTCCAAGATCCTCAAGCACTGAGGGGCCGGCCGATGAGCGCGCCCGCCCGGCGGCGCAGCCCGACGGCCGGGGCGGTCGGTGTCGCCGCGGCCGAACCCGGAACGGTGCTGCCGGGCGCACGCCAGTAGCTCCGAAGAGCCGCCCCGCCCGGCAGCAGCCGCAGATCACTTCTCGCGCAGAGGTACCGAGACGTACGAGGGATCGGTGCGCGGCGAGGAGAAGGTCAGCTGCGCGCCGGTGGGGTTGTGCTCGATGTAGAGGGGGTCGACGGTGTCGACGACGAGGGCGAGCCGGTGGCCCGCGGGGACGTCGTAGGCGGTCGAGAACAGCTCCAGGTCCACGCCGAAGGCCTGGCCGGGCGCCTCGTCGTGGAAGGTGTACGGGGCGTTGCCGACCAGCTTGCCGATGCCGAGCGGACCGACGTCGTACAGGTAGGCGACGAAGGTGCCGCCCGCCTTGGTGGGGGTGACGGTGGTGTGGAGCTTCACCGTGCCGCGGATGCGGCGTTCGGTGGCGTGGCGCTCCGACTGCCAGACGGCGGCGAACGCGCGGGGCGGCAGCGGGATCGAGGCGACCGGGGGAGCCTGGGCGAACTGGTCGAGGATGCTGGAGAGGAAGAGGATCCCGCCGTCGGCGCCGGAGTCCAGGTTGGCGAAGACGTGCTCGCTGTCGGAGAGCGCGAGCTTCTCGCTGCCGCCGGAGCCGACCGACTTCCAGTCGGCGTATCCCTCACAGCCGTCGCTGCTGCGGGATTTGGTCTGCACCGGGGCTTCGGTGTCGACGCCGTTGCGCTCGCCCTTGAGGTGGCGGTCGAACCACCGGTGGGCGTTGGTCCAGGTGTCGTCGGGCAGGCCGAGCAGGCCGGTGCCCTCGGCGGTGGCGTGGTCGCCGGGGCGGAACTCCAGCCGCTTGGGCCCGGTCAGCTTCTCGAAGAAGGAGGCGTACTGGTTGGGTGGGAAGATGGTGTCGCCCCACGCGTTGCCCAGCATGATCGCGGCGCCGTTGGCGTTGATCCGGTCCAGTTGCGCGGCGGCCGAGCGCTTGCGGCCCCACTCGATCATCTGCTGCTCCCGGTCGAGCCGGGAGCCGAGGAAGTCGCCGAGGACCTGCTGGAGTTCGGGGCCGGGGCGGCCGGTGAGGTATCCGGCGGCGCCGAGCATCCCGGCGGCCTGGAGGTGCTGGGTGCGGCCCGAGTAGATGGACTCGATGAGGTCGGCCCAGCCGCTGAGCGCGACCACGGCCTTGATCCGGGGATCGTGCGCGGAGGCGAGCAGGCTGATGCCCGCGCCGTACGAGACCCCGCCCACGCCGATGCGGCCGGCGTCGGCGGGGGTGTGGGCCAGGGCCCAGTCGATGACGGCCGAGACGTCCGCGATGTCCGGCGGGCCGGCCACCTCGATCTGTCCGCCGGAGAGCCAGAAGCCCCGGGAGGTGTAACCGACCACCACGTAGCCCTCGTCGGCGAGCGCCTTGGCCTGGGCGAGGTATTCGATCTGCGGCATGCCCCAGCTGGTGGGGAGCACGATCAGCGGGTACGTCCGGCCGGCCTGGGCGCCGGCCGGGGTGAAGACGTTGCCCATGAGGGTGATGCCGCCGGAGCCGGGGATGTCGTGGAAGGACGGCCCCGACGGGGCGTCGGCGGAGGCCGTGACGGTGGCTGCGGGCGCCGCCTGGGCCTGGTGGGGGGCCAGGCCCAGGGCGGTTGCCGCCAAGACGACTGCCACGGCAGCCGCGGTGCTGGGGACCATCAATCGCTCCCGGTGCGCCGGTGTCAAAGTGACCCGACGGTAACCGGGACGCGTTACCGGAGGTAACCCATGGGTGAGTCACGCACTGGTAATGACGGCTGATGGTCAAGGGCGCGGATCAGCCGTTCTGGGACGTGGTGCCGGTGCCGCCGCCGTTCCCGGCGAGGGCGCTCTTCGCCTTCCACTCGTCCCAGGACAGGTTCCACTCGCCGTAGCCGTTGCCGAGGTCGGCCTTGCCCTTGGAGCCGTCCCCGGTGACCTCGACCAGGTCGCCGACCTGGGCCTGGGCGAAGAGGGCCTTCGCGTCGGAGTCGCTCATCCCCACGCAGCCGGAGCTGACGTTGGCGCGGCCGAAGTTGCCGGCGTTCCACGGAGCGGCGTGGATGTACATGCCCGACCAGGTCACCCGCATCGAGTAGTCGACCATCTTGTCGTAGGAGTCGCCCAGCCCCACCGTCTGGGAGTCCATCCGGATGGTGCCCTCCTTGGTCATCAGCACCATCTTCCCGGACCAGGAGGCCTTCTTGCCGCCGGGCGTGCCCGCCGAGACGGGGATGGTCTTCACCGCCTGGCCGTCCTCGGTCACCGTCATCTGGCGGGTGTCGAGGTCGACCTGCAGGCGCCGGTCCTTGCCGATCTTGAACTCGGTGTTGTAGTCCTTGACGAACATGCCGCCGCCCTGGCCCGAGTCCACCCCGTTGAGGTTCATCTCGACCTTGACGTCGGTGCCGGACTTCCAGTATTCCTTCGGCCGCCAGTCCACCCGGTCGTTGCCCGTGTAGTCCTTGAACCAGCCCCAGGAGCCCTCGGTGTTGTTCGAGGTGGTGACCTTCAGGTGCTTCTCGACCTCGGCCTTGTTCTTCACCGGGTTGTCGAAGACGATCGAGATGGGCTGGGCGATGCCCACCACCGGCGTGGCCTTGCCCGGGTTGATCGTCACCTTGTTCACCTTGTCCGCGGCGGCCGTCTTGAACTGGGCGCTCGCGCTCTGGCTGTCGGTGTTCTGCGCCTCGACCTTGTAGTCCGTGCCCGGCGAGGCATTGCGCTCGGAGGTCCACGTCCTGCCGTCATCGGCTATTTTGCCGGGCAGTTCGCCGCCCTTGCCGTCGGACACCTTCACCAGGGACAGCTTGCCCTCGGCGAGGGTCACCTTCACCGGCTCGCCGGGCTTCGCCTGATCGCCCGTGAGGTTCACGGATATCGCCATGTCCGGCTTCTTCTTCATCTCCGCCTCGCCGGACCCGCTCCCACTGTCGCCCGAGCCGCCCCCGCAGGCGGTCAGCGCGGCGGCCATGAGTGCGGTCCCGGCCAGCATGGCGTGGCGACTGCGTGCGGTGCGGCGTGTGCGGCTCAACGAAAACCCCTCCAAGTGATGACCGTGCGCAAAAGGAGATGCGAACGGCACGACTGTAGGTTGCGCAATCAGCCGAAAAGATCCGACTTTCGGTTGTGACGTGGACCGCAGTGAAACGGTCATCGTCCGGTCACAATCGCCGCGCACATCGGTCACGGGCGCCTGTGAGAGTCCTGTGCACCCGCTTCCCCGGACGTACAGGAAGGCCGATCAGCCGTGTGCGCACTGCTCGTGACACCCGCCCAGCGACACTCGTCCCCGGACCGGGAGCTGAGTGTGCGTCCGCTGTCCGTCCCGGAATACCGGCGCTTCCTTTCGCAGAACCGGAACGCGAGCTTTCTCCAGTACCCGTCCTGGGCCGAGGTAAAGGACCTCTGGCGCTCGGAAAGGATCGGATGGCACCACCCGGACGGGGAAATAGCCGGTGCCGGACTGGTTCTCCTCCGCCAATTCCCGGGCATCCGCAAATACTTCGCCTATCTCCCCGAGGGCCCCGTCGCCGACTGGTCCGACCCCCACATCGACCGGTGGCTGGAGCCCCTCAAACGCCACCTGCGCGCGGCCGGCGCCTTCGCCGTCCGGATCGGCCCCGCGCCCGCCTACCGCCGCTGGGACGCGGCCACCGTCAAGTCCGCCACCGGACCCGGCCGGCAGATGTCCGACGTGCTCGCCACCGAGGTCGACCCGGTCGGCGCGGCCCTCGCCGACCGGCTGCGCACCCGCGGCTGGAAACGCTGCGGCGGCGAGGACGACGGCGACGCCCAGCCGCGCCACGTCTTCCGCGTGCCGCTCGTCGGCCGCTCCCTCGACGAGCTGTGGTCCGGCCTCAACCAGGAATGGCGGCGCAACGTGCGCAAGGCCGGGAAGTCGGGTGTGGAGACGGTCCTCGGCACCGCCGCCGACCTTCCCGAGTTCTACCGGCTGCTGCGCATCACCGAGGAGCGCGACGGCTTCCGGCTCGGCCGCTCGCTCGCGTACTACCAGCAGCAGTACGCGGCCCTCAACGCCGAGGCGCCCGGCCGGATGCGCCTCTACCTGGGCACGCACCGGGGCGAGGTCCTGGCCGCGCACACCATGATCGTGGCCGGGAAGCGCGTCTGGTACCAGACCGGCGCCTCCGCCGACCACCGCCGCGAAGTCCGCCCCAGCAACGCCCTGCAGTGGCGCATGATGCAGGACGCACATGCCCTCGGAGCGGACGAATACGACATGCGCGGGGTACCCTCCACCCTTGACCCCGACGAACGTTCTTTCGGGCTGCTGCGCTGGAAGCTCGGCACCGGCGGGCAGGTCGTCGAAACGCTCGGCGAATGGGAGACCCCGATGGACGGATACGGCAACGCGGCGCTGTACAAGGCCTTCCAGGCCTACCTGGCCCGCCGGTGACCACCACGGACACCAGAACGGCCCCCGGCCGGTCCGCCGGCGGCGCGGCCCGCCCGGCACCGGCGAAGTCCTCGGTGCTGCGCAGCGGCGCACTCATGGCAGCCGGCTCGATCGTCTCCCGCGCCACCGGCTTCGTCCGCTCCGCCGTCGTCGTGGCCGCGCTCGGCACCGGGCTGCTCGGCGACGGCTACGCCGTCTCCAACACCGTCCCGAACATCCTGTACATGCTGCTCGTCGGGGGCGCGCTCAACGCCGTCTTCGTCCCCGAGCTGGTCCGGGCCGCCAAGGAGCACGAGGACGGCGGAGTCGCCTACACCGACCGGCTGCTGACCGCCTGCACCGCCGCGCTCCTGGTCCTCACCGCCGTCGCCGTCCTCGCGGCGCCGCTGATCGTCTCGGCGTACACCCCGTACACCGGGACCCAGGCGAGCACCACCGTGGCCCTGGCCCGGTACTGCCTCCCCCAGATACTCTTCTACGGGCTGTTCACCCTGCTCGGCCAAGTGCTGAACGCCCGTGGGCGTTTCGGCGCGATGATGTGGACCCCGGTCCTCAACAACCTCGTGATCATCGGCGTGTTCGGGCTGTTCCTCTACGTCTCCCACGGCGCGGCGGACGGTCTGACGGCCGGCGAGACCCGGCTCCTCGGCCTCGGCACCACCGCCGGCATCGTCGTCCAGGCCCTCGCCCTGGTCCCCTCCCTGCGCGCCGCCCGCTTCCGCTGGCGCCCCCGCTTCGACTGGCGCGGCCAGGGCCTCGCCCGCCCGCTGCGCAACGCGAGCTGGCTGGTCATGCTCGTCCTCACCAACCAGATCGCGTACTGGGTCGTCACCCGCCTCTCCACCGCCACCGGACGGCACGCCGTGGAGGCCGGCCTCGCGGGCGGCGCCGGGTACACCGCCTACAGCAACGCCTACCAGCTGTGGGTCGTCCCGCAGGGCATCATCACCGTCTCCCTCGTCACCGCCCTGATGCCCCGGATGAGTTCGGCGGCGGCCGAGGGCGACCTCGCCGCAGTCCGCCGCGACGTGTCGTACGCGCTGCGCTCCAGCGCCGCCCTCGTCGTCCCCGCCGCCGCGCTGTTCGCCGCGCTCGCCCCCTGGGTCATGGGCAGCGTCTTCGGGTACGGGCGCACCGGAGCCGCCGACGTCGAGGTCATGGCCGGCATGCTCGTGGCCTTCGCCCCCGGGCTGATCGCCTTCTCCGGGCAGTACGTCCTCGCGCGCGCCTTCTACGCCCTCTCCGACACCCGGACCCCGTTCTTCCTGAACCTGGTCATCGCCGGCCTGTGGGCCGCGCTGTCGGCCGCCGCTTACCTCTGGCTGCCGCCCCGCTGGGCGGTCACCGGCATGGCCGGCGCCTACTCCGTCGCGCTGTTCGCGGGCCTCGCCGTGACCGCGTACACCCTCGCCCGGCGGCTCGGTCCGCGCACCGGAACCCGCACCGAGCGGCGCACCACCGCGGTCCGCACCCACCTGCGGCTGCTGACCGCCTGCCTGCCGGGCGCCGCCGCCGGGTACGCGGCCGCCCGGGCCGCCGACGGCTTCGGCGACTTCGCCGCGGTCGGCGCGGGAACCGCGGCCATCGCGCTCGTCGTCGTCCTCCTCGCCGGGCCGCTGCGCCTCACGGAGATCACCGACCTGCTGGACTCCCTGCGGCGGAAGACCGGCCGCTAGCAGGAGCCCCGAACCACCTTGGACGATGACCGGATGCCACGCGTACTGTTGATCGAGGACGACCCTTCCATCAGGGAAGGAGTGGGCCTGGGCCTGCGCCGCCGCGGCCACGAGGTGAGCGCCGCCGAGACCGGCGAGGCGGGCCTCGCGCTCATGGGGAGCTTCCTGCCCGAGCTGGTGCTGCTCGACCTCATGCTGCCCGGGATGAACGGCGTGCAGGTCTGCCGCCGCATCCGCGAGACCAGCCAGCTCCCGATCATCATGCTGACCGCCCGCGGCGACGACTTCGACATAGTCGTCGGCCTGGAGGCCGGCGCCGACGACTACATCGTCAAGCCCGCCCGTACCGAGGTCATCGAGGCCCGCATCAAGGCCGTGCTGCGCCGCCTCGGCGCCCCGGCGGGCAGCCGCCCCGAGATCGAGTTCCACGGAGAGCTCGCCATCGACCGCGCCGGGCTGACCGTCGCCAAGAACGGCGAACGCCTTCCCCTCGCCCCCAGCGAGATCAAGCTCCTGCTGCACCTCTCCGCCTCGCCCGAGCAGGTCTTCTCCCGCCAGCAGCTCCTCGAATGCGTGTGGGACCACAGCTACCACGCCGACGCCCGGCTCGTGGACGCCTGCGTACGCCGCCTGCGCACCAAGGTCGAGGAGCCCGCCGGCGCGCCCCGCTACATCCAGACGGTGCGCGGCTTCGGCTACCGCTTCGGTCCGCTGTGAGGCGGCGGATAGCACCGCTCGGGCTGCGCACCCGGCTGATCGCGGCCTTCCTGCTGGTCGCCGCGATCAGCGCGGTGACCACGGCCACGCTGACCTACCAGCAGGCCCGCACCGCGGTCCTCAAACAGAGCCAGGACACCGCGGTCAGTGCCCTGCGCGACCAGATCGAGACCCAGCCCCTCCAGCTGCCGCTGGACCAGGCACAGCTCCAGCGCATCGTCAACGAACTGGGCAAAAGGGGCAAACCGCATCCGTGGAGCGTCTTCGGCGAGTACGGCACCCTGCGGGCCTCCAACACCAGCGCGCCCACCTCCACCGTGGTCACCGAGCAGCTCCGCCGCCAGGTGACGGCCCATCCGCACGGTGCCTTCCAGCGGGTGACCGACGCCTCCGGCAGCCCGTACCTCGCCGTCGGCATGCCGGCCGTCTGGCTCCACAACGACCTCCGGGAGCCCACCGGCCTGGTCGTCTTCGTGACGATGCCCCTGGCCGCCGAGGGCAAGACGGTCGAGGCCATGGTCGAAGCCGCCAAACGCGGCGCCGTCCCCGGCCTGGCCATCGCCGTCGTCCCCGCCCTGCTCGCCGCGCGCAGCGTGCTGCGCCCCGTCCGGGACATGCGCCGCGCCGCCCAGCGCCTCGGCCGCGGCCGCCTCGACACCCGGATAGAGGTCCGCGGCGCCGACGAGCTCGCCGGACTCGCCCGCACCTTCAACGAAACCGCCCGCGCCCTCGAACAGTCGGTGAACGAACTGCGGGACGCCGAGACCCGGGCCCGCCGCTTCGCCTCCGATGTCTCCCACGAACTGCGCACCCCGCTCTCCGGGATGCTCGCCGTCACCGAGGTCCTGGACGAGGACGCCGAGCGCCTCGATCCCGACACGGCCGCCGCCCTGCGGCTGGTCAGCGCCGAGACCGGCAAGCTCGCCGTCCTCGTCGAGGACCTCATGGAGATCTCCCGCTTCGACGCCCGCGCGGCCGAGCTCAACCTCGACGACGTGGACGTGGCCGAGGCCGTGCGCAAGACCCTCGAACGCCGCCACTGGGACGACCAGCGGGTGGTCACCGACCTGCCCTCGCAGGTCCGCGCCCGGCTCGACCCGCGCCGCTTCGACGTGGTCCTCGCCAACCTCGTCGGCAACGCCCTCCGCCACGGCGGCGCTCCCGTCTTCGTCACCGTGCGCTGCGAACCCCGGCCCGGCGGCCCCCGGCTGCTGATCGACGTGGCCGACAGCGGGCCCGGCATCGCCCCCGAGGTGCTGCCGCACATCTTCGACCGGTTCTTCAAGGCCGACGCCGCCCGCACCCGCTCCGCGGGCAGCGGCCTCGGCCTCGCCATCACCCTGGAGAACGTCCGGCTGCACGGCGGCACCCTGCGCGCCGCCAACGGGCCGGCCGCGGGAGCCGTGTTCACGCTCGACATGCCTCTGGAGGCCGGCGCATGACCCGGGTCCGGACGGCAGCGGCCGCCACCGCCGCCCTGCTGCTGGGCGCGCCGCTGCTCACCGGCTGCGGGATCAAGCCCACCGATGTCATCGAGAGCGGAGCCGCGGCGAAGGTCGTCGTACCCGGCCCCGGCACCAAGGGGACGGTGTACTTCGTGACGTCCGACGGGCGGCTCGCCCCCGTACCCGAGACGGAGCAGCCCGCGGTGTCGACGAGCGCCGTCCTCCTGAGGCTGTTGAGCGGCCCCACCGAACAGGAGCGGGCCGCGGGCCTGGAGACCCGGCTGCCCGAGCTGGACATCAAGAAACAGGGCGCCAGTGCCGGCACGAGCGTCGTGTCGCCGGACACCATCCAGGTCGGGCTGCCGTTCAAGGTCGGCGGCCTGTCCGAGACGGCCCGCCGCCAGTTGGTGTGCACGGTGGCCTCCACCGAACCGCGGTACCAGGTGGTCCTGAGCGGCCCGGACACGGATCTCGAACCCGCCCGCTGCGACCTCGGCCGCTGACCGCACCCTTGCGGGACGGCCGGTGCTCCCGCCACCGTGGCCCCATGGACCCCGCCGCGGACGTCCCCGACGTCTTCGACCCCCGCCTCTACGCCGAGGGCATCCCGTACGAGCGCTACCGGCTGCTGCGCGAGCACCACCCGGTGGCCTGGCAGGAGGAGCCCGAGGTCCTCGGCTGGCCCGCGGGGCCCGGCTTCTGGGCGGTGACCCGGCACGCCGACGTGGTCCGGGTGCTGCGCGACCACGCCACCTACTCCTCCTGGCTCGGCGCCACCCAGATTCGCGACCCCGACCCGGCCGACCTGCCCTTCCTGCGGCGCACCATGCTCAACCAGGACCCGGGCGGGAACGCCGGCGACCACGGGCGGCTGCGCCGGCTGGTCTCCCGCGCCTTCACCCCCGCCCGGGTCGACGCCTTCGCGGGCCGGGTCCGCGAGCGGGCCCGTACGCTGCTCGCCGGCGCCCGGGACCGGGCCGAGGACGGCGCCGCCGACGTGGTCGCCTCCGTCACCGACGAGTACGCGCTGCTCAACCTCACCGACCTGCTGGGCGTCCCGGCCGCCGACCGCGCCCTGCTGCTGGAGTGGACCGTACGGATCATCGGCTACCAGGATCCCGAGGACGCCCCCCCGCCCGTGCTCGGACCGGACGGCAAACCGCTCAACCCGCGTGCGCCCGCACTGCTGGGCGAGATGTTCGGGTACGCCCGCGAACTCGCCGCCCACAAGCGGAGCCACCCGGGCGACGACGTGATGACCGCCCTCGCCGGCGCCGGACTGGAACCGGCCGAGCTGGAGATGTTCTTCTTCCTGCTCACCGTCGCGGGCAACGACACCGTGCGCAGCGCCGCCCCCGGCGCCCTCCTCGCCCTCGCCCGCCATCCCGCCGCGTACCGCGAACTGGCCGGCGGCCGCGCCCCGGTGGAACGGGCCGTGGAGGAACTGCTGCGCGTCCACCCGCCGGTGCTCAGCTTCCGCCGCACCGCCGCCGCCGACACCGAACTGGCCGGGCAGCCGATCCGCGCCGGCGACAAGGTGGTGGTCTTCCACGCCTCCGCCAACCACGACGAGCGCGTCTTCCCCGACCCCGGCCGCCTCGACCTCGGCCGGACGCCCAACCCGCACGTCTCCTTCGGGGACGGGCCGCACGTCTGCCTCGGCGCGCACTTCGCCCGGCTCCAGCTGCGGGTGTTCTACGAGGAGTGGCTCGCCGCCATGCCCGCCCCCGAGCTCGCCGGCCCGCCGCGCCGGCTGGTCTCGAACTTCATCAACGGGATCACGCGGCTGCCGCTGCGGGTGTCCGGGCCTGCCGGGTGACGTCCGCCAGCAGCTCGACCACGTCCGGGCCGTAGGCATCGGAGTTGTTCACCTTCAGCACCACGCAGAAGGAGTCCCTGCCGTAGCGGCGCGCCAGGTCCTTGTGGTGACGGGCCAGGAACCGGGCGCCCGCCTGGTTGCTGATCGCGGTCTGCCCGGAGATCAGGAACACCGGCCGGCTCCCCGCCCCGGTCGTCAGCCGCGCCAGCAGCACGTGGTCGACCTGGCCCTTCTGCCAGCGGTACGCCTCCCCGCCGACCCGGATGGCACCGCGGTCGGGGCCCGGCTCGCGGGAGACGTCGACCTGCACGCCCGGCAGCATGGAGGCCAGATGGGCCGCCGTCCGGGCGTTGGAGACGGGCCCTCCGACACAGAACTCGGCGCGCTCCCCGAAGCCCTGGCGCACCGAGTCGTGGGAGACGATCTGCAGATTGGCCCCGCAGTCCTTGATCAGGGCGGATATCTCCAGCAGCGCGAAGGCGTCGTTGCGGTGCACCGACCCCTCGGTGCCGCCCATCTGCCGGTTGACCACGAACAGGCAGTCCGAGCCGGTCGGCAGTCCGAAGAAGGCCTGCTTGCGGCGCAGCGTACGGCGCCACAGATAAGTCCGGGAGAACCAGCCGAAACCGCCGCTGATCGCGGTGGCCACCACCCCGAGCACGATGTTGCGCACGTCGTCGTTCATGCGCGGGATGCTAGCCCGCACGACGTGTTCCTGACGCGGAGGGTGCGGTGAAGTTACAGTGCCGCCTCCAGGCCTGTCCGGTGGGGTCCGACAGGCCGTCGACTGGAGGTACGGATGCGTCGTTCCGCCACACGTCAGTTAACGCTCCTCGCCCTTGCCGCAGCCCTGGTGTCCACCGGCGCCGCGGCTCCGCCGTCACCGGCGGCGGCCGCCGCGCCCGCCAAGGTACCCGTCGCCGCGGGATACGGAGGAGCCGTCGCCAGCGTCGACGCCGACGCCTCCGCGGCCGGGATCGCCGTCCTGCGCGCCGGCGGGAACGCGGTCGACGCCGCCGTCGCGACGGCGGCCGCCCTCGGCGTCACCGAGCCGTACTCCGCCGGCATCGGAGGCGGCGGCTACCTCGTCTACTACGACGCGAAGTCGCGCCGCGTGCAGACCATCGACGGCCGCGAGACCGCGCCTGCCACCGCCACCGCCGGCCTCTTCCAGGAGAACGGCGTCCCCATCCCCTTCGCCGAGGGCCAGACCAGCGGCCGCGGAGTCGGCGTGCCGGGTACCCCCGCCACCTGGAAGAGCGCCCTGGACGCCTGGGGCACCCGCCCGCTGTCCCAACTCCTCAAGTCCGCCGAGAAACTGGCCCGTGACGGCTTCACCGTGGACGCCACCTTCCGCGCCCAGACGGAGCTCAACCAGGACCGCTTCAAGGACTTCCCCGACACCCGGAAGCTCTTCCTGCCGGGCGGCGCCCTGCCGGTGGTCGGCTCCACCTTCAAGAACCCCGACCTGGCGGACACGTACGCCGAACTCGGCCGCAAGGGCACCGGCGCGCTCTACCGGGGCCCGCTCGCCGAGGACATCGTCCGCGCCGTCCGCAAGCCTCCCGTGGACCCGGCCGCCACCCGGATCGTCCGGCCCGGCGACCTGACCACCGGGGACCTGCGCGCGTACGCGACCAAGCGGCAGGACCCGACCCAGGTGAGCTACCACGGGCTCGACGTCTACAGCATGGCGCCCTCCTCCTCCGGCGGCACCACCGTCGGCGAGGCCCTCAACATCCTGGAGCACACCGACCTCGGCTCCCTCTCCGAGGCGCAGTACCTGCACCGCTTCATCGAGGCCTCGCGGATCTCCTTCGCCGACCGCGGCCGCTGGGTCGGCGACCCGGCCTTCGAACGGGTGCCCACGCGCGAACTGCTCTCCCAGCGGTACGCGGACACCCGCGGCTGCCTCATCACCCCGGACAAGGCACTGACCAGCCCCCTGGCCCCGGGCGACCCGCGCCACCCGGTGCCGTGCGGCGGCGCCGGCCAGGCCGCCCCCACCACCTACGAGGGGGAGAACACCACGCACCTGACGGTCGCCGACCGCTGGGGCAACGTGGTCTCCTACACCCTGACCATCGAGTCCACCGGCGGCAGCGCCATCACCGTCCCGGGACGCGGCTTCCTCCTCAACAACGAGCTGACCGACTTCTCCTTCGCCCCGGCGGCCCCCGGCGTCCCCGACCCGAACCTGCCCGGACCCGGCAAGCGGCCCCGTTCGTCCATGTCCCCGACCATCGTCCTGCAGCACGGACGCCCCCTGCTCGCCGTGGGCTCCCCGGGCGGCGCCACCATCATCACCACCGTCCTGCAGATCCTGATCGGCCACCTGGACCGGGGCCTGCCGCTGGTCGACGCCATCGCCGCGCCCCGCGCCAGCCAGCGCAACCAGACCACCACCGAACTGGAACCGGGCCTGTGGAACAGCCCGGTCCGCACCGAACTGGAGGCACTGGGGCAGGGCTTCCGGCAGAATCCGGAGATCGGCGCCGCCACCGGCGTCCAGCGGCTCCCGGACGGGCGCTGGCTGGCCGCCGCCGAAACCAGCCGCCGCGGCGGCGGCTCGGCGATGGTGGTCCACCCGCACGGCAGGCCGTAGGGCCGGCGCGAAGCCACGGCCCGGGGCACGGATCCGTGTCCCCGGGCCCGGCCGGCCCGGCGTTCGGGCGGAACCGGCGGCTGAACGGCCCAACCGGGGGTGTGGGAGCGGCGTCGGGCGGGGCAAGCGTGAAGGCGTGTCAGCCACGAACGCACCCCAGCGCCTTGGCCTTGCCCTCCTCGGCGCCCTCCTCGCGGCCGCTCTGCTGCTCGCGGCCCGCGCCGCGCCCGAGGGCCGGGCCCCGACCACATCGGCCCCGAGCGGCGGATCCTCCGCCACCAGGGCCTCGTCGCCGGCCACCCCCGGCTGCGGGCCGCAGCACCGCCCGGACGACCTGGGGGGAGGGCGGGCCCGTACAGTCGGAGCATGACCCTTGAGGAGCTGAACCGCGGCAAGTACGTCAGCCTCACCACCTTCCGCAAGGACGGCACGGCGGTGGCCACGCCGGTATGGGCGGTGGCCGACGGTGACGAGCTGTACGTCTGGACGCGCAGCGATTCGTGGAAGGTGAAGCGGATCCGCAACAACGGGCGGGTCACGGTGAGCGCGTGCGACGTACGGGGGCGGGTGCCGCAGGGGGCACGCGTGCTGGAAGGGGAGGCGCGGCTGCTGGACGAGGCCGGGGTGAAGCGGGTGCGCGCGCTGATGGCGCGGAAGTACACCTGGCAGTTCTGGGCGGTGGACCTGCCCGCGGCGGTGGCCCGGCGGGGCAAGCGGCCGCACACCGGGATCGCGGTCGCCCTCAAGCTTTGAGACTCCCGTAGCCCGCCCGTAACACGGGTGGGATGCAATGCGGGGATGGAGACCGCGATTTCACTGGCGATCGGGCAACTCTCTGACTACTTACGGGGGTTGACGCAGCGGCTGGACCCCCGGTCGGGCTGGTACGGGGAGTTCCTGCGGCGGGATCCGGAGGGCGTGCGGGCCTGTCTGGAGGGGGCCGCGATGCCGCCGTGGGACGTGGTGGAGTCGCTGCTCGGTGATCTGGCGCGGGACCGGGGAGCGGAGTTCGCGGAGCGGGAGCGGCAGTACGCGGCGCGGCTGCGGACGGCGGCCGTCAGCGCGTGGGACCGGCTGCCGGGCGGGGCGGAGGAGCTGCGGACCCTGCTCGCGGCGGCCGCCGAGCAGCGGGCGGCTGCGGAGGCGGCGATCCGGGCCCTGGCGGAGCGCCTGGCCGCGCTGCCGGCCGGGGCGGAGGCGGAGGCCCTGTCCCGGGAGCTGACCTGGACCCGCGACGACGCCTCCAGGGCCATCTCCCGCGAAGCAGACCTGGCATCCCGCCTGACCGCCCTCCACCCCGGCTCGGCCCCGCAGGCCCCGCCCGGGCAGGGCCCCGGCCCCGGCCTGCGGGGCGCCCCCACCGGCCCCGCACGGCCCCGCCCCGCCCCTGCCGGTCCGGCTGCCCCCGCCGCTGCGCCGGATCCGGAGCAGCCCTGGCCCGGCCCGGGGGATCTGCCCCCGGAGGACCGGGAGCAGCCCCGGCCCGGGCCGGCTTTCGCGGGGGCCGCGCCGGTCCGGCCGGAGCCGGAGCCCGGCGGGTCCGGGGCCTTGGCAGCGCCGGAGCCGGGCCGGGCCGACGAGGGGACGGCGGCCGGGGAACCCGGGCCCGAGGCGTTGCCGGGGGTGCCGCGGCAGCGCTCCGGGGACGCCGGGGACCGTGCGCCGGAGCCGCCCGTACGGCGGGCCGAGGGGCGGTGGTTGCGCGGGGCGCGGCGGTCCGGCGGGGCCCGGTACGCGGGGGCCGCAGCCCCCGAAGCCCCGGTCTTCACCCCGCCACCGGGCTACCCGGCCGAGTCCGCCGCGCCCCGCGGCGCCCGCTTCGGCCGCCCGGCCCGCACCCCGGAACCCCCGCACCCCGAGCCCCCTTCCCCGACCACCCCCGCAGACCCCGGCCCGGCCCCCGCCTGGGCCGCCGCGGCCGCTTCCGCCGGCCCGGGTGCCGAGACTGCCTGGCCGACCGCACCCGGCACCCCCGACACGGCTTGGCCGGGCCGGACCGCCGCCCCGGGCTCCGGTACGACTTGGCCGGACGGGGCCGTCGAGCCGGGCTCCGGTACGGCTTGGTCGGACGGGAGCATCGGCGGTCCGGGATCAGGTGTCGCCTCCGGCTCGGGGCGGGCCGTCGGCGGCGTGGTCGGGGAGTTGTCGGCCCTGCGGGGGCAGGGGCGTGGCGGGGAGGCGCACGCCCTGCTCTGCGAGGCCGCCGCCTGGCCCGCCGAGCGGCTGCCCGGCCTCGCCGACGCGCTGGCCCGCGCCGGGCTCGGCGCGGACTGGGCCACCCTCCTGTGGGAGGCGGCCTCGCTCCCGCCCGAGCGGCTCGCCGCGGCCGCCGCCGCCCTCGCCGAGGCCGGCCGCACCGCCGACTGCGAGACGCTGCTGCGCCAGGGCGTCGCCCGGCCCACCGCCGAGATCGCCGACGCGGCCCTGGCCCTGGCGGAGGCCGGCCGGTCCCGCGAGGCCGACGCCCTGCTCGGAGCCTTCGTCCTGGTCCGCACCCCGCAGGAGGCGGCCGACCTCGCCCGCCGGGCCCCGCAGTGGTTCGGCCCCCGGCTGCTCCGGGCCGCCGAGGCCCTCTCCGACGGCCGCCGCCGCGACCTCGTACACGCCCTGCGGGTCGCGAAACTGCCCGCCTCTTGACCGTAATCGACCAGGATGCGGCGTAACGTGATCGACTACTCCAACCGCGCACGGCGCTCTTGCCCCACGCAGTGACGAGGCCTACGTTCTACATCCCTACGTACATCGCGTACCTCACCGTCTACGTGCGTAGAAGCCGGCGTTCCCGTCGCGAGGAGCAGCTCATGGCCCAAGTCGTCCGCGCCGCACTCGTCCAGGCCACCTGGACCGGCGACACCGAGTCGATGATCGCCAAACACGAGGAGCACGCCCGCCGGGCCGCCGCCCAGGGCGCGAAGATCATCGGCTTCCAGGAGGTGTTCAACGCCCCCTACTTCTGCCAGGTCCAGGAGCCCGAGCACTACCGCTGGGCCGAGCCCGTCCCCGACGGCCCCACCGTCCGCCGTATGCAGGCACTCGCCCGTGAGACCGGCATGGTGATCGTCGTGCCCGTCTTCGAGCAGGAGGACGCCGGCTTCTACTACAACACCGCCGCCGTCATCGACGCCGACGGCAGTTACCTCGGCAAGTACCGCAAGCACCACATCCCCCAGGTCAAGGGCTTCTGGGAGAAGTACTACTTCCGCCCGGGCAACCTCGGCTGGCCGGTGTTCGACACCGCCGTCGGCCGCGTCGGCGTCTACATCTGCTACGACCGCCACTTCCCCGAGGGCTGGCGCGCCCTGGGCCTGGCCGGAGCGCAGCTGGTCTACAACCCCTCCGCCACCCACCGAGGCCTCTCCGCCTACCTGTGGCAGCTGGAGCAGCCGGCGGCGGCCGTCGCCAACGAGTACTTCGTGGCCGCGATCAACCGCATCGGCCAGGAGGAGTACGGCGACAACGACTTCTACGGCACCAGCTACTTCGTCGACCCGCGCGGCCAGTTCGTCGGGGAGGCCGCCAGCGACAAGGAGGAGGAGCTCCTCGTCCGCGACCTCGACTTCGACCTGATCAAACAGGTCCGCGACCAGTGGGCCTTCTACCGCGACCGCCGCCCCGACGCCTACGGAGGGCTCGTACAGCCGTGACCAACCCGATTCCCCTGCACAGCCGCCACCGGGCCGTCCTGCCCGACTGGCTCACGCTCTACTACGACCGCCCCATCGAGCTCACCCACGGCGAGGGCCGCCACGTCTGGGACGCCGACGGCAACCGCTACCTCGACTTCTTCGGCGGCATCCTCACCACGATGACCGCCCACGCCCTGCCCGAGGTCACCAAGGCCGTCTCCGAGCAGGCCGGGCGGCTCATCCACTCCTCCACGCTCTACCTCAACCGGCCGATGATCGAGCTGGCCGAGCGGATCGCCGCCCTGTCCGGCATCCCCGACGCCCGGGTCTTCTTCACCACCTCCGGCACCGAGGCCAACGACACCGCGCTGCTGCTCGCGACCGCGTACCGCCGCTCCAACCAGATCCTGGCGATGCGCAACAGCTACCACGGCCGGTCCTTCTCCACCGTCTCGATCACCGGCAACCGCGGCTGGTCCCCGACCAGCCTCTCGCCGCTGCAGACGTACTACGTGCACGGCGGCGTCCGCACCCGCGGTCCCTTCGCGCACCTGTCCGACGCCGAGTTCACCGCCGCCGCCGTCGCCGACCTGGAAGACGTGCTCGGCCAGGCCCGCGGCGGCGTGGCGGCCCTGATCGCCGAACCCATCCAGGGCGTCGGCGGGTTCACCTCCCCGCCCGACGGCCTGTACGGGGCCTTCCGCGAGGTCCTGGACCGGCACGGCATCCTGTGGATCAGCGACGAGGTGCAGACCGGCTGGGGCCGTACCGGCGACCACTTCTGGGGCTGGCAGGCCCATGCGCAGAGCGGCCCGCCGGACATCCTCACCTTCGCCAAGGGCATCGGCAACGGCATGGCCATCGGCGGTGTCGTCGCCCGCGCCGAGGTGATGAACTGCATCGACACCAACTCCATCTCCACCTTCGGCGGCTCCCCGGTCACCATGGCCGCCGGCGTGGCGAACCTCGGCTACCTGCTGGAGCACGACCTCCAGGGCAACGCCCGCCGCGTCGGCGGCCTGCTCCTGGAGCGGCTGCGCGCGATCTCCGCCACGGTGCCCGCCGTACGGGAGGTACGCGGCAGGGGCCTGATGGCCGGGCTGGAGCTGACGAGGCCCGGCTCCGACGAAGCCGACCCGCAGGCGGCCGCCGCCGTCCTGGAGGCCGCCCGCGAGGGAGGCCTGCTGCTCGGCAAGGGCGGCGGCCACAACACCAGCGTGCTGCGCATCGCGCCGCCCCTCTCGCTCACCGTCGCCGAGGCGGAAGAGGGAGCCGAGATCCTCGCCCGGGCACTCCGCAGCGTGCACGGCAACTGACACCGGGGGAGACGTACATGAGCACCCGCACCCTGATCCGCGGCGGTCTCGTCCTGACCGCTGCCGACGAACTCCACGCCGACGTGCTGATCGAGGACGGCCGGGTGGCGGCCCTCGCGGCGCACGGCTCGGCGGCCGCCGAAGCATGGACGGCAGACCGGACGATCGACGCGAGCGGGAAGTACGTCATCCCCGGCGGGGTCGACGCACACACCCACATGGAGCTCCCCTTCGGCGGGACCGCCGCCTCGGACACCTTTGAGACCGGAACCCGGGCCGCCGCCTGGGGCGGCACCACCACCATCGTCGACTTCGCCGTGCAGAGCATGGGCCGCTCCCTGCGCGAGGGGCTCGACACCTGGTACGACAAGGCCGACGGCAAGTGCGCCGTCGACTACGCCTTCCACATGATCCTCTCGGACGTCAACGAGGGGACCCTGAAGGAGATGGACCGCCTGATCGGGGAGGGCGTCACCTCCTTCAAGCTGTTCATGGCCTACCCCGGCGTCTTCTACAGCGACGACGGGCAGATCCTGCGCGCCATGCAGCGGGCCGCCGGCAACGGCGGGCTGATCATGATGCACGCCGAGAACGGCATCGCGATCGACGTCCTCGTCGAACAGGCCCTGGCCCGCGGGGAGACCGACCCCCGCCACCACGGCGAGGTCCGCAAGGTGCTGCTGGAGGCCGAGGCCACCCACCGGGCGATCCAGCTCGCCCGAGTGGCCGGCTCCCCGCTCTACGTCGTCCACGTCTCGGCCGAGGAGGCGGTGGCCGAGCTGGCCGCCGCCCGCGACAAGGGCCTGCCCGTCTTCGGGGAGACCTGCCCGCAGTACCTGTTCCTGTCCACCGACAACCTCGCGGAGCCCGACTTCCAGGGCGCCAAGTACGTCTGCTCCACCCCGCTGCGCCCCCGCGAGCACCAGGCGGCGCTGTGGCGGGGGCTGCGCACCGACGACCTGCAGGTGGTCTCCACCGACCACTGCCCCTTCTGCTTCAAAGGCCAGAAGGAGCTAGGCCGCGACGACTTCTCCAAGATCCCCAACGGGCTGCCGGGCGTCGAGAACCGGATGGACCTCCTGCACCAGGCCGTCCTGGACGGGCACATCACCCGTCGCCGCTGGATCGAGATCGCCTGCGCGGCCCCCGCCCGGATGTTCGGCCTCTACCCCCAGAAGGGCACCATCACGCCGGGCTCCGACGCCGACATCGTCCTCTACGATCCGCACGCCGAGCAGGTCATCTCCGCCGAGACGCACCACATGAACGTGGACTACTCGGCGTACGAGGGCAAGCGGATCACCGGACGCGTCGACACCGTGCTCTCGCGCGGCGAACTCGTCATCGACCGGCGCACCTACACGGGCCGGGCCGGCCACGGCGTGTTCATCCCCCGCTCCACCTGCCAGTACCTCTAAGGAGCTGTGGTCCCTTGGACTTCGGACTCGTCCTGCAGACCGACCCGCCCGCCTCCCAGGTCGTCAGCCTCATGCGGCGCGCCGAGCGCAACGGCTTCCGCTACGGTTGGACCTTCGACTCCGCCGTGCTGTGGCAGGAGCCCTTCGTCATCTACAGCCAGATCCTGGAGCACACCCGGCTGATGCACGTCGGCCCGATGGTCACCAACCCGGGCACCCGCACCTGGGAGGTCACCGCCTCCACCTTCGCCACCCTCAACGACATGTTCGGCAACCGCACGGTCTGCGGGATCGGCCGCGGCGACTCCGCGATGCGCGTCGCCGGACGCAAGCCGAACACCCTTGCCCGGCTCGGGGAGGCCATCGAGGCCATCCGGGACCTGGCCGAGGGACGCGAGGCGGAGGTCGACGGCAGCCCGATCCGCCTCCCGTGGGTGCGTGAGGGCAAACTCCCCGTATGGATGGCGGCGTACGGGCCGAAGGCCCTGGCCCTGGCCGGCCAGAAGGCCGACGGCTTCATCCTCCAGCTCGCCGACCCCTACCTCACCGAATGGATGGTCAAGGCGGTCCGCGACGCCGCCGCCTCGGCCGGCCGGGACCCGGACGCGATCACCGTCTGCGTCGCGGCCCCCGCCTACGTCGGCGAGGACCTCGCCCACGCCCGCGACCAGTGCCGCTGGTTCGGCGGAATGGTCGGCAACCACGTCGCCGACCTGGTCGGCCGGTACGGAGAGCACTCCGGCATGGTCCCGGAGGAGCTCACCGAATACATCAAGGCCCGCCAGGGCTACGACTACAGCCACCACGGCCGCGCCGGGAACCCGTCCACGGACTTCGTGCCGGACGAGATCGTCGACCGCTTCTGCCTGCTGGGCCCGCCCGAGGCGCACATCCGGAAGCTGGAGGCCCTGCGCGACCTGGGCGTCGACCAGTTCGCGGTCTATGCCATGCACGACGCGCGGGAGTCCGTGATCGAGGCGTACGGACAGCACGTCATCCCGGTGTTCAGAGCCTGACGCACACCTCCTGACCCGAAGGGACGCGCGCTCATGCCGAACCACCCGACGACCGACGCCGCCGAAGACCGCGTGGAGCTCGCCCCCGGCGAGGTCCCGTCCGACGGCCGCTTCGCCAACACCGACCTGCTGCCCGTGCCGGTGGAGGCCAGGCGCTGGACGACGTACAACTTCGCGGCCCTGTGGGTCGGCATGGCGCACAACATCCCCTCCTGGCTGCTCGCCTCGGGCCTGGTGGCCCTGGGGATGGACTGGAAGCAGGCCGTCTTCACCATCGCCCTGGCCAACCTGATCGTGCTGGTGCCGATGCTGCTCACCGGGCACGCCGGCCCCAAGTACGGCATCCCCTTCCCGGTCCTGGCGCGGGCCTCGTTCGGAGTGCGCGGGGCCAACCTGGCCGCGATGATCCGGGCGGCCGTGGCCTGCTGCTGGTTCGGGATCCAGACATGGATCGGCGGCTCCGGGATCTTCGTGCTGCTCGGGAAGATCTTCGGAGGCTGGGCGGACGCGGAGGAGATCGCCGGCCAGCCCTGGACGCTGTGGCTGTGCTTCATCCTCTTCTGGGCCCTCGAACTGGCCATCATCTACCGGGGGATGGACACGCTGCGGCGCTTCGAGAACTGGGCCGCGCCCTTCGTCATCGTCGGGGCCCTCGTCCTCCTGGTGTGGATCGGCCTCAAGGCGGGCGGCTTCGGCCACCTGCTCGACCAGCCCTCCCGGCTCGGCTGGGGCGCGGAGTTCTGGCCGGTCTTCTTCCCCTCGCTCATGGGGATGATCGCCTTCTGGTCCACCCTCTCGCTCAACATCCCCGACTTCACCCGGTTCGGCGCCGGACAGCGCTCCCAGATCATCGGGCAGACGCTGGGGCTGCCGACGACGATGACCCTCTTCGCGCTGCTGTCGGTCTTCGTCACCTCCGGCTCCGAGGCGGTGTACGGCACCCCGATCTGGGACCCCGTGGTGCTGGTCTCCAAGACCGACAGCGTCTTCGGGCTGCTGTACGCCCTGGTGACGGTGCTCGTCGCGACGATCTCGGTGAACATCGCGGCGAACGTCGTCTCTCCGGCCTACGACCTGGCCAACCTGGCACCGCGCCTGATCAACTTCCGCAGGGGGGCGCTGATCACCGGCGTGGTGGGCGTGCTGATCATGCCGTGGAAGCTGACCTCCACCCCCGAGCTCTACATCTTCACCTGGCTGGGCCTGGTCGGCGGCCTGCTCGGCACGGTCGCCGGCATTCTCATCGCCGACTACTGGATCGTGCGGCGCACCCACCTCTCGCTGCCCGACCTCTACCGCGACGCGGGCCCGTACTGGTACAGCGGCGGCTGGAACCCGCGGGCCCTGGCCGCCTTCCTGGTCGGCGGGGTCCTGGCCGTCGGCGGCTCCCACTCGGCGCCCGGCCAGGGGCCCTTCCCCCAGGACGGGCTGATCCCCTTCCTGCGGCCCCTCGCGGACTACGGCTGGGCGGTCGGCCTGGCCTCGTCCCTGCTGCTGTACGCGGCCCTCACCCGCCGGGAGCACCCGTCCGCGCAGCCGCCCGGATGAGGCGGGGATCCACGGCCGGTTCACCCGGGGGCCACCTGGTGTGCGCCCGTCCGCCGGGACCGCGGGTGGGGTTTGTCAGCCGGGCGTGGTGTGATGGAGACATGATCGAACAGTTCCTGGCCCGTGACCTGTCCGCGGTGGAAGAAGCCGTCCGCAAGGCGGCGGCCGTCGAGATCATGCCGAGATTCCGGCAGCTCGCCGAACACGAGGTGGACCAGAAGAGCGGCCCCCACGACCTGGTGACCATTGCCGATCGCAAGGCCGAGGAGCACCTGACGGCCTCGCTCACCCGGCTGCTGCCCGGCTCCGCCGTCGTCGGCGAGGAGGCCGTGCACGCCGACCCGATGGTGTACGGGGCGCTGCGGGACGAGGCCCCGGTGTGGATCGTGGACCCGGTCGACGGTACGCGGCAGTTCGTGAACGGCGACCCCGCCTTCTGCACCCTGGTCGCCCTGGCCCTGCGCGGGGAGATCCTCGCGTCCTGGACCTTCGCCCCGGCGCTGGACGAGCTGGCGACGGCCGTGCGCGGCCAGGGTGCGTACGTCAACGGCGAGCGGATCCACAGCGGTTCGCCGGACCCTGGCAGCGACCTGCGGATCGCCATGGCCCACCCGCTCTACACCTCCGACGAGCACAAGCGGATCCTGGCCCGGCTGGACGTGCCGGGCGTCGCGGCCCGGCCCTGCGGATCGGCGGGCCTGGAGTACCTGAAGGTGGCGCGCGGCGAGGTGGACGGCCTCGCCTTCACCTGGCCCTCGGCGTGGGACCACGCGGCCGGGCTGCTGCTGGTCGCCGAGGCGGGCGGCGCGCAGAGCACCGTCGCCGGGGTGCCCTTCCGGGTGGACCGGGACAACGAGCTGCCGTTCGCGGTGGGCCGCGACGAGCCCACGGCGCACCGCATCCGCGACCTGTTGCGCGGATAGCCCCATATCCTGGAACAGAGCCGCCGTCGCCGCCGTACGAAGGAGTCGCAAGTGCCGTCGATCCTCGATGCGGTCGTGGTGGGGGCGGGGCCGAACGGGCTGACCGCCGCCGTCGAACTGGCCCGGCGCGGCTTCTCCGTGGCCGTCTTCGAAGCCGCCGGGTCGGTCGGCGGCGGGGCCCGGACGGAGGAGCTCACCCTCCCGGGTTTCCGGCACGACCCCTGCTCGGCGGTGCACCCGCTCGGAGCGGGCTCCCCGGTGTTCGCCACGATGCCGCTGAAGCGGTACGGGCTGGAGTGGCTGCACGCCCCGCTGGCCATGGCGCACCCCTTCGACGACGGCACCGCCGCGGTGCTCTCCCGGTCCGTCGCCGAGACGGCGGCCTCCCTGGGGCCGCGCGACGCGGGCACCTACCGGCGGCTGGTGCAGCCGTTCCTGGGCAAGTGGGACACCCTGGCCCGGGACTTCATGTCCCTGCCGTCGACGGCCCTGCCCCGCGACCCGGTCACCCTGGCCCGCTTCGGCCTCACCGGCCTGCCGCCGTCGACCTGGCTGATGCGCCGCTTCCAGGACGAGCGGGCGCGGGCGCTGTTCGCCGGGCTCGTCGCGCACGTCATCGCCCCGCTGGGCGGGATCGCCACCGGCGCCGTGGGCCTGGTCTTCGCCCTCGCCGCGCACGCGGGCGGCTGGCCGATGGCGCGCGGCGGCTCGCAGTCCCTCTCGGACGCCCTCGCCGGCTACCTGCGCGACCTGGGCGCCGCGGTGCACACCGGCTTCGATGTCAAACGCCTCGACGACCTGCCGCCGGCCCGCGCGTACGTCTTCGACACCTCGCCGACCGCGCTGGCCCGGATCGCCCGCCTGGGCCACGTCTACGACCACTACCGGTACGGCGCCGCCGTGTTCAAGATCGACTACGCGCTGTCGGGCCCGGTGCCGTGGACCGCCGAGGCACCCCGCCGCGCCGGCACCGTCCAGATCGGCCCGCGTGCCCGGGACATCGACGCCGCCCTGCAACTGGCCGCCGGCGGGCGCGCCCCGCGCAACCCCTTCCTGATCACCGCCCAGCCCAGCCTGGTCGACCCGAGCAGGGCGCCCGAGGGCAAGCACGTGTTCTGGGCGTACGGGCACGTCCCCGCGGGCTGGGGCGGCGACCTCACCGAGGCCGTGGAGCGCCAACTGGAGCGCTTCGCACCCGGCTTCCGCGACCTGGTGCTCGCCCGCGCCACCGCAGGGCCGCCAGAGCTCGCCGCCCGCAACCCCAACTACGTCGGCGGGGACATCGCCTGCGGCGCCGCCTCCGGACTCCAACTGCTGCTGCGCCCCCGGCTCTCCCTGTCCCCCTACACCACCCCCCACCCCGCCGTCTTCCTCTGCTCCTCCGCCACCCCGCCCGGCCCGGGCGTGCACGGCATGTCGGGCCACAACGCGGCCAAGGCCGTCTGGCGCCACCTGCGAAAGGCCACCTGATGGTCCGGATCACCCTCGTCCGCGGCGACATCACCGCCGAGCACGCCGACGCGCTGGTCAACGCCGCGAACTCCTCGCTGCTCGGCGGCGGAGGCGTGGACGGCGCCATCCACCGGCGCGGCGGCCCGGAGATCCTGGAGGCATGCCGGGCCCTGCGCGCCTCCCACTACGGCAAGGGCCTGCCCACGGGCCGGGCGGTGGCCACCACGGCGGGCCGGCTCCCGGCCCGGTGGGTGATCCACACGGTCGGCCCGGTCTGGTCCGCCGGCGAGGACCGCTCCGAGCTCCTGGCCTCCTGCTACCGCGAATCCCTGCGCGTCGCCGACGAGCTGGGCGCCCGTACGGTGGCCTTCCCGGCGGTCTCCACCGGCATCTACGGCTGGCCGATGGACGACGGGGCCCGGATCGCCGTCGAAACGGTCCGCGCCTGCGACACCGGGGTCGAGGAGGTCCGCTTCGTCCTCTTCGACGAGAAGGCGTACGCGGCCTTCGAGGCGGCCGTGGCCTGAGCGGTGGCCCGAACCGCGCTGGGGCGTGAACCCCGCAGCGGCTTGAACCCCGCAGGGGCCGGCGGTCGTCGGATGACGGGCCCGGCCCCTGCGGGTCGGCGGCCGGCGGTCGCTCAGACGCGGTCGGCTGCGATCAGGACGTACTGGAAGGACCCGTCCTTGTAGGAGTTGATGAACGCCTCCTCGATCCCGGTGACCAGGGAGGACGTGGCCCGCAGCTCCCAGTAGGGCAGGGTCGCGGGAGTCAGGTCGATGACGGCCTGCGGTACGAGGCGGTTGTCGGCCATGGCGCGCAGGTACTCCCGGCGGGAGTGGATGTTGCACTCGAAGTGCGCGTTGATCTGGGAGACCCACTTCGAGGGCTGGCCGTAACGCGGGTTCCAGCAGCCGGTGATGGTCACGTACCGGCCGCCGACCGCGAGGACCCGGGAGTGCTCGGCGAAGAGGTCGTGCAGGTCCACGTACATGCTCGACTCGTTGTTCCACGAGGCCGCGGCCTGCCCGGTCTCGAAGGGCGTGCCGAGCATGTTGCAGACGCGGGCGTGGACGTGGTCCTCGATGCCGAGTTCGCGGGCGCGCTGGTTGGCGAAGTCGGCCTGCTTGGCCGAAAGGGTGACGCCCTCGACCTTGCATCCGAAGCGCTGGTGGGCCATGACCATCGAGCCGCCGCGGCCGCAGCCGGCGTCGACGAGCGTGTCGTCGCGCCCGATGGGGCCGAGGTGGTCGAGGAGGAGCTCGGCCTGCGCCGACTCCAGGCGGTGGAGCTCGGCGATCAGCTTCTTCTCGTAGCTGCTGTCGCCGGGGTCGCCGAGGGCGGCGTGGTCGACGTCGCCGATGCCGTAGTGGTGGTGGTAAAGGCCGTCGACGTCGCCGAGGCGCAGGTTCACGGGCCTCGCCTCGTGGTCCCAGTAGCGGGCGATGTCGCCCTGGTAGGGCGTCGCCGGGCCGGGGATGAACAGGGAGGCGTCGGCCGGGGTGGCGGTGGCGGTGGTGAGATCGGTGCTAGTCACGGACAAGTCCCATCGTTACCAGAAATCGGGCAGGCTGTAGCGGTAGGTATTGGTCTGGTGCCAGTAGTGGTTGCCGTCGACCCACACGGCCACTCCCCGCAGGAAGCGCAGGACGCTCGGTACCGGGCAGGCCGCGGCCAGTTGTGCCGCTTCGGCCTCGAAGGCGTGCATGAGGTCGTTGTGGACCTCGATCGCCTTCAGGTAGGCGTCCTTGTCGGAGAGGCCCTCGCGCTCGGCGATCACCACGGGCAGGTTCAAGTGCTTGCCGGAGGCGTCGAGTTCCTTGGTGTACGAGTACAGGTCGTTGGCGATGGTCGTGGCGTTCCCCGCCAGCGCGATGACCCGCTGCATGGCCGGCTGCGCGTGCAGGTCCGCCGGGAGTTCGTAGCCGCCGACGGTGTCGGTGATGGTGGGGCAGGGCCGGAAGTTGTTGAACTGGCGCATCGCCAGGTACTCGGACACCTCCGGGACGTACTCCGTCTGGGCCCAGGCGGCTTCGGCGAGGTACCCCAGGTGCAGCCGGGCCATGTCGTGCCGGTACCGGTCGGCCTGGGAGGGGGTGGCCGCCCGGACGAAGTACTCCATGGCCGAGCGGTAGGACCGTCGCGGCGCGTCCGAGAGGAGCGACTCCGCCCACGCGGGCGCGTACTCCGGGGTGGTGTGGACCGGGTCGAGGGCCGTGTGCGCCAGCAGAAGCCTTCCGCCAAGACCGACGGGCGAGCCGCCGTGGTCCTCGCAGTAGACGTCGTCCACCACGTTCTCGGCGACCATCAGCCGGGTGGCGATCATGAGGTGGTCCACGGTCGGGGCGTCCGGATGGCAGGCGACCATGTAGCGGCCCACGGAGAAGCCGTCGAACTGATCCTCCCACTCCGGGGGGTACGCCTGGACCTCGTCCACCGCCCATCGCTTGATCCGGCGGCTGACCTCCTCCACCCGCACCGGGTCCGGCTCCGGCACCGGGTGGTGGTAGAGGCCCGGGATGGGCCGGCCCGCAACCGGTCCCCCCGCCGGGCCCGCGGCCGGCGGCGGCGCCTCGGGCCGGGCGAAATGGAGTGCGGTCGTGCCCAGGCCGCCGGGCCCGCGCAGGATCCGCTCCAGGGCGGGGCTCGCCCGCCTCACCTCGGCGGCGCCCTCCACGGGTGCGGGCACGTCTCCCGCGGCGGGGGCGGTACCGAAGGGCAGGACGGGCGCGGTCGGCAGGGCGCGCCGGACGACGGCGGCGTCACCGGCGGCGGGGGCCCCGGCCGCTGCGGGGGCCTGGGCGCCGGCGAGGACATGGGCCCCGAAACGGGCGGCAGCGGCAGGCAGGCTCGATTGCACAGGGGAAAGCCCGGGATCGGGCATCCGTGGCTCCTTGGTGAGATGGGTGGGCTGTCCCGAACCCCGGGCATGCTCGGTGGGCCCGGGTCGGCTCCGGGCCGTCGTGGCTGTCGGGCAGGTCCGTCGGGCCTGATCGGGAGGAGGGGCCTAGTCGTTCCTGCGGGCGATCTGCACGTTCTCCAGCACGCCGAGTGCGTCGGGCACCAGGACCGCGGCGGAGTAGTAGGTGGTGACCAGGTAGGAGATGATCGACCTCTCGTCGATGCCCATGAAGCGCACCGACAGCCCCGGCTCGTACTCCTCCGGCAGACCGGTCTGGCGCAGGCCGATGACGCCCTGGTTGTCCTCGCCGGTGCGCATGGCCAGGATCGAGCTGGTGTTCTCCTTGCTGATGGGGATCTTGTTGCAGGGCAGGATCGGCACCCCGCGCCAGGCCGGCACCTGCTGGCCGCCGACGTCGACGTGGTCCGGGTAGAGCCCGCGGGCGTTGAACTCGCGCCCGATCGCCGCGATCGTCCTGGGGTGGGCGAGCATCAGCTTGGTGCCGCGGCGGCGGCAGAGGAGCTCGTCGAGGTCGTCCGGGGTGGGCGGGCCGGAGTGGGTCTGGATCCGCTGCTTGAAGGCGGCGTTGTGGAGCAGGCCGAACTCCCGGTTGTTGACCAGCTCGTGCTCCTGGCGCTCCCGCAGCGCCTCGATGGTGAGCCTGAGCTGCTCCTCGGTCTGGTTCATCGGCCCGTTGTAGAGGTCGGCGACCCTCGTGTGGATCCGCAGCACGGTCTGCGCGATCGAGAGCTCGTACTCGCGGGGCTTCAGCTCGTAGTCGACGAAGGTGCCGGGCAGCTCCGCTTCGCCGGTGTGGCCGGCCGACATCGCGATCTCGGCTTCGCCGTGGCGGTTCTGCCGCTGCTGGGGGAGGGCGCTGAACTGCCGGATGTGGTCCTGGAGCTGCGGCGCCCCGGACAGCACGGCGGCGAAGTCGGCACGGGACAGGGTGAGCAGGGTGCCGCCGGTCTCGGCGGTGGCGGTGTAGTCCCAGTTGCCGCCGCCGTCGAGCAGGGCGTGCTCGCCGAACCGGTCGCCGTCGGCGAGGACCGCGACGGCGACCTCGTCGCCGTACTTGCCGACGGAGGTCTGCCTGATCCGGCCGTGGGCGATCAAGTGGATCTGCTCGGCGGGGGTGCCGCGCTCGACCAGCACCTCGCCGGCCCGGAAGTCGCGCTGGACGCACCGGCCGGCGACCGCGGTCAGCACCTCCAGGTCGTCGAAGCCGCGCAGCAGCGCGAGTTCGCCGAGTTCGCGGGGGATCACCTGGACGTTGGCACCGTCTTGGACGAACTCGATGCGCCCGTCGCCGACGGTGTAGCTCAGCCGGCGGTTCACCCGGTAGGCGCCGCCCTTGGTCTCCACCCAGGGGAGCATCCGCAGCAGCCAGCGGGAGGTGATCTCCTGCATCTGCGGGGCGGACTTGGTCGTGGTGGCAAGGTTGCGGGCGGCCGCCGTGCTCAGGCTGGACTGCCGCGGGGGCTCCAGCTGGGCTTCCGGGCTGGTGTCAACGGTCATCGGGCGAGTCTCCTTCGCAAGGGCGGCGAGCGGCATACGGGTGCGTCACCGGTGAAAGAGGAAAAAGAGGGTGAATGTCTGGGAATCCGTCCAGATCACGGGGAACGTTAATAGCCGGTACAGCCACTCGACCCTGGAGCTGTTCGTTTTACCTCGATGCAGTGATCTTGTCCGGCATGGTGTTTATCGGGGTGGCCGACGGTATTCGGCCCCCGTCGCGGGCGCGCCCGGACACGGCGGGGCCACCGGCCCGGTCCGGGACGGCGTCCCGGCCGGCTGAGGCCCCCGTTCCGCTTCGGCGGGAAGGCGCACGAGGCGCACGAGGTGTTCCGGGAGGCCGCTAGGCTTTTGGGATGACCCTTCCGGACGCGTCCACCGAGATCCCCGATGCCCTCCAGGTGCTCCACCGCGTCTTCGGGTACGACTCCTTCCGCGGCGAGCAGCAGCAGGTCATCGACCATGTCGTGGCGGGCGGCGACGCGCTGGTGCTGATGCCGACCGGTGGCGGCAAATCGCTCTGCTACCAGATCCCGGCCCTGGTCAGAGAGGGCACGGGAGTGGTGATCTCGCCGCTGATCGCCCTCATGCAGGACCAGGTGGACGCGCTCACCGCGCTCGGGGTGCGGGCCGGGTTCCTGAACTCCACGCAGGACCCGGACGAGCGGCGCGCCGTCGAGCACGCCTTCCTGGACGGCCGGCTGGACCTGCTCTACCTGGCGCCCGAGCGGCTGCGCACCGAGGGGACGCAGCGGCTGCTCGACCGCGGCACGGTGTCGCTCTTCGCGATCGACGAGGCGCACTGCGTGGCGCAGTGGGGCCACGACTTCCGCCCGGACTACCTCGCGCTGTCCATGCTGCACGAGCGCTGGCCGAAGGTGCCGCGGATCGCGCTGACCGCGACGGCAACCGAGGCCACGCACGGCGAGATCGCGGCACGGCTGGGCCTGGAGGGCGCCCGGCACTTCGTCGCCAGCTTCGACCGGCCGAACATCCAGTACCGGATCGTCCCCAAGAACAACCCGCTCAAGCAGCTGCTGGAACTGATCCGCACCGAGCACGACGGGGACGCCGGAGTCGTCTACTGCCTCTCGCGCGCGTCGGTGGAGAAGACGGCCGCCTTCCTGGCGGAGCAGGGCATCGACGCGGTGGCCTACCACGCGGGGATGGACGCCCGCACGCGCGCCGCGAACCAGGCGCGCTTCCTGCGCGAGGACGGGGTCGTGGTGGTGGCCACGATCGCGTTCGGCATGGGCATCGACAAGCCGGACGTACGGTTCGTGGCCCACCTGGACCTGCCGAAGTCCGTCGAGGGCTACTACCAGGAGACCGGCCGGGCCGGCCGCGACGGCGAACCGGCCACGGCCTGGCTGGCGTACGGGCTGCAGGACGTGGTCCAGCAGCGCAAGATGATCGAGGGCTCCGAGGGCGACGAGACGCACCGGCGCTCGCTCGCCATGCACCTGGACGCGATGCTCGCCCTGTGCGAGACGGTCGGCTGCCGCCGGGTGCGGCTGCTGGCGTACTTCGGCCAGCCGGGCGAGCCCTGCGGCAACTGCGACACCTGCCTGACACCCGCCGAGTCCTGGGACGGCACGGTCGCGGCGCAGAAGCTGCTGTCCACCGTGTGGCGGCTGGCCCGGGAGCGGCGGCAGAAGTTCGGCGCCGGCCAGATCATCGACATCCTGCAGGGAAAGAAGACGGCCAAGGTCATCCAGTTCGACCACGACGCGCTGTCGGTGTTCGGCGTCGGCGCGGACCTGAGCACCGCGGAGTGGCGCAGCGTCGTCCGGCAGCTCCTCGCGCTGGGTCTGCTGGCCGTCGAGGGCGAGTACGGCACGCTGGTGCTGACGGACGCCAGCGGCGAGGTGCTCGGCGGCCGCCGGACCGTCTCGATGCGCAAGGAGAAGGCGCCGGCCGCGGCGCCGGCCCGCAAGGAGTCCGGCTCGCGCTCCGGGAAGGGCCCGCGGGTACCGGTCGACCTGCCGGAGACGGCCCTGCCGGTCTTCGAGGCGCTGCGCGCCTGGCGGGCCGCGACCGCGCGCGAGCAGGGCGTGCCGGCGTACGTCGTCTTCCACGACGCGACGCTGCGCGAGATCGCGACGCGACTGCCCGCCACCGTCGAGGAGTTGGGCACCGTCAACGGCGTCGGCGAGGCCAAGCTCGCCAAGTACGCCGAGGGCATCCTGGAGACGCTGTCCGAGGCCGGCGCGCCCGGATCCCCGGCGCCCGCAGCCGAGCCCTCCGAGGCAGCACCCCTGCCCCGGCAGGCGGCCCCGTACGAGGACGAACCGCCCTTCGACCCGGACGACACGGACCCGCCCTGGGACGACTGGGAGTAGCCCGCACCCGGCGGGGGCCAACCGGTCCCGGCCGGCCCGTCCCCTCGCCTTCCGGCCCGAATCCCCGCGCCCGTACGGGACTTCGGTAACCCGGCCCCCGCCCCCGGCGGGCCCCGCCGCCCGGGTGCGACCCGCCTGGTCCGGGCCCAAGCTGGAGGCATGAGCGACGACCGGCCGGCCCCGCGCAGCACGGAACTGCGCCTGGCCCTCGCGATGCGCGGCGGCCTCGGCCTCGCCGTCTGGACGGGCGGAGCCTGCTGCGAGACCGCGGCGTTGCGGGCGGCGGCCGGACGGGCACCCGGTCCGGACACGGGTCTCTACGCAGCACTGCTCAAGGCCTGCGGATACGAGGACGTCGACGTCGACGTCCTCGTCGGCACCAGCGCCGGCGGCCTCAACGGGGTGCTGCTGGCCTGCCACCTCGTGTACGGAATGCCCTTCGGCCGGGGCGTGCGCGACCTCTGGGTGCGCCTGGGCGATCTCGAAGGCCTGCTGCGCCGCCCGACGCCCCTCCACGCACCGGCTTCGCTGATGCGCGGGGACGAGGTCCTCTACAAGGAGCTGCGCAGCGCGCTCGGCACCCTCGTGGACGAGGCGCCGCCCGGCCGGCGCGCGCCCGCCTCGCTGCGGCTGATCCTCACCGCGACCCGGCTGCGGCCCCGCCCGGACCGGGTGCGCCCCACCCTCGGCAGGCCGCTGCCGGTGGGGCGGTCCAACGCCACGTTCCGCTTCCGGCACCGCGGCGCCCTGACCGACTTCCCGCACGAGTCGACGGGTACCGCCCGGGAGACCGCCCTGGACCGGCTGGCCTACGCGGCCCGCACCTCCGCCTCGCTCCCGGGAGCCTTCGAACCGGGCCGGATCTACGTCGGCAACCGCTCCCGGCCCGTCCGGGACCCGCTGCCGGTGGACATGCGCGGAGTCAGCAGCGAGACCGGCTACCCGGACGAGGACCTGGACGGCTGCGCCGAGCTCATGGACGGCGGCGTCCTGGACCACCTCCCCGTCGCCTGGGCGCTGCGGGCCGTCGCGGAGGCCCCGGTGCTCCGCAAGGCCGACCGCAGGCTGCTCCTTTTGCAGCCCGTACCGCCCTTCCCGCCGGCTCCCGGTCCGGCCGGCGGCCGTCGGGCCGCCCGGCTGGTGCGCAGCGCGGCGAGGACCGTGGCCGCGAAGGCCGGCGCGGAGTCCCTGCGCGACGACGCGCTCGAACTCCGGGCCGCCGAAGCCGCGGCCCGGCAGCGGCCGGCCGTCACCGGAGTGCTGCCGCCGACCCTCGCCGGCCTGTACGACGCGGGGTGGGCCCGGCTGGGGACGTACCGCCGCACGGTCGGCGGGGCGGAGGCGCTCCGGCTGATGCGGCTGCTCGCGGACCCGGCGGAGGTGACGGGCCCGGACGTGCTGCCGCTGCCCGCCGGACCGGGGCCGCTGGACGCGCTGGACGAGAGCGCGGGCTCGGCGACCCTCTTCGCCCGGCTGCGCGCGGCGGGCGGAGAGCTGGCCGTCGCGCCCGACACCCTGCCGGCCCCCGGGTACTCACCGCTGGCACCGGCCCGCACCGTGCGGCTGCTCATGGACTGGGTGGAGGCGTACGAATCGGGCGGCGCACCGGTGGACACGGAGCTGGTGAAGGAGCTCCGCGAGCGGCTGTACGCCTGCCGCTTCGCCGTCGCCACGCTGATCGCGGCCCGGGACCGGCTGCTGCTGGCCACCTACCGGACCTCGCTGCTCCACGGCCTCGTCCCCGCCGACGTCACCGCCCCCTACACCGCGGCGAGGCGATGGCTGGAGGCTTTCGACCCGCCCCCGTCCGGCGCGGCGCCCGCCCGGTGGGAAGCCTGGGCGGTGAGCCTGGCGCAGGCCGTCACCGGCGGCCCCGCCCCCGTGGCTCCCGCACGCCCCGCGGGCGCGTCCGCCGACTGCTTCCACGAGCTCTGGGAGCGCCTGGCGGAGCTGGCCGAGGACATCGGCGCCCGGCTGCCTCCCGGCACCGCGGGCTTCGAGGCCCTCCACGAGGCCGCCGCCGGCACCGGTCCGCCGATGGCCGACGCCCTGGCGTTCGCCGAGGTACTGCTCGGCCCGCTGCGCCCGGATCCGCTGGCCGAGGCCGCCGACATCGGTCTCCACACCGTCTCGGCGGCCGACACCAGCTGGGCCACCCGCGCGGTGCTGCGGGGCGCTTCCCCCGACTCCCCGCACGAGCTGGTCAGGGCGAAGCTCAGCGGCAGCCGGCTCCACGACTGCGCGTCGTTCCTGAGCGCACGCCGGCGCGCGAGCGACTGGACCTGGGGCCGGCTCGACGGCGCCGCGTCCCTGGTCTCCGTCGTCGCCTCCGACGAGCGGCTCGCCGCCGCGTTCGGTGAGGACAGCGACCTCGTGACCCTCGGAGAGGACATCGCCGCCGCACTGGCGCCCGGCCCCCGCTTCACCGAACTCTGGGCGGCCGACGTCAACGGGAATCCGGGCGCGGCCCGCTGGGACAGGGTCCGGGGCGTGCTCACCGCCGTCCGCCAGCACGAGATCCTCGGCGAGGAACTGCCGTTCATCGCCGCCCTGCACGCCCGGGGCTTCCGCGGTGGGAACAGACCGCCCGACCCGCTGCCCGACCCGCCGCCCCTGAGGACGCCCGCCGCCTTCGACGCGGCGATGGACTCCTTCCGGGCCATCGGCGCCGAGGACGTCGGGCTGCTGCTGCGCGCGCGTGACCCGCGCCGGGCGGTCCTGCGCGCCGGACTGCTGGCCTGGCCGGCGCTCCAGCCCACCGGCAGGGCCGCCCGGGCCCGCGGGCTGCAAGGGCTGCTCGGGGTGCTGAAGCCGCTGGTCTGCCTACCGGCCCTGTGCGGTGTGGTGGCCCCCGTGGCCACCCTGGCCGCGGCGGTGCTGATGTGGACCGGCGTCGCCTTCAGCACCGGGCAGTGGTCCTCGCTGCCCGCCCACGTCCCGCTCTGCCTCTACGCGATGACCGCCCTCGCGGCGGCCCCGCACCGGTGGAGCGCCCCCGCCCGGCCGCGCAGCCTCGCGTACGTGCTCCTGGCCGGACCGCCGGTCGCGCTGTGGCAGCTGCGCGGCCTGACCACCCCCGGGCTCGCCCCCTGGGCCTGCACCCTGGTCGTCGGCGCCGCGTTCGCCCTCGCCGCCGCGGCCGTGCTGTACACGGCCACCGACCGCCTGCTGCTGCTCCCCGCCGCCGCGCTCGCCGCGGGCGTGATCGCGGCGCTGGTCCAGGCAGGCCGGTGCGGGCTCGGCGGATGGTGGGCCGCCCTCATCCTCTACGCCGTCCTGTCCTGGGTCACCTTCGTCCTCCCCTGGCTGTACGCGCGTCCGAAGCTCCGGTAGTGGGAGCCGGGCGTCGGCGCCGACGCAGCGCCCCGTCCCGGCGGCTCGGCTAGGGTGATTCGGTAGGAATCAGGCCCCCCGGGGTGAGGTCGGTGCGGTGGACACTTACCAGTCGACGAGCGAGGTGCCGGATCAGCCGGCCGCGACTGTCGGATACGCCGGTGTCCTGCGCGAGCTGCTGCCCATCGCCCTGTGGCGGGAGGACGCCGACGGCCGCATCGTGGAATGGTCGCTGGCCGCCCAGGACCTGCTGGGCCACCGCCCCGAGGACATCCTGGGCCGGCCCGGGACGGCCGTGCTGGTCCCCGAGGCCAACCGGGAACTCGCCGACGACCTGACCCGGCGCGTCCAGTCGGGGGAGACGGTGGTGGGGACGCTGCCCGTACGCCACCGCGACGGCCACCGCGTCACCATGGAGATGTGGATCGTCCCCGCCGTCGATCCGCAGGGGCGCACGGGCGCCATGCTGATCGCCGTGGAGACCTCCGAGGTCCTGCGCATGCGGGACTCCCTCGCCGCGCTCCAGAGCCTGTTCACCCAGTCGCCCATCGGCCTCGCCACCCTCGGCCCCGATCTGCGCTTCCTGCGGGTCAACGACGCGCTCGCCCGGATGAACGGCGTCTCGGCCGCAGCCCACCTGGGCAAACGCCTCACCGAGGTGGTGCCCGGCGTCAACGCCGTCGCACTGGAGGCCACGATGCAGCAGGTGCTGGACCGGGGCACCGCCGTCGTCGACGTCCGCCGCACCGGCCGCACCCCCGCCGATCCCCGGCACGACCGCACCTGGTCCTGCTCGTACGCCCCGCTGCTCGACGGCTCCGGCCGCCGGCTCGGCCTGATCGCCTCCCTCATCGACATCACCGAGGGCCAGCACGCGCAGAGCGAGGCCGAACGGGCCCGGGCGCGGTTCGCCGTCCTCGCCGAGGCCGGCACGCGGATCGGCACCACCCTGGACCTCACCCGGACCGCCGAGGAGATCATCGACGTCCTCGTGCCGCAGCTCGCGGACTCGGCCGACGTACAGCTGCTGGAGGCCGTCCTCGAACCGGACGACGCCGCGTCCTCGCACAAGGGCGTGCTGCGCCGGATGGCCGTCCGCTTCCCCGACCCGACCGCCCCCACCTCGCGCCTCGCCGCCGGGCAGACCCTCAGGATCCCCTCCGGGACGGTGTACGAGCGCGTGATCGCCGAGGGCCGGCCCATGAGCCTGTACGTGTCCGACATTCCGGCGCTGATCACCGACCCGCGCGCCGAGCCGCTGCGCGCCTACCTGGCCACCCTCGGCTCGGCCCGCCTGATCCCGCTGGTCGCCCGCGGCACCGTGCTCGGCGCGGTCACCGTGACCCGGCTGCGCGAACGGGAGCCGTTCGACGCCCCCGACTGCGTCCTCCTCGACGAGGTCGTCGCCCGCGGCGCGCTCAACATCGACAACGCCCGCATGTACACCAACCAGCGGCGCGCCGCCCTGACCCTCCAGCGCAGCCTCAGCAACAGCGCCCTGCCCGAGGTCACCGGCCTGGAACTCACCGGACGCTACCTGCCCGCCAGCGACCACGACGTCGGCGGGGACTGGTTCGACGTGATCCAGCTGCCGGGCGGGCGCACCGGCCTGGTCATCGGGGACGTCATGGGCCACGGCATCCACGCCGCGGCCGTCATGGGACAGCTGCGCACGGCCGTACGGACCCTCGCCCGCCATGACGTGCCCCCCACGCAGCTGCTGCGCTCGCTCGACGCCGCGGTCGCCGACCTCGGCGAGGACGAGATGGCGACCTGCGTCTACGCGGTCCACGATCCGGCCACCGGCGGCTGCGTCGTCGCCCGCGCCGGCCACCCGCCGCCGGCCGTCGTGACGGCCGCCGGGGAGGTCACCTTCCTGGACGGTCCGCCCGGCACCCCGCTCGGCACGGGCGGGCGCGACTTCCGCACCGAGGAGGTGGCCCTGCCCCCCGGCAGCCTGCTCGTCCTCTACACCGACGGCCTCATCGAGGCCCGGGACCGGGACCTCGACCAGGGCCTGGCGCTGCTCGCCGTGGCGCTGCAGGAGCCGGGGCAGCAGCTGGACCTGCTGTGCGACGGGATCCTGTCGCGGCTGCTCCAGGGCGCCCCCCAGGACGACGTGGCAGTGCTGCTGGCCCGTACGGCGGCGCGGCCCTGAGGGCGAGGGCCTGCTCGCGGACCGGGCCGCCTCACCAGGCCATGTCCTCCAGGCTCTCCAGGTCCACCACCGGGACGGCGGGCTCCTTGCCGCCGGTCAGCGGCAGCTCGGCCCAGATGACCTTGCCCCGCTCGGTGTAGCGGGTGCCCCAGCGGTCGGCGTATTGGGCCACCAGGAACAGTCCGCGGCCGCCCTCGTCGGTGGTGGCCGCGTAGCGCAGGTGCGGGGAGGTGCTGCTGCTGTCGGAGACCTCGCAGATCAGGGTGCGGTCGCGCAGCATCCGGACCCGGATGGGGGCGCTCCCGTACCGGATGGCGTTCGTGACGAGCTCGCTGAGGATGAGCTCCGTGGTGAACGCGATGTCCTCCAGCCCCCACGCGCTGAGCTGCGCGGAGCTCGCTCCCCGGACGCGCGAGACGGCGGCCGGGTTCGCGGGCACCTCCCACTCGGCGATCCGGTCGGGTTCCAGCCGCCGCGTGTCCGCGATCAGCAGGGCGATGTCGTCGCTCGGGGAGGGGAACAGCAGTGCCGCCAGGACGTCCGAGCAGGCCTGGTCCGGGCTGCGGTCGGTCCGTGCGAGCGTCTGGGCGAGCAGCCCGAGGCCGGTGTCGAAGTCCCGGTCGCGGTCCTCCAGCAGGCCGTCCGTGAAGAGCACCAGCCGGCTCGCCTCGGGCAGCCGCAGCTCGGTGGTCTCGAAGGGCATGCCGCCCACGCCGAGGGGGAGCCCCGCGGGCAGTTCCGGGAACTCCACCCGCCCGTCGGGCCAGACCAGCGCGGGTCCCGGATGGCCGGCGCTGGCCATCGTGCACCGCCCGGACACCGGGTCGTAGACGGCGTACAGGCAGGTGGCGCCGGTGATGCCGGCCGGCTCCTCCGCCCCGTCCTCGGCGGCCGGGGAGAGCGCGGCGTCGTTCTGGTCGATCCGGCTGATCAGCTCGTCCAGATGGCCCAGCAGCTCGTCGGGCGGCATGTCCAGCGTCGAGAAGTTGTGCACGGCGGTCCGCAGCCGGCCCATGGTCGCCGCCGCGTGCACCCCGTGGCCGACGACGTCGCCGACGATCAGCGCCACCCGGGCCCCGGCGAGCGGGATCACGTCGAACCAGTCCCCGCCCACCCCCGCCTTGGCGGGCAGGTACCGGAAGGCCACGTCCACGGCGCTCTGGTCGGGCAGCACCCGCGGCAGCAGGCTGCGCTGGAGGGTCACCGCCGTCGCGTGCTCACGGGTGAAGCGGCGGGCGTTGTCGATGCAGACGGCCGCCCGCGCCCCGAGCTCCTCCGCGAACGACAGGTCCTCCTCGTCGAAGGCGTCCGGGGTGTCGGCCGCCCGCCAGAAGTTGGCCATGCCCAGGACGACCCCGCGCGCCTGGAGGGGCACGGAGATCAAGGAGTGCAGCCCGTAGTCCAGGGCCTGGCGGGTACCGGCCTCGTCCTGGGCCCGCCAGCCCATCGCGGCGTGCAGATCGGGCGCGAGCACCGCATGGCCGGCGTCCAGGGCCGCCGCCATCGGGGCGGTCGGCACGACGAAGCGGATGGTGTCGCCGACGGGCTGCAGCGGCTGGTCCGTGCGGACCCCGCTCATCGCGGCCCGGCGCATCTCGGTGTACGTCCCTCCGGCGGCCGAGGGCTCCTCGCCGTGCAGCACCGGCTCCAGCAGCTCCACCGTGACGAAGTCCGCGAAGCGGGGGACGGCGACCTCCGAGAGCTCCTCGGCGGTTCGCACCACGTCCAGGGTGGTCCCGATGCGCACCCCGGCGTCGTAGAGCATCTGGAGGCGCTCCCGGGCCACTTCGGCGCGGCCGGAGAGCGAGGCGAGCTCGGTGGTGTCGCGCAGGGTCATGACACTGCCGGAGGGATGGCCCCCGTACGGTTTGGTGGGGCGCACGTTGACCGCGAGGAGCCGGTCGCCCGCCAGGTGCACCTCGTCCGTCGCGACCCGCCCCGACACCAGCAGGTCGGTGGTGCGCGGGTCGAGCCCCAGCTCGGTGACGGGCCGCTGCTCGGCGTCGGCGGGGAGGTTCAGCAGCCGCCGGGCCTCGTCGTTGGCGAGCAGCAGCCGGTGGTCGGCGCTGAGGATGAGCACGCCCTCGCGGACGGCGTGCAGGACCGCCTCGTGGTGCTCGTTCATCCGGGCCATCTCCGCCTCGCCCAGGCCTCGCGTCTGGCGCCGCAGCCGCCGGCTGACCAGCGCCGCGCCGCCCGTCCCGAGCAGCAGAGCGCCCGCGGCGGCGCCGAGGAGCAGCGGCAGCTGGCTCTCCACCACGTCGGAGACGTTCGCCACCTCGATCCCGGTCCCGATCAGGCCGACCACGGTCCCGTTCGCATCCCGGACGGGGACCACCGCGCGGACCGCGTCGCTCGGCGCGCCCTTGAACACCTCGGTGAAGGGGTGCCCGGCGGCGGCCCGTGACAGGTCGCCGGTGGCGCGCTCGCCGATCAGATCAGGCCGGGAGTCGGTGTAGCGGACCCCGTCGCGGCTCATCACGGCGATGAAGTCGACACCCGAGGCGCGGCGTGCGGCATCGGCCAGGGGCTGCAGCACGGCGGTCGGATCGGGGGACGCCAGCGCCGCCGGAAGGCCCGGGGCGTGGGCGAAGGCCTCCGCGGCGGCGAGCGAGCGGTGGCGGGCGTCCTGCTCGCTGTGGGACCGCTCCTGGAGGACGAGGGCCAGGGCGGCCGCGGCGATCAGCAGCAGCACGATCACGGCCTGGAGCGCGAAGACCTGACCGGCGACGCTGTGCGTACCCGGGGACAGGCGCGACAGCAGGCCCGGGTCCCGCCCGGTCGGCTGCCGGGGCGGCGATCCCCTGGGTCGACCCAAACGTCCGGTCATGAGCCATTTCTAACACTGCCGACGGGATTTGGGCGCTGCCCGTGCGGTGATTGCCGCCGCACGGTACGCGCGCGGACCGAGGCCGACGTGCGCGGTGAAGTGCTGGCGGAAGGTGACCTCGCTGGCGAAGCCCGCGCGCCGGGCCACTTCCGGGACCGGGTGGTCGGTGACCTCCAGCAGCCTGCGGGCCTCGTCCAGGCGGTGGGTGAGCAGCCACCGGTGGGGCGTGGTGCCGGTGGCGGCGGCGAAGTGGCGGGCGAAGGAGCGCGGGGACATGCCGGCCCATCGGGCCAGCGTGGCGACCGACAGCGGCTCGTGCAGATGGCGCAGGGCCCGCTCCCGTACGGCGGACAGGGCCTCGGCGGTGCGGTCCGCGGGTGGGACGGGCCGGTCCAGGTACTGGGCGTGCTCGCCGGTGCGGAAGGGGCCCGTCACCATGGAGCGGGCGATGGCCGCGGCGGCCTCCGCGCCGTGCGCCGCCCGCACCAGGTGCAGGCAGAGGTCGATCCCGGAGGCCACCCCGGCGGAGGTCCACAGGCCGCCGTCCTCCACGAACAGCGGGGCGTCCTCGACCAGGACCGCGGGGTGGCGGGCGGCGAGCTGCGGGGCCAGCGACCAGTGCGTCACCGCCCGGCGGCCCGCCAGCAGCCCCGCCTCGGCCAGGATGAACGCCCCGGCGCAGAGCGCGGCGACCGGCACGCCCCGGGCGTGCGCCTCCCGCAGGGCCGCGAGGACCGGCTCGGGCGTCGGGTCGGCGGGGTCGGCCAGGGCCGGTACGACGACCAGGTCGGCCGTGCCGAGCCAGTCGAGCCCCCGGTCGGGGGCCAGGGTCAGCCCGCCGGGCAGCGGGATCGGGGCGGTGCCGACGGCGCACCGGCGCAGCTCGAACCGCGGGACGCCGAGGCGGCTGCGGTCGGGGCCCCAGACCTCGGTGATGACGGCGAGGTCGAAGCTGCGGATGCCGGGCTGGACGACGACGGCGACACGGTGCATACGGCCATCCTGCCAGCCTGGCAGGATCCCATCGTTTCGGGTCCCGGCCGGCGCTGTCGGTCCCGCCGCGGGCCGACCAGCATGGAGGCATGACGAAGAACGCGCCCGAGAACACCCAAGAGAACGCGAACGAGAACGTGCACGAGAACGCGCACCAGACCGAGATTGCTCACCAGACCCAGAACGCGCACGAGAACGAGGACAAGACCCGGATCGAGATCGCTCCGGAGAGCGCCCTGCTGGTCATCGACGTGCAGAAGGGCTTCGACGACGCCTCCTTCTGGGGCCCCCGCAACAACCCGGCCGCCGAGGCCAACATCGCCGCCCTGATGGACGCCTGGCAGCAGTCCGGCCGTCCGGTGGTGCTCGTCCGGCACACCTCCCGCGTCCCCGGCTCCGTCCTCGGTGCGGGGGAGCCCGGACACGCCTTCAAGGACTTCGTGGCCCAGCGGCAGGGCGGGGAGGCCCTGCTGGTCACGAAGACCGTGAACTCCTCCTTCTACGGCACCCCCGACCTGGGCGCATGGCTCACCGCTCAGGGCATCGGCCAGCTGGTGGTGACCGGGATCCAGACCAACATGTGCGTCGAGACCACCGCCCGGATGGCCGGCAACCTGGGTTACGACGTGCTGCTCCCGCTCGACGCCACCCACACCTTCGACCTGGAGGGCCCCGACGGGCTGAGCCTGACGGCCGACCAGCTCGCCACCGCCACTGCGGTCAACCTCCAGGGCGGCGGCTTCGCCCGGGTGGTGACGACGGCTCAGCTGTTGGCCGCGTCCGGGGCGGCCCAGCTCACCGCGTAGTGGCGCAGCAGCTCGTCCTCGCGGACGAGTTGCATCCCGGCCGCGGCCATGACCCGCTGGGAGGCGGTGTTCTCCCGGTCGGCGTCACCGGTCACCCCCCGGGCCCCGTGCTCGCGCGCGTGGCCCAGCAGCGCCCGCAGGGCCTCGGTGGCGTAGCCGCGGCCGCGCGCGGCGGGGACCAGGCCGTAGCCGATGGTCACCATCCCGTCCGCGTCCGCCGGGCCGTGGAAGCCCGCGCCGCCGATGGCCACGCCGTCGTCCCGCCGCCGGATCTCGTACGCCCCGAAGGGTCCGGGGTCCCCGCCCTCGGCGAGCACCCGCAGGTACCGCAGGGCCCCCGCCCGATCCCCCTCGTCGGGATACCCGGGCCCCCACCGGTCCTCGGCCCCGGGCGCCTCCGCGGCCACCGCGCGGGCCCGCTCGGCGTCCAGGGGTACGAGTACGAGTCGCTCGGTCGCCAGCTGGTCCATGGCTCCCGGCATACCAGCTGCCCCCGCCGCTCCGCAGGCGAACGGCGAAGGCCCGGCCCCCTCACGGGTGCCGGGCCTCGGCGTCGGAACGCCAGGACGTCGTACGGGTCAGCGGACGTCGTACCGGTCAGCGGACGCCGTACGGCTCGGAGAACGTCGTACGGCTCAGAGGACGTCGGCGGCGATGTTCGCCGCGACCTGCTCCAGCAGCGGACCCGCGTTCGGAATGGACTTGGCCGGGTCGGGCTCCAGGTCCGTCAGCGGGTAGGCCTTGCGGATGCCGGCCGCCTCCAGGGCCTCCTGGCCCAGCAGCAGACGGCCGCAGACCGCCACGACCGGCTTGCCCGCCTCGCGCGCCGCCGCCGCGACACCGGCCGGAGCCTTGCCGTGCAGCGTCTGCTCGTCCAGCGAGCCCTCACCGGTGATCACCAGCGTCGCCCGCTCCAGGGCCGGGGCGAAGCCCAGCACCTCCAGCATCAGTTCGATGCCGGGCCGGAAGCTCGCGCCGAGCAGCAGGGCGCCGTACCCGATGCCGCCCGCGCCGCCCGCGCCCGGGGAGGCCGCGAGCTCGGCGGCCTTCGGACCGATCGACTTCTCCAGCACCTGCGCGTAGTGCGCCAGCGCCGCGTCCAGCGCCGCCACGTCCTCCGGCGCAGCGCCCTTCTGCGGGCCGTAGACCGCCGCGCAGCCCTTCGGGCCGGTCAGCGGGTTGTCCACATCGCTGGCCAGGACGAAGTCGACCTCCGCGAAGCGCGGGTCGATGCCCGACAGGTCGGCCGAGGCCAGATCGGCCAGCGCCCCGCCGCCCGGGCCGACCGGTTCGCCGTTCGCATCCAGGAACACCGCGCCGAGGGCGGCCAGCATGCCCGCACCGCCGTCGGTGGTGGCGCTGCCGCCCACGCCGAACACGATCGAGCGCGCGCCCGCGTCCAGTGCGGCCTTCAGCAGCTCGCCGGAGCCGTACGTGGTCGCCGTCAGCGGGGCGAAGACGCCCGCCGGCAGCAGCTGCAGGCCGGAGGCTTCCGCCATCTCGACCACGGCGGTACCGTCGCGCAGCGCGAAGGAGGCCGTGACCTGCTCGCCGAGCGGTCCGGTGACCCGTACCTCCCGGCGTTCGAAACCGGCCGCAACAGCGGCCGCGACCGTGCCGTCGCCGCCGTCCGCAACCGGGAGGGTCTCGACCTCCACGCCCGGTACGGCCCTGCGAAGACCCGCCGTCACCCGCTCCGCGACCTGAACGGCCGTGAGCGAGCCCTTGAATTTGTCCGCGGCGATGAGCACGCGCGCGGCCTCAGTTACTGCTCCGTCCGTCACCTTGCTAATCCCTTGCTATCGAACAGTGCAGTCGCGCCCCCATGAGCCTATCCGGAGGATCCTCCTATGCCCATGGGTGGCCTGGGCCACACCCGGCACACCATGCCCCTATATCGGTACATGTGCGTGCATAGTGTGGCCGGATGCAGGCCGATTCCCGGAAAGGGGCACGCCCGGACGCACCCGATGCCGGCTCCGGCAGGCCCGCCCGTCCGGCCCGGAGCAGTGACCGTACGGCCTCCTGCCGGGGCGGCGAGCGGGCTGGGTAGGGTTGCCCGGTGACCACCACGGATGACTACGCCACCTACATCGCGAGCCTGCCCCGGGTGTTGGCCGGGGCCGCCGTGCTCTACCGGGACGCCGCCGGGCGCGTGCTGCTCGTGGAGCCCAACTACCGCGCGGGGTGGGCGCTGCCCGGCGGGACCATCGAGTCCGACAGCGGGGAGTCTCCGCGGGCCGCGGCCCGGCGGGAGAGCGCCGAGGAGATCGGCCTCGACCTGCCGCTCGGGAGGCTGCTCGCCGTCGACTGGACCCTCGGGGCGGGCCGGCCGCCGCTGGTCGCCTACCTCTACGACGGCGGCGTCCTCGACGGGGAGCAGCTCGCCTCCATCAGGCTCCAGGAGGAGGAGCTGCTCTCCTGGCGGCTCGTGGAGCCCGCCGAGCTCACCGCCCACCTCCTCGGCTCGCTCGGCCTGCGCACCCTGGAGGCGTACCGGGTCCTGGAGTCGGGCGAGGGGACCGTGGAGCTGGAGAACGGCCGACGGCCGCTCACCCCGTAACACCAACACCGGGCTTACTCCGAGCAGGACAGAATCGGCTGATGATCACGATGTACGCCTGGCCCAGCACGGCCGACGGACCCGACGCCCTGCCCATGGTCCACTTCACCACCGACCAGCAGGCCGGCGGTGAGGTCACCCCGGACGGGGCGCCGGTGTGGCTGTTCGACACCGCGATCCGCGAGGGCGGCTGGGCCCGGTTCACCGACTTCGAGGGCTGGTCCGTGCCCGCAGCCGGCTGGCAGGCGTTCTACCGGCGCGAGGACGACCTCCTCGCCGTCACCGGCCCGGGCGCCTGCGAGGGCTGGTACCAGGGCAACCTCGGCGCCGACGCCGACTGGGTGGCGGCCGCCGCCGACCGGCAGAGCGTGGTCCTCTTGGCCGCCCCCGTGCAGCACCCCTCCCTCTACGGTTACGCCGTGAAGGCGGGGGCCGCCTTCGCGCTGCTGGTCCCGCTCGCCGTGATCTGAAGCGGCAGCGTCCCGGCCTCGAAGGCCAGGAGCTGCACCTTGCGCTCGATGCCGCCCCCGTAGCCGGTCATACCGCCCGAGGCGCCGATCACCCGGTGGCACGGCACGATGATCCCGATCGGGTTCTTGCCGTTGGCCAGGCCCACCGCGCGGGAGGCGTTCGGCTTGCCGAGCCGGGCCGCCAGCTCCCCGTACGACCACGTGCTGCCGTAGGGGATCCGTACGAGCTGCGCCCACACGCTGCGCTGGAACTCCGTGCCCTCCAGCCTGACGGGGAGGTCGAACTCGGTGAGCTCCCCGGTGAAGTACGCCGCCAGCTGCCGGGCCACCTCGGGGAAGGGCCCCTCGGACGCGGCGACCCGCTCGCCGAAGGACTCCTCCGCCGGCCGGTGCCGCTGTCCGCTCATGTAGAGGCCGCTGAGGATGCCTTCGGTGGCGACCAGGGTGAGCGGCCCGTACGGGCTGTCGACGACGGTGTGCTGCTTGCTGTTCATGACGGGGCGTACTCCTCAGACGGGCAGGTGGTTGATGGGGTGGGTGTCGGTGGCCCACAGGTACTGGACGGCGTACGCGCGCCAGGGCCGCCACTCGGCCGCCCGGGCGGTGAGCGCCGCGGGCGTGGACGGCAGCCCGAGCCCGGCGGCGGCCCGGCGGACGCCGAGGTCCGACGGGAGGAAGGCGTCCGGGTCGCCCAGCGCCCGCATCGCGATCACCTCGGTGGTCCACGGGCCGAAGCCCGGCAGGGCGTTCAGCTGCGCGCGGGCCGCCTCCCAGTCGCTGTCGATGCCAAGGGCGAGCGAACCGTCGGCCAGCGCCGCCACGAGGGTGGTGAGGGTGGTGCGCCGGCTGCGGGGCAGGGCCAGCGCCTCGGGGTCCAGCCCGGCGAGGGTCTGCGGGGAGGGGAAGAGGTGGGTCAGCCCCCCGTCCGGGTCGGGGTCGGCCACCGGTTCGCCGTACGCGGTGACCAGCCGGGCGGCGTGCGTACGGGCCGCGGCGGTGGACACCTGCTGGCCGAGGACCGCCCGTACCGCGAACTCCGCGGCGTCGACGGTACGCGGCACCCGGCGCCCCGGGGCCTTGTCCACGAGCGGTGCCAGCAGGGGGTCGGCGCGCAGCTGGTCGTCGACGGCCTCGGGGTCCGCGTCGAGGTCGAGCATCCAGCGGCACCGGCTGATGGCGATGGTGAGGTCGCGCAGGTCGGTGAGGGCGAGCTGGCAGCCGATGTGGCCGGGCTGCGGGCTCAACGCGACGACACCGGTGCCGTGCGGGAGCCTCAGCGTCCGCCGGTACGCCCCGGCCCGCCACTCCTCGACCCCGGGCACGGCGGTCGCGGCGAGGTGGCCGAAGAGGTTGTCGGGGTTGAGCGGGGCCCGGTAGGGCAGCCGCAGGCTGATCGTCCCGGGAATCCGGGGCTTCTGCCGGCCGGCCTTCCCGGCCCTGCTCCGCAGCTCGCTCGGCGCGAGGGCGAACACCTCGCGCACGGTGTCGTTGAAGGTCCGGATGGAGGAGAACCCGGCGGCGAAGGCGATGTCGCCCATGGGGAGCTCGGAAGTCTCGATGAGGAGCCGGGCCGTCTGCGCCCGCTGGGCCCGGGCGAGCGCGAGGGGCCCGGCGCCGAGCTCGGCGTTGAGCTGCCGTTCGACCTGGCGGGCGGAGTACCCGAGCCGTGCCGCGAGCCCCGGCACGCCCTCGCGGTCCACGACACCGTCCTGGATGAGCCGCATGGCGCGTGCCACGGCGTCGGCGCGGGCGTTCCACTCGGGGGAACCGGGGGAGGTGTCGGGCCGGCACCGCTTGCAGGCCCGGAACCCGGCCTGCTGGCAGGCGGCGGCGCTGGGCAGGAAGGTCATGTTCTCGACCTTCGGGGGCACGGCGGGGCAGCTGGGCCGGCAGTAGATCCGGGTGGTCAGGACGGCGGTGAAGAACCATCCGTCGAAACGGGCGTCCTTCGACTGCACTGCCCTGACGCAGCGGTCGGTGTCGGTGTACATGGCTCCAGCATCCTGGCCCCGCCCCGGCGAAGCTGGCGATTTTCCGACACCAAGCCTAAGCCCTGCCCGGTCCCGCCCCCGTCCCATCGCCTCGATCGCCGACGCGGCCGGAGTGCCCCGCCGGGTCCCCCGGGCACGGCGACGCCCCCTGGGGCCCCGACCCCCCGCGCCCCAAACGCCGGCGGGGCTGGAATGGCTGGCGGGGGTTGGACTTGGCGGGTTGGGCGGGGGTCAATGCCGGGGGAGTGACGGCGCGAGCCGGGGGGAGGTCCCAGGGCGGGGGCGGGTGGGGGGGGTGTTGTCCGGGGCGTAGAACGTGATTTGTTGGCGCCGGATCCGGATCGCCATCGTGGTCCCGATCGGGCGCCATAAATCATGAGCCCCGGACGACACCCCACCCCGCGCCCGTCCCCGCCCCCGCTTCGAAGCCACCGCCTCCGGCCGCGCCCGCCCGGGCCGCGCCCGCTCCCAACGGCACCGCCTCCGGCCGCGCCCGCCCGGGCCACGCCCGCCCAAACGGCACCGCCTCCGCGGCAGCGCCCCGGCCAAGCCCGCCCGCGGCAGCGCCCCCGGCAGCAAAGGGCCCCCGGTGCCAGTGGCACCGGGGGCCCTTCATGACGAGCAGCGGTCGGCGTCGGCGTTACGGGAGCTGGGCCGCCCGGGCCTCACGCCGGTTGTGGCGGAACGTGTTCGCACGGCGGGTCGTCGCGAACAGCGGGATCGTCGCCGCGAGAGCGATCTGCAGCGCGCATCCCGTCTGCAGCAGCAGCTGCCCGCCCGGCGCGTCGAACGCCCACGCCGCCAGCAGCCCCATCGCCCCGACGATCCAGCTGAGCATCGCCACCGCGAGGACACCCCGCGGCTTCGGGTACTCGACCCGGCTCACCATCAGCCACGCCACCCCGATGATCGCCAGCAGCGTCGGCACGAACGGCAGCTCCAGCAGGACGATCGACACGACCGTCAAGGCCCCGAAGGGGCTCGGCATGCCCTGGAACATGCCGTCCTTCATCGTCACGCAGCTGAATCTCGCCAGGCGCAGGACCACCGCCAGCAGCACCACGATCGCCGCCAGCGCCGACATCTTCTGGTGTGCGTCGTCCGCGACCATGCCGTACACCAGCACGAAGTACGCGGGCGCCAGCCCGAAGCTGATCAGGTCGGACAGGTTGTCCAGCTCCGCGCCCATCGGCGAGCTGCGCAGCTTGCGGGCCACGATGCCGTCGAAGAGGTCGAAGACCGCCGCGAGCAGCATCAGTATCACCGCGGTCGCCGCGCTGTGCCGGGCCATGCCGGACTCGCCGCTGCCGGTGAGGTGCGGGATGAGGATTCCGGTGGTGGTGAAGTACACCGCCATGAATCCGCAGGTGGCGTTGCCGAGGGTGAGCGTGTCCGCTATCGACAGCCGCAGGGACAGCGGCATGTCGTCTTCTGCGGACTCTTCCTCCGCGGCCTCCGGGATCCAGCCTGTGGCCGGGGTCTCAGGGTCAGTCACGGTCAATTCGGGTCACCCCCGCGGTGGTGGCCTGCCCGACCTCGACCGCAACCTCGACGCCCTCCGGGAGGTAGATGTCGACGCGGGAGCCGAAGCGGATCAGACCGATGCGTTCACCCTGCTCCACCTTGGTACCGGCCGGCAGGTACGGGACGATGCGACGCGCGACGGCGCCGGCGATCTGCACCATCTCAATGTCGCCGAGCTCGGTGTCGAAGTGCCAGACAACGCGCTCGTTGTTCTCGCTCTCCTTGTTGAACGCCGGGACGAAGCCGCCGGGGATGTGCTCCACGGACGTCACCGTGCCCGCGAGGGGCGCGCGGTTGACGTGGACGTTCAGCGGGCTCATGAAGATCGCGACGCGGGTGCGCCCGTCCTTCCACGGCATGATGCTCTGCACCACGCCGTCGGCGGGGGAGATGACACGACCCTGGGCGATCTCACGCTCGGGGTCGCGGAAGAACCACAGCATGCCCGCGGCGAGCGCGGTGGCGGGCACGGCCGCCGCGGCCCAGCGTCCGGACTTGCGGGCCCGGGTGAGGCTGAGCGCCGCGGTGGCGACGGTCGGCAGAAGCCACGGCGATGCTCCGCGTGCGAGACGTCCACCGAGGATGCCGACGCGAGGTGCAGAGGTTTGGCTGTGGGGCATGGATGACCTTCGTAGCGGGTGATTGCCGCGCCGCAAACAGGGGGACGGGACGGCGGCTTTACTGGAATGCTATCGGTTGCGCGCAACAACTGGGCAAGCCAGAAGCCGAGTCGATGGCCGTCGGCCAGTGACTGCAAGTGACACTTTTGCGGCGAACCCACGGAGGATTCGCCGCAAAAGGGACTTTCAGCCCTGGAGTCGGTACTCCTCAAGCAGGCGTCGCCCGATGATCATTTTCTGGATCTCGGCAGTACCTTCACCGATCAGCAGCATGGGGGCCTCGCGGTACAGGCGCTCGATCTCGTACTCCTTCGAGAATCCGTAGCCGCCGTGGATGCGGAAGGCGTCCTCCACCACCTCTTTGCAGTACTCGGAGGCGAGGTACTTCGCCATCCCCGCTTCGAGGTCGTTTCGTTCCCCAGAGTCCTTTTTGCGTGCTGCGTTCACCATCATTGCATGGGCGGCCTCGACCTTGGTAGCCATCTCGGCCAGCTTGAACTGGATGGCCTGGTGCTCGGCGATCGCCTTGCCGAAAGTGTGACGTTGCTGGGCATAAGAGACACCGAGCTCGAAAGCACGCTGAGCGACGCCACAGCCACGCGCCGCCACGTTGACGCGGCCGACCTCGACACCGTCCATCATTTGGTAAAACCCTCGGCCGGTCTGGCCTCCGAGCACCCGATTGGCCGGAATGCGCAGTCCGTCCATGATGAGCTCGGTGGTGTCGACCCCCTTGTAGCCCATCTTGTCGATCTTGCCGGGGATGGTCAGGCCCGGACGGACCTCACCGAAGCCCGGCTCCTTCTCGACGAGGAAGGTCGTCATCGACTTGTGGGGCGCCGTGCCCTCGGGGTGTCCTTCATCACTTCGCACGAGGACGGCCACCAGCGTGGAGCTGCCGCCGTTCGTCAGCCACATCTTCTGGCCGTTCAGGACGTACTCGTCCCCGTCCTTCACCGCCTTGGACGTGATGGCCGACACATCGGAGCCCAGCCCCGGCTCGGACATCGAGAACGCGCCGCGGACCTCGCCCAGCGCCATGCGCGGCAGGAAGTGGTCCTTCTGCTCCTGCGTGCCGTGCTGCTTGAGCATGTACGCCACGATGAAGTGGGTGTTGATGATGCCCGAGACGGACATCCAGCCGCGCGCTATCTCCTCCACGCACAGTGCGTAGGTGAGCAGCGACTCACCCAGGCCGCCGTACTCCTCCGGGATCATCAGCCCGAAGAGGCCGAGCTCCTTGAGGCCGTCGACGATCTGCTGCGGGTACTCGTCGCGGTGCTCCAGCTCGGTCGCGACCGGGATGATCTCCTTGTCGACGAACTCCCGGACGGTCTTGAGGATCTCCCGCTGGACGTCGTTGAGCCCGGCGGTCTGGGCGAGTCGGGCCATGGCTACTTCCCCTGTTCCTTCAGCTGGGGGCGGCCGGGCTGCTCGCCGCCGCGCTCCTTGATGTACGTCTCGGTCGGGACCATCACCTTGCGCCGGAAGACGCAGACGAGGGTGCCGTCCTGCTTGTAGCCCTTGGTCTCGACGTAGACGATCCCGCGGTCGTCCTTCGACTTCGACGGCGTCTTGTCGAGGACCGTGGTCTCTCCGTAGATGGTGTCGCCGTGGAAGGTCGGCGCCACGTGCCGCAGGGACTCGATCTCCAGGTTGGCGATGGCCTTCCCGGAGACGTCGGGCACCGACATGCCCAGCAGCAGCGAGTAGATGTAGTTGCCCACGACCACGTTCTTGCCGAAGTCGGTCGTGTTCTCGGCGTAGTTGCTGTCCATGTGGAGCGGGTGGTGGTTCATGGTCAGCAGACAGAAGAGGTGGTCGTCGTACTCGGTGACCGTCTTTCCGGGCCAGTGCTTGTAGACCGCCCCGACCTCGAACTCTTCGTACGTGCGTCCGAACTGCATGGCCCTACGCCTCCGGGATCTCGAACTTGGTGGTGCGCTGCATGCCGGCGGCGCGGCCCTTGCCCGCGATGACCAGGGCCATCTTGCGGCTGGCCTCGTCGATCATCTCGTCGCCGAGCATCGCCGAGCCCTTCTTGCCGCCGGCCTCGGAGGTGCACCAGTCGTACGCGTCCAGGATCAGCTCGGCGTGGTCGTAGTCCTCCTGCGAGGGGGAGAAGACCTCGTTGGCCGCCTCGACCTGGCCGGGGTGCAGCACCCACTTGCCGTCGAAGCCCAGGGCCGCCGCGCGCCCGGCGACCTCGCGGTACGCGTCCACGTCGCGGATCTGGAGGAAGGGTCCGTCGATCGCCTGGAGGTTGTGCATGCGGGCCGCCATCAGGATCCGCATCAGGATGTAGTGGTAGGCGTCCGCCGGGTAGCCGGGCGGCTGCATGCCCACGACCAGGGACTTCATGTTGATGGAGGCCATGAAGTCGGCCGGGCCGAAGATGATGGTCTCCAGCCGGGGCGAGGCGGCGGCGATCTCGTCGACGTTCACCAGGCCCTTGGCGTTCTCGATCTGCGCCTCGATGCCGATCTTGCCGACCTCGAAGCCCATCGTCTTCTCGATCTGGGTCAGCAGCAGGTCCAGCGCCACGACCTGCTGGGCGTCCTGGACCTTCGGCAGCATGATGCAGTCGAGGTTCTGGCCCGCGCCCTCGACGACCGTGATGACATCGCGGTACGTCCAGTGGGTGGTCCAGTCGTTGACGCGCACGACCCGGGTCTTGCCGGTCCAGTCGCCGTTGTTCAGCGCGTCCACGATCGTGTGCCGGGCGCCCTCCTTGGCGAGGGGGGCGCAGGCGTCCTCCAGGTCGAGGAAGACCTGGTCGGCCGGCAGGACCTGGGCCTTCTCCAGGAAGCGCGGGTTGGAACCCGGCACCGCGAGGCAGGAGCGGCGCGGACGCAGCCGGTTCACCGGCGCAGAGGGCGTGGTCATGCGGGGACCTCCAGAGGGTCGAGCTTGTTCGCTTTCCGGATCTCGTCGACGATACGGCCGATGATCTCCGTGATACCGAAGTCTTTGGGGGTGAACACGGCGGCGACTCCGGCCGCCTTCAGCGCCACGGCGTCGGCCTGGGGAATGATGCCGCCGAGCACGACGGGGATGTCACCCGCCCCCGCCGCCCGCAGCCGTTCCAGCACGTCGGGGACGAGCGCGCTGTGCGAGCCGGACAGGATGGACAGTCCCACGCAGTGCACGTCCTCGGCCAGCGCCGCCGCGGAGATCTCCTCGGGCGTGAGCCGGATGCCCTGGTAGACCACCTCGAAGCCGGCGTCGCGGGCCCGCACGGCGATCTGCTCGGCGCCGTTGGAGTGCCCGTCCAGGCCGGGCTTGCCGACCAGCAGCCGCAGCCGGCCGCTGCCCAGCTCCTCGGCCGTACGGGCGACCTTCTCGCGGACCAGGGCCATCGGGGTGCCCTCCTCGGCGGTGACGGCCACCGGGGCCGAGGAGACCCCGGTCGGGGCGCGGAACTCGCCGAACACCTCGCGCAGCGCGCTCGCCCATTCGCCGGTGGTGACACCGGCCCGGGCGCACTCCAAGGTGGCCTCCATCAGGTTCTCGGTCCCGGCCGCGGCCTCCTTCAGCCGGTCCAGGGCCTGCCCGACGGTGGGGAAGACGAACGGGTCGCCGCCGCCCTGCCGCTCCGAGGCCTCCTGCCGCTCGGCCCGCCAGCGGGCGATGCGCTCGACGGTGAGCGCCTCGACCGCACCGTCCACCGTCATGATCGCGGTGTCCAGGTCGGCGGTGAGCGGGTTCTCCTCGGTCTGCTGGAAGCAGTTCACCCCGACGATCTTGTCCTCGCCCGCCTCGATCCGGGCGCGGCGCTCGGCGTGCGAGGAGACGAGCTGGGACTTCAGGTACCCGGACTCGACGGCGGCCATCGCGCCGCCCATCTCCTGGATCCGGTCGATCTCGGCCAGGCAGTCGGCGACCAGGGAGTCGACTTTGGCCTCGATGACGTGGGAGCCGGCGAAGATGTCCTCGTACTCCAGCAGGTCGCTCTCGTGCGCGAGGACCTGCTGGATGCGCAGCGACCACTGCTGGTCCCAGGGCCGGGGCAGGCCCAGCGCCTCGTTCCAGGCGGGCAGCTGCACGGCGCGGGCCCGGGCGTCCTTGGACAGGGTGACCGCGAGCATCTCCAGCACGATCCGCTGGACGTTGTTCTCCGGCTGCGCCTCGGTCAGGCCCAGGGAGTTGACCTGGACGCCGTACCGGAAGCGGCGCTGCTTGGCGTCCTCGATGCCGTAGCGCTCGCGGGTGACCTTGTCCCAGATCCGCCCGAAGGCGCGCATCTTGCACATCTCCTCGATGAAGCGGACGCCCGCGTTCACGAAGAAGGAGATACGGGCGACCACCTCGCCGAAACGGTCCTCCGGAACCTGCCCGGAGTCGCGCACCGAGTCCAGCACGGCGATCGCCGTCGACATCGCGTACGAGATCTCCTGGACCGGGGTGGCCCCCGCCTCCTGGAGGTGGTACGAGCAGATGTTGATCGGGTTCCACTTCGGGATGTGGTTGACCGTGTAGGCGATCATGTCCGTCGTCAGGCGGAGCGAGGGCCCGGGCGGGAAGACGTGCGTCCCGCGCGAGAGGTACTCCTTGACGATGTCGTTCTGGGTGGTGCCCTGGAGCTTGGATATGTCCGCGCCCTGCTCCTCGGCGGCCACCTGGTAGAGCGCCAGCAGCCACATGGCGGTGGCATTGATCGTCATCGAGGTGTTCATCTGCTCCAGGGGGATGTCCTGGAACAGCCGCCGCATGTCGCCCAGATGGGAGACCGGGACCCCGACCCGGCCCACCTCGCCGCGGGCGAGGATGTGGTCGGGGTCGTAGCCGGTCTGCGTCGGCAGGTCGAACGCGACCGACAGGCCGGTCTGGCCCTTGGCGAGGTTGCGGCGGTACAGCTCGTTGGACGCCTCGGCCGTGGAGTGGCCGGCGTACGTCCGCATGAGCCACGGACGGTCTTTCTGGCGCTCTGTCATCTCAGGCTGTCCCTTTGGCCCTTGAACGGTCTCAGATGTTCCGGAAGCGGTTGATGGCGTCGAGGTGCTTCGCGCGCATCTCGTGGTCGCGCACGCCCAGGCCCTCCTCGGGGGCCAGCGCGAGGACGCCGACCTTGCCCTGGTGGAGGTTGCGGTGGACGTCGTACGCGGCCTGACCGGTCTCCTCCAGCGAGTAGACCTTCGACAGGGTGGGGTGGATCTTGCCCTTGGCGATGAGGCGGTTGGCCTCCCACGCCTCGCGGTAGTTCGCGAAGTGCGAGCCGATGATCCGCTTGAGGGACATCCACAGGTAGCGGTTGTCGTACTCGTGCATGTAGCCCGAGGTCGAGGCGCAGGTGGTGATGGTGCCGCCCTTGCGGGTGACGTAGACGCTCGCGCCGAAGGTCTCGCGGCCGGGGTGCTCGAAGACGATGTCGATGTCCTCGCCGCCGGTCAGCTCGCGGATGCGCTTGCCGAAGCGCTTCCACTCCTTCGGGTCCTGGGTGTGCTCGTCCTTCCAGAACTTGTAGCCCTCGGCGTTGCGGTCGATGACCGCCTCCGCGCCCATCGCGCGGCAGATGTCCGCCTTCTCGGGGCTGGAGACCACGCAGATCGGGTTGGCGCCGCCGGCCAGGGCGAACTGGGTGGCGTAGGAGCCGAGTCCGCCGCTCGCGCCCCAGATCAGGACGTTGTCGCCCTGCTTCATGCCGGCGCCGTTGCGGGAGACCAGCTGGCGGTAGGCGGTGGAGTTGACCAGGCCGGGGGAGGCGGCCTCCTCCCAGCTGAGGTGGTCCGGCTTCGGCATCAGCTGGTTCGACTTGACCAGGGCGATTTCCGCCAGGCCGCCGAAGTTGGTCTCGAAGCCCCAGATGCGCTGCTCGGGGTCGAGCATGGTGTCGTTGTGGCCGTCCGAGGACTCCAGCTCGACCGACAGGCAGTGCGCGACGACCTCGTCGCCCGGCTTCCAGGCGTTCACGCCGGGGCCGGTGCGCAGCACGACGCCCGCGAGGTCGGAGCCGATGATGTGGTACGGCAGGTCGTGGCGCTTGGTGAGCTCCGACAGGCGCCCGTAGCGCTCCAGGAAGCTGAAGGTGGACACCGGCTCGAAGATCGAGGTCCACACGGAGTTGTAGTTGACCGAGGAGGCCATGACGGCCACCAGTGCCTCGCCCGGACCGAGCTCCGGCAGCGGGACCTGGTCGAGGTGCAGGGACTTGCGCGGGTCCTTCTCGCGCGTCGTGAGCCCGGCGAACATCTCCGCCTCGTCCTTGTGCACGGTGACCGCGCGGTACGAGTCGGGGAGCGGCAGGGCCGCGAAGTCGGCGGCCGTAGCGGCCTGCGACTGGATCGCGTCCAGGATGTCCTTCACGGTGTTGCCTCCGGCTAAGCGCTGATGAGGGTGCGCTGAGGGGATACGCGGCTGCGTGGTACGGGTGGGGGTGGTGCGTGGTGCGTGGGCCGTCGGTTCGGCGAAGCGGTGGTGCTGCTCGACGCCTGTGGTGGGGCGCTTGCGGTGCCTGGTGACGCAGGCGTCCGGGGCGCGGTCCGTGCCGAGTGGGCGGGACCGCGGGGACATCCGGACGAGATTCAACGTATGGCACCCCGTGTCACTCAGCAAGGCACCGCGTGCCAAAACTTTCTCTCATTTGCCTACTGACCTGCGCAGATGAGCGATGATCGATCAGAGTTACCCGCGAGTAGGGGCAAGTCGGACAAACGAAAGCGGCCGCCCCCGGTGAGGGAGCGGCCGCTGTGACGCGGATGACTACGGCTTGTTCTTCAGTGCCTCTTCGATGGTGCGCATGACCTCGTCCAGTGGAGCGTCCGTCCGGGCCACCGCCACCAGCACCTCGCCCTGCGTACGCACCTCCGCGGGCGCCGTCGGTGCCGCGGCCGGCGGACCGCTCAGGGAGCGGCCCGCGCCGATCCCGGTGCCGAACGTCTTGCGCACGATCGCGAAGGCGTGGTCGAGCTGGGCCTCCACATCCCCCTGGCCGCCCGCCCGCAGCCAGCGCCGCAGCACGTGGTTGTGCGCGGTGACCACCGCCGACGCGGCCACCTCGGCCAGCAGCGGGTCGTCGTTGCCGTCGTGGGGCTCGTGCTCGTCGAAGTGGGCCAGCAGGTAGCGGGTGAACAGCCGCTCGTACCGGGCCACCGAGGCGATCTCCCGCTCGCGCAGCGCCGGAACCTCCCGGGTCAACCGGTAGCGCTCCACCGACACCGCCGGCGAGGCGGCGTACATCTTCATGACTTCCTTGATCCCGCGGCACACGGTGTCGAGCGGGTGCTCGTGCGCCGGAGCCACGTCCAGGACCGCCTCGGCCCTGGTCAGGGTGTCGTCGTGGTCCGGGAAGATCGCCTCTTCCTTGGACCGGAAGTGCCGGAAGAAGGTCCGGCGGGCCACCCCGGCGGTCGCGGCGATCTCGTCGACCGTCGTCGCCTCGTACCCCTTGGTCGCGAACAGCTCCATCGCGGCGGCGGCGAGCTCGCGCCGCATCTTGAGGCGCTGCGCGGCCGCCTTGGTGCCGGCCGCGCTTTCCGGGCTGTCGGACGCCGTGGTGGTGCGGGGTGGGGTCTTGGCGGGCTGGGACATAGAGCGAAAGTACTTCATTCGCCCGGGAGAGCGCGCCTGAGGGGGGTGAGGCGGGGGTGGATGCGGGGGAGAGCCCGCACTGGGCTCGGGAGGGTGTGTCCGCGGTGAGGGTCCGGCGGACCCGAGCAGCCCTCCCCACGCATCCGGTTCAGAGGCCCCGGGGGCGGGACGCGGCTTACCGGCGGGCGTACTCACGGAATCCGCGGCCGGTCTTCCGGCCCAGGCAGCCCGCCGCCACCAGGTGCTCCAGCAGCGGGGACGGGGCCAGGCCCGGGTCGCGGAACTCCTTGTGGAGCACCTTCTCGATGGCCAGCGAGACATCCAGGCCGACGACGTCCAGGAGCTCGAAGGGACCCATCGGGTAGCCGCCGCCCAGCTTCATCGCGGCGTCGATGTCGTCGAGGCTCGCGTAGTGCTGCTCGACCATCTTCACGGCGTTGTTCAGGTACGGGAACAGCAGCGCGTTCACGATGAACCCGGCCCGGTCGCCGCAGTCGACGGGGTGCTTGCGCACCTTCGTGCAGATCTCGCGGACCGTCGCGTGCACGTCGTCGGAGGTCAGGACGGTCCGGACCACCTCGACCAGCTTCATGGCCGGCGCCGGGTTGAAGAAGTGCATGCCGATCACGTCCTGCGGGCGCGAGGTCGCGCGGGCGCAGGCGATCACCGGGAGCGAGGAGGTCGTGGTGGCCAGCACCGCGCCCGGCTTGCAGATCTTGTCCAGGGCCGCGAACAGCTCCTGCTTGACCGCGAGGTCCTCGGCCACCGCCTCCACGGCCAGGTCCACCTGGGCGAAGGCCTCCAGGGAGCCGGCCGGGGTGACCCGGGCCAGCGTCCGGGCGGCGTCCTCCTCCGTCAGCCGGCCCTTGGAGACCGCCCGGCCCAGGGAGGTGCCGATCGCGGCCTTCGCCGCATCGGCCTTCTCCTGGCTGCGGGCGGCGAGCACCACGTCGAAGCCCGCCTGCGCGAAGACCTGGGCGATCCCGCTCGCCATGGTGCCCGAACCGGCCACGCCGACCGAGGAGACCGGACGGCCCTCGCCGAGCCGGGCCCCGTCCAGCGGGGTCTGCGCGTCCCGCACGATCGCGGAGCTGCCGGGCTCGGCGTACGTGTAGAAGCCGCGGCCGGACTTCTGCCCGGTCAGGCCCGCCTCGGCGAGGTGCCCGAGGATCGGGGCGGGGGCGTGCAGCCGGTCGCCGGAGGAGGCGTACATGGCCTCCAGGACGGTGCGCGCGGTGTCGACGCCGATCAGGTCGAGCAGGGCGAGCGGGCCCATGGGCAGACCGCAGCCGAGCCGCATGGCCGCGTCGATGTCCTCGCGGGAGGCGTACTTCGACTCGTACATGGCGGCGGCCTGGTTCAGGTAGCCGAAGAGCAGGCCGTCGGCCACGAAACCGGGGCGGTCGCCGACCGAGACGGGCTCCTTGCCGAGCTCACGGGCCAGCGCGGTGACCGCCTCGACGGCCGGCGGGGCGGTCAGGACGCTGGAGACGACCTCGACCAGCTTCATGGCCGGAGCCGGGTTGAAGAAGTGCAGGCCCAGGACCCGCTCGGGGCGCTGGGACTCGGCGGCGAGCCGGGTCACCGACAGGGCGTTCGTGCCGGTGGCCAGGATGGCGTCGGGCCGCACGATCGCGTCGAGCTCCCGGAACAGCCGCTGCTTGAGCTCGTAGTCCTCCGGGACGACCTCGATGACGAGATCGGCCTCGGCGGCGGCGGTCAGCTCGGTGAAGGTGCGGAACCGGGCGAGGACGCCCTCCCGCTCCTGCTCGGTGAGGCGCTCGCGGGTCACCGCGCGGGCCGTGGTGGCCGCCAGCGCGGAGCTCGCGCGGCGGGCGGCGGTCTCGCTGATGTCGATGCCGATGACCTCGCGGCCGGCCCGGGCGAGGACCTCGGCGATGCCGGTGCCCATCGTGCCGAGGCCGACGACGGCGATGGTCTGCAGGGTGGACTGACTGGACGTGGACGGAAGGTCCATCGCGGGACTCCAGTGGATGAGGGTGACGACTGAGGGGCGGCGCGCGGCGCACGAGCGCGGCCGGGGCTCCGGGGAGCCGGGGACCCGCAAGGCGGGGGACCGGAATCCGGACATCGGGAATGACCGCATGAGAAGCCCGGAGAGCGGGCGGGGCGGAGAGCGGCGGACCCTGTCCCGGGGCCCGCGCCGTAACACGAGGAGTACCTGAGGTACCGGACCGACTGGTACGGGGCGGCTGCGTCACCAGGCCGGCCTCGTACGTTGGAGGGAGCGTAACCCGCCGGTAACTGGCGCGCCAGAGCGCGGAGATGTGACCTGTACCGCCCAAATGTACCGATCATCGATCATCGATCAACCACTCGCTGCGGGGGGTGGGCCTGCGGGAAACCCGGCGTGGCGGCGGCGGTGTCCGCCTAGGGTGGCGGCGTGAACGACGTGCTGGAGCGCCTGCGGACGGAATCGGTCGGATCGCCGGAGTACGAGGCGCTGCTCGCCGCGGACCCGGATGCACTGGCGGACTCGCTGACCTCGGCGGGCCGGCCCCTGTGGGCCCGCGAACTGGCCGCCTACCGGCTGGGGCTGGCCGGGGACCGGCGGGCCTTCGAACCGCTGGTGCTGCTGCTGAACCACCGGGACCCACCGCGCTGTGCGGCCGCGGCGGAGGCGCTGGCGGTGCTGGGGGACCCGCGCACGGCCCGGGCGGCGGCGGCCCTGGCGACGAACGAACTGCGCACCGCGTACGCCCTCCAGCCGGTCCGCCTGCTCACCGCCCTGCGGGCCCCGGAATCCGCCCCGGCGCTGATCCGGACCCTGTCGCGGCTGCTCGCGCCGAACGACCCGTACTGGCGCGTCGCCCTGGCCTGCGTGGAGGGACTCGGAGCCCTGGCCGACCCCCGCGCCCGCGAGGTCCTCACCCGCGCCCAGTCCCATCCGCGGCTCGCGGTGGCGGCGACGGGCGCGCTGCGCGGGCTCGGCTGACAAGATCGTCCCCATGAGTGAACGCAACGACAGCCACATCGTGCGCGTGGCCGCGCCCGAAGGCGTCCACCCCGGTACGGGCTACAGCCATGTCACCTGGGGCACCGGGCGGTTCATCGCGGTCTCCGGTCAGTGCGCCTTCGACGAGCAGGGCCGGATCGTCGGTGAGGGCGACGCCGCTGCGCAGGCCCGCCAGGTGTTCGAGAACCTCCGGCGGTGTCTGGCCGCGGCCGGGGCGACGTTCGACGACGTCGTGAAGCTGACCTACTTCGTGACGGACACCGCCCACCTCCCGGCGGTACGGGAGGCGCGCGACGCGGTGATCCCGCCCGACCGGCTGCCCGCATCCTCGGCCGTCCAGGTCGTCGCCCTCTTCCGGCCCGAGCTCCTGCTGGAGGTGGAGGCCTTCGCGGTGCTGCCGGATCCGGCGCGGGCGATCCCCTCAGGCCCGGGACGCTGACGACGGTTCGACCGCCGCCGGGGCGCCCGCGGCGCCGAGGGCGACCCCCTCCGCCTGCCGGGGCCCAGCCGCACCGGCCCGCGGCGGCGCGGCGGCCGCGGCGGACGGCCCGCGGCGGTCCGCCGCCCGCTGGACCCGTCGGCCGAGGCGCTGCATCGGCAGCTCGACCAGGCGGTACATCAGGTGGCTCGCGGCCAGCAGCACGGCGAAGAAGATCGCCGTCCAGGCGACCCGGCCCGGCGTCGACGACGGCATGGGTGGAACCCCCACCAGCGGTCCGACGGTGCGCAGCAGCGGGAAGTGCAGCAGGTACAGCGAGAAGCTGATTGCGCCGAGCCAGGTCAGCACCTTCGGGAAGCGCCGCCCCCGCAGCAGGAAACCGAGCCCGAACAGCGCCCACGCGGCGAGGTAGGAGGCCGACCAGGCCCTCCAGCCGGAGGTCCAGGTGTGGGCCTCGACACCGCCGCGGTTGTACAGCCGGCCGACCAGCACGCCCGCGCCCACCACGAACCCGCAGGCGAGCACGACCGGCGCCCGCCGCAGGTCCCCGTGCTGCGCCCGGTACACCGCCGTGCCGGCGAACATGGTCGCGAAGATCGTCAAGCTCTCGAACAGGGGAGCCCGGCTGTTCAGCGTGATCAGCACGAGGCCGGTCCCGGCGAGCAGCAGGGCCCCCGCCGCAGTCGCCCTCCGGTGGCCGCTGAGCACGCAGGCGAAGCCCGCGAGCACGGTCGGGGTGACGATGAGCAGGAGCAGCCGGGTCGAGCCGAGCTCCGCCGTCAGCAGTTGTGTGCCGAGCGCCGTGCCGATCGCCAGGGCGGCGAGGGCGAAGACCGCCGCGATCACGCCGCCGTGCCGGTGCAGGCCCCGGGTGAACAGGGCGGTGACGAAGAAGTAGAAGACCATCTCGTAGCAGAGCGTCCAGGTGACGTTCATGCCGTTGACGACGCCGAGCAGGTCCTGGAGCATCAGGCCGTTCGCGACGAGCGAAGCCGGGTTGTCGCCGGTGCGCAGCAGCGCGACCGTTCCGTCACCGGCGGGCAGCATCAGGATCGAGACGGCCACGGCGACGATCAGGGCCGGGTGGATCCGGAAGAACCGGCCGATCCAGAAGGCCCGGACGTCCCCGCGGCGCTCCAGCGAGGCCGGGATGATGTAGCCGCTGACGATGAAGAAGAGCATGACGCCGAACAGGCCCAGGTCGAAATTGCGCCGGACCGCCTCCCCGAAGGGCAGCATCCGCAGCACCTCGAAGTGGTGCAGTGCCACGACCAGGGCGGCGAAGCCGCGCAGCGCGTCCAGCCAGCCGAGCCGGGCGCCGGCGGAGGCGGCTGGTGCTCGGCGGGTACGCCGTCGGGCGAGGGGGGACGTCAGCGTCTGCACGGACGGACCCTAGCCGACGTTCCGGCCGGTGCGCCGTGACGTACCGAACGCTCCGGCCGGACCGCACCGCAACCGAACCGCCACCCGCCGGACCCCGGGACGCCGCCCGGCCGACACCCGGACGGTGCCCCGTCGCGTCCCGCCGACGCCCGGAGGCCGCGTCCGGGCGGTGCCGCCCCGATGGCCCGGCGACACCCGGCCGGCGCCGGGCGGCCCCTAGCCGCGGAAGCCCAGCAGGCCGTGCAGGGCCGCTCCGCCCGCCGAGGGGGGTACCGCGCGGGTGGCCGTGGTCGGCTTCGGGGCCGGCTGGGCGGGGCAGGTGGCGTCCGCCGCCGTGCCCGTCCGCAGGTACGCCGCCACCTTCTCGTCCAGGCACTTGTTGCCGCTCATCGAGATCCCGTGGTTGCCGCCGCCCTCCTCCACCACGAGGGCCGATCCCTTCAGCCGCTCCTTCATGCCGAGCGCGCCCCCGAACGGCGTCGCCGCGTCCTCCGTCGCCTGGAGCAGCAGCGCCGGCGGGAGGTCGGCGTTGGTGACGTCCGGCGCCTTCAGCGGCTCGGTCTTCCAGAACGCGCACGGGGCGTTGTACCAGGCATTGTTCCAGGTCATGAACGGGGCCCGGGCGTGGGTCCGCCACATGTCCGCGCGCCACTGGTTCCAGTCCTGCGGCCACGCCGAGTCCCGGCACTGCACCGCCGTGTAGACGCTGTACCCGTTGCCCGCCGAGGGTTCCACCGCCCCGAACCGCTCGTACGCCGCGACCAGCGGCCTGGCGTCCTGGTCCACCGCGTACGCGGAGAAGGCCTCGGCCAGGCTCGGCCAGTAGCCGTTGTAGTAGCCGCCGGGCATGTAGGTGTCCTCCAGCTCCGCCGGGCCCACCTTGCCCCCGGCCGGCGTCTCGCGCAGGGCGGCGCGCATCGCGTACCAGCGCCTCTCGACCGCCGCCGGATCGCTGCCGAGCCGGTACTTCCCGTCGTACTGGGCCACCCAGGCGAGGAACGCCTTGTGGCGGGCGTCGAAGGCCAGGTCCTGCGCGAGGTTGTCCTCGTACCAGACGCCGCCCGGGTCGACCACGGAGTCCAGGACCAGGCGGTGCACCCGGCCCGGGTGGAGTTTCGCGTACACGGCGCCCAGGTAGGTCCCGTACGAGTAGCCGAAGTAGCTCACCTTCGGCGCGCCGAGGGCGATGCGCACCGCCTCGATGTCCCGGGCGGCGGACACGGTGCCGATGTAGGGGAGCACGTCCGCGTGCTTGGTCTGGCAGGACTCGGCGAAGGCCTTGACCCGGTCCAGGTTGGCCCGCTCGGTCTGCGGCTCCAGCGGTACGGAGTCCGGCCGCACCGGTGCGAAGTGGCTGCCCCCGCAGTCGAGGACCGGCTCGCTCTTGCCCACCCCCCGCGGGTCGAAGCCGATCACGTCGTACTGGGCGGCCACGTCCTTGGGGAGCGCGGAGGCGATGAACCCGGCCAGCGCGCGCCCGCTGCCCCCGGGGCCGCCGGGGTTGACCAGCAGCGGGCCCTGGGAGGTGGCGGCGGTGTGCGCGACACGGGTCAGGGCCAGCGTGATCTGGCGCCCGGCGGGCCGGTCGTGGTCGAGGGGGACCTTGAGGGAGGCGCACTGAAGCGTCGGATAGCGGGTCGTCGCGCAGCCGGTCCAGCGCAGGGCCGCGGCCGCGGCCGTCTGCGCGGTGCCCTGCGCCGTGCCCTGTGCCGTGCCCTGTGCGGGGCCCTGCGCGGCCGTGACCGGGCCGGTCGCGGCGGTGGCGGCGACGGTGGCGATCGACAGCAGGACGGCGGCACGCTTCTTCAAAGGACCGCGCTTCTTCAAGGGGTGGAGCATGGAGGCCTCCCAGCCGAGGGTTCTGGGCGGAATCGTCCCGGAAACCACGTCTGGAAGTCGGGATTGGGCTGTTTATTGGCCCGATCTGGTGATCCCCGGGCGGCCGTCCGAGGTCACAGGAGGCTGAGCTGGGTCGGCCCGGCCGCCGCCGACTCCGCGGGCCGCTCGGGCACCACGGTCCGCCGGGCCGCGCCCCGCCGGGCGGGGCCGATGCCGAATTCCGCCGCCAGCTGGTGGACTTGGCGGGTGATCCGGCGCTGGTACCAGGTCGGCGCGTACGACCCGCCCGCGTACATCCGTTCGTACCGCTCGACCAGGTGCGGGTGGTGTGCGGCCAGCCAGGCGGTGAACCACTCGCGCGCCCCGGGCCGCAGATGGAGTACGAGGGGTGTCACGGAGGTCGCGCCGGAATCGGCGATGGCCCGGACGGTCTGGCGCAACTGCTCCGGGGAGTCTCCGAGGAAGGGGATCACCGGGGCCATCAGCACCCCGCACTCGATGCCGGCGTCGGTGAGGGTCCGTACGGCGCCCAGCCGGGCGGCGGGGGAGGGCGTTCCGGGTTCCACGGTCCGCCACAGGGCGGTGTCGGTGAAGCCGACGGAGACGGAGATGCCGACCTCGGTGACCTCCGCGGCCTCCTGGAGGAGGGGGAGGTCGCGCAGGATCAGCGTCCCCTTGGTCAGGATGGAGAAGGGGTTGGCGCGGTCCCGCAGGGCCTCGATGATCCCCGGCATCAGCCGGTAGCGGCCCTCGGCGCGCTGGTAGCAGTCCACGTTGGTGCCCATGGCGACGTGCGCACCGGTCCAGCGCCGTGAGCCGAGCTCCCGGCGCAGCAGCTCCGGGGCGTTGGTCTTGACGACGATCTGGCTGTCGAAGCCGATGCCGGTGTCGAGGTCGAGGTAGCTGTGGGTCTTGCGGGCGAAGCAGTACACGCAGGCGTGGCTGCATCCGCGGTACGGGTTCACCGTCCACTCGAACGGCATCCGCGAGGCTCCCGGCACCCGGTTGAGGATCGAGCGGGCGCGTACCTCGTGGAAGGTGATCCCGCGGAACTCGGGGGTGTCGAAGGTCCGCGTGACGACGGAATCCGCCTCGAACAGTGCCCGCGTCCGTTCCGGCGTCCCGGGCCCGTCGGTCAGATTGTCCCAGCGCATCGGCGCCTCCCTCGGTAGCTCGGACCCCGAGAATAGAACAGACGTTCCCATGATCGTGCGGAACCGTTCCCTGTGGCCTCCCGGGCGCGTCCGCTGCCCGTCCGGCCGGATTTGGGGCGCCCGGGCCCGGAGTGGTTGGCTTGCCGCGACGAGCTGACACGATTGCTGGAGGAACAGGTATGGCGCAGGTCGAGGCCACCACGGAGCGGATCATCGCGGCCGACGCGGAGACCGTGTTCGACGCGCTGGCGGACTACAGCGGAACCCGGGGCAAGCTGCTGCCCGAGCACTTCAGCGAGTACGAGGTGCGCGAGGGCGGCGACGGCGAGGGCACCCTCGTCCACTGGAAGCTCCAGGCCACCAGCAAGCGCGTACGCGACTGCCTGCTGGAGGTCACCGAGCCCACCGACGGCCAGCTCGTGGAGAAGGACCGCAACTCCAGCATGGTCACCACCTGGGTCGTCACCCCGGCCGGCGAGGGCCGGTCCAAGGCCGTCGTCACCACCGTCTGGAACGGCGCGGGCGGCATCGGCGGCTTCTTCGAGCGCACCTTCGCCCCCAAGGGCCTCGGCCGCATCTACGACACCGTGCTGGCCAACCTCGCCGCCGAAGTCGAGCGCTGAGCAAGGGGGTTGACGGTGAGGCCGAGGGCGCGGCCTCACCGGTTCGGGTGAACTGACCGCCCGCGGCCGGTGAGGCGGCCGGGCGTCGGCGCTGCGCCTTCGGCGGCCGCCACTCGGGCGTGGCCCCCGGGCCGTGAGGGCCTGCGCGGTCTAGGGTGGGCAGAGCGCGGGCGGCGCCCGTCCGCGTCGTTCGCGCCGTGCGCCGTCGACCGCCCGGGGGCCCGATGAAGATCCTCATCTCCGCCGACATGGAAGGCGCCACCGGCGTCACCTGGCCCGCCGACGTGCTGCCCGGCACCCCGCAGTGGGAACGCTGCCGGCCCCTTTTCACCTCCGACGTGAACGCCGCTGCGCTCGGCTTCTACGACGGCGGCGCCGACCAGGTCCTCGTCAACGAGGCCCACTGGACGATGCGGAACCTGCTGCTGGAGCAGCTCGACGAGCGAGTCGAAATGCTCACCGGCCGCCACAAGTCCCTCTCCATGGTCGAGGGCGTGCAGCACGGAGACGTCGACGGCGTCGCCTTCGTCGGCTACCACACCGGCGCCGGCGCCGAGGGCGTCCTCGCCCACACCTACCTCGCCAACTCCATCACCGGCGTCTGGCTGAACGGGGTCCGCGCCGGCGAGGGACTGCTCAACGCGCATGTCGTCGCCGAATTCGGCGTCCCGGTCATCCTGGTCACCGGCGACGACCTGACCTGCGCCGACGCCGCCGGGTACGCCCCCGGCGCGGTGACCGTCGCCGTCAAGGACCACGTCTCCCGCTACGCCGCGGTGTGCCGCACCCCCGCCCGCACCGCCGCCGACATCAGGGCCGCCGCCAAGGAGGCGGCGGCCCTCGCCGTACGCCGCGAGCCCGTGCGCGGCGGTCCGTACGCCGTCGAGCTGGAGTTCGACGCCGAGCACCTGGCGATGGCCGCCACGGTCGTCCCGGGCGTCGAGCGGTCCGGGGAGCGCAGGGCCGCGTACAGCAGCGGGACCATGTACGAGGGGATCCGGACGTTCAAGGCGGTCACGACGGTCGTCTCGGCGGCCGTGGAGGAGCAGTATGGCTGACATGCCCGCAGTCACCCCCCACGACCCGGTCGACCAGGTTGCGCTCGACGAGGTCGTCGCGTTCACCTCCGACCTCATCCGGATCGACACCACCAACCGCGGCGGCGGCGACTGCCGCGAGCGCCCCGCCGCCGAGTACGCGGCGGAGCGGCTCGCCGCCGCCGGCCTGGAGCCGGTGCTGCTGGAACGCACCCCCGGCCGCACCAACGTCGTGGCCCGGATCGAGGGCAGCGACCCGTCCGCCGAGGCCCTCCTCGTCCACGGGCACCTCGACGTGGTCCCCGCCGAGGCCGCCGACTGGAGCACCGACCCCTTCTCCGGAGAGGTCCGCGACGGGGTGGTCTGGGGCCGCGGCGCCGTCGACATGAAGAACATGGACGCGATGGTGCTGGCCGTCGTACGGGCCTGGGCCCGGGCGGGGGTGAAGCCCCGCCGCGACATCGTGGTCGCCTACACCGCCGACGAGGAGGACAGCGCGGTCGACGGCTCCGGCTACCTCGCCGACCACCACGCGCGTCTCTTCGAGGGGTGCACGGAGGGTCTGAGCGAGTCCGGCGCCTTCACCCTGCACACCGGTCCCGGCCGGGCCGTCTACCCGATCGCCGCCGGTGAACGCGGAACCGCCTGGCTCAGGTTGACCGCGCACGGTACGACCGGCCACGGCTCCAAGCCCAACCGGGCCAACGCCGTCACCCGGCTCTCCGCCGCCGTGGCCCGGATCGGCGCGTACGAGTGGCCCGTGCGGCTCACCGACACCGTCACCGCCTGCATCACCGAACTCGCCGCCCTGGAAGGCGTGGCCGTGGATCCCCGCAGCCGCGGCTTCGACCTCGACACCGTCCTCCCCAAGCTCGGCCCGGCCGCCGCCCTGGTCGAGGCGACGGTCCGCAACAGTGCCAACCCGACCATGTTCAGCGCCGGTTACAAGCTCAACGTGGTCCCCGGACACGCCACCGCCTACATCGACGGCCGGACGCTCCCGGGCGGCGAGGCCGAGTTCCTGGCCACCCTGGACGAGCTCACCGGACCCGACGTCACCTGGGAGTTCCACCACCGCGAGGTGGCACTCGAAGCCCCCGTGGACGGGCGGACCTACGAGATCCTGCGCCGGTCCGTGGAGCGCTTCGACCCCGACGCGCACGTGGTGCCGTTCTGCATGGCGGGCGGCACCGACGCCAAGCAGTTCTCCCGCCTCGGGATCACCGGCTACGGCTTCTCCCCGCTGAAGCTGCCCCCCGGCTTCGACTACTGGTCCCTCTTCCACGGCGTGGACGAGCGGGTCCCCGTCGACGCCCTGCACTTCGGCGTCCGCGTCCTCGACCACGCCCTGCGGGCCCTGTGATGGGGAGCCGGTGATGGCGGTGCCGGCCGGGCCCTACGGCAGCTGGCCCTCGCCCCTCGACGCCGCCCTCGCCGCCTCCCACGACGGCAGGCCCGAGTACGTCGGCACCGTCGGCCCGGAGGTGTGGTGGACCGAACCCCGGCCGGCCGAGGGCGGCCGCCGCGCGCTGGTGCGCCGCCCCGCGGACGGCGGCCCCCCGGACTGCGTGCTGCCGCCGCCGTGGAACGTCCGCAGCCGGGTCACCGAGTACGGCGGCCGCCCCTGGGCCGGCGCCGAACGGCCGGCGGGCGGGCCGCTGCTGGTGTTCGTCCACTTCGCCGACCAGCGGCTGTACGCGTACGAGCCGGACGCGCCCGGCGGCCCCGCGCCGCGACCGCTGACCCCGCTCTCCGCGGTCGGCGGCGGGCTGCGCTGGGCGGACCCGGTGCTGCGGGACGGCGAAGTCTGGTGCGTCCTGGAGGAGTTCACCGGCCCGGCGCCCACCGACGTGCGGCGTGTGGCGGCCGCCGTACCGCTGGACGGATCGGCGGCCGAGGACCGCTCCCGGGTACGCGAACTCAGCGACGACCGAAACCGGTTCACCACCGGCCCCCGGCTGTCCCCCGACGGCCGGCGGGCCGCCCGGCTGGTGTGGGACCACCCCCGGATGCCGTGGGACGGCACCGAGGTGGAGGTCTCCGAGATCGCGCCCGACGGCACCCTGACCGGGGCCCGTACCGTGCTCGGCGGCCCCGCTGAGTCCGTGGCGCAGGTGGAGTGGACGGCCGACGGGAGCCTGCTCGCCGTGAGCGACCGCAGCGGCTGGTGGAACCCGTACCGGGTGGACCCCGACACCGGAGCCGCCGTCAACCTGTGTCCGCGCGAGGAGGAGTTCGGCGGCCCCCTGTGGAAGCCGGGGCTGAGCTGGCTGGCCCCGCTGTCCGACGGGCTCGTCGCCGTCCTGCACGGCCAGGGCTCCTGCGTGCTCGGAGTCCTCGACCCGGACAGCGGCGACCTGGTGGACGCCGCCGGGCCGTGGACCGCCTGGCAGCCCGCCCTCGCCGCCTACGGCACCCGGGTCTACGGGGTCGCCGCCAGCCCGCGCAGCGCCTACGAGGTGGTGGAGCTGAACACCGAGGACGGGCACGCCCGGGTGGTGGGCGCGGCCGGGACCGACCCGGTGGACCCGGCGTACTACCCCGAACCGCAGAGCCGGACCTTCCTCGGCCCCGGCGGCCGCGAGGTCCACGCGCACGTCTACCCGCCGCACCACCCCGCCCGCCGGGCCCCCGCCGACGAACTGCCGCCCTACGTGATCTGGGCGCACGGCGGCCCCACCGACCACGTGCCGCCCGTGCTCGACCTGCACATCGCCTACTTCACCTCGCGCGGCATCGGCGTGGCCGAGGTGAACTACGGCGGCTCCAGCGGGTACGGGCGGGCCTACCGGGAACGGCTGCGCGAGCAGTGGGGCGTCGTCGACGTCGAGGACTGCGCGGCGGTGGCCCGGGCGCTGGCGGCGGAGGGCACCGCGGACCCGGACCGGCTCGCCATCCGGGGTGCCAGCGCGGGCGGCTGGACGGCGGCGGCCTCGCTGGCCGCCACCGATCTGTACGCCTGCGCCGCGATCATCTACCCCGTGCTGGACCTGCTCGGCTTCGCCGAGGAGACCCACGACCTGGAGTCCCGCTACGTCGACGGCCTGGCCGGGCCGCCCCAGACCCTTCCCGTACGATGCCGGGAACGCTCCCCGCTGGCCCGCGCCGACCGGATCACCGCACCGTTCCTGCTGCTCCAGGGACTGGACGACCCGGTGTGCCCGCCGGCCCAGGCGGAGCGCTTCCTCGCCGCGATGCGGGGCCGCGCCGTGCCGCACGCGTACCTCGCCTTCGAGGGCGAGGGCCACGGCTTCCGGCGGGCGGACACCATGGTCCGGGCCCTGGAGGCCGAACTCTCGCTGTACACCCAGGTCTTCGGGATCGAGCGCACGGACGTCCCGCGGCTGCGGCTGGAGGCCTGACGGGTCAGGCGGTGTCCTGGCGGGAGGAGCTGTGCAGCCAGACCCGGAGCGGGCCGAGCACGGTGAAGCCGTGGCGCACCGCGGTGTCGAGGTCGTCGCCGGACTCGTAGCCGACCACGGGAAGGTCCGGCCACAGCTGCGCGGCGGCGGTGAGGCCGCCCCGCCAGGCCTCGTCCGCCGGGGTGCCCTCGGCGGTGAACACGTTGGAGAGGCCGACGACCCCGGCCGCGACGCTCGCGACGGCCCCGGCGACGACCATCCCGCCCGCCGAACCCGCCAGCAGGGCGATGTCCCCGGTCAGCAGCCCGGGGTGGAACAGGCCGGTGCACTCCCTGCCGTCCCAGGCGGTCTCCCATGCCTCCAGCTCCGCCACGGTGCGGACGCGCGACCACTCCAGGCCGGGAGCCGCCGGAACCGGGAGACCGGCCGGGCGGTGGATCCAGCGGGCCTCGAAGAGCACCTCGAACCCCGCAGGGCCCAGGTCGAGGTCGGCGAAGCTGTCCTTGACCGAGCAGCCGGGGGAGTCGGTGTCCGTCCCGGCCAGCAGCGCCGCGGCCGAGGCGTGGCGGGTGAGGGTCACGGCATCGGGGTACAGGGGCGGGGTCCGGCGGGCACTGCTCCAGGCATCGGCCGAGAACGCGCCGCCGCGGCAGACCGCGGCGCACCACTCGGCGTTGTTGCGTGCTGCCGCGGACAGGAGTTCTTCGGTGTTCGGGGTGGTGATCACGCGGGGCATCCTGGCACACGTCCTAACCTGGCCGGATGTCATTTTCCACGTACCTCAGCGAGGGGCCCCGGATCGGCCTGCGCCCCTTCCGGCTCGCCGACGGCCCCGAGTTCACCGCCCGCGCCCGCGAGAGCCGGGCGCTCCACCGCCCGTGGCTGGCGCCGCCGACGACACCCGGGGAGTACGAGCCGTACGCCCGGCGACTGATCGAGGGCGAGGAGGACGGGGCCCGGGCGGGCTACCTGGTGTGCGAGCGGGAGACCGGTGCCATCGGCGGCTTCGTCAACATCAACAACATCGTCCGCGGCGCCTTCCAGTGCGGGGCGCTCGGCTACGGCGCGTTCGCGCACACCGCCGGGCGCGGGCTGATGCGGGAGGCGCTCGGGCTGGTGGTGGACCACGCCTTCGCCCCCGCCGACGAGGGGGGCCTCGCCCTGCACCGCCTGGAGGCCAACATCCAGCCGGGCAACGCGGCGTCCCTCGCACTGGTGCGCGGGGCGGGCTTCCGGCTGGAGGGCTTCTCCCCGGAGTTCCTCTACGTGGAAGGGGCCTGGCGGGACCACGAGCGCTGGGCCCTGACCGCCGGAACGCCGCGCCCGCGGCCGGGGCCCGCGTAGCGCTCCGGCCAGGGCTTTGCGTAATCCTGACCGGTGGTGATCTGCGGAACCCCTGTGCACCGGCCGCCGTGGCGTGTTCCATTTCCTGCATGGCCACCACCGTCCGCCGCGCCGTACTGACCCTGCCCGCCGCCCCCTTGGGGCCCGAGAACCCGCTCCCGGCCCTCCGCGCGCCCGCCGAGGCCCACACCCTGGACGAGCGGTCCCGCGAAGGCCTCCCGCGCGACATGGCACGGCAGATCGGCTACGAGCCGCTGCGGTCGCTGCTGCCCGTCCGGCTCCGGGACGGGTACCAGCGCCGGCGCCAGGAGCGCGACTTCGAAGCCATCGTCATCGAGAACGCGCACCTGCGGGCCACCGTCCTGCCCGGCCTCGGCGGCCGGGTGCACTCGCTGGTGCACGTCCCCACCGGACGCGAACTGCTGTACCGCAACCCGGTGTTCCAGCCGGCCAACTTCGCCCTGAACGGTGCCTGGTTCTCCGGCGGCATCGAGTGGAACATCGGCGCCACCGGCCACACCACCCTCTCCTGCGCCCCGCTGCACGCCGCGCTCGTCCCGGCTCCGGACGGGGGCGTCATGGTACGGCTGTGGGAATGGGAACGGCTGCGCGACCTGCCCTTCCAGGTGGACCTGTGGCTGCCGCAGGACGCGGAGTTCCTCTACGTGGGCGTCCGCGTGCGCAACCCGCACGAGCGGCCCGCGCCCGTCTACTGGTGGTCCAACACCGCCGTCCCGGAGGACCCCGGCACCCGGGTGCTCGCCCCCGCCGACGAGGCCTGGCACTTCGGGTACGAGCGGTCCCTGCGCCGGATCCCCGTCCCGCAGTGGGAGGGCGCCGACCGCACCTACCCGCTGGACAGCTCCTACCCGGCCGACTTCTTCTACGAGGTCCAGGACGGGGCCCGGCCGTGGATCGCCTCCCTGGACGCCGACGGGCGCGGTCTCGTCCAGACCTCCACGTCCCGGCTGCGCGGGCGCAAGCTGTTCGTGTGGGGCGCGGGCGAGGGCGGCCGGCGCTGGCAGGAGTGGCTGACGGAGCCCGGCACCGGCGGCTACGCGGAGATCCAGGCGGGACTGGCCCGCACCCAGCTGGAGCACGTACGGCTGGAGCCCGGGGCGGAGTTCAGCTGGCTGGAGGCGTACGGGCCGCTGACCGCGGATCCCGCGGCGGTGCACGGGCCCGACTGGGCGGCGGCCCGCGGCGAGGCGCTGCGGGCCCTGGACGCCGCGCTGCCGGGCGAGCTGGTCGAGGAGGCGTACAAGGCGTGGCGCGGAGCGGCCGACACCGAACCGGGGGAACGCCTGGCGGTGGGCTCGGGGTGGGGGGCGCTGGAGGTGCTGTGTGCGGGCCACAAGCTGCCCGGCACCCCCTTCGAGGAAGCCGTACTCGGCGAGGAGCAGGCGCCCTGGCTGGAGCTGTGGCGCACCGGGGTCTTCCCGGCCCCGCGACGGGTGGCGCCGCCGGGGCCGAGCCTGGTGGCCCCGCACTGGCGGGACATGCTGGAGACGGCCCCGGCGGAGCCGCTGACCGAATACCACCTGGGCGTGGCGCAGTGGCATGCCGGCGATGTGGCCCAGGCGGTCCGCAGCTGGGAGCGGGGCCTCGCGCTGGCGCCCTCGCGCTGGCCGCTGCTGCGCTGCCTGGCGGTGGCCGACCTGCTGGCGGGTGACCGGAACCGGGCGGCCGAGCGCTACGCGGAGGCCTTCGACGACCTGATGGCGGAGAGCCGGGGCGGTGATCCGTGGACGGCCGCCGAGTGCGCGCTGGGCGGGGAGGCGATGGCGGCCCTGCTGGCGGCGGGCCGCCTGCCCGCGGCGCGTTCGGTGTGGGAGCGGATGCGGCCGGCCCTGCGGGAGCAGGGCCGGTTCCGGCTGCTCGCCGCCCGGCTGCTCGCGGCGGAGGGCCATGTGGGCGCGGCCCGGCGGGTGTTCGAGGACGGCTTCGAGCTGCCGGACCTGCGGGAGGGGGACGAGATCCTCTCCGAGGTCTGGTCCCGCCTGACGGACCGCCCCCTCCCGCCGTCCTACGACTTCCGCATGCGCCCGCCCGGCTGACGCGCCGCCCCAGGATCAGGCGCGGCAGAGGATTTCGCCGTGCAGGACCGAGAACCAGGCGTCCGGGGCCGCGGCCCAGCGGTGCCAGGAGTCCGCGATCGCGGTCAGGTCCGCGGGGGTGGTGTGACCGCCCCCGGTCGCGATCGCCGCGTACGACGAGGCCGTCGTCCGGTCCGCCCACAGTGCCGACCACCAGGCGACCTCCTCCGGCTCGGCGAAGCACCAGGCCGTCGCCGAGGAGGCCACCTCGGTGAAGCCCGCCGCCCTCGCCCACGCGAGCAGGCGGCGGCCGGCGTCCGGTTCGCCGCCGTTGGCGCGGGCCACCCGCCGGTACAGGCCCAGCCACTCCTCCAGGCCCGGTTCGGCCGGGTACCAGGTCATCGCCGCGTAGTCCGCGTCCCGCGCGGCGACCACCCCGCCCGGCCGGCACACGCGCCGCATCTCGCGCAGTGCCTGCACCGGGTCACCGACGTGCTGGAGCACCTGGTGCGCGTGGACCACGTCGAAGGAGTCGTCCGGGAAGTCCAGCGCGTGGACATCGGCCGTGGCGAAGGAGACGGCGCCGGCCAGGCCCTGCTCCTTCACGTACGCCGAAGCCTGTTCCACCACGTCCCGCGCGGCGTCCACCGCCGTGACGTGTCCGCCCGGGGAGACCAGTTCCGCCAGGTCCGCCGTGATGGTGCCCGGTCCGCAGCCCACGTCCAGGACCGACATCCCGGGGCGCAGCTCACCGATCAGGTACGCCGCCGAGTTGGCGGCCGTGCGCCAGCGGTGGGAGCGCAGCACCGACTCGTGGTGGCCGTGCGTGTAGACGGCCTTCTCGTGGGGGCTCATGGACGGATCCTCCTCGTCGAAGCGTTGTGGCCACCGTAAAGGATCAGCTCGTCATATGAGATCCGCGTTTTGACATGTGGACAGAAGTCTTGCGGCCACAGGGGAGGCGCCAGGTCGGTGGCAGGGCGAAGCAGGGGCGAGGACAGTGGGCTGAAGAGGCATGACCCCCCTGCGGAGGACGGTGACCCCATGCCGGACACGCTGCTCGAAACGAACGCCGAGGCGCTGCGGCTCTTCGGCGAGCGCGTGCGCGCCGTCAAGGACGACCAATGGGGGGCACCCACCCCCTGCACCGAGTGGACCGTGCGGGACCTGGTCAACCACGTCACCGGCGAGCAGCTCTGGATCCCGCCGCTGGTCGGTGAGGGCCGCACCGTCGAGGAGGTGGGCGACCGCTTCTCCGGTGATGTGCTCGGCGACGATCCGGTCGCCTCCTGGGAGCGGGCCGCGGCCGCCGCGCAGGCGGCCTTCTCGGCGCCCGGCGCCCTGGACCGCACGGTCACGCTCTCCTACGGGCCCTCGCGCGGCGCGGCGTACTGCTCGGAGCTGACCGCCGACTGCGTCGTGCACACCTGGGACCTGTCCCGGGCGCTCGGAGTCGAGGAGCGGCTGCCGGACGGGCTGGTCGAGTTCTCCCTCAAGGAGGTCATGCCCTACGCGGACGGGCTCGCGGCGAGCGGGATGTACGCCGAGCCGCTGGAGGTGCCCGCGGGCGCCGACGCCCAGACGCGGCTGCTGGCCCTGCTGGGCAGATGGACCTGATCCCGCCGCCCTGCCCGGGCCGTTCCCGGCCGCGGGCGAGGGGCGGCGGGCGATAACAGGCGTACCGCCGGGAACAACCGTATAAAGGGCTTGCGGTAGGCGGAGCACACGGCGAGTCGGCGACGGACGGGAAGGGCAGGGCGAGGTGTCGGGCACGGAGGGGCTGCAGCGGACGGCGGAGGGCCGCGGTCCGGTCCGGTACGGGCCGCTCGCGCCCCAGCCGGGCCTGCCCGTCCTGCCCGAGCTCACTGCCGTGATCGCCGCGGCCGCCGAGCGTTCCGCCCCCGAACCCCCGGGCGGCGGGGAGCCGGTACGCGCCGCCGCCTGCCGGCACTGGGAGCGGCGCGGCCTCGCCACCGAACCGGAGCACGTGGCCGCCGGACCCGGAGCACCCGCCGTCCTGCTCGCGCTGCTCGGCGCGTTCGGCGGCGACGTGATGCTCCCGCGGCCCTGCCCCGCCTGGTGGACCCCCCAGGTCCGGCTGCTGGGCCGGCGGGCCTACCACGTGCCGACCCCCGCCGAGTGCGGGGGCGTACCGGATCCGTACGCCCTGTTGGAGACCGTACGGCGGGTGCGCGCCGAGGGCGGGGACCCGCGGGTCCTGCTGCTCTCGGTCGCCGACGACCCCACCGCGACCGTGCCCCCGCCCGAGCTGCTGCGCGAGGCGTGCGAGGCCGCCGCGTCCGCAGGGCTGTTCGTCGTCAGCGACGAAAGCTGGCGCGACACCGTCCACCGGCCGCACGAGACCCTGGTGCTCAGCCCCGCCGAGATGCTCCCTGACGACGCCGCCGTCCTCCTCGACCTGTCCGGCGCACTGCTGCCGGCGGGCTGGCCCGCCGCCGTGGTCCGCTTCCCCGGCACCCCGCGCGGAACGTGGCTCCAGGCCCGCACCCTCGACATGCTCACCGCGACGGGCGCGATGGTGGCGGGCCCGGTCGCCGGCGCGGCCGCGCACGCCCTCGACGAGCCCGACGCCGTCTCCGGCCGCGCCCGGGCGGCCGCCGCGCTGCACGGGGCGGTCGCCGCCGCCGCGCACCGCCGGGTCCTGGCCGTCGGCGCGCTCGCCCTGCCCCCGCAGGCGGGCCGCCACCTGTACGCCGACCTGACCCCGCTGCGGGAGGGACTGGCCGGCCACGGGGTCCGCGACGCGATGGAACTGGAGGACTACCTCGGCGGCAGGCTCGGCGTACCCACACCCGGCGGCCAGCGGTTCGCCGACGAACTCGGTGCGTTGCGGGTCCGGTTGTCGACGGGGCCGCTGCTGGGTGCCACCCCCGAGGAGCGGCTCGCCGCGCTCACCGCGCGCGATCCCCTCGCACTGGACCACGTGCGGGGCGCCCTGGACCGCCTCGGATCGGTCCTGGCCGGGCTCGCCTCCTGAAACGACCTGCGGTGAAGGGAGACTTCGCGATGAGCGACCGGACTGACGCCCCGCCGGCCGACCCGCCGGGCGGCCGCGCGGCAGCGGTACGGACCGCCGTCCCCCCGGCCGCGCCGTCCGCACCCGCGCCGTCCGCACCTGCGCCACCACCTCCCGCACCGGCCACCGCACCGCGCCCGCTCGGCGAACTCCGCCGCTGGCCCGCCTCCTTCGCGGACCGGCTCACCACCCCGCTGCCCGGCGTCCGCGCCTTCGCCCGGCTGGCCCGCGAAGGCGCCTTCCGGCCAGGCCCCGAGGGCCTGCGCGGGATCCCCGACCTGCCGTACGCGCCCGGTCCGCTCCCTACCGTGGCCGCCGGCCGCATCGGAGCGACCTGGGCGGGCCACGCCAGCTGGGTGCTGCGGGTCGGCGGGCTGACCGTCCTCACCGACCCGGTCTGGTCCCGGCGGATCCTGGGAACCCCCGCCCGGATGACGCCCGTCGGCGTGCGCTGGGAGGAGCTGCCGCCGGTGGACGCGGTGGTGATCAGCCACAACCACTACGACCACCTCGACGCCCCCACCCTCAGGCGGCTGCCCCGGCACACCGCGCTCTTCGTCCCGGCGGGCCTCGCCCGCTGGTGCCGCCGCCGCGGCTTCACCCGGGTCACGGAGCTCGACTGGTGGGAGTCGGCCGAACTGGGCGGCGTACGCTTCGAGTTCGTACCGGCGCACCACTGGTCGAAGCGGTCCCTGATCGACACCTGCCGGACGCTGTGGGGCGGCTGGGTCCTCACCGACGTCCGCGCCGCCGGCGGGCCGGAACCGAGGAAGGTCTACTTCGCCGGCGACACGGGGTACGGCCACTGGTTCGGGCAGATCGGCCGGCGGCATCCGGGCATCGACCTGGCGCTGCTGCCGATCGGGGCCTACGCGCCCCGGTGGTGGCTGAGCGATGTCCACGCCGACCCGGAAGAGGCCGTACAGGCCTGTCGGGACGTCGGGGCGCGGCGGATGGCGCCCATGCACTGGGGCACGTTCGTCCTGTCGGCCGAGCCGGTGACGGAGCCGCTGGAGCGGGTACGGGCGGCCTGGTCCCGCGCCGGGCTCGCCCGCGAGGACCTGTGGGACCTGCCCATCGGCGCCTCCCGCACCTGCTGAGGGGGATCACGGCCGGACGCGGCGCCACAGCGCCGGACCCGCGCTGACCAGCAGCGCCAGGCCCACCGCCAGGGCCACGCCCTTCCACGGCTCGGAGAACAGCGAGCCGCCGAGGATGCCGATCAGCCCGTACGTCGCCGCCCACGCCAGGCACGCCGGTGCGTCGCCGCGGGCGAAGCGGCGCAGCGGGAGCTTCGCCAGCAGGCAGGCGAGTATCACCGGCACCCGGCCCGCCGGAACCAGCCGCGAGAGCACCAGCACCAGCACCCCGTGCCGCTCCAGCTTCGCCTGCGCCTGCGCGAGCCGCTCCGGGGTCGCCCGGCCGCGCAGTCCCTCCAGCCACCGCGAGCCGCCGCGGAAACGCACCCCGCGCATGCCCAGCCAGTACAGCGCCACGTCGCCGGTGAAGGCGGCCAGGGCGGACACCCCGAACACGAGCAACACCCCGAGGGGCAGCGGCTGCTGGTGGAAGGCCACCACCGCCGCCGAACTCACCAGCGCCCCCGTCGGGATCACCGGCACCAGCGCCCCCAGCGCCACCAGCACGAACAACGCCGGGTAGCCGACCGCCTGCCCGGTGGTCTCCGGCGGCACCTGACCGGCTGCCGCCACCACGGCGTGCCAGCTCACGGAAGCCGTACCCGTTCGCCGTGGTCCGGGACGCGGACGGCCACCTTCGGCGCGAGCTGCCCCGCCCGGCGCTCGAACTCGGCGCCCGGCGCATGGAATTCGTGCGGCCGCACCGCGTCCATCCCGATCGGCCAGTACGTCCCGTAGTGCACCGGCACCGCCGCGGCCGGCGCCAGCGCGGCCACCGCCTGCGCCGCCCGGCCCGCGTCCAGGTGCCCGGGCCCCAGGTAGGGGCCCCAGCCGCCCACCGGCAGCAGCGCCACGTCCACCGGGCCGACCTCCTGCGCCATCGTGTCGAACCACCCGGTGTCCCCGGCGAAGTACGTGCGCGCAGCCCCCTGCACCACGTACCCGAGCGCCGGCGCGAGCCGGGGCCCGAACGGCAGCCGCCGCCCGTCGTGACGCGCGCGCACCGCCCGTACCCGTACGCCCTCCCGTACGCCGACCTCGTCACCCGCGGTCACCTCCGTCACCGCCAGCCCGCGCGCCCCCGCCACCCGGACGAGCCCCGGCACGGCCCGGCGCGCCCCGCGCGGCACCAGCAGCCGGGTCCCGGGCGCCAGCCGCGTCAGCGACGGCAGATGCAGATGGTCCGCATGCAGATGCGACACCAGGACCACGTCCGCCTCCGCGGCCTCCAGCGGGGGCACCTTTCCGCGCCGCCGCCGCAGATGCGCCAGGCGCCGGGCGAACAGCGGGTCCGTCAGCAGCCGGACGCCGGAGTCCTCGACCGTGCACGTGGCGTGCCCCCACCAGGTGATCTCCACCGCACCCGGCCTCCTCCCGCTCCCCGTGCTCACGGTCGAGCCTAGATCCTGCCCCGCTCGGGAGCCCCGAACCGGAGGGGTCCGCCCCCTCCTCGCGGGCGGCCGATCGGAGTAGGGTCGGGCGGCATGGATGAGCTGCGCGTGGCCGCGATCGCCAGCCTGGCCCCGCTTGAGGATCTGGACGCCGACCCGTTCGCCGTGGACACCCGGAGCCAGCACGCCATGTGCGCGCGCTGGGCCGCCGACCGGGGCTACGTGGTGACGCGGGAACTGCTCTTCTACGGGCTGCGTGCCGACCACTGCGGCATCTGGTGCGACGTCGACTCCGGGCAGATCGACCTGTTCGTCGCCCCCAACCAGCGGGTCCTCGCGCGCGCCCTGCGCTCCGTCGAGGAGTTCACCGCCGAGTGCAGGCGCCGCGGCGTACGGCTGGAGACCGCCGGACTCGACGAGCCGCGGTACACCTCCGCGATGAAGGCCGAGGTCCACCGGCGGCTGTCCATGCCGACCGCCGGCTACGACGGGACATGACCCCCGCGCGCCCTCCCGCCCGACGCCCCACGAGGCGGCGGGGACCGGGTGTGCGGCGCGGGCCCGCGGGCATCTTCCCGGTGGGAAGACACGAGGCGGGTACGGCGTGCGGCGAGGACGGTGGCGGACCACGGGCAGCGCCCTGGCACGGGTGATCGTCGTCTGGGCGGTGTCCACCCTCACCCTCCTCGCACTGGCCGGACTCCTCCCGGACTTCCGGCTGCGCTCCGGCGACGACGACAGCCTCACGCAGATCGGGCTGACCGCGGCCTGGGGGGCGGGGGCCTTCGGCCTGTTGAGCGCCCTCGTATGGCCGCTGCTGGTGCGGGCCCTGCTGCTGGTGCCCGCCCTGGTGCTCGGCCTGCTGGTCTTCTTCCTCAACGGGTCGCTGCTGCTGATCGCGCTCAGTCTGATCCCCTCCGGGGGCGGGGAGGCGGCACCGGAGACCGCCGTCGTGGTGGCCGCGGTGATGTCCGCCGTCGCGTCGGCGACCTCGACGGCGCTCGCGGTGCGCGACGACGGGGCGTACCGGCGCAGGCTCTACCGGCTCGCCGCCCGCCGCCGCGGAAGGGGCGGCCGCGGCGGGCCCGGCACGGCCGCGCCCGGCGTGCTCATGCTCCAGCTGGACGGTGTCGGGTACGAGGCGCTGCGCCACGCCGCGGGCAGCGGGGTGATGCCCACCGTGGCCGGCTGGCTCGGGGGCAGCCACCGCCTCACCTCCTGGCGCACCGACTGGTCCAGCCAGACCGGAGCCAGCCAGCTCGGCATCCTGCACGGCTCCGCCTTCGACGTGCCGGCGTTCCGCTGGTACGAGAAGGACACCGGCGAGGTGGTGGTCTGCAACCGGCCGACCAGTGCCGCCGAGCTCCAGCGGCGTGCGATCGCCCGCACCGGGGACGGCGGACTGCTCACACTGGACGGGGCCGGACGCGGCAACCTGTTCAGCGGCGGCGCCGACCAGCTGGCGCTGGTGCTGTCGGTGTCGGCGCGGCGGGGCCGGGCGAACCGGTCCCGCGCGGGCTATTTCGCCTACTTCTCCGATCCGGCCAACGCCGTCCGGACCGCGCTGTCCTTCGTCGCGGAGGTGGTGCGGGAGGTCGGGCAGTCGTTGCGGGCGCGGCTGCGGGCGGAGCAGCCGAGGGTGGCGCGGGGCGGGCTGTACCCGCTGATCCGGGCCTTCGCCACGGTGGTCGAGCGGGACGTCGTCGTCGCGGCGGTGATCGGCGACATGCTGGCGGGACGTACGGCGATCTACGCCGACCTGGTCGGCTACGACGAGGTCGCCCACCACTCGGGGCCCCGCAGCCGGGACACCGACCAGGTGCTGGCCCGTATCGACCGCAGCCTCGCGCTCCTGGCCCGGGTCGCCGAGCACGCGCCGCGGGAGTACCGGATCGTGCTGCTGTCGGACCACGGCCAGAGCCCGGGGGAGACCTTCCTCGCCCGGTACGGGCTGACCCTGAAGGACCTGGTCCGGGCGGGCTGCGGGCTGCCGGTCTCCCGCCGGGCGCGCCGCACGCACAGTGGCGCCGAGGCCCGCGCCGCCGTCCTCGCCGCGCTCCACCGGCCGGTGGAGGAGGGGGAGCAGGCCCACCCGGTTCGGGGACCGGACCCGGTGGTGCTGGCCTCCGGGAACCTCGGACTGATCTCCTTCCCGGACGTCCCGGGCCGGGCCACCCGCGAGCAGATCGAGCAGGCGCACCCGGCTCTGCTGGCGACCCTGGCCAACCACCCGGGGGTGGGATTCCTGCTGGTGGACGGGGAGGTACTGGGGCCCGGCGGGGCCGTGGCCCGGCTGGACGAGCCGGGCACGGCGGAGGAACTGCTGGCGCCGTTCGGGCCGGGGGCGGTGGAGGCCGTCCGGCGGACCGACGGCTTCCCGCACGTGGCGGACATCATGGTGAACTCCGCGTACGACCCGCTCACGGGGACGGTGCACGCCTTCGAGGAGCAGATCGGCTCGCACGGCGGGCTGGGCGGGGAGCAGGGGCACGCCTTCCTGATGTGGCCGACGGTCCTGTCGCCTCCCTGCGCGGACGGCGCGGACGGCGGAGACGGCGGGGAGCTGGTCGGTGCGGAGGCGGTGCACCGGGTGCTGCGGCGCTGGCTGCGGGAGGGCGACGGCCCGCAGGTGCCGCTGCAGGATCCACGGCCGGAAGCCGCATCGAGCGGAGTCTTTCCGTCCGCAACCGTGCCCGGGCAGGACGAAAACCGCTGATTTGGCGCGGGTTTGTGCGTGGCCGACGATATGTCGACCTGTCCGGCATGTGAAACACCCGAGGCGTACCACCCGTGAGCACCACCCTGCACGCCCCCTCCCCGACTGCGGCCGCGACGACGGCCGGGAAGACGATCGAGGAGGCGGCCGCCGAGGCAGCGGGCCCGCACGCCCGGCGTTTCGGCCTCCCCGTCGCGACCTGCCTGGTCATGGGCAACATCATCGGCGGAGGGATCTTCGTGCTGCCCGCCTCGGTCGCACCGTTCGGCACGATCAGCCTGCTCGCGTTCGGGGTGCTCACCGTCGGGGCGATCGCCCTCGCCCTGGTCTTCGGCCGGCTCGCCGAACGCCTCCCGCAGACCGGCGGCCCCTACGTGTACGCCCGCGCCGCGTTCGGCGACTTCGCCGGCTTCCTCGCGGCCTGGAGCTACTGGATCACCACCTGGGTCTCCAACGCCGCCCTCGCGGTCGCGGCGGTCGGCTACCTGGCCGTGCTCTTCCCGGCCGTCGGGCAGCACAAGGCGGCGATGTGCCTGGCCGCGCTCACCGTCCAGTGGCTCCCCGCGCTGGCCAACCTGGCCGGCACCCGGTACGTGGGCGCGGTCCAACTGGTCTCCACCGTGCTGAAGTTCGCCCCGCTGCTGCTGGTGGCCGTGGGCGGCCTCTTCTTCTTCGACCCGGCGAACCTCGGCCCCTTCCGGGCCACCGGCCAGAGCCCGGTCGGCGCGGTCTCCGCCTGCGCGGCGATCCTGCTCTTCAGCTACCTCGGCGTGGAGTCGGCCGCCGTCAGCGCGGGCGAGGTCCGCGACCCGGCCCGCAACGTCGGCCGGGCCACCGTCCTCGGCACGGCCGGGGCGGCCCTCGTCTACCTGCTCGGCACCCTCGCCGTCTTCGGCCTGGTCGCCCACGACCGGCTGGTCGCCTCGCAGGCCCCGTTCACCGACGCCGTGAACGCCATGTTCGGCGGAACCTGGGGCGGCACCCTGGTGGCCTGCGCCGCGGTCGTCTCGATGGTCGGCGCGCTCAACGGCTGGACCCTGCTCAGTGCGCAGACCCCGTACGCCGCCGCCAAGGACGGGCTCTTCCCGAAGGTCTTCGAGAACAGGAAGCGGGGCGTTCCCGTGGCCGGCGTGCTCGTCACCGCCGCCTTGGCCTCCGGCCTGACCGTCTACAACTACGCCGTGGGCGCGGACGGCGTCTTCGAGGTCCTCGTCCTGGTCACCACCTTCACGGCGACCGTCCCGTACCTGCTCTCCACCGCCGCGCAGGTCTACTTCCTGCTGTCCGGGCAGTCCGTGCGCGTCCACCGCGGCCGACTGCTGCGCGACGGGATCCTCGCCGTCCTCGCCTTCGGCTTCTCGATGTGGCTGGTGGCGGGCTCGGGTTACGCGGCCGTCTACCAGGGCGTGCTGTTCCTGTTCGCAGGCGTCCTCGGCTACGCCGCGATGTCCGCGCGCAGGCAGCGCGCTGCCGCCTGACCTGCGGAGTAGCGTGGGATCCGGGCACAGACAGGGAGCAGACGGGGAGTAGCAGGGGGCAGTAAGGGGTCGCCATGTCCGCGATCAGACAGAGCATCGACATCGCGCGCCGTCCCGAAGAGGTCTACACCTACATCACGGATTTCGCGCACCTGCCGGAGTGGCAGGCGAGCGCGCTCTCCGCCCGCCCGCTCGACGACGCACCGCCGCACGTGGGACAGCGCGTCGCCGTCACACGCCGGATGGGCAGGCGGGACCTCCCGATGACCATGGAGGTCGTGGAGCTGGACCCACCGCGGAGCTGGCACCTCCACGGAGTCGACGGCCCCGTACGCGGCGATGTGCGCGGGACCATCGAACCGCTCGACGACGGCAGGCGCTCGCGCGTCACCCTGGCCCTCGACTTCGAGGGGCACGGCATCGGCAGGGTCCTCGCCCCCTTGGTGGTCAAGCCGTTCGCCCGCAAGGAGATGCCGCGCAGCGAGGAGAAGCTCAAGCACCTCCTCGAACACGCCTAGTGCTGTGGCCGGGAAGGTTTGCCGGGTCGCGTTGTCCGGTGCGGTGCATTGCAAGGCGGAGGCCCGCGGCTCGTACTGGACGTACTTGCGCGGTCCGACAACGCAGCGAGGTGCCGTGCCGGGCGGCGCGACCGGTGGACCTTTCCGGTCACAGCACTAGACACCGGCGGGCCGGCCTTTCGGCCGGCCCGGCGGGCTCAGTCCAGGTAGTCGCGCAGGACCTGCGAACGCGACGGGTGGCGCAGCTTCGACATCGTCTTGGACTCGATCTGGCGGATCCGCTCACGGGTGACCCCGTACACGCGGCCGATCTCGTCCAGGGTCTTCGGCTGGCCGTCGTTGAGGCCGTACCGCATGGAGACCACGCCCGCCTCGCGCTCGGAGAGCGTGCCCAGGATCGACTGGAGCTGCTCCTGGAGGAAGGTGAAGGAGACCGCGTCGGCCGGGACGACCGCCTCGGAGTCCTCGATGAGGTCACCGAACTCGCTGTCGCCCTCCTCACCCAGCGGGGTGTGCAGGGAGATCGGCTCACGGCCGTACTTCTGGACCTCGATGACCTTCTCGGGGGTCATGTCGAGCTCCTTGCCCAGCTCCTCCGGAGTGGGCTCCCGGCCGAGGTCCTGGAGCATCTGGCGCTGCACGCGGGCGAGCTTGTTGATGATCTCGACCATGTGCACGGGGATGCGGATGGTGCGCGACTGGTCGGCCATGGCACGCGTGATCGCCTGCCGGATCCACCAGGTCGCGTACGTGGAGAACTTGAAGCCCTTGGTGTAGTCGAACTTCTCCACGGCGCGGATCAGGCCGACGTTGCCCTCCTGGATCAGGTCCAGGAAGAGCATGCCGCGGCCGGTGTAGCGCTTGGCCAGGGAGACCACGAGGCGGAGGTTGGCCTCCAGCAGGTGGTTCTTGGCGCGTCGGCCGTCCTCGACCAGGATCTCCAGCTCGCGACGGTAGGCGGGCTTGTGGTCCTCCTCCTCTTCGAGCTTGTACTCGGAGAAGAGTCCGGCCTCGATCCGCTTGGCGAGCTCGACCTCCTGCTCGGCGTTGAGCAGCGGCACCTTGCCGATCAGCTTCAGGTAGTCCTTGACGGGGTCGGCGGTGGCACCGGCCACCATGACCGTCTGCGCCGGGGCGTCGTCCTCGTCGTCGTCGGACAGGACGAAGCCCTGGGCGCCGCCCGCCTTGGGCGCTTCCTCCTCGACGTCGTCGACGAGGTCCTCGGCGGCCCAGTCCTCGCCCTCGATGACCGGGGTCTCGCCCTCGTCGGCGTCCTTGGCGGTGGTCTTCTTGGCCGCGGCGGTCTTCTTGACCGCGGTCTTCTTCGCGGCGGTCTTCTTGACCGCCCGCTTCTTCGGCTCGGCGGCGGCCTCGGCCGTCACCTCTTCCGCGGCGGGCGCGGTCGCCGCAGCGGGTATCGCCGCCGCGGCGGAGGGGGCCGTGGCGGCGGCCGAGGCCTTGCGCGCGCCGATGGGGCGCGGCGCGGCGGCCGCCTTCTTGGTCACGGTGCGGGCAGGCGCAGCGGCCGCCTTGCGGGGCTTCTTGGCGGCAGCCTTCGTGGCGGGCGCGGCGCTGACGTGCAGCGCGACACCCTCCTCGTCCAGGACCTGGTTCAGGCTGCGCAGGACCCGCTTCCACTGGTCCACCGGGATGCGGCCGGCCTCGAAGGCCTGGCGCACGTCGTCACCGTTGATGTGACCCTGCTCGCGGCCGCGCTCGACGAGCGCGACGAGGGCCTCCGATTCGGCGATCTCCGGAGGGAACGTACGGGACGGGCTGAGCGACACAAGGAGCCTCTCGTTGCGAACAGATAGGGAGTGGGCGGGACATCATCGCGCGGACTCGGGAAAACAGACCCGGGGGGGTCTGTATTCCGGGGCCGCGCGAGGACACCTGTCGGTTCATCGCATGCCCGAGTCGATTCGTTACGCGCTGAATTGAGTGACCTGCGCCACGCTGTGGGCGGGCAACCGATCCGCCGTGGATCCGTCCGCGCCCCTTCCGCCCCTTCCGTCGGCCCGTTTTGCGGGCTTCTATGAGGAAACGGGCGGTGTGCGCCACGAACGAGCCTTCGCGTTCGATCCGTTCGTGGAGCTCTCGCAGCCGGTCCCGGTACTGCCCGACCGTGAAGCCGGGCACCATCCAGATCACCTTCCGGAGAAAGTAGATCACGGCTCCGATGCCGTGAACTCCGTACGCAGTCTTTCGGCGCGCAAATCCACCACTTCCAGGCCCGCCTTCCCGGCTCCGGCGACCGCGTCGTCCGGGCGCCGGGCGCGCCGCGCCTGCTCCGGCTGCGGCCCGAGAAAGTACTCGACCAGCTCGAAGACGCTCGTCGGCCCGACCTGGGTGCGTGTCATGGCCCCATCGTCCCAGCGGGAGCGCCGGTGATCCACCGGTTTGACCGCTTGTGGGTGGTCTCCCCGTCTTCCCCGGTGGACCGGCCGCCACGTCGATTACAGTGGGACCGGGCCGTGACTGGCGTTCGGGTGGATCACCACCGGGGAGCGGCCCGGCGCACCCCCGTGCGTCGACTGCCGCGCGCCTGGGCGAACCGCGATCCCGCAGCGACGCTCAGGAGACCCCATGACGACTGCCCCGTCCGTTCCGCAGGGCCCGACCGGTGAGCAGGCGCAGACCGCCCGGCTCATGGACGGCACCGCCCTCGCCCGCCGCATCTCGGAGCAGACCGCGGCCTACGCGGCGAAGCTCACCGAGCGCACCGGCACCGCGCCCTGCCTCGCGACCGTGCTGGTCGGCGAGGACCCCGCATCCGTCACGTACGTCCGCATGAAGCAGAACCGCTGTGCCAAGGCCGGGATCACCTCCCGCCACGTGGAGCTCCCCGCGGAGACCACCACCGAGGAGCTCGTCGCCGCGATCACCGCTCTCTCCGAGGACCCGGAGATCAGCGGCATCCTCCTCCAGCACCCCGTCCCGCACCACATCGACGAGCGCGCCGCCTTCGAGGCCATCGCCCCGGGCAAGGACGTCGACGGGGTCACCATGCACTCCTTCGCCGCCATGGGCTTCGGACTGCCGGGCTTCGTCTCCTGCACGCCCGGCGGCATCATGCGCCTGCTCGCCGAGTACGACGTCGACCTGACCGGCAAGCACGCCGTCGTGGTCGGCCGCAGCGCGATCCTCGGCAAGCCGGCCGGCATGCTGCTGCTGGAGCAGAACGCCACCGTCACCTACTGCCACTCCCGCACCCGGGACCTCCCCTCGATCGTGCGCCAGGCCGATGTGCTGGTCGCCGCCGTCGGCAAGGCCGAGTTCATCCGGGGCGAGGACATCAAGCCGGGCGCGGTGGTCCTGGACGCCGGTTACAACGAGGGCAACGTCGGCGACGTCCACTTCGAGTCGGCCGCCGCCCGGGCCTCGCTGATCACCCCGGTCCCCGGCGGTGTCGGCCCGATGACCATCGCCGTGCTCCTGGAGCAGACCGTGCAGGCGGCCGCCGCCCAGGCCGGCCTGGCGCTCGCCGAGCTCTGACACCGGGGCACACCGTCCCGCGGCACGCCCCGCGCCCCGGACCCGCCGGCCCGGGGCGCCGCCGTGCCGGGCCCCTGCCTACGGGCGGCCGCAGACGTCCCGGCGGGCGGCCGCCACGATCGGGGACCGGCGGAACTCCCACGCCAGCGCCGCCAGCGGCCGTGAGTCCAGGCGGTGCGGATCGGGAGGGCCCTGGGTGGCGGCGGCCCCCTCCCGGGCCGCCGCCAGATCCGCGACCTCCCGGCGCCGGCACGCCGCCGCCAGCATCGCCGCGTCGGCGACGATCGCGGCCCGCTGCTCGCCGAGGCCTTCCTCCCGCGCGGCCTCGTACGCGGCGCACCGCACGGCGGGGTCGAACCAGCTCGCCAGGGCCAGGATCCCGTCGTCGATCACCGATTCCCGGTGGATCAGCCGGATGCCGACCGGTGACCACCAGGTGAGCGGCACGGTCTGCGCGCTGGACGCCGCGAACCCGCGCAGCGCCTTCCACAGCGGGTACAGCCGCCGGTACCGGCTGAAGTCGCGCCAGGCCGCCGACCCGCCGATCAGCGGCACGATGAACCCGCTCCCCAGCAGCAGGGCCGCCGCGGCGCCGAGCGGCGGAGCCACGTAGGTGGACAGGTCGTCCCAGTCGCGGCCGCTCCAGCGGGCGCCCACCGCGGCCCATTTCGCGACCAGGAAGCCCACGTCCAGCGCCCCGCCGAGCATGACCAGCGCCAGCCCGGTGCGCAGCGGGCGCATCGAGGGGGACACCCGGCGCATCCACGTCCAGCACAGCAGGGTGAGCGTCGTGCTGCCCACGGTGTGCGCGAGGAGGTAGCAGGCGATCATCTCGCGCAGCCACGGGGTGTTGGCGTAGTACGTGTCCAGGTCGCGCACCCGCTCCACCGGCGCGTCCCCCATGGCGAAGAGCGAGACGATCAGCACCGCGACGGCGCCGTACGCGGCGATGGTCAGGCGCGTGGCCCGGCGCACGCCGGGGGTGGGGCGGCTGCCCCAGTGCAGGATCAGCACGATGCAGGCGCCCGAGAACGCGGTGAGCATGCTGTACACCAGTGGGGCCGAGAAGTTGACGATGCCGGTCAGCTTGTTGACCGCGACGATCGTCGGCGGCGCCGCGAGGAACATCACCAGGGTGCCGACCGCCAGCAGCGTGCAGACGGCGCGGACGGTGGGCTGCCCCCAACTGCGGCGCAGCGTCGGCGCCTTGACCAGCAGGGCCACGCCGATCACCACCCCCGGCACGTACAGGATGAGGCTGTCGCTCATCGGGCCTGGCCGACGGGGCCCACCGGTCCCACAGGGTCGGCGGGCTCGACCGCCTCCGCGGCGGCGTCCCGGTCGAGTCCCGCGACGGCCCGCTCGGCGGCGGTCAGCGGAGCCGCCTTCAGCGCCCCCCGGTCCGAGGCCCGCAGCACGTCCCACACCACGGACGGGCGGACCCAGTAGGTGGGGGAGCTGTTCATGGTGATCACCTGCAGCAGGGCGCGGGCCAGGGTCGGGCGGGTGGTGGCCCCGGTCATCAGCCGGTCGACGTACGCGGTGAGCAGTCCGGCGCCGGCCCGCGGCTTCATGCCGGTGGCGCCCGGGTAGAGGATGTCCTGCGAGGTGGCGAGGTCCCAGGCCGTGGACACCAGGGGGGCGAGCGCGCGCTGCGCCTCGCGGCCGATGGCCGGGTGGGCGAGCCCCTTGGCGCGCAGCAGGGCGCGTACGGCCAGCAGGCCTTGAGCTGCGACCGTCATGCCCTGCCCGTACAGCGGGTTGAAGGTGGCGACCGAGTCGCCTACCGCGAAGAAGCCGTCGGGCAGGTCGGCCTTCTCGAAGTAGAGCCGCCGGTTGGCGGTGCCCTGGGTGACGGTGACGTCCGTCAAGGGCTTGCGGTGTTCCAGGAGTTCGCCGACGATCGGGTCGCGGACGCCCTTCGCGAACGGGACGAAGGCATCGGGGTCGGAGGTGGGCTGGCCGCCGCGGGTGCCGGACAGCGTGGCCTGCCACTGCCCGTTCTCGATCGGCACGATCGTCGCCGTCTGCCCGGGTACGGGCACGCGCGGGTCGGACTGCACGTTGATGATCGGGAAGCCCATCGCGTGCGACCCGGCGGGTGCCTCGAAGACACGGGTCGCGTAGACCAGGCCGGAATCCACCTCGGCCTGCCGGATGCCGCTCAGGCCGAGCTCCTGGAGCCAGATCCGGGCCCGGGAGCCGCGCCCGCTCGCGTCGACCACCAGGTCCGCGGAGACCAGCCGGCCCTTCTCCTGCGGGGTGTCGACCCGTACGCCGGTGACCCGGTCGGCCGTGCCCTCCAGGGAGCGGACCCTGGCCTGCTGGAGGGTGCTCACGCCCTGCAGGCCGACCACACGGGCCCGGACCACCGAGTCGAGGAGGTCGCGGCTGCACGAGATGTTGAACTGCATTTCCCGGTGCCGCGGCAGCCAGCCCTGGGCGGTCTTCGTGACCAGATCGGTGGGCAGGCTGCGGCGCATCGCCCCCGCGGCCGTCCATTCCTCGGTGATGCCCGGCAGGATCGCCTCGATGGCGCGCGCCCCGCCCGACCACAGGAGGTGGACGTGCCGGGCCTGGGGCAGCCCGCGCCGCGGCTCCGGTCCCTCGGGCAGCGTGTCCGCGTCGATGACCGTGACCGTGGCGTGTTCCGCGAGGACGGCCGCCGCGAGCAGACCGGCCAGACTGCCGCCGATGACGACGGCATGGCGGGGCGGGGAAGACTGGTTCATCGTGAGGCGCTCTCTGTCAGGGCCGTGCTCGGCGCAGCGGCGGAGGAGGTGCTGGGCGGGGGAAGCAGGGACCAGGTGCCGGGGTGGCTTCACCGGTCTGCGCTCAACGTCCCCAGCCGAAGGAGGTCTTGATGCGTTCGATCGCCTCGGGGAACTGTTCTTCGCAGGGCGCCGGCAGGAAGGTCTTGAGGATCTTGCCGAGGTACAGTCCGAAGGTCTCGGCCTGGATCTCCGCCGGGTCCTCACCGGCGGCGCGGGCGGCCGCCTGCCGGACCACGCCGCCCAGGCCGGCGTCCTCGCCCAGCAGCCGTCCGAGGTCTCCGCCGGGGCCGGTCAGCCGGGCGGCCACGGCGGGTCCCGGTCCGTGGCGGTCGCAGGTGCCTTCCTCCACGTGCCATAACTCGTGGCAGGCGATGACGAGCTGGTGCTCGGGCCGGGTGTGCTCCTCGATGACGAGCAGGTCGCGGTCCGCCATCTGGAGCCACAGCCCGCTGGCCGTGTCGGGCGGGAACCCGGCGAACCGGAACGTCACCGGCCGCTGCCCGCCGCGCCGGCGGCCGTACGCGGCGCACAGCCCCGCGATGATCTCGCCGGCCTCGGCGGGCCGTGTCAGGCGCGCGTCCGCCAGCAGATCCTCGCCGAGCTTCCGCATGGTCCGTGTGGTCCTCATCGCGCTCCCCCCTCGGCAGCCAGTTCCCACTCGCGCACGGCGCGCGCCGGCTCCCCCCGGCCGGCGGGCGGACGTCCGAGCTGGCCCTCGCGGGCCAGCAGGTCGTCCAGATGGTCGGCCAGCGACTTCCAGCCCGCGGGCGAGAGGCGGCCGGCCCGCGTGACGATGCTGCGTACGTCGTGCGCGCGTAACACCGCGAGCATCGGGTTCTCCGCGTCCCGCTCGGCGGCTTCGAGCTCGCGTTCGATGCAGGTGAGCGCGCAGCCGACCGCCTCGGCGTCGTCGGCCAGCAGGAAGCCGCTCTCGACGCCGTAGAAGCGCTGGATACCGGCGGCGGCGGCGAGATTGGGCAGCCCCTCGCCGCGGACCAGGCGGGTCAGCGACTGCCCGGACGCGTCGAAGGACTGGGCGATGGCGGCGAGCGAGTGGGCCTGGCCGTCCTCGCGCGGGCGGGTGCGGCGCAGGTGCTCGAACCGCTGGCGGACCTGTTCCTTCAGCGGCAGCAGCGGCGGCCTGCCGTCGAGGGTGAGCCGGATCGCCTGCGGGGACATGCCCGTGAGGTACGAGAGGTGCTCCAGGTCGTCCGCACTGCCGGAGCCGGAGCCGGAGCCGGATCCGGAGCCGGAGGTGCCCGAGGCGGTGGCGAGGGCCCGTTCCACCGCGCTCTTGCTGTCCGCGAGCAGGAAACCGGCGTACACCCCGAAGAACCGCTGCACCCCCGCGGCATGGCCCAGCCGGGGCAGGCCGGTGCCCGCGTTGAGCGGGCCCAGCGAGGCGCCCGGCGCGTCGAACTCCTCGGCGATGGCGGCCAGTGACCACTCCCGGCCGTGTTTGTCGCGCCGGGTGGCGCGCAACCGCAGGAACCGCCGGTGCACCCGCGGGCACAGGCCCTCCTCGGGCGCCGTCCCGGCCACCACCCCGGGAATGAGGGCGGGTTCCACGCCGGAGAGGTGGCTCAGCCGCACCGGATCCAGCACGTCGGCCGGATCCCGGCCGCCCCGCTCCGCCAGCGCCGCGACACGGCCCCAGGCCGCGGCGAGGTCGGTTCGTGCGGCGGCTGGCACCGTGATGTCTCCACTGTCGAGAGGACGTTCGAGCGTTGCGGGCTGCGTGAAGCCTAGCCTCCCGCCTCGCGGCGGCACAGAAGAACCCCAACGTTTCTTGCGTCACGGGTCAAAGAAGGTTGGGTGCTCCGCCGGCCCGCGATCGGCATGACCTCACAGGTAATCGACCCGGTCGCGGGCCGGCGGCACAGTGGGGGCAGCGGGTTCCGGAGCCGCGCACTCGGTTCCGGGACCCGGCTCATCTCACCGCAATCCACCTCGACGGAGGCTGATCCGCCATGTCCGCAACCCTGCTCGGCAGCATCGCCCGCACCACCGCGCCGCAGGCCGCGCTGCGTCGCTTCCTCGCCCTCGACGCCGTGGTCACCACCGGGAACGGCCTCGCGTACGTCGCCTTCTCCGCGCCGCTCGGCCGCTTCCTCGGAGTCGGCCCGGCCACCCTGTTCGAACTGGGCCTGTTTCTGGTCCTCTTCGGCGCGGGCGTCGGCCGGCTGGCCTCGCGCCGCCGTCCTCCGGTCCTCCCGGTGCGGTGCGTGATCGGGGCCAACTACGCCTGGGCGGCCCTCAGCCTGGTCTCCCTGCTCCTGTGGAGCGCCCCCACCACGGCCGGGCTCGTGTGGATCCCGGTGCAGGCGGTCACCGTCGCCCTCTTCGGGTCGTGCCAGCAGCTCGCGCTGCGCACGGCCGCGGAGTCAGGGGCCCAGTGAGCGCAGGAACTTCGCCGTCGCCGGATCGGCCGGGAGGAAGGTCTCGATGGCCAGCTCGGCGACGGTCACGTCCATCGGCGTGTTGAAGGTGGCGATGGACGACACGAAGGAGAGCAGCCGGCCCGCGTGCTCGATGACCAGCGGGAGCGCGATGTAGGGGACGGCTTCGTCCGGCTCGGCGTCGCCCGGCAGGTCGGGAACCGGAAAGGCCGCGACCTCCTCGTACAGCGCCCGCAGCGGAGCGGAGCGGGCCAGGGCGATCTGGCGCTCCATCTGGGCCAGCAGGTGCCCGCGCCACTCCTTCAGATTGCGGATCCTCGGCGCAAGGCCCTCGGGGTGCAGGGTGATCCGCATGGCGTTGAGCGGCGGAGCCAGCAGGTGCTCCGGCAGGCCGTCCAGCAGCATGGCGATGCCCCGGTTGGCGGCGACGACGTGGTAGGTGGCGTCCACGACCAGCGCCGGGTAGGGCTCGTAGCCGGTCAGCAGGCGCTCCAGCCCCTCGCGCAGCGTCCCCATCGCCGGGTCGTCCAGCGGGGTCTGCGCGTAGTGCGGGGCGTAACCCGCGGCCAGCAACAGCGCGTTGCGTTCCCGGACGGGTACGTCCAGCCGGTCCGCGAGCCGCAGCACCATCTCCTCGCTGGGCCGGGACCGACCGGTCTCGATGAAGCTGATGTGACGCGAGGAGGAGTCGGCGCGGCCCGCCAACTCCAGCTGGCTGATGCCGCGCCGCTCCCGCCACGTGCGGAGCAGGGCGCCTACCGTGGGCGTCGTGGTGGTCATGCCCGCGACGGTAGTCGAGGGTGTCGGCCCAGGTCAGCCCACGTCGAAGACATTGCGCAGACCGAGACGGTAGCGCCACTGGTCGTGCCGCCTGAACGATTCCAGCTCCGGGGCCCGGTACATGGGCGCGACCAGGCACCGCGGCGCCGGGGAACCCTCCCGGTCCAGCAGGGAGTTGACGGCCGCACGGGCGGAGGCGTTGGCGCCCTCCATCGTCGCCAGGTCGATGTCCACGGCGACGTAGTCCCCGCTGAGGAAGAAGTTCGGGATGCGGGTGCCCGCGCTCGGCCGGTTGTGGAAGGTGCCCGTCGGGTGGATCAGCAGTTGGTCCTGATTGGTCGGGTCGGGGGTGCCGAGACCGTCCACGCCCGGGTCCAGGAACCAGGAGTGCAGGGCGCTGTCCTTCAGGAGCGTCTTTCCGGTGTCGTTGAGCGAGGCCTTCAGCTGCGCCCACACCTCCCGGGCGACCTCCTCACGGGTGCACTGCTTGGCCGTCTTCCCGTACAGGATCCCCGGCTTGTCCCAGTCCGAGATGTCCACGGACAGGCAGTCCACCGCCACCCCGTCGCCGTAGTCGGCGGGGAAGTCCCGGGCGGGCCAGTGCTCTGCCTGCTGGATCGCCGTCAACGACCAGGGCGAGTCGATGCAGTTGAGATGGCCGTGGACGAGCGGGGCGCGCTCGGTGAGATAGAACTGGATGCCCGTCATCCAGTCGGTCTCCAGCCGGTCGCAGCGCCCCAGCATCGGGTCGGCGACCCGCAGCGCGGCGCTCCAGGTGCGGCGGGCGTGCTCGACGGGCAGCGCGGACACGTAGTGGTCGGCGGTCACGGTCTGCCGGGCACCCGCCGGGTCCAGGACCGCGACCCCGGTCACCCGGCCGGCCCCGTACTGGACCTCCTGTACGGTCCAGCCGATCCTGAACTCCACGCCGAGCGTGCGCAGATGGGCCTCCCAGGGGTCGATCCACGCCTCGTTGGTGGGCAGGTTGAGGATCCGGTCCGGCGGCCCGTCGGCGCCGCGCCCCAGCGCGTTGAAGACGAAGGCCTCGCCGAGGGCGCCGACCGTACGGGTGGAGGCCTCCTCCGCCTTGGTCGCGACGATGTTGCGGGTGATGCCGACCGCGAGGATGCGCTGGTACTCGTTCGACATCCGGGCGGCGCGTACGAAGTCCCACCAGGGGGTGTGCTCCCACACCTCGGTGCGGCGCTCGTCGCAGCTGGTGAGGAAGACCAGCACGCGGTCGACGAAGTACGCGGTCTCGTGCAGGGGCAGCCGCACCAGGGACTGGAGGATGCCCGTGAGGGCGCGGCGGATCTCGTCCGGCGTGAGGACGGCCGTCGACTGGCCGGGCCAGGGGATCGGGGCGCGCAGGTCCTCGCGGCCCGCGGCCCGGGCGAACATCATCTCGGGCGGCGCCACCAGGTTGTCCCAGACGCCGTGGGCATTGCCGGGGAAGGGGATGCGCCGCATGGTGTCGGGCAGGTTGTGGTAGATCCCCGGGATGAAGCGGAAGCCGTGCTCGGCGGGCAGCGGGCGCCGTCCGCCGCGGGCGCTGCCGGGGACGTCCATGCTGCGGGCCTTGCCGCCCAGGGCGCGGCGCTCGTACACCGTGACGGCGAAGCCGCGTTCGGCCAGCTCGTGGGCCGCGGTAAGCCCGGCGACCCCGCCGCCCAGGACGGCGACCCGGCGCCCGTTCGGCGGGGCGGCCGGGGCCCCGGGCCGGTCCTGGGCGTGGGCAGAGGAGGGCAGCGCGCCGGAGGCCGCCACAGCCCCGGCGGTGGCCGCGGCCCCCGCGAGGAAGGTGCGCCTGGAACTGCCTGTGCGCGTCATGAAGAGGCCCCCTTGAGGTCCATTACCGGCGGTAACAGTCATGTCCGGCGCAGGAGCATAGGGGCGCCGCCCTGGGCCCGGAAGGCGCGGAACTACCCGCACGCACTATGGCGCGAAAGCTTCCCTCCGGCGCGCGCTGTGGGAGCCTTGACACCACGTCACGGGGAAAAGGAGCCGGCGCATGCCGAATGAACCGCTTTCGCAGAAGGAGATCGAGGACCGGTTGCGGGAACTGCCCGGCTGGTCATTCGAAGACGACCGGATCGTCCGCACCTACCGGCTGGGCACGCACTTCGCGGCCAGCGCTCTCATCGCCCACATCGCCTCCGTCCAGGAGGAGTTGAACCACCACTCGGACCTGACCCTCGGCTACAACACGGTCCGGCTGTCGGTGAACACGCACAGCGCCGGGGACACGGTGACGGAGGCCGACTTCGCGCTCGCCGAGCGCGTGGAGGCCCTCGCCCCCGCCCACGGCGCGAGCTGACGCCGCCCACCGGACCCCTGCTCGGCCACGACGCCACCCGCGGGCCGAGGCCGCCGCACAGGCGGTCCTCGCCCTGCTCCCCCCCACCGCGGGCACCCTCCTCGACCTCGGGTGCGGGACGGGCACGTCACCACGGCATGGCCACCGTGGCGGCGTGCCGCGGGGTCCCTATGGTGCTCGCCTCCGGGACCCGGTCGCTGGACGCCGCATACGGCGCGGGCAGCGGCATCGACGCGTTGCCCGCACCCGCCTCACCGTCTTGCCCGCCGACGCGGCCGGCACCGTGTCGGCGGCGTGCGCGGCCGAGGCGCTGCTCGCGGGACGGTACGCCTCCCGGGTCAGCCCGCGCGGGAGCCGGCAGAGGGCCGGCGCTGCCGACCGACCCGGGCGCCCCGAGGGCGGAGCCCGCGTACCGGATCCCCGGTTGCGTACGCGGCTGACGGTCCCGGGCCGGTAGCCGACTTCGGGCGGACCCCGACGGTCAGACGTCGAAGACGGCGGGATCCGGTCCGATCCGCCGGGCCGCGGGGCCACGGCCCAGGGCGTCCAGCGCGGCGAGGTCCTCGGCGTCCAGCGCGAAGTCGAAGACCCCGGTGTTCTCCCGGATCCGCGCCGGGGTCACCGACTTCGGAATGGCGATGGTGCCGAGCTGGAGGTGCCAGCGCAGCACCACCTGGGCGGCGGAGCGCCCGTGCTTGGCGGCGACGGCGCCGACCGTCGGAAGCGTCAGCAGCTCCTTGCCCTGGCCCAGGGGGGACCACGCCTCGGTGGCGATGCCGTGACGCGCGTGCAGGGCACGCAGTTCGGGCTGCGGGAACAGCGGGTGCAGCTCGATCTGGTTCACCGCCGGGACGAGGCCGCTCTCCGCCGCGAGCCGCTCCAGGTCCGCCGGGCGGAAGTTCGAGACGCCCACGGCCCGGGCCCGCCCGCTCGCCGCGATCTCCTCGAAGGTCTTCCAGATGCGGACGAAGTCGTCGCGCATCGGACGCGGCCAGTGGATCAGGTACAGGTCGATCCGGTCCAGGCCCAGCCTGGCCAGGGAGTCGTCGAAGGCCCGCAGGACCTGGTCGCGCCCCCAGCGCCGGGACGGCCCGTTCCACAGCTTGGTGGTGACGAACAGCTCCTCGCGCGGCACCCCGGCGGCGGCCAGTGCCCGGCCCGTGCCCGCTTCGTTGCCGTAGACGGAGGCCGTGTCGATGCTGCGGTAGCCCGCGGCGAGCGCGGTGGCGACCACCTGCTCGGCCTCCGCGTCCGGGACCTGCCAGACGCCGAAGCCGAGTTGGGGCATGAGGACGCCGTTGTTGAGCCGGACGGCGGGGATGGCGGGGACCTGGTTCACGTCGGGCTGTTACATCGGGTCGTCGTAGGAGGCCGTACGGCCGTGTCCGGACGCGGCAACAGGCCGCCCCCGGGAAACCGCCGCCCCCGCACTTTATGCCCGCCCCCGGCCCCCGTCCCCCGGACGGGTTGTCAGGAGCCACCCAGATAGGCCTCCCGTACCAGCGGATCGGCCCGGACCTCCGCCGCCGAGCCCTCGGCGAGGACCGTTCCGAGGTCCAGGACGACCACCCGGGCGCACAGCTCCATCACGAACGCCACGTTGTGCTCGACCAGCAGCACCGCGCACCCCTCCGCGGCCAGCCCCCGCACCACCGCCGCGAGCTGCTCGCGCTCGGGCGCGGACATCCCGGACGCCGGCTCGTCGAGGAGCAGGACCCGCGGCGGATCGGCTACCGCGCGGGCCAGTTCCACCATCCTGGCCTGCCCGACCGGCAGGCCGCCCGCGTACGCCGCCCCCAGCGCCCCGATACCGCACGACCGCAGGATCCCCTCGCCCTGCTCGCGCCGCGCCCGCTCCCGGCGGCGCCGGGTCGGCGAGCCGACCAGATCGGCGGCCCAACCACCGCCGCCGCCCCGCCACTCCTGCGCCACGAGCACGTTGTCGGCGACGCTGAGCTGCCCGAACAGCTGCCGGCGCTGGAAGGTCCGGCGCATCCCGTGCCGGGCCCGCCACACGGGGGAGCGGCGGGTGATGTCCACCCCGTCCAGCAGCAGCCGCCCCCGATCGGGGCGCCGGATCCCGGACAACACGTCGAACAGCGTCGTCTTCCCCGCGCCGTTCGGCCCGATCAGCCCGCACACCTCCCCGGCCCGTAGGACGAGGTCCACCCCCGTCAGGGCCCTGACCCCGCCGAAGCGGACGCTGATCCCCGACGCCTCCAGGACGCCCCCGCCGCTCACCGGCCCATCCCCAGGTAGGCCTCGGTGAGCCGGTCGGCCTCCACCTCGGCGCGCGGCCCGCACCAGGAGACCCGGCCCTGGGAGAGGTAGGCCACCGTGTCCGCGACCCCGAGGATCCCGGCGGCCTTCTCCTCCACCAGCAGCAGCGCCGTCCCGGCGTCGCGCAGCTCGGTGAGCAGCGCGTACACCTCCTCCACGACGCGCGGCGCGAGGCCGAGCGAGGGCTCGTCGGCAACCAGTACCGCGGGCGGCCGCTGGAGCAGCGCAGCGAGCGCCAGCAGCTGCTGTTCCCCGCCGGACAGCGCGCCCGCGGCGACCCCCCGCCGCTCGCGCAGCCCGGGGAAGCGCCCGTACACGGCGTCCCGCTCGCCGGCGTCCTTCAGGTACAGCGCCAGGTTCTCCTCGACGCTGAGCGAGGGGAAGACGCCCCGGCCCTCCGGCGCGAGCAGCACCCCGGCGCGCGCCCGCGCCACGGCCCCCCGGCGGGTCAGGTCCCGTCCGCCTACGTGGACACTCCCGCCGGTGACGCCCAGCAGCCCGGCGGCGACCCGGCAGGCCGTGCTCTTCCCGGCCCCGTTGGGCCCGAGCACGGCCAGGATCTCCCCCTTCCGCACGAGGAGGTCCACCCCGCGCAGTACGAGCCCCCCGTCGTACCCGGCACTGACGCCGCGCAGCTCCAGGGCAGGCCCTGCGGGGCCGGGGCCCGGGGCGGGACCGGGCCCTGCAGGGCGGTCCCCCTCCCCGCCCCTTCCTGAAACCGGGCTCTGCCCGGACCCGGTCCTCGAACCGCGGACGGGCCGAAGAACAGGCCCGTCGGCAGCCGCACCGCCACCACCCCCGGCGCGCCGCCGGGCCAGTCGCACCGGAACCGCCGCGCAGTACCCGTCCGGATCGTTGGCCAGGGCCAGCCCCGCCAGGCCGAACAGGATCACCGGCAGATGCGCCGACGCCGTCACGTGGTCCGCCAGCAGCCGCGGGGCCACGGCGTACACCAGCCCCGCCACCACCGCGTACGGGGGCCGCCGCACCCCCGCCGCGACCACCACCGCCAGCCAGACCAGCCCCGTCATGGCCGTGAAGTCCGTCGCGGTGATGCGGGTGTTGTACGAGGCGTACAGCACGCCCCCGAACCCGGCCAGTCCCGCCGACACCGTGAACAGCAGCAGCTTCGTCCGCAGTACGGACACCCCCGAGGCCATCGCCGCCGCGGGCGCCGACCGCACGGCCAGCATCGCCCGCCCCGAGGGGGAGTTGCGCAGCGCGCTCAGGGCGGCGGCGACCGCGGCGACGAGGACGAGCAGCGCCACCCCCAGCGCCCGGTCGTCGGACAGGTCCACCGGCCCGAACACCGGGCGCGGGACGGACCATCCCGCATCACTGTTGCGCAGCCATCGCAGTTGGAAGAGCACCTGGTCCGCGAGGAACGCCAGGGCGAGCGTGGCCAGGGCCAGCGACCTGCCGCCCAGCCGCAGCGCCGGCAGCGCGACCAGCGCCCCCAGGGCCGCCGCCGCGCAGGTCCCCGCAGCCAGCGCCAGGGCGAACGGCCAGCCCCGGCTCATCAGCATCCCCGCGACCAGCGCGGCCCCCGTCACGAACGTGGCCTGGGCCAGCGAGACCATCGCCCCCAGGCCGGTCACCACGGTGAAGGACATGAACACCAGCCCCACGGCGAGCCCCTGCGCGAGCAGCCCGCTCCAGAACGGCGTGTCACCGTGTAGAAGGCCGCGCCCAGCAGCGCGGCGGCCACGGCCCACACCCCCCAGCGCCGCCCCCACCCGGCCCCCGCCAGGTGGTCCACCGCCGGGGTGTCCACGGCTGCCGTCCCGGCCGTCCTCGCCCGCCGGGTCAGCACCAGCAGCCCGCCGAACAGCACCAGGAACGGCACCGCCGTCCGGAACCCGGTGACGGACTCCGCCAACGACGCGTACCCGGCCACCAGGTTCTGCAGCGCCCCCAGGCCGAGCCCGCCCGCGAAGGCGAGCGGCACGGACGCGAACCGCCCGAGGGCCGCCGCCGTGGCCGAAACGAAGAGGAACAGGGTGAAGTCGTGGGCCGACAGTCCCAGCAGCGGGGTCGCCAGCACCCCGGCCAGCCCTGCGAGCGCCGAGGCGATCATCCACGCCACCGAGGACAGCCGGTCGGCGCTGATGCCGCGCAGTTCGGTCAGCGAGCGGTTGTCGACGGCCGCCCGCAGGTGCAGCCCGAGCCGGGTGTTCCGCATCAGCACCCACAGGGCCCCCGCCACCACCGCCGTCACCACCCAGGTGATCAGCTGGTCGGAGTCGATGCCGACCCCGTCCGTGAACTGCCAGGACGTGGCGGGACTCGGCCCCACTCCGGGCAGGCCGAACTGGTTCTCCGCCGGGACGACGTCCGCTCCGGCGTCCGCGAGCAGCTCCACCGCCCACAATCCGGCCGCCGGCAGCGCCACGAGCAGCCCGATGGTGGCCACGATCTGCGCCGTCTCGCCGACCCGTGCGAGCCGCCGGAACATCAGCCGGTCCAGCCCCCAGCCGAGTCCGGGGGCCAGCACGCCCACCACCAGCAGCGCCGCGGGGACCGCCGGCCATCGGAGCCCGGAGCGCAGCTCGTGGAAGGCCAGCGCGCACGTGACGTCTCGTCAGAACCTGGCTCAGGACTGGTAGAGAGCCGCCACCTCCATCGCGTACGCCTTCTCGATCGCCCGCCGCTTCAGCTTCAGCGAGGGCGTCAGCAGGCCGCGCTCCTCCGTGAACTGCTCGCCCAGCACCCGGAAGGTGCGGATCGCCTCCGCCTGCGAGACCAGCGTGTTGGCGGCCACCACCGCACGACGCACCTCCGCCTTCAGGTCCGGGTCGTGGACCAGCTGCGCGGCCGGCAGCTGCGGGCGGCCCCGCAGCGACAGCCAGTGCGCGATGCCCTCCATGTCGAGCGTGAGCAGCGCGGCCACGTACGGCCGGTCGTTGCCCACCAGCACGCACTGCGAGACCAGCGGATGCGAACGCACCCGCTCCTCCAGGGCCGTCGGTGAGACGCTCTTGCCGTTGGAGGTCACCAGGATCTCCTTCTTGCGCCCGGTGATGACGAGGTACCCGTCCTCGTCCAGCCTCCCCAGGTCCCCGGTCGCCAGCCAACCGTCCCGCAGCACCTCCTGCGTGGCGCGCGGATCGCCCAGGTATCCGGAGAAGACGTGGCTCCCGTGCAGCCAGACCTCCCCGTCCTCGGCGATGTGCACCGTACTGCCCGGGATCGGCAGGCCCACCGTGCCGTACTTGGTGGCGCCCGGCGGGTTCGCGGTGGCCGCGGCGCTGGACTCGGTCAGGCCGTACCCCTCGAAGATGGTGATCCCGGCACCGTCGAAGAACAGCCCGAGCCGGCGCGACATCGCCGAACCGCCCGACATGGCGTGCCGTACCCGCCCGCCCATCGCCTCGCGGACCTTCCCGTACACCAGCCTCTCGAAGAGCTGGTGCTCCATCCGCAGCGCCGCCGAGGGTCCCGGCCCGCTGCCGAAGGCCTTCTGCTCGCGCGCCTCGGCGTACCGTACGGCCGTCTCCACCGCCCGGTCGAACGCGCTCGTGCGCCCCTCCGTCTCCGCCTTGCGCCGGGCCGCCGCGAAGACCTTCTCGAAGACGTACGGAACCCCCAGCACGAACGTCGGCCGGAACGCGGCCAGGTCCGGCAGCAGCTCGGCCGCCGCCAGCACCGGCTGGTGTCCGAGCTTCACACGGGCCCGGACCGCCGCCACCTCCACCATCCGCCCGAACACGTGCGCGAGCGGCAGGAACAGCAGGGTCGACGGCGTTTCCCCCGGGCCGGCCTGGAAGACGGACTCCCAGCGGGCCACCATCGTGTCCGCCTCGTACATGAAGTTGCCGTGGGTCAGCACACAGCCCTTGGGGCGCCCGGTGGTCCCCGAGGTGTAGATGACCGTGGCGACGGCATCGGGCGTGACCGCGCGGCGGTGGCGGTGCACCACGTCGTCGTCGACCCCCCGCCCGTCCGCGACCAGCGACTCGACGGCCCCGGCGTCGAGCTGCCACAGCCTGCGCAGACCGCGCAGCCCCTCGATCACCGACCCCACGGTCATGGCCTGGTCCTCGTCCTCCACGACGCAGGCGACGCAGTCGGAGTCCTGCAGGATCCAGTGCACCTGCTCGGCGGAGGAGGTCGGGTAGACGGGCACGGGCTGGGCGCCGACCGCCCACAGCGCGAAATCGAACAGGGTCCACTCGTACCGGGTCCGGGACATGATGGCGACCCGGTCCCCGAACCGCACGCCCTGCGCCAGCAGCCCCCGCGCCAGCCCGAGCACCTGCCCGGCGAACTCCGCCGAGGTCACGTCCTGCCACAGCCCGCCGGCCTTCCGCCCGAGGACGATCCGGCCGGGCTCTTCCCGGGCGTACCGGAAGACGACGTCGGCGAGGCCGCCGACGGGTGGGTCCGTGACGACCGGTGGGACGCTGATCTCGCGCATGCCCCGCTCCTCTCCCCGCAGCGCGGCGACGCTACCCCACGCCTTCCCGCGGTTGATCACCGTGGGAAGACCTCCACAAGACCTCCCCAGGGAACACGGAGTGGCACGTCACGGCACGGGAAACGCAAAAAACCCCACCGAAGTGGGGCTCTTGCTCTGTGTGTCCGAGGGGGGACTTGAACCCCCACGCCCGATAAAGGGCACTAGCACCTCAAGCTAGCGCGTCTGCCATTCCGCCACCCGGACCAGGTGGTCGGCCCCGGTTTCCCGCGGCGACAAGGACAACAATAGCAGGGGATCGGGGTGCTTCCGACCAGGTATTCGGCCCGGGGCCGCTCGCTGACCTGCACGCATGCGCCGCAGAGCACCACGGGACCCCGTGTTCCGCTGGACACCGGGGCCGGGGAGGCGGTCATATGAGCGCCGCACGTCCGGGAGCCAGGGGGAGTCACGCATGGAAGCCGAGCACCGCGTCAGTACGTTGGAGCTGTTCTTCGATCTCGTCTTCGTCTTCACCATCACGCAGCTGACGGTGCTGCTCGCCGACGACATCAGCCTCCGGGGCGCGGGGCAGGTCGTCGTGATCTTCACCGTGCTGTTCTGGATGTACGGGGGCTACGCGCACCTGACCAACCAGGTGCCGCCCGACCGTACGGCGCGCAGGGTGCTGCTCATCCTGGCCATGGGGGCCTTCCTCGTGTGCGCGCTCGCGGTGCCGACCGCGTTCGGGGCCGGCGGGGTCGCCTTCGGGCTCGGGTACCTCTGCGTCGTCCTCGTGCACAGTGCGCTCTTCACCCAGGCACACGGGCTGGGCGTGCTGTGGTTCGCGCTGCCCAATGTGCTGTGCGCGCTCGTGGTGACGGCTGCCGCGTACTTCGACGGACCGCCCGCCTGGGGGCTGTGGCTGCTCGCCCTGCTGATCCAGTTCGTGGTGCCACAGGTGGTGCAGCGGGCCGCCGCGAGCGGACAGGAGCAGGCGGCGAACGCCGAAGGGGCGACGACCACCGTCAGCGACCAGCTCGGCGGCATGAGCTCCGGGCACCTGGTGGAGCGCCACGGCCTGCTGCTGATCATCGTGTTCGGCGAGTCCGTGATCGCGATCGGCATCGGCGTGGGCTCGCTCACGCTGTCCCCGGGCATCGCCGCGGGCGCCTTCCTCGCCCTGGCCATCGCGTCGGCCCTGTGGTGGATGTACTTCGTACGCGACGAGGGCCGGGCCGAGGAGGTCTTCGCCGAGACCGCGCCCGAGCGGCGTTTCAAGCTGGCGATGCTCGCCTACTACTACGCCTTCCTGCCCATGCTGCTGGGCATCGCGGCCTTCGCCGCGGGGGTCAAGAAGACCATCGGACACCTGGGCGAGCAGCTCGACCCCGGCCCGGCGGTCGTCCTGGCCGGCGGGGTGGCGGTCTACCTCGCCGGAGACCTGGCCTTCCGGGCCGTACTCGGGATCGGGCCGGCCCGATTCCGGGCCGCGGCCATGGTGCTCGTCCTGGCCACCGTCCCGGTCGGCACGGCGGCTGCCGGGATGTGGCAGCTGCTCGCACTCGTCGTCGTCCTCATGGCCGCCCTGGCGGCGGAAGCCCGCTCCTGCCCGGCCCCGGCAGGCCCTACGGGCAGCGGATGACCTGGCCGGCGTACGAGAGGTTGCCGCCGAAGCCGAAGAGGAGGACCGGGGCGCCCGAGGGGATCCCGCCGCGCTCGACCAGCTTCGACAGGGCCATCGGGATGCTGGCGGCCGAGGTGTTGCCGGAGTCGACCACGTCGCGGGCGACCACCGCGTTGACCGCGCCGATTTTCTGGGCCAGCGGCTCGATGATCCGCAGGTTCGCCTGATGGAGGACGACCGCGGCCAGCTCCTCGGGGGCCACGCCGGCCTTCTCGCACACCTTGCGGGCGAGCGGCGGCAGCTGGCTGGTCGTCCAGCGGTAGACGGACTGGCCCTCCTGGGCGAAGACCGGCGGCGAGCCCTCGATCCGGACCGCGTGGCCCATCTCGGGCACCGAGCCCCACAGGACCGGCCCGATCCCGGGCTCCGCGCACGCCTCGACGACGGCCGCGCCCGCCCCGTCCCCGGTCAGGACGCAGGTGGTGCGGTCGCTCCAGTCGGTGATCTCCGTCATCTTGTCCGCGCCGATCACCAGGGCGCGGGTGGCGGAGCCCGCCCGGATGGCGTGGTCGGCGGTGGCCAGGGCGTGCGTGAAACCCGAGCAGACCACGTTGAGGTCCATGACGGCGGGACTGCTGCGCATGCCCAGCTTGGCGGCCACCCGGGCGGCCATGTTGGGGGACCGGTCGATCGCGGTGGAGGTGGCGACGAGCACGAGGTCGATCTCGTCGGGAGTCAGCCCGGCGCCGGCCAGGGCCTTGCCCGCGGCGTGGAACGCCAGCTCGTCGACCGGCTCGTCCGGGCCGGCGACGTGCCGGGTCCTGATGCCGACCCGGGAGCGGATCCACTCGTCGCTGGTGTCGACCATGGCCGCAAGGTCCTCGTTGGTGAGCACCTTGGCGGGCTGGTAGTGCCCTAGCGCCACCACGCGTGAACCGGTCATGGGCGGGGTCCCCCTTTGTACGGCAGTCAGATGACCCAGCTTGACCTGCTACCGGTGGGTAGAGGTGCACGGGAACCAACAGGATTACCGCCCACTAATTTGGAGATTCCGGAGGAGCTTCCTGCCGGGAGTCCCGCGGACGACGGATCCGCGAGAATGGGCCCGTCAGGGTGCACGCAGAGGTGCACCACGTGCACGGAACGAACGGCGGGCTGATCAGCATGGGACGGGTCACCGAGCGCCGTCGCGTCGTGCGGGTGCGAGGCGGGGTGAGCGGAGTCCGCCCCGACACCCTGGTCGCCGAGGAGCCGCTGGAGATACGGCTGAACGGGAAGCCGCTCGCCATCACCATGCGCACTCCGGGCGACGACTTCGCCCTGGCCGTCGGCTTCCTGGTCAGCGAGGGCGTGCTCGGCTCCCCGGCGGACGTACGGGCCGTGACCTACTGCGAGGGTGCCACCGAGGACGGCTCGAACACGTACAACGTGGTGAACGTGCAGCTCGCCCCCGGCGTCGCGCTGCCCGACTTCACGTTGGAGCGCAACGTCTACACCACCTCCTCCTGCGGCCTGTGCGGCAAGGCCAGCCTGGACGCGGTGCGCACCGCCACCCGCTTCCCCGGGGCCGCCGCCGACGGGGTGCGGATCCCCGTGGACCTCCTCGCGCAGCTGCCCGACCGGCTGCGCGCGGCGCAGAAGGTGTTCGACCGGACCGGTGGTCTGCACGCGGCCGGACTGTTCTCCGCGCAGGGCGAGCTGCTCGACGTACGGGAGGACGTGGGCCGGCACAACGCCGTGGACAAGATCGTCGGCAGGGCCCTGCAGGCCGGCCGCCTTCCGCTGACGGCCTCGGTGCTGCTGGTGTCGGGCCGGGCCTCCTTCGAGCTCGCGCAGAAGGCCGTCATGGCGGGCATCCCGGTCCTGGCCGCCGTCTCCGCCCCGTCCTCCCTGGCGGTGGACCTGGCCTTGGAATCGGGGCTCACCCTGGTCGGCTTCCTGCGCGGCCCGGACATGAACATCTACGCGGGCGAGGAACGGCTCCTCTTCGACGCGGGATAGGGCCCGCGCCCTCACCGGCCTGACCCTCGTGCTCGGCGGCACCGCCGCCCTCACGGCAGCCGCCGCCCACGCGGACGTCAGGGCCTGCATCAACCAGGTCGAGCGGGAGCTGCGGGGCGGCGAGGCCCCGGAGGCGGTCCGGAAGGTGTGCGACACCGGCGTGACCGGCGACCGCGCGGGGTGCGTCTACGGCCTGACCAAGGACGGTGTGCCCAACGGGACCGCGGTGACCGCCTGCCGGGTGGCTCCGTAGCGGGCTCCGGCCGCCTGATGCGCCCCGGCCCCGCGGTCCTTCCGAGCGGGACGTGAGGACGGGCTAGCGGCGACGGCCGCGGCGGGTGGGGGCCGGCTTGGGGTCCGGGGGGTCGATGCGGTGGAGGTCCAGCGTCGGCGGGACCGGGGTGACGCCCGGGCCGCCGGATTCCGCCCAGGCGATGACCTCGTCCGTGGCGGTGTCGTCCAGCGCCCAGCCGAACCAGGCCGCGCGGGCACCCCGCCGACGGGCCTCGCTGGTGGGCTGCACCACGATGACGTTGGCCTGCGCGCACGGGCCGAGGCAGTCGCTCGTACGGACCGCCAGCCGGCCCCCGGAAGCCGCCGCGGCCTCGCGCAGCCGGGCCAGTTGGCCCGCATGGTCGGTGCCGGGGTTCTTGCGGGGGTCTCCGCAACAGCACCCACGGCACACCACCAGGGTGCAGGGGCGTTCGGCATGGGCGGCGAGCGGGCGTATCCAGGTCACCGCCGCACGTTACCGGGCCCGCAGGGCAGGGTGTTGGGACCCGGGCGAGACCTCCACCACATGCCCGGGGCCGAGTTCGGCCCCGGAGCCGGGCGCGGCATCCTGCGCGCGGCGCCGCGCCAGCACCGCGCACACCATCAGCTGCATCTGGTGGAACAGCATCAGCGGCAGCACCGCGAGGCCCGCCTGTGCGCCGAACAGCACGCCGGCCATGGGGAGTCCGGCCGCCAGGCTCTTCTTGGATCCGGCGAACTGGATGGCGATGCGGTCCTCGCGGCCGAAGCCGAGGCGCCCCGCCCCGTACCAGGTGACCAGCAGCATCACCGTGAGGAGCGCGGCCTCCACCAGCAACAGGGCGCCCAGCCGCGGGAGGCTGACCTGGTGCCAGATGCCCGCGGCCATGCCCGCGCTGAAGGCGGTGTAGACGACGAGCAGGATCGAACCGCGGTCGACGCGGCCGAGCACCTTCTTGTGGCGGAGGAGGAATCCGCCGACCCACGGGCGCAGGAGCTGGCCCAGGAGGAAGGGCAGCAGGAGCTGCAGGACGATCTTGACGAGGGAGTCGGGGGAGAAACCGCCCGTGCTGCCGCCGAGCAGCCCGGCGGCGAGCAGCGGGGTCAGGACGATCCCGGCGAGGCTGGAGAAGGAGCCGGCGCAGATCGCGGCGGGCACGTTGCCACGGGCGATCGAGGTGAAGGCGATGGAGGACTGGATGGTCGAGGGAACCAGGCAGAGGAAGAGCAGCCCGCTCTGCAGCGGGGGCGTCAGCAGGGTGGGGACCAGCCATCCGGTCGCCAGGCCGAGCACCGGGAACAGCAGGAAGGTGCAGCCCAGCACGGTCAGGTGGAGCCGCCAGTGACGCAGTCCGTCGAGCGCCTCCCGGGTGGAGAGCCGCGCGCCGTAGAGGAAGAAGAGCAGGGCCACGGCTGCCGTGGCGGCGCCCCCGGACACGGTGGCGGCCGTCCCGCGCGCGGGCAGCAGGGCGGCGAGGCCGACGGTGCCGAGCAGGGCCAGGACGTACGGGTCCACGGTCGGCCGGGCGGGGAGGGACGGGCGGCGCATGGGCGGAGGCTCATTTGCTGTCGTGCGGGCGGGGGTACTTCTCCCATCGTCGGCGGGCCCCCGTGATCGGGAAACCCGCATACCGCTCTCACTGCCATCACGTTCCGCAATAGGCTGGAGGCGTGTACGACCCCGTCCAGCTGCGTACGTTCCTCACGGTGGCCCAGACGCTGAGCTTCACGCAGGCCGCCGGGCGGCTCGGCGTACGGCAGTCCACGGTCAGCCAGCACGTCCGGCGGCTGGAGGAGGCGACCGGGCGGCCGCTCTTCCTCCGGGACACCCACAGCGTGGAACTCACCGAGGACGGCGAGGCGCTGCTCGGCTTCGCGCGGACCATCCTGGAAGCGCACGAGCGGGCGGCGGCCTTCTTCGCCGGGACGCGGTTGCGCGGCAGGTTGCGGTTCGGGGCGTCGGAGGACTTCGTGCTGACCCGGCTGCCGGAGATCCTGGAGGGCTTCCGGCACGAGCACCCCGAGGTGGACCTGGAGCTGTCGGTGGAGCTGTCCGGGACCCTGCACGAACGCCTGGACGCTGGACGGCTCGACCTGGTGCTGGCGAAGCGGCGCGGGCCGGGCGACGAGCGCGGCCGGCTGGTCTGGCGGGACCGGATGGTCTGGATCGGGGCGGAGGGCCTGCGGGTGGCCCCGGACCGCCCGGTACCGCTGATCCTCTTCCCGCCGCCCGGGATCACCAGGGCCCGGGCACTGGAAGTGCTGGAGCGCGAGGGGCGGCCCTGGCGGATCGCCTGCACCAGCGGCAGCCTCAGCGGGCTGGTGGCCGCGGCCCGGGCCGGGCTGGGCGTGATGGCCCATACGCGCGGGCTGATCCCACCGGGGCTGGTACGGGTCGGCGGGCTGCCGGAGCTGGGCGCGGTGGAGTTCGCCCTGCTGCGCGGTCGGCGGTCGTCCGCCGCGGCGGAGGCCTTGGCGGCGGCCGTGCTGTCGGGGGCGGACCGGCTCACCCGGGCGGGGTGAACCCCGCGGCGGAGCCGGTGCCGTGCGGGGAGAACCCCGCGGCGGACCGGCTCACCCGGGCGGGGTGGACCCGTGGCGGAGCCGGCGGCGGGCAGGGTGGACCCGCCCTGGGCGGGGGTTCCCGCCCAGGGCGCGGCGGCCCGCGCGGGTCAGGTGGTGCTCAGGACCACCAGCCCTTCGGCGGCCGGCAGGCTGCCCGGGGTGAGCGGGGCGAAGGTGTGGGGCAGGGCCAGCCGCGGCGGGTCGGTGTCCGGGAAGGCCTCGAACAGGTACGCCGCCGCCGCGGCGGTGTCGCTGACCAGGTGCGGGCCGGCCGGGGCGGCCGCCCCGGGGGTCTGCCGGGGCAGCGCGGTCCGGAACACGTGGCGGAAGTGCCGCAGGGTCTCCGCACTGATGCCGGTCGGGGCCGGCGCGGGCTCCGGCGCCGCCGCCGGGTCATCCGCGGCATCCGGGGCGTCCGGCGGGATCGCCCCCGACAGGAGCAGGGCCAGCAGCACCGGAACGGCCTTGCGCCGCAGGGCCTCCGTCGCCTCGTGCAGCCGGTGCGCATGGGACGCCGGGAGGGAGAGCGCCAGGCTGCCGGCCGCGTCGCCGGTGGCGATCGGGACCGCCGAGCAGACCACGCCCGGGGAGTACTCGCGCAGGTCGAAGACGGGCGCGCCCGGAGCCACCGCGTCCAGGGCGGTGAACAGGACCCGGCTGTCGGTGATCGTCTGCGGGGTGAGCCGCGCAGGCCGGTGCCGGGCCACGTGGTCGCGCCGGCGGTCGTGGTCGAGCTGGGTCAGCAGGCACTTGCCGACGGCGCTGGCATGCGCGGCCGCCCGGAAGTCCACCCACTCCTGGACGGGCGGCGCCCCGGGCCCGTCGGCCATCTGGGTGATCCGGACCTCGCCGTCGGCGTACCGGCTCAGGTACACCGCGGCGCCCGCACTGTCCCGGGCCAGGGCCAGGGTCCGCTGGAGCTGGCCCGCCAGACCGCTGCCGCCCGGGGCGGCGAGCCGGTCCAGCGCGGGCCCGCGCGCGTACACGCCGGCGCCCGGGCGGTACGCGTACTCCTCCTCGCACAGCATCACCAGCACCGGCTTCAGCTCCGCCTCGGCGAGCCCGGACTCCCGCCCGAGCTGGCCGAGGCGGACCCCCAGCGGGTGCTTTTCCAGGACGCGTACGACGGCCAGGGCCCGCCGGGCCTCCGCCATGGCCTCGCTCGTGCCGCCCTGGGGGGCGCGGCCCCGGGAGGCCGCCGCGAGGGGCGGCCGCCGCTGTGGCCCGGCGACCGGCCGCGGCGGCTGCGGCTGCATCCGGGGCGGCGGCCGGAACGCCGCCAGGACGGAGGTCAGCCCCGGCCGGGGCATCGGCACCGGGCCCAGATCGGGATCGTCGAGCTGGTCGACGTAGCGCAACACGGCCGCCTGGGCACACAGCCGGACCTCCCGCAGTTCGCGCCGGCCCCCGGGCCGGAACCCGCGGCGGCCCAGCTCACGCGCCCAGACCCGGGCGTCGTGGTGCTCCCCGCGCCGGGAGTGGTCCAGGAAGAGGCAGTACGCGGCCACCACCGTCCGGGCCGTCCCGGAACCGGCGGCGAACTGCCACCAGAACCGGGCACCCTCGCGCAGCCCGGCCAGGTGCAGCAGACACCCGAAGACCAGGGCGCCGCCCAGATCGGTCGGCCCCCCGGCGAGGAACGCTTCGAGCTGCGCCTCCGCCCTCGGCGCGCACACCGCCGCCAGACAGGCGGCCTTCAGGTCGCGGCGGGCCCGTTCCGAGTCGAGCGGGCAGTCCCGCACCGGGTCGCTCCACCCGTAGGCCCGCCGCCTGGTGCGGGCCGCCCAGGCGCCCATGCGGGAGGTGCGCAGCAGCCGCGCCTCGGCCGCGCCCAGGTCGTAGTGCGGGTAGCGGTCCCGGACGCTCGCCCGGGCCAGGAACTCGGCCAGCGAGCGGCGGGTGGCGTCGCCGCCGCGCTCCTCCTTGCCCTCCCGCCGCCTCATGATTCGGCAGAGGTGTCGAGCAGGCGGGCGAGCCGGCGGTGGGCCTGGCCCAGCTGCGAGCGGACCGTGGCCTCGTCGACGCCCATGACGGCGGCGGCCTCCCCCGGCGTGCACTGGAGCCCGTAGCGCAGCAACACGGCGTCGCGCTGGCGCTCGGCGAGCCGGGAGACGGCCGAGTAGAAGCGGATGGTGTCGGTCAGGACCTCGTACTGGTCGGCATTGGCCTCCTTGAGCGCGGCCTCGAAAGCGCTGATGTCCATGGGCTCCGGCCACGGGCTGCGCAGGTGCTGCCGGTCGACCAGCCGCTGCTTGAGGATGGTCCAGGCATAGGCGTCGAGGCGGTCCATATGGAGCATGCGTAGCCACTCGTTCATGATCGAGTCGAAGGTGGCGTCCACCGCGGCTTCGGCCGCCGCGTCGGAGCCGAGCTGCAAATACGCGAAGCGCATGTACGAGGGCCGTCGGTTGGCGTGGAAGGCCCAGTACGACAACCGTGCGGTCGGGTCCCACTGGCTCATGGGTGTCGGCCGCTGCCGTCGGCTGGGCAGTCCCACAGCCCCACCGGACTCCTCTGGTCCGCCATCGCTCACCGTTCCACCTCATCCCCTGTACGCGGCTCAGCCTGGCAGTCCGGGCGCACTAGGGGGGCGCGGAGAAGAAACCTGGAGGATTACGGTCGGTGATGATCGACTCGTGACAGACTTCGACCGCGCGCGGCTCCAACCAGCGCAAACGCATATGCCCTCGCCAAGCGGGGAGCTCATGCACCGGTCGGTCGCGCCTTCCGGGGCACCGACCGGGGCACACGCGGGGTGACGTACCATGACCCGGAGCGAGGGCCGTGACGCAGAGGTCACTTCCCTCGCTTTTGCGTGACGCCCACCCACAGAAATGCGGCGCGGCGCCTTTCGGCGGTTCGATACGATGAACCGGATCACAATCCGTCACGGCACGTTTGCCACCGCACAAATCCGCATAATGCAACGAATGGAGCATCCGAGGATGGCTCGACACCTGATCACCAGCGCGCTTCCGTACATCAACGGGATCAAGCACCTGGGCAACATGGTCGGGTCGATGCTTCCGGCGGACGTGTACGCCCGGTACCTCCGCCAGCGCGGCCACGACGTGCTCTACATCTGCGCCACCGACGAGCACGGTACCCCGGCCGAGCTCGCCGCCAAGGAGGCCGGCCTCACGGTCGCCGAGTTCTGTGCCCAGGCCCACGACGCCCAGAAGGCCGTCTACGACGGCTTCGAGCTGTCCTTCGACTACTTCGGCCGCAGCTCCTCCGCGCAGAACCGCGAGATCACCCAGCGCTTCGCGCGCCGGCTCCAGGAGAACGGCTTCATCGAGGAGCGCGCGATCCGGCAGGTCTACTCGCCGGTCGACGGCCGCTTCCTGCCGGACCGCTACGTCGAGGGCACCTGCCCGCACTGCGGCTACGACAAGGCCCGCGGCGACCAGTGCGAGAACTGCACCCGCGTCCTGGACCCCACCGACCTGATCGAGCCCCGCTCGGCGATCTCCGGCTCCACCGAGCTGGAGGTCCGCGAGACCAAGCACCTGTTCCTCCTGCAGTCCAAGCTCCAGCACGAGGTCGAGGCCTGGGTCGCGCAGCACGAGGAGGAGTGGCCCCAGCTGGCGTCCTCCATCGCCCGCAAGTGGCTGACCGAGGGCCTGCATGACCGCGCGATCACCCGCGACCTCGACTGGGGTGTCCCGGTCCCGGCCGACACCTGGCCCGACCTGGCCGCCGAGGGCAAGGTCTTCTACGTCTGGTTCGACGCCCCCGTCGAGTACATCGGCTCGACCAAGGAGTGGTCGGACCTCGACCCGGCCACCCGCGACTGGAAGTCGTGGTGGTACGAGGCCGAGGACGTCCGCTACACGCAGTTCATGGCCAAGGACAACGTCCCGTTCCACACGGTGATGTTCCCGGCCACCGAGCTCGGCACCCGCGAGCCGTGGAAGAAGGTCGACTACGTCAAGGCCTTCAACTGGCTGACGTACTACGGCGGCAAGTTCTCCACCTCGCAGAAGCGCGGCGTCTTCACCGACCAGGCGCTGGAGATCCTCCCCGCCGACTACTGGCGCTACTTCCTCATCGCCAACGCTCCCGAGTCCGACGACTCGTCCTTCACGTGGGAGCACTTCACCGCCACGGTCAACAAGGACCTCGCCGACACCCTCGGCAACTTCGTCAACCGCGTGCTCTCCTTCTCCCGCAAGCGCTTCGGCGACGACGTCCCGGCGGGCACGGCGGCCGGCGAGGCCGAGACCCGGCTCGGGGAGCAGATCGCCGAGCTGCTGGCCGAGTACGAGGGCCACATGGAGACCACCCAGTACCGCAAGGCGGCGGCCGCCCTGCGCGCACTGTGGTCGGCCGGAAACTCCTACCTGGAGGAGAAGGCCCCCTGGCTGGAGATCAAGACCGACCCGGAGGGCGCGGCCCTCACCCTGCGCACCGCGATGAACCTCATCCACCTCTACTCGGTGGTCTCCGAGCCGTTCATCCCGGCCTCGGCGCGCGCCATGCGCTCCGCGTTCGCGCTCGCCGACGACACCGCGGCGTGGGTGACCCCGGAGCAGGCCCGCTCGCTGGACGCGGTCCCGGCGGGGACGCCGTTCACCGTGCCGCCGGTGCTCTTCGCGAAGATCACCGAGGAGGACCTGGAGTCCTACCGCGAGCGCTTCGGCGGTTCCGAGGCGGGCTGAGCCCCGCCGCCGGGCCGTACAGCCCGGGCGCACCGACCCGACTCCGAGAGGGGCGCGACCTGCCGAGGTCGCGCCCCTTCGGCGTGCCCCCCGGACGCGGAGGCCGTGCCGGTGCCCGGCTTCCCGGCCGAGAAGGACCCGCAGGCGAAGAGCTCGGCCTCATGGCCCGGACCGGCCCTTTCCCTCCGCTGAGGAAGGCTTCCGGCCGGGGTGTCCGGGCCCTTTAAGATCGCGGATATGACAGCCACACGCCCGAAAGCGGAACTCGGCGACTTCCTGCGGTCCCGGCGCGCCCGGATCCGCCCCGAGGACTCGGGCCTGCCCTTCCTGGGCGGCCGCCGCCGGGTGCCGGGCCTGCGCCGCGAGGAGCTCGCGCAGCTCGCCGGGGTGAGCGTGGACTACTACACCCGCTTCGAGCAGGGCCGCGCGGAGAACGTCTCCGACGCCGTCCTCGGAGCCGTGGCGAGCGCCCTGCGCCTGGACGCCACCGAGACCGCCCACCTGACCCGGCTGGTGCGCACCGCGGGACGGGGCGCACAGCCCGCTGCCGGGGACGGCGATGACGGCGGGAGCGCGGCGGTGCAGGAGGTCCGGCCGGGCCTGCGCAGGCTGCTGGAGTCGATCCCGCAGACCCCGGCGTTCGTCATCGGCCGGCGCACCGACATCCTCGCCTGGAACCCGCTCTTCGCCGCCCTGATCACCGATTTCGGCGCACTGGCCCCGGAGCAGCGCAACAAGGCCCGGCTGGTCTTCCTGGACCCCGGGGTACGCGGCCGGTACGTCAACTGGGAGGCCAAGGCGCGGGACTTGGTCGCCTACCTCCGGCTGGACCGCGGACGCCACCCCTACGACGGGCGGTTCACAACGCTGATCGAGGAACTGAGCGGGCGGAGCCCGGAGTTCGCCGGCCTCTGGGCCCGGCAGGAGGTCCGGCTCAAGAGCCACGGCGGATACCACCTGCGGCATCCGGTGGTCGGCGAGCTGACCCTCGCCTACGAGAGCCTGAACCTGCCGGACGACCCCGACCAGTCGCTGATCACCTATACCGCGGAGGCGGGCTCGCCGTCGGAGGCGGCGCTGCGGATCCTCGCGGACGCGCTCCCGGACGGCGGTGTCGAGCTCCCCGGGCGGGTTTCTGCCGCCGATGGCCTGAAGTAATCCCTCCACCGGAGATCTTGACGCGTCTGCAGCGTATCGAAGCGGTCCCGTGATCGTTTCTTCAGCCGACACCTCACAACGGCTGCGGAACGGAAGGACGCGCGGTGACCGCTTGGCAGTACTTCGCCGGGGCGGGCCTGGTGGCGGCGCTCAGCCCGCTGCACGCCCAGGTGGCGGTCGCGGACGACGGCCACCGCCCCGACCACCCCGGTGGCCACACCCGTGGCGACGCTCCCGGCGGCTACGGCTACGGCTACGGCTACGGCGACGGCGACGGCGACGGCGACGAGGACGGTGCCCGTGCGGACGCGTGCGTGCCGAGCGCGCAGCCGCGGCCGCCCGCCGCCGAGCCTTCCGCGCCCGCCGCCGAGCCCTCCCCGCCCGTGGTACGGCCCTCGCCGCGACCGCCGGTACGGGCCGTCCTGCCCGGCGCCGCCCGGTCGACCGTGCACCACCCCGGACGGGGGCCGGCTCCGGTTCCCGTGGCCGAACCGCCGCGGCCGCAGCCCGTGCGGCCGCCGGCGGAGGCGAGGGCCGGGCAGGCGGAGCCCCCGGCGCCCGCGGCGGCTGCCGCGGAGGAGGCAGGGCCGGTGCCCGGGAAGAGCCCGGCTCCGCCCCGGGCCGCAGCCGTGGCCGTGCCCGTGAGCACCTTCCACGTGCGCCCGTACCGCGCGACAGCCCTGGAGCGGCGCGGCCCGAACGGCCTGTCCACCATGATGCTCATGGTGGTCGTCACCACCCCGGCCGTGCTGGCGGCCGCCGCCCTGCGGCCCCGCTCCAAGAGCCGCGGCTGAGCCCGCGCGCACCACGTTCCGTCCGAACCGACGATCCGAAGATCCGACGATCCGACGATCCGAACCGACCCACCAACGGGAGATCCCTCGTGTCCGAATGGCTGGTCCTGGCCATCGCCATGGTGCTCGTCTGCGCCCTCGTCCTCGCCTGCACGCTGATCCGGCACCGCCGGGTCGCAGCCGACGAGGACACCAGCGAAACCCCCGACGTCATCGAGTACATGACGATGATGGTGGGTGTGGTCTACGCGATCGTGCTGGGCCTGGCCATCGCCGGGGTCTGGGAGGCCCGAGGCGCTGCCGAGGACAGCGTGCGCCGCGAGGCCCAGTCGCTGTACGAGGTCTCGCAGCGGGCCGACGTCTATCCGGCCGCCGTCCGCGACCGGATCCGCGGCGAGGTGGACGCGTACGTCTCCCACACCGTCGCCGTGGACTGGCCCCGGCTGACCTCCGGCAAGGGCGCCTCTCCCGAGGGCGCCGAGCTCCTCGGCGCGCTGCGCAGCGACGTCACCCACCAGAGCCCGGCCACCGAACTCCAGGCCCAGACCTACCAGCCGCTGCTGGACCACATCGCGGCGGCCGACGACGCCCGCCACTCGCGGGTGCAGAGCTCCGAGTCGACCCTGCCGAGCGTGGTGTGGTTCGGGCTGCTGGTCGGCGGGGTGGTGACGGTGGGGCTGATCTTCACCCTCCAGATCCGCCGTTCGGGACGGGAGCTGCTGCTGGCGGGGCTCTTCAGCGCGCTGATCGTGTTCCTGCTGTTCATGGTGTGGAGCTTCGACGCCCCGTACGGCCGTGAGGGCATCGACAGCGCCGCACCCTTCCAGGACCTCTTCCCGAAGGTGGCGCTGGCCGTCGCCGGGCGCTGATCAGCGCGGCAGCGCGAGCTGTCGGCGGACGGCCTCCACCACGGGCGAATGCCGCAGGGCGTGGGAGATGCGGACGAGGTCGCGCGGCCCGCCGGGGGTGTCGGGCGCGCTCTCCTCGCTGGCCCCGATGACCTTGCCCTCGGGGTCCGCGGAGCGGGCCTGGACGGCAGCCGCGACCATGGCCGCGTCGGCGACCGCGCGCGCCGTCTCCTCGTCCGCCCCGTCGGTGAGGGCGCGGTCGTAGGCGTCGTCGTGGTGGCGCTTGTCGAAGTACGGCCCCAGGTGCAGGAATCCGTCATGGATGTCCGACTCGCGCTGGATCATCCTCAGCTCGACCGGGGACCACCAGGCCATCCGGATGGCGGGAACGCCGCTGGGCGCCGCGATCTGCACCTCTTGCCAGAGCGCGCCGAGCCGCCGGTAGGTGGTCCACGTCTGCCAGCTGTCGGACAGCCGCTGGCAGACCAGGGGCACGACGAAGCCGATCGCGCTGATCAGTGCGCCCGCGGAGGCGAGCGGCGGGGCGGCGAAGGTGCTCAGCCAGTCGAGGTCGTGGCCCGTCCAGCGGGCGATCACGGCGGTCATCTTGGTCGCGTCGTAACTGAGGTTGAAGACGTACCCGAGCACGATGATCACGAGGCCGGTGCGCAGCCAGCCGCGGACCTGGAGCGACCAGCGCCAGCACATGGCCACCATGACGACGGCGGCGACGTTGTGCGCCAGCAGGTACAGGGCGATCAGCTCGCGCATGTACGGGGTGCCGGCGTAGTACGTGTCGAAGTCGCGCAGCCGCTCCACCGGCGCGTCACCGAGCAGGAAGAGGATGATCAGCCCCACGATGACCGCGCCGTAGCCGAGGATCCAGCGGCGCGAGATGCGCTGGGTCAACTCGGGCGGGCCGCCGCGCCAGTTCACGATCAGTACCAGGCAGGCGGCGCTGAAGGCGGTGATCAGGCAGTAGACGAGGGGGGCGGAGAAGTTGCTGACGCCGGTCCAGCGGTTGACCGCCCCGATCGTCGGGGGAGCGGCGAAGGTGAACACCGATCCGGCCAGGATCAGCAGGGCACAGACGGAACGCAGCAGCGGATCGCGCCAGTTGTGCCTCAGGGCGGGCAGCTTGAAGGCGAGCGCGATCGCCATCGCGGCTGCCGGAATGTAGTAGTCCTGGCCCTTCAACGGTCGTTCCTGTGCCCCCGGTATCCGAGCGAGGCTTCGATGCGCCCCGCCAACTGGTCTCGCTGTGCGGGCGCCCGGTGGCTCGCGGACCCGGCCAGCCAGGTGCGGCACCGGCTGCCCAGCAGTAAACCGAACGTCTCGGCCTCGGTCTCCTCCTGGACGTCGGCGCGGGTGCGCGCGGCGACCCGGCGGACGGTCTCGCCGAGGTCGGCCTCGTCGGACAGTAGTCGGGCGGCGACGGCGGCTCCGTCGACGTGGTGGCTGCAGTGGCCGGCCTTCATGTGCCACAGCTCGTGGCCGAGGATCACCAGCTGGTGGTCCGGCGCGGTGCGTTCCTCGATGACCACCAGGTCGCGGTCCGCCATGTCGAGCCACAGGCCGCTGGCCGTCCCCGGCGGGAACGAGGCCATCCGGAAGTCCACCCGGCGGCCGCGGTGTCTGCTCATGCCCTCGCAGAGGGCGGCGTAGAGGTCCACGGGTTCCACGGGCGCGGTCAGCCGGAGCCCGGCCACCAGTTCGCCGCACAACCGGCGCTGCTCTCTGCCTATGCTCACCGTTCTCCCCGTCGGCGCGGATCCGGATCAGGACTCAAGGATCAGACCCAGACTCGCGACTGGGTCAGGATTCGTCGTTCGGTTTCACGCTTTCGAGAAGCATGTCCAGCCATTCGGTCACCTTGTCCCGGTGCTTGTCGCTGGGCAGTTGGGCGGCGCGCCAGGCGATGCCCCGGACGCCATGGTTCTGGAGGAGTCTTGCCAGCGGATCGCCTGCCGAAGCCGCCGGGGCGGGTACGGTTTCGCGGGTGCGGCCCGCGTAGTCCTGGAGCAGCTGCTGCTCGGTGCGCAGGAGGGCGTCGGTGAGGGCGTCGGCGTCGTGCGCGGTGAGGAAGCCCGCGTGGACGCCGAAGAAGCGCTGGATCGCGTCGCAGTGCTCCATGGTGGGCCGGCGGTCGCCGTTGATCAGGGCGCCGGCCTGCTGCCGGGACATCCCGGCGCCATCGGCGATCTCCTGCTGCGTGTAGCGGCGGCCGTTGGGTTTGACCCGGGTGCGGCGGAGCAGGTCGAGGCGCTGGAGGAAGCGGGTCTGCAGACAGGGCTCGCCGGCGGGCCTGCCGTCCAGCAGCGTCTTGACCACGTCGGCGGGGACGCCCGAGGCCTCGGAGAGGCGGCGCAGGTCGAAGACCTTGTTCAGGTCGTACCCCAACTTGCCCGCGAGTTCGGCGACGCGCGTGACGGTGGCTGCCAGGGGCGCGTTGGCCACCGCGACGGGAGCCGGGAAGCCGTCTGTCACCAGTGGTTCTCCTAGATCGCGGCGGGGTCGGTACGGGCACATGGTCGGCTTTTGGAATCTAGCCGGTCCGCCGCCGCAGGGCCAGAACTTGCCACAGCTGTGGCGCGAATGAGCTGTCAAGAGGCTGGAATTGCCACGATAGTTGACACTCGAATGAAGTCGGTAGCAGGATCGCCAGAGGAAATTGAAGATCCAGACCGTGAGGAGGGGGAGCTCTCGGTGCCACATCTCGCAGCGGTGGGCCCGTCCGATGGCCTCGCCCAAGCCGGTGAGGAGCGCCTGGCGGGCGAGGAGTCCGCACGTGGCGCAGTGCGGTCGGAGCGACGCAAGGAGATTTTGCGCCAGCGCCGCGAGGAACTGGGCCTGAGCCAGGAGGACCTCGCCGCGCGGTTGCGCATCAGCGTCCGTGCTTACGGGAACTGGGAACGCGGTCTGGTCAAGGAATGGACCGACCGCAAACTGCTCGCCCTGGCCGAGGCCTTGGAGATGAGCGAGCGGCAGTGCTTCTGGCTGTTCCGCGTCATGGTCGACCGGGACCCGCCGCCGACCTGGCGGGCGGCCGAGGAGAACCGGCTGCCCGAGGACCCCGCACAGCGCGACTACCTGTGCGACTACGCGGCCCTGATGGAGGCCGTGCCCTACCCGAGCTTCCTGGTGGACCACCGCTGGGACGTGGCCCTGACCAACTCGGCGTTCGACAAGCTGTTCCAGTCGGTACGCCCGCACCCCACGGCGCTGCCGGACGACAACTTCCTGCGCTTCGTGCTGTTCCACCCGGACGCCGCGGCCGTGCTGGAGGACCACGAACCGGCCTGGTGCGTACCGCTGCTGGCCCGGTTCGCGAACGCGCTGGCCGCGGCCCCGGAGGACGAGGGACTGCGCAGCATCCGCCAGGAGGTGGCCCGCGACCCCTTCATGGAGGCGGCCTACCGCTACGGCGTGCCGCACTGGCTGACCACCCACGGCGCCGACGCCGCCGAGCACGACGGGGCGGTGCGGACGGTGCGCCACTGGGACCCCCAGTGGGGCCTCGTACGCTGCCGGATGGTGGCGGAATCCAGCCGCATGCTCGACGGCATGGGCCTCACCCGGATCACCCTGATCCTCTCCGCCCCCCAGGGCGCGCCCACCGGTCCGGTCCGCGGCGGCGGCGCCGCCCCGCTCCACCAGGGACCCCGGCTTCGCGCCGTGCCCTCGCCGGTGGACTGACGCCGCCCGGCGCCCGGCAGGGGACACTGGAGCCCGACACCGCGTGCCGCGGACCCGGATGCCACGGATCGTGGCACCGATCGTGGCACGGCGGAGCATGGGTGTGACAGGACGAAGGGCGGCAAGGGCGTGCGGCTGACCATCCTCGGCGGAGGCGGATTCCGGGTACCGCTGGTGTACGGGGCGCTCCTCGGCGACCGGGCCGAGGGCCGGGTGACCGGGGTGACCCTGTACGACGAGGACCCCGCCCGGCTCACCGCCATGGCCCGGGTGCTCGCCGACCAGGCGGCCGCCTCCGGGGTCGAGGACCCGCCCGCCGTCACGGCCACCCGGGACCTCGACGAGGCGCTGCGCGAGGCCGACTTCGTCTTCTGTGCCATCCGGGTCGGCGGCCTGGACGGGCGCGCCGCGGACGAGCGGATCGCCCTGGCGCAGGGCGTGCTCGGCCAGGAGACGGTGGGCGCGGGCGGAGTCGCGTACGGCCTGCGGACCGTGCCCGTCGCCCGCGAGCTCGCGCGCAGGATCGCCCGTACGGCCCCCGGGGCCTGGGTCATCAACTTCACCAACCCGGCCGGGCTGGTCACCGAGGCGATGGCCGAGGAGCTGGGCGGGCGGGTGATCGGGATCTGCGACTCCCCGGTGGGGCTCGGCCGGCGCATCGCCCGGCTGCTGGGAGCCCGCCCGCAGGAGGCCTGGATCGACTACGTCGGCCTCAACCACCTGGGCTGGGTCCGCGGGCTGCGCATCGGCGGCCGCGACGAACTGCCCCGGCTGCTGGCCGACACCGAAGCGCTGGAGTCCTTCGAGGAGGGGCGGCTGTTCGGCGCCGAATGGCTGCGCTCGCTCGGCGCGGTCCCGAACGAGTACCTGCACTACTACTACTTCAACCGCGACACCGTACGGGCCTACCAGGAGGCCGGGCAGACGCGCGGCGCGTTCCTGCGCGACCAGCAGCGCGGCTTCTACGCCGAGGCTGCGCGGCCGGGGCGGCCCGCCGGGGCGGCGCTGGCCGCCTGGGATCGGACCCGACACGAGCGCGAGGCCACGTACATGGCCGAGAACCGCGAGGCGGCGGGCCTCGGCGAGCGCGATGCGGCCGACCTGGAGTCCGGCGGGTACGAGCAGGTCGCGCTGGCGCTGATGCGGGCCATCGCCCGAGACGAGCGGGCCACGCTGATCCTGAACGTCCGCAACGGCTCCACACTGTCCGTGCTGGACGCCGAGGCGGTGATCGAGGTGCCCTGCCTGGTCGACGCCAACGGCGCCCACCCGGTGGCCGTGGACCCGCTGCCGCTGCACGCGGTCGGACTCGTCACGTCCGTCAAGGCGGTCGAGCGGGCCGTGCTCCGGGCCGCGGCGAGCGGCTCCCGGGCCGACGCGGTCAAGGCCTTCGCCCTGCACCCGCTGGTGGACTCCGTGAGCGTGGCCCGGCGGCTGCTCGACGGGTACGCGGCCGAGCATCCCGGCCTCGCCTACCTGCGCTGATCCCGCAGCAGGGTCCCCCATACGGCCCGGTGCGGCATGCGGCGGGGCGGGGGCGCTGTGAGAGTGCGAGTGTGACCACCACGGCTCCCGCTGCAGCCGCGGCGCCCCCCGTGCTCGACCGGCGGCGGCGCAACGTCGTCTTCGGCACGATCATGCTGGGCGTCCTGCTCGCGGCGCTCGACCAGACGATTGTGGGAACCGCCCTGCCCACGATCGTGGGGGACCTCGGCGGTGGGGACCACATGTCGTGGGTGGTCACCTCGTACCTGCTCCTGGAGACGGTCTCCACCGTGCTGGCGGGCAAGTTCGGCGACCTCTTCGGCCGGAAGCGGATCTTCCAGATCTCGGCGATCGTCTTCATCGCCGGCTCGTTCCTCTGCGGTCTGGCCGGCAACATGACCCTGCTCATCCTGTGGCGCGGGGTGCAGGGAGCCGGCGCCGGCGGCCTCATGGTCACCTCGATGGCCCTCATCGCCGACGTGGTGCCGCTGCGCGAACGCGGCACGTACCAGGGCGCGATCGGCGCCGTCTTCGGCGTCGCGACCGTCATCGGGCCGCTGCTCGGCGGGGTCTTCACCGACGAGCTGAGCTGGCGCTGGGCGTTCTACGTGAACGTCCCGATCGCGATCCTGGTGGTGGTCGCGGCGGCCCGCACCATCCCCTCCGTACGGCCCGCCGGCCGCCCCGTCATCGACTACCTCGGCATCGCGCTGGTCGCGGTGGGCTCCGGCGCGCTGATCCTGGCCACCAGCTGGGGCGGGAACCAGTACGCCTGGAATTCGGCGGTCGTCATCGGCCTCTTCGCGGTCGGCGCCCTGGCCCTCGTGCTGTTCTGCCTGGCCGAGAAGCGGGCCGCGGAGCCGATGCTGCCGATGCGGCTCTTCCGCACCCCCGTCTTCGGTGTCTGCTCGGTCCTCAGTTTCGTGGTCGGGTTCGCGATGCTCGGCGCGCTGACCTTCCTGCCGACCTACCTCCAGTACGTGGACGGCGACTCGGCCACGATCTCGGGCGTGCGGACGCTGCCCATGGTGGTCGGCCTGCTGATGGCGTCCGTCTTCAGCGGTACCGTCACCGGCAGGACGGGGCGATACCGCATCTTCCCCATCGTGGGCTGCCTGGTGATGGCCGTGGGCCTGTACCTGATGTCCCGGATGGGCCCGGGGACCGGCACCTGGCGGGAATCGCTGTACATGTTCGTGTTCGGAACTGGTATCGGCCTGTGCATGCAGGTGCTGACGATCGCCGTGCAGAACACCGTGGACTACGCCGACCTGGGCACGGCCACCTCGGGCGTCACCTTCTTCCGTACGCTCGGCGGCTCGTTCGGGACCGCCGTGTTCGGGGCGATCTACGCCAACCACCTCGGGCCCGGGCTGGAACGGGCGGTCGGGGAGGCGGCGCGCGCCACGGGAGCCGACCCGGCCGGGCTGGAGACGGCGGCCCAGAGCCCCGAGGGGGTCCACGGGCTGGATCCCGCGGCGGCCGGCCCGATCATCGCGGCGTACGAGCAGGCGCTGCACACGGTGTTCCTGTGGACGGTACCCGTGGCGCTCTTCGGGTTCGTCGTCGCGCTCTTCCTCAAGCAGGTCCGGCTGCGCGACACCGTCCGGGCCGGCTCCATGGACATGGGCGACGGCTTCGCCTCGCCGACCACGGCCACCGGTGACCCGGCCAAGGTGCTCGAACTCGCGGTCGGCAAGCTGCTCCGGGGCATGGGGTCCGACACCGCCCGGCAGCTCGTGCGGAACGCGGACACGCGGTTGGACATGGCGGGCGCCTGGGCCGTCATGCAGGTGGAGCTCATGCACCGCACGGTCGGCTACGCCAGCCTCGGGCTCATCGCCTCCCGCCGGTCCCTTCCCCCCGAGGTGCTGCTGCCGGTCTTCGACCGGATGGTGGAAGAGGGCTACCTGACCCGGGACGGCAACTTCCTCGCCCTCACCCCGCCGGGGGAGCGCGAGGCCGCGGCGATCTCCAAGGCGTGGGGGGACTGGCTCGGGGACCAGCTGGAGAAGGACCGCGGCCGCCCGCGGAGCGAGGAGCTGCGGGTGGCCGCGGACACGATCGCGAAGCGCCTGCTGGCGGAGGACCTGCGCGAGGGCAACTTCGCACCGCGGGCGCGGGCGGGGGTGTAGCCGCGTCCCGGGGCCGGGCGGGCCGGGCGGGCCGGGGTCGGGCAGAGCGGGCGGGGCCGGGCTAGCGGCCGTTGGTCGCCGGGTAGTCGTACGAGGGCACGGGCGGCAGGGTCGGGGCGAGCTCGGGGCGCCAGGTGCGCAGGACCGCCGCCGAAGGGGCGTAGAGGGCGTGCGGGATCTCGGCCGGGGCGAACCACTCCCAGCGGACGATCTTGTGCGGTTCGGTGACCTTGGGGGTGCCCTGCGCGGCGGTGGTGACGGCGGCCGCGGTCAGGCGGGTCATCCCGGCCTTCGCGTCGATCTGGACGGCCAGGATCCGGATGTTCTCGGGGTCCGCCCGCAGATCCGTTTCCTCACCCAGTTCGCGGGCGGCTGCCTGCTCGAAGCCCTCCCCGGGGTCGACCTTGCCGCCGGGCAGCTCCCAGCGGCCGTCGTGTGCCTGGCCGAGGAGCACGCGCCCGTCGGCGTCGGCCACGACCAGGCCGACGCCGACGACGGCGTTGGGCTGGGGGACGGCTCGTTCGGGACGCTGGTTCGGCTTCGTCGTCATCGGGGCTTTCCTTTTCCGTCTTTTGATCGGGTGGTGGGCCTGGCGCGGACGTGGATGCGTTCGCCCTGCGGACCGAAGAGGCTGATGCACTCGGCGGGTTGCGGCCCCGCGTTGAAGAAGGCGTGCGGGGTGCGGGTGTCGAATTCCGCCACTTCCCCGGCGGTGAGGACCAGGTCGTGCTCGCCGAGGAGCAGCCGGATCCGGCCGGAGAGCACGTACAGCCACTCGTAGCCCTCGTGGACCTTCAGCTCCGGCTCGGGCGGGGTGCCCTCGACGGGCGGCATGACCTGCTTGAAGGCGTGTACCCCGCCGAAGCTGCGGGTGAGCGGCACATAGGTGCTGCCGTGCCGGACGAAGGGGCGCGGGCGGATCCGCGGATCCCCCGTCTCCGGCGCGCCCACCAGCTCGTCCAGCGCGACCCGGTGGGCCTTGGCCAGCGGGAGCAGCAGCTCCAGCGTCGGCCGGCGCTGCCCGGACTCCAGTCGGGACAGCGTGGAGAGCGAGATCCCGGTGGCCTCGCTGAGCTGGGCCAGGGTGGTCCCGCGCTGCCGGCGCAGCGCGCGCAGCCGCGGGCCCACGGCGGTGAGCACGTCCGCGAGTTCGTCGTCCCGCCGCGGCGGCTGTTCCTCGGGGTGCTCCGGGTGTGCGGGGTCCTGAGGGGGCATGACTCCATTTGCCGGTTCGGCAACATCATTTGTCAAGCCGGGGTGTACGGGCCCACCCTCGCCGGTATGGACAACGCAAGCACGCAGCAGTTCGACGTGGTGGTCGTGGGCGGCGGCGCCGCCGGACTCGCCGGGGCGCTGACCCTGGCCCGGGCCCGGCGTTCGGTGCTGGTGCTCGACTCCGGCCGCCCCCGCAACGCCCCGGCCGCCCATCTGCACGGCTACCTCGGCCGCGACGGGGCGAGCCCCGCGGAGCTGCTGGCCGGCGGGCGCAGCGAGGTCACCGGGTACGGCGGCGTGATCCGGTCCGGGGCGGCCGGCACGGCCGTCGCGGCCGATCCGCTGCCCGGGGGCGGCTTCCTGGTGCGGTGTGCCGACGGCGGCGCCGTGCGGGCCGGCCGGCTCCTGCTCGCCACCGGCCTGGAGGACCGGCTGCCTGAGCTGCCGGGGCTCCGGGAGCGCTGGGGACGGGAGGTACTGCACTGTCCGTACTGCCACGGCTGGGAGCTCGGCGGCATGCCGCTCGCCGTGCTGGCGACCGGGCCGACGGCGGTACAGCAGGCGCAGCTGTGGCGGCAGTGGAGCGACCGGGTGACCCTGCTGGCCCATGTCTGGACGCCCACGGGGGAGGACCGGGAGCTGCTGGGCGCACTGGGCGTCGCGGTGGTGGAGGGCGAGGTGACCGGCCTGGTGGTCGCCGAGGAAGGGGACGTGGAGGGGGACGGCCGTGGCGGGGGTGACGGCCGCGGCGGACGTCGGCTGGTCGGGGTGCGGCTGGCGGCCGGTGGGTCGGTGGACTGCGCGGCCCTGGTGGTGGCGCCGTGGTTCGACGCCCGCGCCGGGGTGGCGGCGAGCCTCGGCCTCCCCCTGACCACCGTGGAGCGGGAAGGCGTGGCGGTCGGCACCTGTGTGGATGCGGACCCCGTCACCGGAGCCACCGCCCTGCGGGGCGTGTGGGCTGCGGGGAACGTGGTGAACCCGATGGACCAGCTGAGCGGGGCGGCCGCAGCCGGGGTGCGGGCCGCCATGGCGATCAACGCCGACCTGGTCGAGGCCGAGACCCGGCGGGCCGTCGCGGCGTACCGGGCGGGCCGCGGCGGGGTCTGACGGGCCGACGTACCGGACATGTGTGCGGGTTTCGGCCAGGCCCCCGGCGTGCAGGCTCTGGGCGGTCAGATCGTCGTACGGTTCACCGGCTCGGGACTCGGGGGGCGCAATGGCACGGGTGCTGGTCGTCGGCGGGGGTGTCGGAGGGCTCGCGACCGCGCTGCTCGCGGCACGGCACGGACACACCGTCGAGCTGTTCGAACGGGAGGTGCGTGCCCCGGGCACCGCCCTCGGCCGGGACTTCTTCGGCTGGCGCCGGCCCGGCGTCCCCCAGGCGAACCAGCCGCACCTCCTGCTCGGTGCCGCCCGCGCCGTCCTGCGCGAGGAACTCCCCGACGTCCACCGGGAGATGCTGAGGCTCGGCGCCCGCGAGCGGCACGAGCTGGACTGGTTCGACGTACGCCCCTCCGCCCGCGCCGGCGACGAGGACCTCGTGATGCTTCACGCCCGGCGCATCGTGCTGGAGAGCGCCCTGGTCACCGCCCTGCGCGCCGAACCGGGCGCGGTGGTGCACCACGGGGAGCCGGTGACCGGTCTGACGACGGCGCCCGGCCCCGGGGCCTTCGGGGTACGGGTGACGGGGGTGGCCACGCAGGCCGGTGCGTACCCGTGCGACCTCGTCGTGGACGCGGGCGGGCGGCGCGGTGGCGCCGAGCGGTGGCTGGCCGCGGCGGGCTGCCGGCCGGCCGTGGTGGAACGCCACCGCACGGGGCTGGCGTACTTCTGCCGCTGGTACCGGCTGCCCGAGGGGATGGAGGAGGGGCCGCGGCGGCCGTGGACGGTGACCGGGGGGCCCTTCGCCGGGTGTGCCGTCTTCCCGGCCGACAACGGGGTGTTCGCCGTGACACTGCTCGTCCACACGGAGGACCCGACCCGTGCGGCGCTGCGCGATCCCGCCGTCTTCGAGGCCGCCGCGCGCTCCTTCCCGCCCGGCGAGGCCTGGCTGGGGCTGGGGGCCGAACCGCTGTCGGGCGTCCTGGCCGCGGCGAGCCTGGACAACCGGTGGACCGCCCTGGTGGACGGGCAGGGGCCGGTGGTGACCGGGCTCGTGCCGGTCGGGGACGCGCTGACGCACACCAATCCGACGCTGGGGCAGGGCATTTCGCTCGCCCTGTGGGCGGCCCTGAGGGTGGCCCGGACGGCGGACCGGGATCCCGGATCGGCGCCGTTCGCCACCGAGTACCACGCGTGGGCGGTGCGGACCCTGAAGCCGTGGTTCGACTTCCAGGTCGTGGCGGACACGGCTGTCGGCGAGCGGTTCGCGGCGCGGGCCGGGCGGCCGGGCCCGGCGCGCGAGATGGCCGCGCTGTTCGAGTGTGCGCTGGAGGACCCCGAGGTGATGCGGGCCCGGGCCAGGGTCCGCCACCTCGCCGAGCGGCCGGAGCGGGCGTACGCGGACCCGGAGGTACGGGCCCGGGTGGCGCGCTGGCTGGCGGCCAGGCCGGGCTACGTACCGCATGCGGTGGGGCCGGACCGGGAGGAGTGGGAGAAGCTGACGGCGGGGTGAGGCTGCGTGCGCGTGGCTCAGGGGAGCGGGGCGGTCGCGCCGGGGCCGCCGCCGAGCACCTCGGCCAGGTCGTAGTGGACGACCTCCTCCAGCTGGGCGTACGTGCAGCTCTCCGGCGTCCGGTCGGGCCGCCAGCGGCGGAACTGGGCCGTGTGCCGGAAGCGGTCGCCCTCCATGTGGTCGTACGCCACCTCGCAAACGCGTTCCGGACGCAGCGGCACCCACGAGAGGTCCTTCTTCCCCGTCCAGCGGCTCTGCGCGCCGGGCAGCCGGGCGCCCTCGTGCGCGGCCTCCTCGGCCCACGCGGCCCACGGGTGCCCCTCGACGTCGGCCATCCGCAGGGGGGCCAGATCGTCCACCAGCTCGGCGCGGCGCCTCATGGGGAAGGCGGCGCACACGCCGACGTGCTGGAGGGCGCCGTGGGCGTCGTGGAGGCCGAGCAGGAGCGATCCGACAATCGGACCGCTCTTGTGGAAACGGAATCCTGCGATGACGACGTCGGCCGTACGCTCGTGCTTGATCTTGAACATGAGGCGCGCATCGGGCCGGTAGGGGAGATGGAGCGGTTTGGCGATCACCCCGTCGAGTCCGGCGCCCTCGAACTGCTCGAACCACTCCTGCGCCAGCGCGGGATCGGTGGTCGCGGGCGCGAGGTGAACGGGGGGCCGAGCGGTGGAAAGGGCGTCGACGAGGGCGGTACGGCGGTCGCCGAGCGGGGTGTCGAGGAGCGCCTCGTCGCCGAGGGCGAGCAGATCGAAGGCGATGAAGCTGGCCGGGGTCGTCGCGGCGAGCAGCTCGACCCGGGACCGGGCGGGGTGGATCCGCTCGGTCAGCCGGTCGAAGTCCAGCCGCCCGGCGTGCACGATGACGATCTCGCCGTCCACCACGCAGCGGTCGGGGAGATTGTCCCTCAAGGCGGTCACCAGCTCCGGGAAGTACCGGGTCAGCGTCTTCCCGGTGCGGCTGCCGATCTCCACCTCGTCGCCGTCGCGGTACACGATGGCCCGGAAGCCGTCCCACTTGGCCTCGTACTGCATGCCCGGCGGGATCTTGGCCACCGACTTGGCGAGCATCGGTTTCACGGGCGGCATCACCGGCAGGTCCATGTCTTCGATTCTGCGGTGGTACGTCCGGCCCCGCCCGGTATGCGCCCCCGGCCGGCCCCGCCTACCGTGGCCCACATGGGTGCATCCGGTAATGCGATCGAGCTGGACGCGGGCGGACGGACGGTACGGCTGTCCAACCCGGACAAGGTGTACTTCCCGGAGCGCGGCCTCACCAAGGGGGACGTGGCCCGCTACTACCTGGCGGTCGCGGACGGCGTCACCCGGGCCCTGCGCAACCGCCCCACCACCCTGGAGCGCTATCCCGACGGGGTGGAGGGCGAGTCCTTCTTCCAGAAGCGGGCCCCGAAGAACCTCCCGGACTGGATCCCGACCGCCCACATCGCCTTCCCCAGCGGGCGCACGGCCGACGAGATCTGCCCGACCGAGCCGGCCGCCGTGCTGTGGGCGGCGAACCTGGGCTGCCTCACCTTCCACCCCTGGCCGGTGCGCCGCGAGGACACCGACCGGCCCGACGAACTGCGCATCGACCTGGACCCGCAGCCGGGCACCGACTACCGCCATGCGGTGATCGCCGCGCACGAGCTGCGCGACGTACTGGAGGACGTCGGACTGCGCGGCTGGCCGAAGACCTCGGGCGGGCGCGGGCTGCACGTGTTCGTGCCGATCGAGCCGCGTTGGACGTTCACAGAGGTGAGACGGTGCGCGATCGCGATCGGCCGGGAACTGGAACACCGCATGCCTGGCAAGGTCACGACGGCTTGGTGGAAGGAGGAGCGTGGCGAGCGGATCTTCGTCGACTACAACCAGACGGCCAGGGACCGCACGATCGCATCCGCCTACTCCGTACGCCCCCGCCCGCACGCCCCGGTGTCGGCCCCGCTGCGCTGGGACGAGATCGACTCGGCCGAGCCCCGCGACTTCGACATCGTCACCATGCCTGCGCGCTATGCCGAACTGGGTGACCTCCACGCGGATATGGACGACCACGCCTTCACCCTCGACGCAGCCCTGGAACTCGCGGCCCGCCTCGAACAGGACCACGGCCTGGGCGATATGCCGTACCCCCCGGACTACCCGAAGATGCCGGGCGAACCGAAGCGCGTCCAACCCAGCCGCGCGAAGAACGACGACAAGGACTGACCGCCTGCTGGTCCTGACCGCGCTGGTCCTGCCCGCCTGCTGGTCCTGGCGGTGCTGGTCCTGACGGTGCTGGTCCTGCCCGCGCCCGCCCGATCACGGGACGGGGCGCAGGACGGCCGTGTACCCCTCGCCGCCGTACAGGGACTCGTAGCGGATCGTGAGCGTGAGCCGTCGGTTGATCAGGTCTTCGAGCTCGGCGTGCAACTGTGGGTCGTAGTCTGCGACACCCAACAGGTACTGCTCGTAATCGGTGGCGATGACCTCTCCCTCGTTGAAGGTCACCGCAGACGGGCGCACCGACAGGCGGGCACGGACGCGGTCGACACCGGGCGCGTTCCAGGAGCCGATCACCTCGCCGTCGACGGCGAGCGTGCTGTCGACGATGACCGCCGGGCCGAGCCCGGAGTTGATGAGCCGGATTCCTGCTCTGCCTCCCTTCGGCCAGCCGCGGTGCAGTTGGAGTATCGGGCGCACCGAGTGGCGGTTGTGCTGCCGTGTGGCGTGTGCCTGGTAGGCCGAGACGACCAGCGACCCGACAGCGATCACGACCGCGCATATCGCGGTGACGGTCTCTGCTTTCATCCCATCCCCCTGGTGAAGTCTGCAGGCGCAGACGCTATCCGAACCCGATCACCGTGTCGGCGGTTGGGGGAGCGAGCCCCGGTGCGGTGTGTCGTGTGCGATCGGTGTCCGCTGGCAAGCGTGGCGTTCGGCCACGGAGCCTCCGCAAAAACCTGCTTGGCGCAGTACGGCGGCCACTGCTACGTTTCCGGAGGCCGTGCGAGAGAACGAGGAGGTGGTACCCGTGAACGCTGTATCGACATGGGTGCTCTCCTCCGGGGTCACGGTCGGGCGATAGGTCGTCCGGGAGCGCCGTTCCAGCCCTCCCGAAAGGCACGACCGTGCACTTCACTTCCGAGCAGCGCCTCGAAGACGGCGTCCTCGAACGCGAATTCACCCTCGGCGAGATCCCCGGCACCCTGTGGACGCCTGAATCCACCACCCCGGTCCCACTGATCCTGATGGCCCACAACAACGGCCTGCCCAAGGGGGCGGCCCGGCTGGTGGCGCGGGCCCGGCACTCTGCGGCGTGCGGCTACGCGGTGGCCACCATCGACGCCTCCGGGTGCGGCGACCGGCCCCGTTCCGCCGCCGACGAGCAGGCTCGCGCCGACCTCCGCTGGGCGATGCAGGCCGGCGAGCCGGTCGACGAGATCTTCGAGTCCCTCGTCGGCCCGCTGGTCGAAAAGGCGGTCCCGGAATGGCGGACCACCCTGGACGCCCTCCTCGCGCTGCCCGAGATCGGCGGCCCGGTCGGCTACTCGGGGTGGACCGCCGTCGGCATTCGCCTGGCGGTGGTCGAGCCGCGCATCGCGGCCGCCGGTTTCTTCGCCGGAGGTTACGTGCCCCGTGCCCAGCGCGAGGAGGCCCGGCGGGTCACCGTTCCGCTGCTGTTCCTGCTGCAGTGGGACGACGAAGGGAACCCCCGGCAGCGGGCCCTGGAGCTGTTCGACGCCTTCGGCGCCAAGGAGAAGACGCTGCACGCCAATCCGGGCGGACACACCGATACCCCGTGGTTCGAGGTGGAGGACGGGAACCGGTTCTTCGGCCGGCACCTGAGATGAGGCCGGGCCGCCAGGCCGGCAGCAGACAGTAGGCGGGGCCGGCCGGGATGCCGCTCAGCGAGGAGGTCCCGGCCTCCTCGATGGCGGTGGCCGGCACCTGCACGACCGCCCCGATCACGGCGGTACCGGCCATCGGCGGTACCGGCCGGTCGGGGCGGCTCGGCAGCCGGGTCCTCTGCTCTTCGCGTGCCCTAAGTAAGAACACGAACGATCGTGCTAATATTTTGGCGTGTCTTCACTCATGAGCACGACCCTCAATCTCGCTGCCCGGATCGCGCCGGGCCTGGCCGGGCGGGTGGCGTTCGCGTTGTTCGTACGGCCCATCGGTCGACCCCGGCTGCGGTCCGGCGAGGCCGGGCTGATGGCCGAGGCCGAGACCGGACGGCTGACCGTCGACGGCATACCGGTCACCACCTACCGCTGGGGCGACGGCGGCCGGCCCGTCCTGGTGGTGCACGGGTGGACCTCGCGCGTCTCCCGCCTCGCCGGATTCATCGAACCCCTGCGGGCCCAGGGCCACACCGTCGTCTCCTTCGACGCCCCCGGCCACGGCGAGTCCGGCGGCCGGGCCACCACGATCCGCAGACAGCGCGAGATCATCCGCCGACTGCACGCCGAGCACGGGGACTTCTCGGCCGTGGTGGCGCACTCCTTCGGCGTGCTCGCCACCTTCTTCACGCTGCGGGACGGCATCCGGGCGGACCGGATCGTCGCCGTCGGCGGTGTCGCCGACTTCGACTACCTCCTCGCCGGCTTCCGGCGCACCCTGCGCGTGGGGCCAGGCGTCGAACGCGCCCTGCGGACGTACGTCCAGGACCGCCTCTTTCCCGACGAGCCCGACGTCTGGCCGCGGTTCGACGCCCGTCACCGCCCGGATCAGGTTCCGGCGCAGATCCTGCTGGTGCACGACCTCGACGACGACGTGGCCGCGCCCGACCAGTCCCGCGGCGTCGCGTCGGCGTACGGGGACCGCGCCCGTCTGATCGAGACGAAGGGGCTCGGCCACCGCCGCATCCTCGCGGACCCCGAAGTCATCGCCGCGGCCGTCGAGTTCCTGGCGGAGTCGGTGCCCGTCGCTCGGTGACGGTGGCTGTCGCTCGCTGACGGTGGCCGTGGCGATGGCCGGGGGGCGTGGGTGTGGTGCTTGCTGTGGTCGGGGTCGTTGCCGTGACGCGCCGTGGACGGCTCAGCGCTCCGTCGGCGAGGGCCGGTGCGGCAGGTCGTCCGAGGTGGAGGCCACCGCGCGGAGGCGGTTGAGGATGCCCCGCGCGGCGCGTTCGTAGGCGAGCGGGTCCTCGTGCAGGAGGGAGTGCGCGTTGGCGAGCTCCATCAGCGCGATGATCTCGAACGCCAACTGCGGTACGTCCTCCGAGCCGGCGTCGGCCCGGAACCCGCCGTGGAGCCGGGCCTCGTCGAGGAGCCGCTCCACGTACTGCGTCCAGTCGGCGCGCGCCTTCGCGATCTCGTCGCGTACGGGGCCGGGGCGCGAGTCGAACTCTGCGGAGGTGGCGTAGAAGAAGCAGCCGCCCGCGAAGACCCGCCGCCCCGAGTAGTCGATCCAGCGCTCGCAAAGCCGCCAGACCTTGCCGAGACCGGCGGGCTCGTCGCGCACGGGCTTGACGACCTGCTCCACGAAGACCGCCACCGCGGCGCGCACGGTGGCGAGCTGGAGGTCCTCCTTGGATCCGAAGAGGGCGAAGACGCCGCTCTTGCTGAGCCCCAGGTCGGTGGCGATCTTTCCCAGTGACAGGCCCTCCAGGCCGTCCACCGAGGCGATGTCCACGGTGTGCTCCAGGACGGTCCGCCGGGTCTGGTTTCCGCGCTCCACGCGCCCGTCAGCCATGGTCCCAGCTTAGCGAACGCACGGTCGTCCAGTTTGTGGGGCGGCCGGTGTCAGTGGTGGGTGCCATGCTCGAAGAGGAGGGAAGGAGGCGGGCCATGCTCACCACGGACTACAAGGACGGCTCCCCGAACTGGGTGGACCTCGGCACGCCCGACATGGACGGCGCCGCGGACTTCTACGCCGGGCTGTTCGGCTGGGAGTTCCGGCCGGGAGGCGAGGAAGTCGGCGGGTACGGGATGTTCCGCCTCGGTGGGAAGACGGTCGCGGGCGGTATGGCCGTGACGCCGGAGCAGGGCCCCTCGGCCTGGACCGTGTACTTCCAGACGCGCGATGCGGACGCCACCGCGGCCGCCGTGGTCGAGGCGGGAGGTTCGGTGGCGTTCCAGCCGATGGACGTCATGGACTTCGGCCGGATGGCGATCTTCACCGACCCGTCCGGGGTGGGGTTCGCCGCCTGGCAGCCGATGCGGAACAAGGGCCTGGACGCCGTGACCGACGTCGGGACCCTGTGCTGGGCCGAGCTCTACACCGGCGACGTGGCAGTGGCCTCCGGGTTCTACCGCTCCGTGTTCGGGTGGGAGATAGCCGAGATGCCGTTCGAGGGCAGCACGTACACCATGGTCAAGCCGGCCGGCACGGCGGACGGGGAAGCCTTCGGCGGCCTGGTGCCGATCGCGGCGGACCCGGTGGAGGACACCGAGGAGCCGTACTGGACTCCGTACTTCGAGGTCGCGGACTGCGATGTGACGGCGGCGAAGGCCGAGGAGTCGGGCGGCAAGGTCCGGATGAGCCCCGTCTTCATGGAGGGCGTCGGCCGCTTCGCCAAGCTGGCGGATCCCTACGGCGCCCGGTTCGCCGTCATAGCCAGTGCCCCGGCGCCCGGGGTGTGAGGTGGAGGGTGTGACGTGGAGGCGGCGGGAGTGTTGATCAGCCGTTGATCGGACGTCCATCGGCTGCGGTCAGGATCACCGGCATGTCGATGAACACCACTGCAGCCACCGCCACAGCCTGGTACGACCTCGCCCTCTGCGCCCAGACGGGGCCGGGCTTCTTCTTCCCGGAGCCGGGCTCGTCCCTGAGGGACGCGAAGCGGCTGTGCGGGGCGTGCGAGGGGCGGGCGGGATGCCTGGAGTACGCCCTGGCCAATGACGAGCGCTTCGGCGTCTGGGGCGGCCTCTCCGAGGCGGAACGCCTCGCCCTGCGTCCGCGCCGTTGATCTGCTGCGGCTGGTCGGGTCGCGGCTGATTCAGTCCTGCCCGAGCGGTCACGCCTGATTGGGTCGCGGCTGACGGGTCGCGGCTGTTGTGTCGCGCCTTGTCCGTCGCTGATGCGGCCGCCGAGCGTCGACCGCCGCTGGGCCGGCCGGGGGGAGCCGGCCCAGGGGAGCCGGGGAGGGCGCTGGGGCCAGGGAGCACGCGGTGTGCCTGCGCCCCGGCGGAGCGGGGCTCCGCCGGGGCGCAGGCGCCCGGTGGCTCAGCCCTTGCGGGCCGCGAGGCGGGCTGCGCGGGCGGCCAGGCGCTCGTCGAACTTGCGGGCCTCGGTGTCCAGGCCGTTCATGTACAGGCCGAGCTCCTCCTGGGCCTTCTGCCCGTCCGGGCCGAGCCCGTCGATCTCCATGATCTTCAGGAAGCGGATCACCGGGCTGAGGACGTCGTCGTGGTGGATCCGCAGGTTGTAGACGCCGCCGATCGCCATCTGGGCGGCCATCCGCTCGAAGCCGGGCATGCCGTGTCCGGGCATCCGGAAGTTGACCACCACGTCCCGTACGGCCTGCATCGTCAGGTCCGGGGCGATCTCGAAGGCCGCGCCCAGCAGGTTGCGGTAGAAGATCATGTGCAGGTTCTCGTCCTGCGCGATGCGGGCCAGCATCCGGTCGCAGACCGGGTCACCGGACTGGTGGCCGGTGTTGCGGTGGGAGATGCGGGTCGCCAGCTCCTGGAAGGCCACGTAGGCCACCGAGTGCAGCATCGAGTGGCGGTTGTCGGACTCGAAGCCCTCCGACATGTGCTGCATCCGGAAGACTTCGAGCTTGTCCGGGTCCACGGCGCGCGAGGCCAGCAGGTAGTCGCGCATCACGATGCCGTGGCGGCCCTCCTCGGCGGTCCAGCGGTGCACCCAGGTGCCCCAGGCGCCGTTGCGGCCGAAGAGCGTCGCGATCTCGTGGTGGTAGCTGGGAAGGTTGTCCTCGGTCAGCAGGTTCACGACCAGCGCGATCTTGCCGATCTCGGTGACCTTGGACTGCTCGGGGTCCCAGGCCTCTCCGTCCTCGAAGAACTCCGGGAAGTTGCGGCCGTCGCTCCACGGGACGTACTCGTGCGGCATCCAGTCCTTGGTGACCTTCAGATGGCGGTTGAGTTCCTTCTCCACCACCTCTTCCAGCGCGTACAGCAGCTTGGCGTCGGTCCACGCCTCCGAGCTGCCGAGGTGGGGAGAGGTGATCGTCACGGGTGCTCCTGGGGACAAAGCGAATTACCTACGGTTCCGTAGCCTACGAACCCGTAGGTTAAGCGGAGCGTGAAGGCCCGCCAAGCCCCTGGCGTTCATATGACCGGTTACATCCCGTTATCTGTGCAGTGTGTGGGGGTCCGGAAGCGGGTAAGCGGAACCAAAGTCACGCTGACAGGTGGCCCGGCGCCCCCGCCTTGACGGCGGCGGGGTGATGCTGCTGGGAGCTGCCCGGGGTCGCCGGTGATGCTGCTGTGAGCTGCCCGAGGGGCGCCGGCGTGTGCCGTTAGTCGTACGTGAGCTGCCGGTCAGTCGGCTGCCGGTAGGGCTGCCGGCTGACCGGCCCACGTCCGCGTCAGTGCCACAAGCGGGACCGGACGTCCTCCGCCGTGGTCGGTCGGAGCTCACCGTCGAGCAGCAGCCACCGGGTGATCCCCACCGACTCCAGGAACGGCAGATCGTGGCTCGCCACCAGCAGCGCACCCTCGTAAGACTCCAGGGCGCGCGTCAGCTGGCGCACGCTCGCCAGGTCCAGGTTGTTGGTCGGCTCGTCCAGCATCAGCAGCTGCGGAGCCGGCTCCGCGAGGAGCAGTGCCGCCAGGGCCGCGCGGAACCGCTCGCCGCCCGACAGGGTGCCCGCCGACTGGTCCGCCCGGGTGCCGCGGAACAGGAAGTGTGCGAGCCGCGCCCGGATCACGTTGTTCGAGGCCTGCGGAGCGAACCGGGCCACGTTCTCCACCACGGAGCGGTCCGGGTCGAGCACGTCCAGCCGCTGCGGCAGGAACCGGGTCGGCACATGGGCCACGGTCTCCCCGGACAGCGGTGCGAGCTGCCCGGCGATGGTGCGCAGCAGGGTCGTCTTGCCCGAGCCGTTGCCGCCCACCAGCGCGATCCGCTCCGGGCCGCGCACCTCCCACTCGCCCGCGACCCGCGCTCCGTAGGCCAAGCGGAGATCGCTCAAGGTCAGGACCCGGCGCCCCGGCGGTACCCGCGTGGCCGGCAGTTCGATCCGGATCTCGTCGTCGTCGCGGACCGCCTCGACGGCCTGGTCCAGCCGCTCCTTGGCCTGCGCGAGCTTTTCGGTGTGCATGATGCGGTGCTTGCCGGCCGATTCCTGAGCCGCGCGCTTGCGGGCACCCATGACGATCTTCGGCTCGCGCTTGGTGTCGTTCATCTTCTGCCCGTAGCGCTTGCGTCGCGCCAAGACGACCTGGGCGTCCGCCAGTTCGCGTTTCTGTCGCTGGACGTCGGCCTCCGCGACCCGCACCATGCGCTGGGCCGATTCCTGCTCGGTGGCGAGCAATTCCTCGTATGCGGTGAAGTTGCCGCCGTACCAGCGGACTTGGCCCTCGCGAAGGTCCGCGATCTGATCGACCCGCTCCAGCAGCTCCCGGTCGTGGCTGACCAGCAGCATCACCCCGGACCAGGACTCGACCGCCGTGTACAGGCGACGCCGGGCCCGCAGGTCCAGGTTGTTGGTCGGCTCGTCGAGCAGCAGCACGTCCGGGCGGGAGAGCAGAAGGGCGGCCAGCCGGAGCAACACACATTCTCCGCCCGACAATTCGCCGACCGTGCGGTCCAGGCCGATCCTGGCGAGCCCGAGCTGGTCGAGGGTGGCCAGGGCCCGCTCCTCCACGTCCCAGTCATCGCCGACGGCGGCGAAGTTGGCCTCGGTGGCCTCGCCGGCCTCGATCGCGTGCAGTGCGGCGCGGGTGGCGTGGATGCCGAGGGCCTCGTCCACGCGTGATGCGGTGTCGAGGGTGACGTTCTGCGGGAGGTATCCGATGGTGCCGGATACGGCCAACTGGCCCGTGGTGGGTTTCAGTTCACCGGCGAGCAGCTTCAGGAGCGTGGACTTCCCACAGCCGTTGAGGCCGATCAGGCCGGTACGGCCAGGGCCCACGGTCAGCTGGAAGTCGTCGAAGACGGGAGTGCCGTCCGGCCACTCGAAGGACAGGGCCGAGCAGGTGAGGGAAGCAAGGGGATGGCGATGACTCATGGAGGCCTCCAGGTTGCGTGAGTGGTGCGTGCAACGCGGGGAGACAGCCGACGGTTTGAGTGACGGTCACGGTGGGGCGTGGGGCGTGGCGCTTGACGCCTGGTGCCTGTGGCCGGGCGGCTGGTGCCTGTGCGTGTGGCCGGGCCTTGGTGACGGTCGGGGTCGGTGTCTCGGACCTCAGACGAGCAATGTCCTGCTCCGTTTCGGCGGGGATGGGGCATTGACGAACGTACGGGCGGCCGCAGCCGCCCGCAAGCGAATATTCCGGTCGGCGTCAGTGGGGGTCGCGCATCAGCTCGGCCAGGCTGTGGTCCACGTCGAGGTAGAGGTGCTCCAGCCCGGGCGGGACGATCGTCGCGGCCCGTTCCAGGAACCGCTGCAGCTCGGCCGTCAGCATCAGCACGATCGCGACGCCCTCGGGTGCGTGGAATTCGATCGAGGTCCGGTCGGTGTCGTACGGGCGCACGCGTACGTCGCCGTGGCCCGCCGGACAGTCCAGGCCCGCCTCCAGCAGCTCGCGCCCGAAGGTCCAGGCGACCTCGACGCCTTCGAGCGTGGCCGGGGCCGGGAAGGACATCCGCACGGCGAAGGGGTCGGCACGGTCGTAGCAGAGCGTGACGGGTGCGGTCTCGACCTTCGGCGCGGTGGCGACCAGACGGGCCTGCACGGACTGCTCGATAACAGTGATCAAGGCTCGGCTCCCTTGCGGCGGATCTGCGGCCGGGATGGGGGTGGAACCCGGCAACCGGATAGACGCGGGATTCGGCACATCCGTGCATGCGAAGTGACGTGAGCTGGGTCACCGATTGGCTGGAACGCGTCTGTTTGGTTGCTCAGAGTAATCGGCGAGGCGTGTGGGGAGGTGGTGGGGGTGTGTCGTGGTACGGATGTTCCGGAAGCGCCGTAGGGGCCGGAGTGGTCGCAGAACGGCTGGTTCCCGCTCACTCCACAGGCGCAAAGCACCGTCCGGGTTTCGGTGCGAGCGGTCCCGTCCGCCGTGTCACGCTCACTTCGCCGCGCACGACGAGCTGCCCGGCGGGCGACCCCACGACCGTGGTCGGCCGGTCCGGCTGCTCCGCCGGGCCGTCGGCGAGTCGGTGCTGGAGGGCGCCCGAGGGGCAGCGGCGGATGACTTCGGCGACCCGCTCCGGGCCGCTGCCGTCCGGCTGTACCCAAGGGCGCAGGCCCGTGTCGAACACCTCGGGCAGGCCGCGTACGCATTCGGCGGCGTGCAGGCAGCGACCGGTTTCGTAGGCGACGGTGATGTGTTGGCCGTTGTAGGCCTTGGGCCGGGGGTCGGTGGAGGGCATGGCTTCAGCCTGGAACTCGGTAACGGCGATGCACCCTGGACGGCGAATCCGGGGTGCATTAGCTTCCCGCGCCATGAGACTTCTGGGAGTTGGCATGTGCGCGGCTGCTCTGATGGTGGGGGTGCTGGCCGGCCCGGCGTGGGCCGGTGCGGGTGGTGGTGGTGAGTTGGGTGCGGGTGCCGGTGCCGGTGCGGGTGCCGAGTTGGGTGCGGGGTGGGGATGGGGGGTGAAGGAGACCGGGAAGGAGGCCCGGTTCCGTGGGCTGGCCGCCGTCAGCAGGTCCACCGCCTGGGTCGCCGGGTCCAAGGGGACGGTGCTGCGCACCGTCGACGGCGGGCGCAGCTGGCGCGATGTGTCGCCGCCCGGCGCGGTCGCGGAGGGGTTGGAGCTGCGGGACATCGAGGCTTTCGACGCGCGGCGCGCGGTCGCCCTGTCCATCGGTGAGGGCGAGGCCTCGCGGGTGCTGCGTACCGAGGACGGCGGCGCGACCTGGACCGAGACGTTCCGCAACCCCGATCCGCGCGCCTTCTACGACTGCCTGACCTTCTTCGACTCCAGGCACGGGCTGGCGATGAGCGACCCGGTGGGCGGGAAGTTCCGCATCCTCTCGACGGACGACGGCGGGCGCAGCTGGGAGGTGCTGTCGAGTACGGGCATGCCCGATGCCCTGCCCGGCGAGGCGGGCTTCGCGGCGAGCGGCCAGTGCCTCGTCAGCGCCGGGTCGCGCGATGTGTGGCTGGCCACGGGCGGAGGCGCCGTGGGCCGGGTCCTGCACTCGGCCGACCGCGGCCGCACCTGGCGCGTCGCCGAGTCGGGCATTCCGGCCGGCGACCCGGCCAGGGGCGTCTTCGCCCTGGCCTTCCGCGACCGTACGACGGGCCTCGCGGTCGGCGGTGACCACCGCACCGGCGAGGCGTCGCCGAAGGCGGCGTCCGTGTCGGCCGACGGCGGGCGCACGTGGAGCCCGGCGCAGACCCCGCCGCCCGCCTACCGCTCGGGCGCGGCCTGGCTTACGCACACCCGGGGCGCGGCCCTGGCGGTGGGGCCGACGGGCACCGACGCGACCACGGACGGCGGACGCACCTGGCACGCCCTGGCGCCGGGCTCGTTCGACACCGTCGACTGCGCCGGCGACGGGGGCTGCTGGGCGGCGGGGGAGAAGGGACGGGTGGGGCGGCTGGAGCGGGGGTGGCCGGGGGGTCGTGTGCAGGAGCGGGCCCGTCGGTGAGGGGCGGGCCGCTTTCCGTTGGCAGTTCCCCATTCGGGGCCGAGCGTCCCCCTTCCCGAGGCCCGGCCCGGTAAGTCACAGATGGCGACGACGAGATGGGCATCGGCGGCGGATCGGCGTCGCGCAGCAGAGTCGGCCCCGCCGGGCCCTTCGGGATCTGCCCTAGGAGGCCGGCCGCTCGCGGACCGGCGCCAGGTCCGCCGACGTCTTCGTCGCGATGAACTCCGTGATGCGATAGGTGCAGACCCCGGCCACGGTGAAGGGGTCCTCCTCCGCGATGCGTTCGACCTCCGCGCGGGAGATCCCGTGAGCCAGGATGATGCCTCCGTCGCGCGGGACCTTGCGGCCCGAGGCGAGGAAGACGCCGGACGCGTAGTAGGAGTCCAGCCAGGCGATGTGGGCGTCCATCTCCTCTTCAACGGCTTCGACGGGCGCGGTGTAGGTGAGCTCCATGACGAACATGATCGCCAGGCTACCCTCGCTGCTCATGACGAGTGTGAAGACCCCCGCCGACGCGGCCGAGGCCCGGGCGATACAGGACGAACTGCGCCATCACGTCGTGCTCGACGAGCCGGGACCGCCGCCCGGGCGCGGTCTCGTCGCGGGTGTGGACGTCGCCTACGACGACGAGCGCGACCTGGTCGCCGCCGCGGCCGTCGTCCTCGACGCCGCCACCTTGCAGGTCGTCGAGGAGGCGACCGCCGTCGGGCACGTCAGCTTTCCGTACGTCCCGGGCCTGCTCGCCTTCCGCGAGCTGCCCACCGTCCTCGCCGCCCTCGACGCGCTGGCGGCCCCGCCCGATCTCGTCGTGTGCGACGGCTACGGGCTCGCGCACCCGCGCGGCTTCGGTCTCGCCTGCCACCTGGGCGTGGTCACCGGTCTGCCCAGCATGGGCGTCGCGAAGAACCCGTTCACCTTCACCTACGAGGAGCCGGGCGCCCGGCGGGGCGACGCCGCGCCGCTGCTCGCGGCCGACGGCGCCGTCGTCGGGCGGGCCCTGCGGACGCAGGACGGGATCAAGCCGGTGTACGTGTCGGTGGGCCACCGGGTCTCGTTGGACAACGCCTGCGCCCACGCCCTCGCGCTGAGCCCGCGCTTTCGGATCCCCGAGACCACCAGGCACGCCGATTCGCTGTGCAGGCGGGCGCTGCGCGAGGCCTCCTGAGCGAGCTCACCGTACGTGGGCCACCCGGAAGCGGATCCCCGCCTTCTGGAGCCGGTCCAGCAGGGCGTCGCCCATCGCGACGGCGGTGGTGAGCTGGCCGGCCCGCTGCGGCAGGGCGTCGTAGGCCAGGCACAGGGCCGACTCGGCCAGCATCTTGGCGGTCTCCCCGTAGCCCGGGTCGCCGCCGGAGACCTCGGTGAACACCCGGCGGCCACCGCCCTCGCCGACGAAGCGGACGGTGAACCAGCTGCGGGCGCGCCGCTCCGCGTCCGGGCCCTGGCCCGGTTCCCAGCGGTTCATCAGCCACCGCCGCGCTGCCGGGACCTGGGCCAGGGCCGCCGTCGCGCCCACCGCCGCCGTACCGCCCACGGCGATTGGGAGGTGCTTGACCGAGGCGTACTGCCGGTAGCGGAAATCCGGGCCGTACCGCTCCAGCGCGGCTGCCGAGCGGGTCACGATCCGGGCGTCCAGCGTCGGCAGCGGCACGGCCCAGGTGCCGGTCTCCCGGCTGAACCGCGGCGCCCCCAGGGGGCCCCGTGCCCGCCGGCCGTGCAGCCGGGGCTCGTGCAGCCGCCGCTCGCGGGCCGCGGCCAGGGTCTGCGGCCCGCGGCCCATCGCGGTGAGGGCGGAGGCCAGGGTGCCGCCCGAGAAGAGGGCGTTGGACCGCATGAAGCCGTCCACCTGGAGGGGGACCCCCTGCGGCAGCTGCCCCACGGTGAAGTACGCGCCCAGGTCGGCCGGGATCGAGTCGAAGCCGCAGGCGTGCACCAGCCGGGCGCCGGTCTCGCGGGCGCGGGCGTCGTGCGCGACGTACGTCCGGTCCACGAACTCCGGCTCGCCGGTGAGGTCCACGTAGTCCGTGCCCGCCCGGGCACAGGCGGCGACGAGCTCTGCCCCGTAGAGGACGTACGGGCCGACGGTCGTGGCCAGGACGCGGGTGGAGGCGGCCAGCTCCCGCACGGCGCCCGGATCCGCCGCGTCCGCCCGGAGCAGCGGCAGGTTCGCGCAGGCCGGATCGAGCGCGGCGAGCTGTTCGCGCAGCCGCTCCAGCTTGCCGGGGTCGCGTCCGGCGAGGGCCCACCGGCAGTCGGCGGGCGCGTGCGCGGCGAGGTAGGCGGCGGTCAGCGCCCCGACGAAGCCGGTCGCGCCGAAGAGCACGATGTCGTATGTCCGCTCGCGGGCCCGGTCGGTCTGTTGGACCTCTTCGTTCATCACGGCTCCTCCCAGCTCACTGTTGGTGGCTGAGGCTAGCGTGGGGCGGTCGGTTTACGACCGGCGCCCCGGGGCCGGCGTGGAGGCCGTTCCCGGGGCGCGGTGATCAGGGCTTACCGGTGGTTCAGTTGTCCTGGTACATGCCGAAGACGTCGACGATGAGGTCGATGTCGCCGAAGCTCATGTTCCAGAAGTCGACGATGCCGTTGGCCCCGGTACCGGCCTGGACCAGGTTCGGGACGGTCTTGCCCACGGTCCAGTTCAGGGTGGAGGAGCTGGGCTCGGCCGGCCGGACGGCCGTGTCGCCCTCGTAGGCCTCCATCGAGTTCGGGTCGGGCGTGACGGCGAGGAAGCCGGTGTCCTTCGTGTTGGTCACGGTGGTGTTCAGCACGAAGCCCTTGATGTCGGGCTGCCCGACCGCGAGGTCCGCCCAGATGTAGTTGCGGCCGTCCAGCGGGCCCTCGTTGTCGTCCCGCGTGTCGATGGCGCGGTCGGGCGCGAAGGGGATGTAGGCGCTGGTGCTCTTGGGGCTGTAGTAGCCGACGACGTCGACGATGACGTCGGCGGGGTTCCAGCCGCCGTTGCGGACGCTGATCTTGCCGTCCGGGCCGACGGGGACGATCACCGAGTTGGCGATGGTCTGGCCGGCCGTGAAGTTCACGTTGGAGGCGGTGGGCGCCGACTGTCCGCTCGGGTAGACGGTCAGGTGGCCGTCGCTCCGGGGGTTGGTGACCGTCACGTTCAGCGCCACGGCCGTGACGCCGGAAGCGGGCACCTGGCCCACGCCGCTGATCTGGGTGCTGAAGCTGCCGTAGCCGGCGAGCTGGCCCTTGGCGGTGCCGAGGCCGGAGCGGGTGTCGACGAAGCGGGCCGGCGTCAGCGGGGTGTAGCCGCTGGACGCGGTGTTCGTGAAGTAGCCGGTGACGTCGGCGATCAGGTCGACCGACTCCCAGCCGCCGTTGTAGAGGTCCACGTAGCCGTTCTCGCCGACCGGCACGATGACCAGGTTCGGGACGGTCTGTCCCGGGGCGAAGTTGACGTTCGAGGTGGTCGGACGCTCGTCGCCGTCGGCGAAGGCGGTGATGTGGCCGCCGCTGCTGGTGTTGGTGACGGTGACGTTGAGGACGACCGCCGTGACGCCGGCCGGAATGCCGCCGTTGCCGCCGACCTTCAGCCGCGAGGAGGTGTACGGGGCGACCTTGGCCTTGGGGGCGCCCGTACCGCTCCGGGTGTCCAGGAGGCGGGTGGGGCCGTACGGGGTGTAGTCGGAGCCGGCCGTGCTGACCGCGACCTCGTTGGTGACGGAGGTGTTGTTGGCCTTGTCCGTCACGGTCACCTTGACCGTGTAGGTGCCGACCTCGGCGTAGGTGTGCTCGGACACCACGAGCTCGGTGCCGTTGGCCGTGGCCGGGGTCGTGGTGCCGTCGCCCCAGGCGACGGACACGTCGAGCGGGGTGTCCGCGCTGGTGATGGAGCTGTCCAGCTCGATGCCGTGCGCGCTGAAGCCGAAGGCTTCCAGGGCGACCGCGAGGGTCGGGTTGCCGGCGGTGGTGGCGGTGGCGCCGTCCGCGGCCAGGGTCTGCGGGGCGGCCGTCCTGCTCTTGGTGGCCGGCAGGGTCTGCCGGGTCGACTTCGAGGCGGGGCTGGTGAACTTGGCGCCCTTCGACAGGCCGGCCTCGGCCAGGTCGGGCGTGCTGACGCCGTGGGCCTTGCCGTCGGCCGGGGCACCGTCCGCGTGGGCCATGCCCGGTATGAGAGAAATGCCGGCCGCGAAGACGGCGGCCGATGCTGCGAGTCGGCGGTATGACACCGAGCCCCCTATGGTTCATGAGCCCGTTGAGCAGGGCTGAAAGCCCGCTCAGAGTACATAGCTCCTGAGCGGCCGCTCACGGGCCCCCGCCCTGTGGCCCGCGCCACAGCGGGCAGCGCCCCGGGAGCGGCGTGGAGGCCGCTTCCGGGGCGCTGTGAACAGGGCTTGCGGGAGGTTCAGTTGTCCTCGTAGAAGCCGAACATGTCCACGATGAGGTCGATGTCGCCGTCGCTCTGGTTCCAGAAGTCGATGACCCCGGTGGAGCCGGTGCTCGCCTGGACCAGGTTCGGGACGGTCTTGCCGACGGTCCAGTTCAGGTTGGACGACGTGGGCTCGGGCGGCCAGACGTCCCAGCCGTTGTCGTACGCCTCCTTCGTGTTCGGGTCCGGGGTGACGGCGAGGTAGCCGTTGTCCCGGGTGTTGGTCACCGTGGTGTTCAGCACGTACCCCCTGTCGTTGGGGTACTTCGAGCCCAGGGGCATGTAGACGTAGCCGCGGCCGCCCAGCGGACCCCAGGCCCAGTCGTTCGAGTCGCGGGTGTCGAGCAGTCGGAAGGGCTCCGTGGGCCGGTACGCGCTCGTGCTGGTCGGGCTGTAGTAGCCGACGACGTCGACGATGACGTCGGCCGGGTTCCAGCCGCCGTTGCGGACACTGATCTTGCCGTCCGGGCCGACGGGGACGATCACCGAGTTGGCGATGGTCTGGCCGGCCGTGAAGTTCACGTTGGAGGCGGTGGGCGCCGACTGCCCGCTCGGATAGACGGTCAGGTGACCGGCGCTCCGGGGATTGGTGACCGTCACGTTCAGCGCCACGGCCGTGGCGTTCGCGCCGACGCCGCGCAGACCGGTGATCTGGGTGCTGAAGGTGCCGTAGCCGGACAGCTGGCCCTTGGCGGTGCCGAGACCCGAGCGCGTGTCGACGAAGCGGGCGGGCGCCATCGGGGTGTAGCCGCTGGACGCGGTGTGCGTGAAGTACCCCGCGACGTCGGCGATCAGGTCGATCGACTCCCAGCCGCCGTTGTAGAGGTTGACGTAGCCGTCGGCTCCGACCGGCACGATGACCAGGTTCGGGACGGTCTGTCCCGGGGCGAAGTTGACGTTCGACGTGGTGGGGAGCGTGCCGCCGCTGGCGTACGCCGTGACGTGGCCCCCGCTGGTGGTGCCGGTGACCGTGACGTTGAGGGCCACGGCGGTCACGCCGGCCGGGATGCCCCCGTTGCCGCCGATCTTCACGCGGACCGGGCTGTACGGGGCGACCTTGTGCTGCGGGGCGCCGGTCCCGTCGCGGGTGTCCAGCAGGCGGGTCGGGCCGTACGGGGTGTAGTCGGAACCGGCGGTGGTGACGGTGAGCGTGTTGGTGACCGAGGTCTGGGCGGAGGTGTCCTCGACCGTGACCGTGATCAGGTACGTGCCCACTTCGGCGTAACCGTGGGGCATCGTCTCCACACGGGATCCGCTGACGCCGAAGCTCTGCTTCCACCCGTTGTCGCCCCAGTCGATGGTGACCGAGAGGCTCTGGCCGGGGTCGCCCGTGACGCTGGTCTCCAGCGAGATCCCGTGGGCGCTGGTGGCCTTGCCCTTCAGCGCGACCGTGTACGTCGGTTCGGTGGCGGCGGCTGCGCCCTGCGCCTGCGCGGTGGCCTTGGAACCGCCGGACGCCGGGGCGGCCGACTTCACGGCGCGGCCCGCCGGGCTGGTGAAGGTCGGAAGCTGCGATGCCTTGGCCTTGGCCGCGGCCAGGTCGGGCGCGCTGACCCCGTGCGCCTTGCCGTCCGCCGGGCCGTCGGCCGCGTGGGCCGTGCCCGGTACGAGAGATATGCCGGCCGCGAGAACGGCGGCGGTTGCTGCGATTCGGCGATGAGACACCGAGTCCCCCCACGTGATGTCTGTGCGGCCCTTGATCAGGGCCGGAAGCCCGCCCAGAGTACATAGGCCCCGGGCGCCCCTTCGCAGGGGTTTCCGCGGCGGCGGGGCGCGCCCGCCGCAGGCCTTCGGTCCGGTTGCCCGACCGGTGTCCGGGCCAGGCCCTAACGTGGGATCGACTGTCGGCGAGCGCAGGCCGCGACCTGCGGTGAGCGGAGGCGTCCATGAAGGCTGCGGTGCGCAAGTGGGAGGCGGTGCGGGCGTTCGCCCGGGGCCTGCCGGAGGCGGTCGAGGAGTACCCGTGGGGCCCGGAGGACTGCGTGGTGAAGGTCAACAAGAAGATCTTCGTCTTCCTGGGGAACGCCGACGGCCCCGGCGCACCCGGTCTCTCCGTGAAGCTCAAGGACGAGGCCCTGCACGGCCACGCGATGACCGCCCCGGGGGCGGAGCCGACCGGGTACGGGCTGGGCCGGGCCGGCTGGGTCTCCCTGCCGCTCGGGGAGGAGGGGGCGCCGTCCGTGGAGGTGCTGTGCGAATGGGTGGAGGAGAGCTACCGGACGGTGGCCCTCAAGCGGCACCTGAAGGAGCTCGACGCCCGAAACGCGTCAAACGGCTAAGCGCTTGCTCTTGTGCGAAGTGGAACACGTTCCTAGCATCACTGGTGTTACATCAGTTGTGTCACAAAGCGCGGTCGGCTACGGGATGCTGGGGGTTCGATGGCAGTGACAGGCAAGGGCCCGCTCGCGGGCGTGCGCGTCGTCGAACTCGCGGGCATCGGGCCCGGCCCGTTCGCCGCCATGCTCCTCGCCGACCTGGGGGCGGACGTGGTCCGGGTGGACCGCCCGGGCGGAGGCGGCCTCGCGATCGACCCCGCCTACGACGTCACCAACCGCAACAAGCGCTCCGTGCTGGTCGACCTGAAGTCCCCCGAGGGCCGCGCCCGCGTACTGGACCTGGCGGCGCGGGCCGATGTCCTCATCGAGGGCTTCCGCCCCGGGGTGGCCGAGCGGCTCGGCGTCGGCCCGGCCGACTGCCACGCCCGGAACCCGAAGCTGGTCTACGGCCGGATGACCGGCTGGGGCCAGGACGGCCCGCTCGCCCACACGGCGGGACACGACATCGCCTACATCGCCGTCACCGGCGCCCTCGGCATGATCGGCGAGCCGGACGGACCCCCGGCCGTCCCCGCCAACCTCGTCGGCGACTACGCGGGCGGCTCCCTCTACCTGGTCATCGGCGTCCTCGCCGCCCTCCAGCACGCCCGCACCCCCGACGGGACCGGCCAGGTCGTCGACGCGGCCATCGTCGACGGCACCGCCCACCTCACCGCCATGATCCACGGCATGATGGCGGCCGGCGGCTGGCAGGACCGCCGCGGAGCCAACCTGCTCGACGGCGGCTGCCCCTTCTACGGCACCTACGAGACCTCCGACGGCCGGTACATGGCGGTCGGAGCGCTGGAGCAGCAGTTCTACGACACCTTCGTGGAGCTGCTCGGCATCAAGGACCGGGCCCCCGCCCGCAAGGACCTGGCCCGCTGGGGGGAGCTGCGCGAGGCCGTCGCCGCGCGTTTCAAGTCCCGTACGCGCGCGGAGTGGACGGCGGTCTTCGAGGGCACGGATGCCTGCGTGGCGCCGGTGCTGTCCCTGGGCGAGGCCCCGCACCACCCCCACCTGGCCGCCCGCGCCACCTTCACCGACTTCGGCGGGATCACCCAGCCGGCGCCGGCGCCCCGCTTCTCCGCGACCCCCGGCGCCGTCACCTCCGGCCCGGCCCGACCGGGAGCCGACACCGCATCCGTGGCCCGCGACTGGGACGTGCCGGGCCTGCTCGGGAAGGGTGAGGACGCCTGATGGAACTGTCCATGATGCTCGACTACGCCACGGACCCGCGCCGGGCCGCCGACGAGGCGGCGGCGCTGGAGTCGGCCGGGCTCGACGCGGTGTGGGTCGCCGAGGCGTGGGGCTTCGACTCCCCGACGATCATGGGATACCTGGCGGCCCGCACCGAGCGGATGAAGATCGGCTCCGCGATCCTCAACGTCTACTCCCGCACCCCCGCCCTCATCGCCCAGACGGCGGCCGCCCTGGACGCCATGTCCGGCGGCCGGGCGCTGCTGGGCCTGGGGGCCTCCGGCCCGCAGGTCGTCGAAGGCTGGCACGGCAAACCGTACGACCGGCCCCTCGGCCGGACCCGCGAGACGGTCGAGCTGTGCCGGCGCATCTGGCGGCGCGAGACCATCGACCACCACGGCATCACCGACATGCCGCTGCCGCCCGAGAAGGGCGGCCGGCACGGCAAGCCGCTGAAGCTCCTCACCCGCCCGGTCCGCGACCGCGTCCCCGTCTACATCGCCTCGCTCGGCCCGGCGAACGTGCGGATGACCGCGGAGATCGCGGACGGCTGGCTGCCCACGCTCTACATCCCCGAGAAGGCCGGCGCCGTGTGGGGGGCCTCCCTCGCCGAGGGCGCCGCCCGGCGCGCCCCGGAGCTCGCACCGCTCGAAACCGTCGCGGGCGGGCTGCTGGCGATCGGCGAGGACGCCGCCGCCGTGCGGGACCGGGCCCGCCCCCAGATCGCCCTGTACGTCGGCGGGATGGGTGCGGTCGGCAAGAACTTCTACAACGACCTGGCCGTCGCCTACGGCTACGAGGAGGAGGCCCGGAAGATCCAGGAGCTCTACCTCTCCGGGCGCAAGCGCGACGCGGCCGCCGCCGTCCCCGACGAGTTCTGCGAGCTCATGACGCTGTGCGGGCCGGAGAGTTACGTACGCGAGCGGGTCGAGGCCTTCCGCGAGGCGGGGGTCACCATGCTCAACGTCACGCCCGTCGGCCCCGAGCCGGCCCGACTGATCGAAACCGTCAAGAGCTGGCTCTAGGGGGCCCCGATGCAACGCCGCATCTTCGACGCCGACCACGAGGCGTTCCGCGAGACCGTCCGCACCTTCCTCGCCAAGGAGGTGCTGCCGCACTACGAGCAATGGGAGAAGGACGGCATCGTCAGCCGCGAGGCCTGGCGGGCCGCCGGCCGCCAGGGCCTGCTGGGGCTGGCCGTCCCCGAGGAGTACGGGGGCGGTGGGAACACCGACTTCCGCTACGCCGCGGTGATCGCGGAGGAGTTCACCCGGGCGGGTGCGCCCGGACTCGCGATCGGCCTGCACAACGACATCATCGGGCCGTACCTGACCTCGCTGACCACCGAGGAGCAGAAGCGGCGCTGGCTGCCCGGATTCTGCTCGGGCGAGACCATCACCGCGATCGCGATGACCGAGCCGGGCGCGGGCTCGGACCTCCAGGGCATCCGGACGAGCGCCGAGGACCGCGGGGACCACTGGGTCCTCAACGGGTCGAAGACCTTCATCTCCAACGGCATCCTGGCGGACCTGGTGATCGTGGTCGCCAAGACAACCCCCGAGGGCGGGGCGCACGGTCTGTCGCTGCTGGTCGTCGAGCGCGGCACGGAAGGCTTCGAGCGCGGCCGCAACCTCGACAAGATCGGCCAGAAGGCACAGGACACCGCCGAGCTGTTCTTCCACGACGTACGCGTCCCCAAGGAGAACCTGCTCGGCGAGCTGAACGGGGCCTTCGTCCACCTGATGACCAACCTCGCGCAGGAGCGGATGGGCATCGCGATGGCCGGCATCGCCGCCGCCGAACACCTGCTGGAGATCACCACGCGGTACGTCAAGGAGCGCGAGGCCTTCGGCCGGCCCCTTTCCAAGCTCCAGCACGTCCGGTTCGAGATCGCGGAGATGGCCACCGAGTGCGCCGTCACCCGCACCTTCCTGGACCGCTGCATCGTCGACCACTCGAACGGCGAGCTGGACCACGTCCACGCCTCGATGGCCAAGTGGTGGGCGACCGAACTCCAGAAGCGGGTCGCCGACCGCTGCCTGCAACTGCACGGCGGATACGGCTACATGAGCGAATACCCGGTCGCACGGGCCTACACGGACGGCCGCATCCAGACCATTTACGGCGGTACGACCGAGATCATGAAGGAGATCATCGGTCGTTCCCTGCTCGGCTGAGACCGGCACCACCGGCCGGCCGGCACGACCGGCTGAACCTTCCCTCGAAAGGCTTGAACAGTGAGCACCGAAGCGTACGTGTACGACGCGATCCGCACGCCGCGCGGCCGCGGCAAGGCCAACGGATCCCTGCACGGCACCAAGCCGATCGACCTGGTGGTCGGCCTGATCCACGCCCTGCGCGAGCGCAACCCCGGACTCGACCCGGCCGCCATCGACGACATCGTCCTCGGTGTCGTCGGCCCGGTCGGCGACCAGGGCTCCGACATCGCCCGGATCGCGGCCATCGCCGCCGGCCTCCCGGACACGGTGGCCGGTGTGCAGGAGAACCGCTTCTGCGCCTCGGGCCTGGAGGCGGTCAACCTGGCCGCCGCGAAGGTCCGCTCCGGCTGGGAGGACCTGGTCCTCGCGGGCGGCGTGGAGTCCATGTCCCGGGTCCCGATGGCCTCCGACGGCGGGGCCTGGTTCAACGACCCGATGACGAACTGGGACGTCAACTTCGTCCCCCAGGGCATCGGCGCCGACCTGATCGCCACCATCGAGGGCTTCTCGCGGCGCGACGTGGACGAGTACGCCGCCCTGTCCCAGGAGCGCGCCGCCACGGCCGTCAAGGAGGGCCGCTTCGCGAAGTCCGTGGTCCCGGTCACCGACCGCAACGGCCTGGTCGTCCTGGACCACGACGAGTTCATCCGCCCGGGCACGACGGCCGACACCCTCGCCAAGCTGAAGCCCTCCTTCGCGGACATCGGCGAGCTCGGCGGCTTCGACGCCGTCGCCCTCCAGAAGTACCACTGGGTCGAGAAGATCGACCACGTCCACCATGCGGGCAACTCCTCGGGCATCGTCGACGGCGCCTCGCTCGTCGCCATCGGCTCCCGCGAGGCGGGGGAGCGGGCCGGCCTGACCCCGCGCGCCCGGATCGTCTCGGCCGCCGTGTCGGGCTCCGAGCCCACCATCATGCTCACCGGCCCCGCCCCGGCCACCCGCAAGGCCCTCGCCAAGGCAGGCCTGACCATCGACGACATCGACCTGATCGAGATCAACGAAGCCTTCGCCGGCGTCGTCCTGCGCTTCGTCAAGGACATGGGCGTCTCCCTCGACAAGGTCAACGTCAACGGCGGCGCCATCGCGCTGGGCCACCCGCTCGGCGCCACCGGCGCGATGATCCTCGGCACCCTCGTCGACGAACTGGAGCGCCAGGACAAGCGCTACGGCCTCGCCACCCTCTGCGTCGGCGGCGGCATGGGCGTGGCCACCGTCGTCGAACGCCTCTGAACCCGTCCTGCACCCGAGCCCACCCCCGACACGGAAGTAGCGAACATGAGCGAGTCCACCACGATCCGCTGGGAGCAGGACGAGACCGGCGTCGTCACCCTGGTCCTCGACGACCCCGACCAGTCCGCCAACACCATGAACCAGGCCTTCAAGGACTCCATCGCGGCCGTCGCCGACCGCGCCGAGGCCGAGAAGGACTCCATCCGGGGCATCATCTTCACCTCCGCCAAGAAGACCTTCTTCGCGGGCGGCGACCTCAAGGACATGATCCGGCTGCGCCCCGAGGACGCCCGGCTGGCCTTCGACACCGGCACCGAGATCAAGGCCTCGCTGCGCCGCATCGAGACCCTCGGCAAGCCGGTCGTCGCCGCCATCAACGGCGCCGCCCTCGGCGGCGGCTACGAGATCTGCCTGGCCTCCCACCACCGGATCGCCCTCGACGCGCCCGGCTCGAAGATCGGCCTGCCCGAGGTCACCCTCGGCCTGCTCCCGGCCGGCGGCGGCGTCACCCGTACCGTGCGCCTGATGGGCATCGCCGACGCGCTGCTCAAGGTGCTGCTCCAGGGCACCCAGTACGACCCCCGGCGCGCCCTGGAGAACGGCCTCGTCCACGAACTGGCCGCCACGCCCGAGGAGATGCTGGCCAAGGCCCGTGCCTTCATCGACGCGAACCCCGAGTCGCACCAGCCCTGGGACGTCCCCGGCTACAAGATCCCGGGCGGTACGCCCTCCAACCCGCGGTTCGCCGCCAACCTCCCGGCGTTCCCCGCCAACCTGAAGAAGCAGCTGAACGGGGCCCCGTACCCGGCGCCGCGCAACATCCTCGCCTGCGCCGTCGAGGGCGCCCAGGTGGACTTCGAGACGGCGCTGACCATCGAGGCCCGCTACTTCACCGAGCTGGTCACCGGGCAGACCGCCAAGAACATGATCCAGGCGTTCTTCTTCGACCTCCAGGCCGTCAACGCCGGCCGCAGCCGCCCCCAGGGCATCGAGCCGCGCAAGGTCACGAAGGTCGCCGTCCTCGGCGCCGGCATGATGGGCGCGGGCATCGCCTACTCCTGCGCCCGCGCGGGCATCGAGGTCGTGCTCAAGGACGTCACCCCCGAGGCCGCGGCCAAGGGCAAGGCGTACTCCGAGAAGCTGCTCGACAAGGCGCTCTCGCGCGGCCGTACGACCGAGGCCAAGCGCGCCGAGCTGCTGGCCCGGATCACCCCGACCGCCGACGCGGCCGACCTCGCGGGCTGCGACGCCGTGATCGAGGCGGTCTTCGAGGACACCGCGCTCAAGCACCGGGTGTTCCAGGAGATCCAGGACGTGATCGCCCCGGACGCGCTGCTCTGCTCCAACACCTCCACGCTGCCCATCACCGGGCTCGCGGAAGGGGTGAGGCGCCCCGCCGACTTCATCGGCCTGCACTTCTTCTCGCCCGTCGACAAGATGCCGCTCGTGGAGATCATCAAGGGGGAGCGCACCGGCGACGAGGCCATCGCCCGAGCCTTCGACCTCGTGCGGCAGATCAACAAGACGCCGATCGTGGTCAACGACTCGCGCGGCTTCTTCACCTCGCGCGTCATCGGCCAGTTCATCAACGAGGGCGTGGCCATGGTCGGCGAGGGCATCGAGCCCGCCTCGATCGAACAGGCCGCGGCGCAGGCCGGCTACCCGGCGAAGGTGCTGTCCCTCATGGACGAGCTCACGCTGACCCTCCCGCGCAAGATCCGCAACGAGACCCGCAAGGCCTTCGAGGCCGAGGGCCGGGAGTGGACCGCCCACCCCGCCGACACGGTCATCGACCGGATGGTCGACGAGTTCGACCGCCCGGGGCGCAGCGGCGGGGCCGGTTTCTACGAGTACGACGAGGCGGGCAAGCGCACGCGCATCTGGCCCGGGCTGCGCGAGCACTTCGCCAAGCCGGACGCCGACATCCCCTTCGAGGACATGAAGGAGCGGATGCTCTTCTCCGAGGCGCTGGACACCGTCCGCTGCCTCGACGAGGGCGTCCTGACCTCGATCGCCGACGCCAACATCGGCTCCATCATGGGGATCGGCTTCCCGGCCTGGACCGGCGGTGTGATCCAGTACATCAACGGCTACGAGGGCGGCCTGCCGGGATTCGTGGCCCGGGCGCGTGAGCTGGCAGCCCAGTACGGCGAGCGGTTCACCCCGCCGGTCTCGCTGATCGCGAAGGCCGAGCGCGGGGAGACGTACGCCGACTAGCGCGGCGACCTCGGTGACCCGGTGACCGGGTTGCCGGGAAGGCCGGCCGGATGCCTCCGGCCGGCCTTCCTGCTGTGCGGCATCCCGTTCAGGGCAGGGTCCAGAACTGCCGCGTGATGAGGTAGAAGACGACGACCCAGAACGCCATCGCCGCGGCGACGATGCCGAGGCCGAGCAGGTTGGTGCGCGCCCTCGACTCGTCCGGCGAGGGCCGCAGCCACCGCCTGAGCAGCGGGTTCACGTAGTACGGCATCGTGACGAAGCTCATCATGAAGCTCGACAGCAGGTTGCCCACGAGCAGTCCGAGCCAGATCGGCCACTTCAGCGGCGACAGGGCGAGTGCCAGGAGCACGACGGTCGGGTACAGGCCGACCCAGACCGCGATGGAGGTCTTGGTCTCCGAGGGGGGCGGCGCTTCCCTGCCGTTCTCCTCGAAGGCGAACCAGCTGCCGAACGAGTTGTCGATCGTGCGCAGTCTGAAGTCGTCGAACTTCTCCCCCTCGGCGAGGACTTGCCGCCGCTTGTCCGAGGTCAGCCAGGCGTCGAGGTGCTCGGCGTTGTCGTAGCGGTACAGGGTGGTCCATTCGTCCTGCAGGCCCTCGACGGGGCGGAAGATCTCGGTGCCGCGGAAGCCTTCGAACCTGCTCTCCTCCTGGCTCATACGGCGCTGCCAGTCGAGGAAGTCGTCGATGTGGTCGGGGCGGACGCGATGGGTCACCACGACGGTCACGAGCGGGTCCGTCGGCTGCGTGCCGCCGCTGATCACCTGCTGGGTCGCGGGGCCGTCGAAGAGCTTCTCGCCGGCGTCGAGGAGCCGCTGCCGAGTGGCGCCGTTCATCCACGCCTGGAGGTGGGCGACCGAGTCGAAGCGGTAGACGACCACCCAGTCGGGTTGCAGGGCCGTGGGCGGGGAGACTTCCGCTCCGAGGTGTCCGGGGTACCGGGCGGCGGCGGCGTTGACGTCCTCCTGCCACTTCTCGTACTCCTGCTCCTTGCCCGGCCGGACCTTGCGGCCGATGATGACCGTGGCCGCCGCCTCCGCGGCCTGCGCCGCGTCCGCGGGCTTCTCGGCCGTCATCGTCCCGGGCCCGTCCGCGCCGCCCGGCTCTCACCCAGCAGGCTGTAGATCCGCTCCGGGGTGAGGGGCAGCTCGCGACATCGGATGCCGGTGGCATCGCGGAGCGCGTTCGCCAGCGCCGGGGCCACCGGGTTGATGCAGCATTCCGCCATCCCCTTCGCCCGCATCGGCCCGACGGAGTCCGACGAGCCCACGAGCAGCACGTCGGTGCGGGGCACGTCGGCGTAGGTGGGGATCCGGTAGTTGCGGAGGTTCGGGTTGACCATGACACCGTCCGCGTCGACCTGGAAGTTCTCGGTCAGCGCGAATCCGATGCCCTGGGCGACACCGCCGTCCACCTGTCCGCGCACCTGCTCGGGGTTGATGACCACACCGGCGTCGGTCGCCTGGACGCTGTACAGGATGCGGATCTCGCCCGTCACCCGGTGGACGGCGACCCGGAAACCTTGGGTGTTGGAGGTGACGCTGCGGGGCGAGCCGTATGCCTTGCGCGCGGCGGTGAACCGGATGCCGCGCGCCCGGGCCAGGGCGACCAGCTCGGCGAGCGGGACGCGCTCGTCCCCGCACATGACGTGGTCGTCGTCCATCGAGCACATCACGACGTGGACGCCCGTGTGCGCGGCGGCGAACTCCAGGATGCGGTCGCGTACCGCGTTGGCCGCCCGGAGCACCGCGTTGCCCGCCACGAACAGCCCGGCACTCGCGAAGGCGCCGGTGTCGAAGCCCGTGCGGTCGGTGTCGGACTGGACCAGGCGGATCCGCGACGGTGTCGTACCCAGCTGGCCGGCCGCGATCTGCACGTGCGCGGTCGAGGTGCCCTCGCCGAATTCCACGGTTCCGACGGCCAGTTCGTACACGAGGTCGTCGCCGAGCGTGATCCAGGCTTCGGAGATGTGCTCCGTCGGGGGCGCGGTCTCGTGCAGCGAACTCGCCACGCCGACCCCCACCAGCCACTCGGGGCCGGGGGACGGCTGATCGGCCGTACGGGCCAGCTCGCCGGCCACGAGGTCGATGCACTTGCCGAGCCCGTCCTCGTTGAACGTCACGTCGTCGGGGCCCTCGTGCATCGCGACGAGCGGATCGCCGGGACGCACGATGTTGCGGCGCCGCAGTGCGAGCGGGTCCATGTGCAGGGCGAGGGCCAGCTCGTCCATCGCCGATTCCACGGCGAAGGCCGGCTGGGTCATCCCGTACCCGCGAAGCGCCCCGCTCGGAACGGTGTTGGTGTAGACGGAGTACGCGTCGTACCTCTTGTTGGGGCACCGGTAGATCATGACGGCGGCGCCGCCTGCGTAGAGCGTTTCGCCGCCGTGGTTGCCGTAGGCGCCCGTGTTGGACACGTTGCGCACCTGGAACGCCGTGAGCGTGCCGTCCGCCTTGGCGCCGAGCTTGACCGTCAGCTTCATCGGGTGCCGCGGCGAAGCCGTGGTGAACTCCTCCTCACGCGTGTACTCCAGGCAGACGGGCCGCTCGGTGTCCAGGGCGGCGAGCGCGACGAGGTCCTCCGAGATGACCTCCTGCTTGCCGCCGAAGCCGCCGCCGACGCGCTTGCAGAACACGCGCAGCTGGTCCGGGCGCAGCGCGAACAGATAGGCCAGTTTGACCTTCGCGATCGACGGCGACTGCGAACTGGTGCGGACGTTCAGCACGCCGTCCTCCATCCACGCGATCGAGCCGTGGGTCTCCAGGTGCGCGTGCTGTACGCGCGGTGAGGAGTACGTGCCCTCGTGGACCACGTCGGCCGCGGCGAATCCGGCGTCGACGTCGCCGATGTGCGAATGGATCTCCAGCAGCAGGTTGTGGACGCAGTCGTGGACGAACGGGTCCTCCGAACCGTGCAGTTGCGGCGCCCCGTCGGCCATGGCCGCCTCGGGGTCGAAGACCGCGGGCAGCACCTCGTACTCCACGGCCAGCCTCCGGCAGCCCTCCTCCGCCGCCCCGACCGTGTCGGCGAGGACGACGGCGACGCGCTGGCCGACGAAGCGGACCCTGTCGTCGAGGATGTAGGTGTCGTCCGGGTCCACGAGGTGGTCGGTGTGGATCGCCGTGGTGAAGCGCCTGCGCGGCACGTCCTCCCAGGTGTAGACGCGGTGCACGCCGGGGACCGCCAGCGCGGCGCTCTTGTCGATCGAGACGATCCGGGCGTGCGCGTGGGGCGAGTGCAGCACTTTCAGGTGCAGCATGCCCTCCATCCGGGTGTCCATCGTGAACTCGGCCCGGCCGGTCACCACGTCCTCGGCCGCCGGTGCGCCGACGCTCGTGCCCACGGCTTTCCCGGGTGCGGCCGTCTGCACGCCGACGACACCGTTCACGGCGTCCTCGATCGCCCGGTAGCCGGTGCAGCGGCAGAGGTTGCCCTTCAACGCCCGTGGCAGGTCCCTCTTCTGGTCCTCGGTGAACGTCGCAGCGGTCATGATCATCCCGGCGGTGCAGAAGCCGCACTGGAACCCGGGGGCGTCCCGGAACCGGCGCTGTACCGGATGCAGGTCGCCGGGGGAGCCGAGCCCCTCGATCGTCGTCACCTCACGGTCTTCCGCGCGGAAGGCCGGGGTGATGCAGCTGTGCACCGGGGTGCCGTCCAGCCACACCGTGCAGGCACCGCAGTCGCCCGCGTCGCAGCCCTTCTTGACGCCGTAGTGGCCGAGCGCCCGCAGGAAGGTGCGCAGACACTGGCCCGGTGCCGGCTCTTCGTCGAACCTCCTGCCGTTCACGCGGTAGGTCATGGCGAACTCCCGGCCATGAGTTCGCCGCGGATCTCCTCGGCGAAGTGCCGTGTCAGGTGGCGACGGTGGTCTGGCGTCCCGTTGGGGTCGGCGAACCAGACGTCGGCGGGGACGGCGTCGATGCTCTGCCTCAGGGTCCCGGCATCGGGCATGGTGTCGAAGGCGAGGCGGACGGGCCGTGTGGTGCCTGCGGTGACGGTGAGCAGCAGATCGCTCGTCCCGGGTGTCTGCGTACCGATGAGGAACACGGTCGAACGGCCGAGGCGGGTCAGCGAGAACCGGCGGTGCACGGCGCGTTTGCGCAGGGCGCGCGCCGGGATTTCGACGCGGCGCAGCACTTCCCCGGGGGCGAGGACGTTGCGGTGGTCGCCGGTCACGAAGCGGAGGGCGTCGACGGTGCGCACGGACCCGTCGGCGGCCCACAGCTCGTACCGTGCCTCCAGCGCGACCGTCAGCGTGATCATCGGACCGGCGGGCAGGGACATGCAGATGTTGCCGCCCACGGTGGCCGCGTTCCAGACCTTGAACGAGGACAGGAACGCCTCGCAGGCGCTCGCGAGCAGGCCGCCCGCGAGCCAGTCGCGCGGCGGTACGAAGGCGTGCAGGTCGCGGATGGTGCACGTCGCGCCGATCTCCAGGCCCGCGGCGCTCGGTACGAGGGGATCCCAGGGCAGTGCGGTCAGGTCGAACAGTCGGCGCAGGTCCGGCTGTTCGGTGGAGAACAGCCAGGTGCCGCCGGCGAGCCAGGCGTCTCCCGCCTGCCAGTCGGCGCCCGGCCGGTCGGAAGGCCGCCGCACGACGTCGGTGATGGTGTTGAGGTCCATGCAGATGTCACCCGCCCGGTGCGCGCAGGGAGCGGTGCCACGTCGAGCGGCGGAATCGTCGACGGACCGTCGCGGCCGGGAACCGCTCGATCGAGAAAGGATGGGCGGACGCGGGGATTCCTCTTCAGCGTACCGAGCACGGCCCGGCCCCGCGCGGGCAGCGGGGGCCGGGCCGTCATCAGTCCTCTGCCGGCTCCGAGACGAACGCCGCCCGCAGTTCCTCCTTCAACGACCGCTGGAAGGCGGTCACCAGCGCCTGCACCACCATCGGCTGCATGTGCGCGGACAGTGCCTTCATGGACTCCACCCGCTCCGGATCGCTCTCGCCCTGCGTGAACGGCCCCCACACCTCGTCCCGGAACAGCGCGGTCAGCTCGTGCGCCGCCGTCCGTGCGTGCTCCAGCAGCACCTTGCGCGCGACGAGGATCGTCTCGTGGGCGATCGGCACGTCGAGCAGCGCGACGCCCAGCCGCAGCAGCCCCACGTCCACCCGGAAGCCCTCAGCGCTCGGGGCCACCACGTTCATCGCCGTCAGGCGCCGCAGATCACCTTCGGTCAGCGGCCGCCCCGCTCGCTTCTCCAGCTCCTCCCGGGAGGACTCCAACGCCGAGTCGGGGGCCCACGTGGCCACCAGCGCCCGGTGGATCGCCAGGTCGTGGGCGCTCAGGTCGTCCGGCAGGGCGTCCAGGTAGCGCTGGATGGCCGACAGCGTCATGCCCTGGTGCTGCAACTCCTCGATCAGGGCGAGCCGCGACACGTGCTCGGGGCCGTAGTGGCCCACCCGACGGGGTCCGATCACGGGAGGGGGCAAAAGGCCGCGGGTGCTGTAGAACCGTACGGTGCGGACGGTCACACCCGCCCGGGCGGCGAGCTCGTCGACGGTGAGCGCGGGCCCGGGTGCCTGGGTGGTCATGGTCTCCGCCTCGCTCTCTGCTGCGCGCGCAGTGCAGCCGGTACAGCCTCGGTACAGCTTCAACAGTATTGCTGTCGCACCAACGATGTGAAACGGCCAGGAGCTGCCCATGACCACGAACCTGCGACTGCCCGGACCCGCCGAAGAGCTCACCCTCCCCGCCCTGCTCGCCCGCAACGCCGCCGAACACGCCGAGCTGCCGGCCCTCTCGTGGCGCACCGGCGAGGCCGACTGGACGACGCTCACCTGGTCGGAGGTCCGCCGCAAGGTGGCCGTCCTCGCCTCCGGGTACGCCGCGCTCGGCATCGAACGCGGCGAACACGTCCTGATCATGATGGGCAACCGCCCCGAGCACTGGCTCAGCGACCTCGCCCTCGTCCACCTCGGCGCCGTCCCCGTCACCGTGTACGGGACCTCCGCGCCCGAGCAGATCGCCCACATCGCCCGGCACAGCCGGGCCCGGTTCGCCGTCATCGAAGGCGCCCGAGAACTCGCCCGGTGGGAACCGCTGCTCGCCGACGCCACCGTGCCGCTGGAGCGGCTGGTCGTGGCCGAGGCCGACAGCCTGGCCGCCGGGAGCCCGCACGGTACGTACGGCTCCCTCTACGCGAGCGGCGCCCGGATGCACCGCGCCGACGCCTTCGAGAAGGCATGGCGGGAGGCCCGCCCCGAGGACCCGCTCACCGTCGTCTACACCTCGGGCACGACCGGCGACCCCAAGGGGGTCCGGCTCACCCACCGCAACATCCTGCTCCAGTCCGTCCGCCTCGACCGGCGGGTGGAACTGCCCGAGCACGCCGAGCACATCTGCTACCTGCCCTTCGCGCACATCGCCGAGCGGATCCTCGGCATCTACCTGCCGCTGCTGCGGGCCGCCCACGTACGCCTCGTCGCCGACCCGGCCGCCGTGGCGCCCGCCGTCCGCGAACTGCGTCCGGTGCAGTTCTTCGGCGTGCCCCGGGTGTGGGAGAAACTCGCCGCGTCCGTCCGCGCGGTGCTGTCCCGGCTTCCGGCCGGGCAGCGGGAGGCCATCGAGGCCGCGAACGACGTCGCCCGCGCCCGGGCCGGCCACCGGGAGCGCGGAGAGCAGGTTCCGGCAGCGCTCGAAGCCTCGTACGCGGAGGTCAAGCAGCGGGTGCTGGACCCGCTGCTGGGCCGGGCGGGGCTGGACCGGCTGCTGTGGACCGCCAGCGCGACCGCCCCGATGCCGATCGACGTGGTCCGGTTCTGGGCGGGCTGGGGGATCACCATCATGGACGCCTGGGGGCTCACCGAGACCTCCGGCGTGTGCACCGTCAACAGCCCGGACGGCTTCCGGCTCGGCTCCGTCGGACGCCCGATCGAGGGGCTGGAACTGCGGCTCGCGGAAGACGGGGAGATCCTCGCGCGGGGCGAGACCGTCTTCGCGGGCTACCTGCGCCCGGACGGCTCGCTGGAGCGCGCGCACGACGGCGACGGCTGGTTCGCCACCGGGGACATCGGCCGGATCGACGAGGACGGCTTCCTCTGACTCACCGACCGCAAGAAGGAGCTGATCATCACCTCGACCGGGAAGAACGTCTCGCCGGCCCTGGTGGAGAACACCGTCAAGGAGCACCCGCTGATCGGCCAGGCCCTGGTGCACGGAGACGGCCGCTCCTACCTGGTCGCCCTTTTGGTCCTGGACCCGGAGATGGCCCCCGCCTGGGCCGCGGCCCGGGGCATCGAGGCCGCTTCCCCCGACCTGCTCGTCCGCCACCCGGCCGTGCAGGAGGAGGTGGCCCGCGCCGTCGAGGCCGCGAACGCCCGCCTCAACCGCACCGAGCAGATCAAGCGGTACCGGCTGCTGGCCGAGGAATGGGGCCCGGAGTCGGGGGAGTTGACGCCCTCGCTCAAGCTGCGCCGCCGGGTGGTGCGGGAGAAGTACGGCGCGCTGATCGAGGCCCTGTACGCAGAGCCGTACGCGGCGGACTGACGTCGGCCGGGGCTGCGTGCGAGGAGCCGCCGCACCCGGTGGACGGGCCGGGTGCGGCGGGGCCGGGTGCTACCTGCCGATCAGCGGGTAGTGGTCCGAGAGGTTGGCGTAGGTGTAGGAGGTGCCCCAGCTGGAGACCGTCCAGGGTGCCGACTCCTCCTTGACCACGTTGTTCTCCCAGCCCGCCGGGCGGGCGTTGCCCTTGCGGTAGAGGACGTAGTCCAGGTCCTCGCGCGGGTCGCTCGGGTAGCGGTAGTGGGCGATCGAGTTCAGCGCGGTGTCGAAGGAGTACGGGTGGCCGGTGCGCGTGTCCGAGTCGGCGAGGTCGGCGTTGGCGAGCATCGAGGCGAACTCGGGGCTGCGGGAATCGACGTTCATGTCGCCCGCGACGATGACCTGTTCGCCGGCCGGGATGTTCTTGCCGTCCAGGAAGGCGTCGATCGCCCTGAACTGGCGGGCGCGCATCTCGGCCGCCTCGCCCGCGGCGCAGCCCGAGTCGGTGGACTGCGCGTGGGTGCCCACCACGTGGACCCTGGTGCCGTTCACGTTCAGCACCACGTAGGCGAAGCCCTTGTTGGACCACCAGTCGGCGCCGCAGGCGTCCTTGTAGACGACCTGCTCCTTGCGCAGGATCGGCCACTTGCTGAGCACGGTGACGCCGCCGTCCTCCGGGGTGGTGGAGGAGTAGGCGCCGCCCGTGGCGTCCCAGCCGCTCTTGCTGCGGCCGACGACCGGGGTCTGGTACGGGTACCGGGCCGAGGCATTGGCCTTCAGGGCGTCCGAGGCCCCGTTGTCGAAGGCCTCCTGGAGCACGACCACGTCGTGCCCCTGGAAGAAGGAGGCCTTGGGGATCTCCGAAGCCCGGTGGTCCTGACCCCAGTTGGGATAGAGGTTCTTGCTCATCAGGAACGTGTTGTACGTCAGGACGCTGAGCCGGGGGGCGGTGGCGCGCTCCGACGCGGTGGCGGCGGGGGCGCCGGCGACGGTCAGCGCTCCGGCGGCCATCGCCGCCACGGCCGCGGCGGCGACACGGGAGCGGCCGTGCGAGGTGTGCAGCATGGGGTCTCCGTCATTCCTGCGGGGGGGGGGAGAGAGAGATCGACGCCGTCATACAAGCAGCCGCGGTTACTTCGGGGTAACACCCGTGACACGACTTTCTGTCCGGCGCGGAACATCGCGCGGAACCCCCACAAGCGGAGCCGGTCATACTGGACGTATGAGTACGACGGAGCCCGCCGAGCACGTTTCAGGACCCGGGACGGCGCGGCGCGGCGAGCCCGAGCCGCCGCCGCCCGGCGGGGTGCTCTGGACCATCTCCGGTGACATCCGGGCGCTGCTGATGCTGCCCGCCGCCTTCACGATGCAGGTCGCGCATCCCGCCATCGCGGCCGGGGTCGACGCGTACTCGGTCTTCCGCACGGACCCCTGGGGGCGCGGTGAGCGCTCACTGCGCTCCGTACAGCTGTGGGTGTACGGCGGCCCCGAAGCCGCCGCCGAGGGGCGCAGGGTGCGCCGGCTGCACAAGGACATCCAGGGCGTCGACACCCGGGGGCGGCGCTACCACTCCCTCGACCCCGCCTGCTACGCCTGGGTGCACGCCACCGGCTTCCCGGTCTACCTGCACGCCGGGCGCTACCTGCTGCGCCGCTTCACCCCCGCCCAGGAGCGGCAGCTGTACCGGGAGTGGCTCCAGGTGGGCCGGATCCTCGGCCTGCGCGACCGGGACATGCCTCAGAGCATCGAGGAGTACTGGCCGTACTACCGCCGGATGCTCGCCGAGGAGATCGAGCCCACCGAGGTCGCCCGCGAGCTGGTCGCCACGGACGTGCCGCTGCCGCGGCCCGAGGGCGGCCCCCTGCCGGTGCGGCTGCTGCTGCGGCTGACCTGGCCGGTGCTGCGCAGGGCGTTCCTGCGGCTTCGGGCCTTCGTCACCGTCGGCTACATGCCGCCCGACGCCCGCGCCGCCATCGGGCTGGAGTGGACCCCGGCCCAGGAGCGCAGGCTCCGGCGGTTCAGCACGGGCGTACGGCTCCTCGTACCGCTGCTGCCGGAGCGGCTGCGGTACCTGCCGCTCGCGCGCGAGGCACGGGCGCGGTGGGGGGGCCGGCGCCGCGGGGGGGGGGCGGGGGGGCCCCCGCGCCGGGTCGGGTGGGGGGGGTTGTGGTTTCGGCGGAGGGGGGTGCGGGGCCCGGTCCGGGGGGGGGGGGGGGGGGGGGCGCCCCCCCCGGCGGGCGGGGCGCCCGGGGGGGGGGGGGCGCGGCCCCCCGCGGGGGGGCCCCCCGCCCCGCCACCGGCCACGGTACCGATGGCCGATGATCGGTTGACCGCGACCGGTTGACCGCGACCGGTTGACCGGTGACCGGCCGACCGGCTGGTCAGCGGCCGTGCCGGTGCCCGGTCTCGTGGACGGTGTTCGTCTCGGCGATCTTCTTCCAGGACTTGGGCTCCACGGGCTTGGCGGCGGGCGCCTTGGCGGAGCGGGCGGTCGGCGTGGCGGCGGCCGGCGGCGCGAACGCCGGCTTGCCCGGGGTGTAGAGCCAGGTCTCGAAGAACTGGGCCAGCGGCTTGTTCGACACCTTCTCCGCGTAGCGGACGAAGTCGCCGACCTTGGCGTTGCCGTAGGCCCGCTCGGTCGGCCAGCCCTTGAGGATCTGGAAGAACTTCTCGTCGCCGATCTCGTTGCGCAGCGCCTGGAGGGCGATCGCCCCGCGGTCGTAGACCGCCCCGTGGAACTGGTTGTCCGGGCCCGGGTCCCCCGGCTTGACCTGCCAGAACGGGTCCTCGGCCGGGTGCTGCGCGTACGCCCAGTCGGCCAGCTCCTGCGCCGTGCCCTCGCCCTCCTTCTCCGACCAGAGCCACTGGCTGTAGCGGGCGAAGCCCTCGTTGACCCAGATGTCCTTCCAGCCGTCCACGGACACGCTGTCGCCGTACCACTGGTGGGCCAGCTCGTGGACGACGACCGAGACGTTCGCGCCGTTCGAGAACTGCCGCGGGCTGTAGAACGGCCGGGTCTGCGTCTCCAGCGCGAAGCCGGACGGCACGTTCGGCACGTAGCCGCCCAGCGCGTTGAACGGGTACGGGCCGAAGACGCCTTCCAGCCACTCGGCGACCTCGCCGGTCCGCTCGACGCTGGCGCGCGCCGCCCCCGCGTTGTCGCCGAGGTCCTTGCTGTACGCGTTGAGGATCGGCAGCCCGTTCGCCGTCTTGTCGGTGGTGACGTCGAACTTGCCGATGGCGAGGGTGGCGAGGTACGTGGCCTGCGGCTTGTTGGAGCGCCAGTTGTAGCGGGTCCAGCCGAGCCGCGAAGTCTGCGACTGGAGCACGCCGTTGCTGATCGCCTGCGTGCCGTCCGGGACGTTGACCGAGATGTCGAAGGTGGCCTTGTCGAGCGGGTGGTCGTTGCTCGGGAACCACCAGACCGCCGAGTCGGGCTCCTGCGCCGCGATGCCGCCGTCCGGGGTGCGCTGCCAGGCCGACCAGCCGTCGATCTTGAACTCGGAGGGCTTGCCGGCGTACTTGACGACGACGGTCGCCTGCCGGTCCTTCTGCAGCGGCTGGGCGGGGGTCACTTCCAGCTCGTGGTCCCCGGACGTGGCGAACTTGGCCTTGGCGCCGTTGACCCGGATCTCGCTGACCTTGAGGCCGAAGTCCAGGTTGAAGCGGGAGAGGTCCTGCTTGGCGGTGGTCAGCAGGGTGGCCGTGCCCTCCAGCAGGTCCGTCTTCGGCTGGTACTGCAGGCGCAGGTCGTAGTGGGACACGTCGTATCCCCCGTTGCCGCTGGCCGGGTAGTAGGGATCGCCGATACCCGGGGCGCCCGGTACGGAACTCGCCGCCGACGCCGGGATCACCAGCAGCAGGGAAGCGGCGAGCACGCTCGGGGCGATGACTTTGCGGTGCACGAAGGGCTCCAAGTGGTAGGGGAGACAGTCATGTTCTCGGTCTGGTGGCTCGACCGTATTCACGCCCGGCCCCTCACGTCATGTCCATGGCCCCTGCTGTCACACGATCGCCATTCGGCCGTCACAGGCACGCCCTCCGGCGCCGTGAGGGCCCGGATGACCGCGTGCGCGCACCGCACCGCGCGGTACGGGCACCCTGCGAGAAAGGCCAGAAAACAGCGCCTGCGCCGGGCGGGGACCGGCGTGGCGGAGCCTGGCCTGTGCGACATACTGAGCAGTCGGTAACCTGGCGGGCATGTCGATTCCCGAGTTCGCCGCCCGTCGCTGCTGGCACGCCGCGATCAACCCGCTGCACGCCACGATCTACTTCTCGCCGGATCTCGCCAAGGAGTACGCCGCCCTCGGCGTCACCGAGCGGCTCGCCGTCAACCTCGCCTCCCGCTCCGCCGCCATGGGCGCAGTCGGTGCCGGCGCCGTGACCGCGGCCTTCTACAACTACCGCCACGACTCCGTAGCCCGGCACCTGCCCGCCGTCTGGGAGACGATCACCCCCGAGCAGGCCCTCGCCGCCCGCCTGCGCGCCGCCGACCGCACCCTGCGCCGGCTGCTCGGCGAGGAGGCCGTCGCCTCCCCGGAGATCGCCGAGGCCGCCGACCTGGCCATGCGTGCCACCGAGGCCTGCACCCGGCACGCCCGCCCCCTCTACGCCGCCCACGCCGACCTCCCGGTACCCGAGGAGCCGCACCTGCGCCTGTGGCACGCCACCACCCTGCTGCGCGAGCACCGCGGCGACGGCCACCTCGCGGCCCTGCTCATCGCGGGGCTGGACCCGCTGGAGGCGCTGGTCAGCCACACCGCCACCGGCCGCGGCATGAGCCCGAAGTGGAACAGGGCCGTCCGCGGCTGGGAGCCGTCCGATCTGACCGCTGCCGCCGACCGCCTGCGCGAGCGCGGGATCCTCGACGCCGACGGCGAGCTCACCGAGGAGGGCCGGGCCGTACGGGAACGCCTGGAAGCCGACACCGACCGCCTCGACGCGGCCCCGTACGAACACCTCGGCGCGGACGGCCTGGCCCGGCTCGCGGAGCTGGGCGGCGGTTTCGTCCAGCGGGCCATGGCCGCGGGCGCCTTCCCCGCCGACCTCTTCGGCAAGGCGTAGCCTCCCCGGCGCGCCGCCCCCGGGCCCGGCGGGGCGGCGGTCCGCGCCTGCGCCGGTGCCACCTGCCACAATTGGCAGCCGTCCAGTGCAAACGAAGGCAGGCGGGACCGATCGTGACGACGTCCATCGAAGGCAGGATCGCCGAGGAGCTCGGCGTACGGGAGCGGCAGGTCAAGGCCGCCGTCGAGCTGCTCGACGGCGGCTCCACCGTGCCGTTCATCGCGCGCTACCGCAAGGAAGCGACCGAGATGCTCGACGACGCCCAGCTGCGCACCCTGGAGGAGCGGCTGCGGTATCTGCGCGAGCTGGAGGACCGGCGCGCGGCCGTCCTCGACTCGGTCCGGGAGCAGGGCAAGCTCGACGCCGAGCTGGAGGCGCGGATCAACGCGGCCGACACCAAGGCCCGCCTGGAGGACATCTACCTCCCGTTCAAGCCCAAGCGGCGCACCAAGGCGCAGATCGCCCGCGAGGCGGGTCTGGAGCCGCTCGCCGAGGGCCTGCTGGCCGACCCGTCGGTGGAACCGGCCGCCGCCGCGGCAGCGTTCGTGGACGCCGACAAGGGCGTCGCCGATCCGGCAGCCGCCCTGGAGGGCGCCCGCGCCATCCTCACCGAGCGGTTCGCCGAGGACGCCGACCTGATCGGCGAACTGCGCGAGCGCATGTGGAGCCGCGGCCGGCTCGCGGCGAAGGTCCGCGAGGGCAAGGAGGAGGCGGGCGCCAAGTTCGCCGACTACTTCGACTTCGCCGAGCCGTTCACGGCGCTGCCCTCGCACCGGGTCCTGGCCATGCTGCGCGGTGAGAAGGAGGAGGTCCTCGACCTCACCCTGGAGCCCGAGCCGCCGAGCGAGACCCCCGGCCCCTCCACGTACGAGGGCATGATCGCCCGCCGCTTCGGCGTGGCCGATCGCGGACGCCCCGGCGACAAGTGGCTCGCCGACACCGTCCGCTGGTCCTGGCGCACGAAGATCCAGGTGCACCTCGGCATCGACCTGCGCATGCGGCTGCGCGCCGCCGCCGAGGACGAGGCCGTCCGGGTCTTCGCCGCCAACCTGCGCGACCTGCTGCTCGCCGCCCCCGCGGGCACCCGGGCCACCCTCGGCCTCGACCCCGGCTTCCGTACCGGCGTCAAGGTCGCCGTCGTGGACGCCACCGGCAAGGTCGTGGCCACGGACGTGGTCTACCCGCACGTCCCGGCCAACAAGTGGGACGAGTCGCTGGCCAAACTGGCCCGCCTCGCCAAGGAGCACGCGGTCGAGCTGATCGCCATCGGCAACGGCACGGCCTCACGCGAGACCGACAAGCTGGCCGGTGACCTGATCACCCGCCACCCCGAGCTGAAGCTCACCAAGGTGATGGTCTCCGAGGCCGGCGCCTCCGTGTACTCGGCCTCCGCCTTCGCCTCGCAGGAACTCCCGGACATGGACGTGTCCTTGCGCGGCGCGGTCTCCATCGCCCGCCGCCTGCAGGACCCGCTCGCCGAGCTCGTCAAGATCGACCCCAAGTCGATCGGCGTCGGCCAGTACCAGCACGACCTGTCCGAGGTGAAGCTCTCGCGCTCGCTCGACGCCGTCGTCGAGGACTGCGTGAACGGCGTGGGCGTGGACGTCAACACCGCCTCCGCCCCGCTGCTCTCCCGCGTCTCGGGCATCAGCAGCGGCCTCGCCGAGAACATCGTGGCCCACCGCGACGCCAACGGCCCCTTCCGCAGCCGCAAGGCGCTCAAGGACGTGGCCCGGCTCGGCCCGAAGGCGTACGAGCAGTGCGCGGGCTTCCTGCGGATCCGCGGCGGGGAGGACCCGCTGGACTTCTCCAGCGTGCACCCCGAGGCCTACCCGGTGGTGCGGGGCATGGCCAAGACCGCGGGCAGTGAGGTGGCCGCCCTGATCGGCAACACCGCGGTCCTGCGCTCGCTGCGCCCGGAGCAGTTCGTCACCGAGGCCTTCGGCCTGCCGACGGTCACCGACATCCTGCGCGAGCTGGAGAAGCCGGGCCGGGACCCGCGCCCCGCCTTCAAGACGGCCACGTTCAAGGAGGGCGTCGAGAAGATCGGCGACCTCGCGCCCGGGATGATCCTGGAAGGGGTCGTCACCAACGTGGCGGCCTTCGGCGCCTTCATCGACATCGGCGTCCACCAGGACGGGCTGGCGCACGTCTCGGCCCTGTCGAAGAACTTCGTCAAGGACCCGCGCGACGTGGTCAAGCCGGGCGACATCGTCCGCGTCAAGGTCGTGGACGTCGACGTTCCGCGCAAGCGGATCTCGCTCACCCTGCGGCTGGAGGACGAGGCCGACCGCACGGCGGCCGCGCCCCGGCAGCGCGAGGACCGGCAGGAGCGGCGCGGCGGCGGCCGTCCCCCGCAGCAGCGCGGAGGCGGCCAAGGCCAGGGCGGTGCCCGCCGGCAGGCAGGCGGCGGCCAGGGCGGTCAGGGACAGCGGGCCGGCGCCCCCGCCCCCGCCAACAGCGCGATGGCCGACGCCCTGCGTCGGGCCGGCCTCGCCGGTCCCGAGGAGCGCCGCAAGCGGTAGGGCGGCGGGCGGTGCTCGCGGTGCGCGCGGGCGCCGGCACACCGGCAGGGTTGGCTGAATAGTCACCTCGTACGGGGGCATACCTTGCCAAGTCCCGTACAAGATCTGTAGGCATGGTGGAACGCCCGTTCGCCCTCCGGCGGACGGGCGTCCGTTCCCCCCTCAAAGCCCGCACTCCCAGAGGCCGCCTTGAAGGCACAGGACGTCATGCCCATGCCACAGCACGCCTATCGACGCTGCCCGCGAAAGGGTCCGAAGAGGGATCACATGCCCCACGCGCAACACGGCCTCCGCAAACGGTGCGAGAAGATCCTCGGCCGACTGGACATGCCCCACCCCTTCTCGCTCGACGCGCTGTGCGACCGGATAGCCCAGGGCCGCGGCCGCCCCATCCGGCTGCACCCGCTCCCCAAGGAGGCCGCGGAATCCGGCGTCTGCGGGCTGTGGGTGGGCACCGACCGGGTCGACTACGTCTTCTACGAGGCCCAGACCACCCCGCTGCACCGCGAGCACATCGTCCTCCACGAGCTCGGGCACATCCTGTTCGGCCACCACTCCCTGGAAGGGGAGGAGCCCGCCGAGGGTGCCCCCGTCATCCTCGGGCGCACCAACTACACGACCCGCCAGGAACAGGAGGCGGAGATGCTCGCCAGCATGATCCGTATCCGTACGGCGGGCCCCTCCCCGGCCTCGCCCGCCGAGATCAGGGGCACCCTGGCCCGACTGGAATCGGCCATGGGCTACGAGCGCAGCCACACCCGCGCCCAGGAGCGGGGCCACCGTGGCCAGTGACCTCACCGCCATCGGCGACTGGCTCGCGGTACCCAGCGTGGTGTGCCTGTGGATCGCGGTCCTGCTGCGCGCCCCGGGCGCCCTGCGCCTGCCGCAGCAGCGCGGCCTGTGGCTGGCGGTGGCGACCGCCGCCGCCGCGATGACCCTGAACCTCCCCGACGTGATCGCCTACGCGACGCGCGACGCCGACTACGCGCACGCCGTCAGCCTCGTCCGCAACCTGATCGGCGTGCTCTCGGCGGGAGCCGTGCTCTACTTCGTGGCTGCCGCCACCCGGGGACGCACCCTCCAACTCGCCGCCTGGATGGGCACGGTCGCCTGGCTGACCACCCTCCTGATCCTGGACATGGCCGTGCCCGCGCACGGGCCCCACACCATCCCGCCGCACGGCGACCCGGTGCCCTCCCTCGCCTACTGGCTCTTCCTCATCGCCGCGCACCTCCTCGCCAACATCACCTGCGTCAGCCTCTGCGGCCGCTACAGCCGCCGCACCGGGAGCCGGGGCCTGGCGGCCGGCCTGCGGCTGTTCGGCCTCGGGACCGCCCTCGCCGGGGCGTTCTGGTTCGTGTACCTGCTCAAGGCCCTGTTCGGCAGCACCTGGGCCATGCCGGCGCTGCCGCTGCTGATGAACCTGCACGGGCTGCTGCGCGCCGCCGCGATCCTCGTCCCGACCCTGTTCACCCTGCGCCGTACGACCACGGACATCGCCACCGCCTGGCGGCTGTGGCCGCTGTGGCACGACCTCGTCCAGGCCGTCCCGCACGTCGCCCTCACCAAACCGCGGGCCGGCCGGGTCGTGGAGCTGCTGTGGCCGCCGGTCCCGCGCAACCTGCTCGTGTACCGCAAGGTCATCGAGACCCGCGACGCCATCCTGATCCTCGGCGAATACGTCGCCCCCGGCGTCCCGGAGCTCGCCCGCAGCCACGTCACGGTCAGCGGGATCCCCGAACAGCGGCGCACCGCGGCCGCGCTGGCCTGCGTACTGAAGGAGGCGCGGCAGGCGAAGCTCGCCGGGCTGCCGGTCCGGCCGGGAGGGGCCGCCGAGTGGGAGCTGCCCGCCGCGATGCAGACCTCCGCCGAGGGCGGCGGCGTGGAGGACGAGGCCCGGTTCCTGGTGGACGTGGCCCAGGCCTACGGCTCCCCGGCCGCCGCCGGCTTCACCCCGGAGCCCGTGAACCCCTGAACCCGCAGGAAGTGAACGCCCCTTGACCACCGTTCTGATCACCGGGGCCAGCGCCGGACTCGGCGCGGCCTTCGCCCGCGGCTTCGCGGCCAAGGGCTGCGACCTCGTCCTCGTCGCCCGTGACAAGGACCGCCTCGAAGGCCTCGCCCGGGAACTGGGCCGCGCCCACGGCACGGTCTGCGAGGTGCTGCCCGCCGATCTGCTGGAGGCGGGGGAGTGCGCCGCGGTCGCCGAGCGGCTCGCCGACCGGGCCCGGCCCGTGGACATCCTGGTCAACAACGCGGGCTTCGGCCTGCCCGCGCCGTTCCCGTACAGCCCGGTCGAGGACGAGGAGCGGATGCTCGACCTGCTGGTCAAAGTCCCGCTCCGGCTCACCCACGCGATCCTGCCGGGGCTGCGCGAGCGCCGCCGGGGCGCCGTGCTCAACGTCTCCTCGGTCGCCGGACTCCTGCCCACCGGGACCTACGGGGCCGCCAAGGCCTGGATCACCGCGTTCAGCGAGTCGCTGCGGGTGGACATGGCGCCGTACGGGGTCCGGGTGCTGGCCGTGGTGCCCGGGTTCACCCGCACCGAGTTCCAGGCCCGCGCCGGAATGGACGTGAGCGGCCTGCGCGACGCGGTGTGGCTGGAGCCGGAGGACGTCGTGGCCCGGGCCCTGCGCGACCTGGCCCTGCGCCGACCGGTGAGCATCACCGGTCGCCGCTACCAGGCCTACGCGTTCGCCGCCCGGCACCTGCCCCGCGGCTTCGTGGCCCGCCGGATGGCCCGCACCCGCCGGGCCCCCGCACAGGAGCCGCCGGAGATGCGGTGACGGTCGGCCCGGGCCAACCTGGGCGGGGGAGGAGGGAAGCTCGGCAGGGAGGGGACGTCCGGGTCCGCATCACAAGGAGTCCAAGGTGTCCTTCCTCGCGTCAGTTCTCGCTGCCGCCATGGCCATGTCCTCGCCCCTCGTCGGGCGCGTGGACCAGGGCGTGACCGTCGACGAGCCGTTCCGGGCCGCCGGCGGCCCGACGACCCACCGGGCAGTGACCTTCGATCCGCAGGCGATCCCCGTCGGCGGCACGGTCCGTGTCACCGAGCGCCTCGGCCAGGACGGCACCCACGTCGAGCTGTGGATCCGGGGTGCGGAGGCGAACCGCACGTTCGGTGCCCATGTGCACCGGAAGGCCTGCGGCAGCGTGCCCGGCGACTCCGGGCCGCACTACCAGGACGCCGAGGATCCGGCCCAGCCCTCGATGGACCCCGCGTACGCCAACCCCCGTAACGAGGTGTGGCTCGACCTCAGCACCGACGGGCGCGGCCACGGCGCCTCCGCCTCCACCGTGACCTGGCGTTTCCGTCCCGGCGAGGCCCGCTCCGTGGTGATCCACGAGCACCCCACCGGAACGGCACACGGCACGGCCGGCGTGGCCGGGAACCGGCTCGCCTGCGTCAACGTGCCCTTCGCATGACGCGCCCCGAGGCCTACAGCTCGACGACCTTGCCGTCCGCGACCTCCAGGCGGCGGGTCACGTGCACCGCCTCCAGCATCCGGCGGTCGTGCGTGACCAGTAGCAGCGTGCCCTCGTACGCCTCCAGGGCCGACTCCAGCTGCTCGATCGCCGGGAGGTCCAGGTGGTTCGTGGGCTCGTCGAGGACCAGCAGGTTCACCCCGCGGCCCTGGAGCAGCGCGAGGGCCGCACGGGTGCGCTCACCCGGCGAGAGCGTGGCCGCGGGGCGCAGTACGTGCGACGCCTTCAGGCCGAACTTGGCCAACAGCGTGCGCACCTCGGCCGGCTCGGTGTCCGGAACGGCCGCGCAGAAGGCCTCCAGCAGCGGCTCGCCGCCGAGGAACAGTCCGCGCGCCTGGTCGACCTCGCCGATCAGCACGCCCGAACCGAGGGCGGCCGCGCCGGAGTCCGGGGCCAGCCTGCCGAGCAGCACCGCCAGCAGCGTGGACTTGCCCGCGCCGTTGGCGCCGGTGATCGCCACCCGGTCCGCCCAGTCGATCTGCAGGCTGACCGGGCCGAAGTCGAAGTCGCCGCGCCGGACGGCCGCCTCGCGCAGGGTGGCGACCACCGAGCCCGAGCGCGGGGCCGCGGCGATCTCCATCCGCAGCTCCCATTCCTTGCGGGGCTCGTCGACGACCTCCAGCCGCTCGATGGCGCGCTGCGTCTGGCGGGCCTTGGCCGCCTGCTTCTCGCTGGCCTCGCTGCGGAACTTCTTGCCGATCTTGTCGTTGTCGGTGGCTTTGCGGCGGGCGTTCTTGACGCCCTTGTCCATCCAGCCGCGCTGCATCTGCGCCCGGCCTTCGAGCGCCGCGCGCTTGTCCGCGTACTCGTCGTACTCCTCGCGCGCATGGGTGCGCGCGCGTTCGCGCTCCTCCAGATAGGCGTCGTAGCCGCCGCCGTAGAGGTTGATCTGCTGCTGCGCCAGGTCCAGTTCCAGGACCTTGGTGACGGTCCGGGTCAGGAACTCGCGGTCGTGGCTGATCACGACCGTGCCCGCGCGCAGCCCCGTCACGAACCGCTCCAGCCGCTCCAGACCGTCCAGGTCCAGGTCATTGGTCGGCTCGTCGAGCAGGAAGACGTCGTAGCGGGAGAGCAGCAGCGAGGCGAGGCCGGCGCGGGCCGCCTGCCCACCGGACAGGGCGGTCATGGGCAGGTCGAGCCCCACCGCCAGGCCGAGGTCGTCGGCGACCTCCTGGGCCCGCTCGTCGAGATCGGCGCCGCCCAGGTTCAGCCACTGGTCCAGTGCCGTCGCGTACGCGTCGTCCGCGCCCGGCGTGCCGTCCACCAGGCCCTGGGTGGCCGCGTCCAGCTCAGCCTGGGCGGCGGCCACGCCCGTACGCCGGGCCAGGAACTCCCGCACGGACTCGGCGGCGCGCCGCTCCGGCTCCTGGGGAAGGTGTCCGACGGCCGCGGCGGGCGGGGAGAGCCGCAGCTCACCGGCCTCGGGCCGGTCCAGGCCGGCCAGCAGGCGCAGCAGGGTGGACTTCCCGGCGCCGTTGACGCCGACGAGACCGATGACGTCGCCGGGCGCGACGACGAGGTCGAGGCCGGCGAAGAGGGTGCGCTCACCGTGCGCGGCGGTGAGGTTCTTGGCGACGAGGGTTGCAGTCATGGTCCGCCGATCCTATCCGCGGCGGCGGGCATGGCCGTAAAGGTGGGAAGCCCGTCATTGCAGCCGCGGAGAAGACCTCACACCATGGGGTCATGTCGTTGCGAAACGTGCTCGTCCTCCTCTACGACGGGGTGCAGAGCCTGGATGTGACCGGGCCGGTGGAGGTCTTCGCCGGCGCCCGGCGCTACGCGATCCGCACGGTCTCCCCGGGCGGCGCGGCCGTCCGCACGAGCAGCGGGCTGACGCTGGTGCCGGACGGGGAGCTGGAGGCCGAGCGGCCGGGGCCGGGGACCACGGTGCTGGTGCCGGGAGGCCGGTACACCGGGGACTTCGAGCCGCGGCTCACCGACTGGCTGCGCGCCCACGGGGGTGGCGCGGAGCGGCTGGTGTCGGTGTGCACGGGCGGGCTGCTGCTCGCGGAGGCGGGACTGCTCGACGGGCGGCGGGCCACCACGCACTGGAACGCCTGCGAGCAGATGGCGCGGGACTATCCGGGGGTGGCGGTGGAGCCGGACCCGATCTACGTCCGGGACGGCCCGGTCGCCACCTCCGCCGGGGTGACGGCGGGCATCGACCTGGCGTTGGCCCTGGTGGAGGAGGACCACGGCAGGGACCTCGCGCTGACGATCGCCCGCCATCTGGTGGTGTTCCTGCGGCGGCCGGGCAACCAGGCGCAGTTCAGCGCGCAGCTGGCGGCCCAGACGGCCCGCCGGGAGCCGCTGCGGGACGTGCAGCACTGGATCACGGAGCACCCGGGCGAGGACCTGAGCGTCGAGGCCCTGGCGGCCCGGGCCCGGCTCTCGCCCCGGCACTTCGCCCGGGCCTTCCAGGCGGAGACGGGCGTGACGCCGGGGCGGTACGTGGAGCGGGTCCGGGTGGAGCACGCGCGGCGGCTGCTGGAGGAGACGGAGGACGGCGTTGCCCGGATCGCGCGGTCCTGCGGCTACGGCACCCCGGAGGCCCTGCGCCGGGCCTTCCTCAAGACCCTGGGCCAGCCGCCGACGGAATACCGCCGCCGCTTCGGCCCCTGACCACCCGCCGGTGCCCGGCCGGCCGGGCGTACCCAGGCGGGCCGCTCCGTCGGAGCGGTGGACCACAGCACCACACCCACTCAGGAGAAGACATGCAGATCGCCTTCTTGCTCTACGACGGCTTCACCGCCCTCGACGCCATCGGCCCCTACGACACCCTCGGCCGCCTCCCCGGCGCCGAGACCGTCTTCGTGGCCGAGCGGCCCGGGCCCGTGCGCAACGATGCGGGGTCGCTCGCCCTCGTCGCCGCCAAGGCGCTCGACGAGGTGCCCCGCCCCGACATCGTCCTCGTCCCCGGCGGCCCCCACCCCGAGGTGGAGATGGCGAACCCGGCCGTCCTCGACTGGCTGCGCGCCACCGACGCCACCAGCACCTGGACCACCTCCGTCTGCTCCGGCTCGCTCCTGCTGGCCGCCGCCGGGCTGCTGGAGGGCCGCCGGGCCACCTGCCACTGGCTGTTCCTCGACCGGCTGCCCGCCTTCGGGGCAGAGCCCACCGGCGAGCGCGTCGTCTTCGACGGGAAGTACGTCACCGCGGCCGGGGTGTCCTCCGGCATCGACATGGGGCTCGCCCTCCTCGGCCGGATCGCCGGGGACGAGTACGCCCAGACGGTGCAGCTGATGACCGAGTACGACCCCGAGCCGCCCTACGACGCCGGTTCGCCGGACAAGGCGCCGGCCGAGCTCGTGGCGCGCCTGCGCGCCGTCAATCCCCTGACGTCCCCGTCGGGTTCCAGGTGAACGACGGTGTGCGGCGTTCCAGGAAGGCGGCGACCCCCTCCGAGGTGTCGCCGCTCGCCGCCGCCTGACGCGCCCAGTGACCGTCGCGGTCCGTCCGGCCGTCCGCGAACTCCTTGGCCGCGGCCTGCGTCAGCCGCGAACGGCTCGCCAGGACACGGGTGAAGTCCGCGACGCGCTTGTCCAATTGTCCGCCCGGCACCAGCTCGTTCAGGAAGCCGGCCCGCAGCGCGTGCTCCGCGTCGATCAACTCGGCGGAGAACAACAGGTACTTGGCGGTGGCCGGGCCCACCAGCGCCGCCAGCCTCCGGGTGGACGAGGAGGGGTAGACGATGCCGAGCTTCGCCGGGGTCACCCCGAAGGACGCCCCCTCCTCGGCGAAGCGCAGATCGCAGGCCGCGGCCAGTTGGCTGCCGCCGCCCACGCAGAATCCGCGGATCGCCGCGAGCGTGGGCTTCGGAAAGGCGGCGAGGGCCTCCTCCGCCGCCACCGACAGCGCCTGCGGATCCTCGTCGCCCCGCAGGGAGGAGATGTCGGCTCCCGCGCAGAAGGTCGGTCCGGCACCGGTCAGCACGAGCACCCGTACGGCCGGATCGGCCGCCAGGCCCGCCAGCAGGGGCGGGAGCGCCCGCCACATCGCCGCCGTCATGGCATTGCGCTTGGCGGGGTGGGCGATGACGACGGTGGCGACCCCGTCGGCAACGGAGTGCCGGAGGCCCGCTTCGGGGGCCGCGTCGGGGGCTGCTTCCGGGGCTGCGTCCATGCGCCGGATGCTATCCCGGGCCGCCGATCCTGCGATCAAGGTGATCCGGGCCGGCTGTCCCGGCAGTAGTCTCCACGTGATCGGAACCTTCTTCTTCCTCGCCCTGTTGTTCGACGGGCTGAGGCTGGTGGCCCTGAGCCTGGGCGCCCGGCGCATCCTGGGCCTGGTCAGGGAGGACGAGGTGGCGGCCGACCGGGCCGGTGTCGTGGAAGGGCCCGCCGCGGCCGGGAAGCGGCCCGGAGAAGATCAGGAACAGTCGCACAACTGACGCTGTCATACGCCAGCGGTCAGAATGTGCCCGAATGACGCCGAGTTCTGGTCACCGGTCCGGCCCGGAGCAGCCCGTTCCCCACTCTGGACGCGTGGAGACGATCGAGCGTGAAGACGGGGGCCGGAACATGGACGTCAGCGGGAGTGTCCCGCCAGCCGAGCTGGGCGAGCCGGAGCCCCCGGTCGGCCCTCTCGCGTACGAGGGCGTGTGGCGGTTCACCGTGCCCGCTGTAGAAGAATCCGTTCCGCAGGCCCGCCGCGCGGTCCGCGACCTGCTCGGCCGCCAGGGCGTCCCGGCCGACCGCGACCTCGTGTACGCGCTGCTGCTGATCGTCTCCGAACTGGTGACGAACTCGGTGCGGCACGCGGCGCTGCTCTCCCCGGAAGTCGCGGTCGAGGTCGCCATCGGCCGGGAGTGGGTACGGGTGGCCGTCGAGGACAACCACCCGTACCGGCCCAAGGCGCTGGAGGCGGATTTCGGCCAGACCGGCGGCCGGGGCCTGCTCCTGGTCCGGGAGACCACCCGGGAGTCCGGCGGGGTCTGCGACGTCGAACACACTTCGACGGGCGGCAAGGTCATCTGGGCGGCGCTGCCGCTCACCACATCCGGGCGGCCCTGAGCACCGGCCCCGTACGGGCTACCAGCCCGCCGCAGCCCCGGTCAGCTCGCGGATCGCGGGTCGAGCCGCGTCCAGCACCGTCATGAACCAGGCCGAGAACGGCGCCTCTGCATGCCGCTTGGCGAGCTCCTCGGCGGTCACGAACGCCGTGTCGCCGATCTCCTGCGGATCCGGGCGCAGCTGCGCCTGCGCGAGTCCCACGAACAGGTGGTTGTACTCCTGCTCCACCAGGCCCGAAGCGGGGTCGGGGTGGTTGTAGCGCACCGTCCCCGCCTCGGCGAGCAACGAGGGCGACAGGCCCAGCTCCTCGTGCGTGCGCCGGGCCGCCGCCGCGAAGGGCGATTCGCCGGGGTACGGGTGACCGCAGCACGTGTTCGACCAGACGCCCGGGGAGTGGTACTTCCCGAGGGCCCGCTGCTGGATCAGCAGGCGGCCCTGCTCGTCGAAGAGGAACACGGAGAAGGCCCGGTGCAGCTGCCCCGGAGCCTGATGGGCGGAGAGTTTCTCCGCCGTGCCGATGGTGTTGCCGGACTCGTCGACCAGTTCGAGCATGATCGGTTCTTGAGTGCCGGTGCCGGGGGACGCGGTGTTCGCGGCGGTGGCTGGTGTGGTCGGCATACCCATCCTTCGCTTCGGACTTCGGCCTTCAGTCTGCCGTACAAAAGAGGCTTGTCCCCACTTCGGCGATCCGCGCATGTCTGTCCCCGCCGCGTGCTAAAGCGGCGGGGGACAGGACGCGAGAGGGGGTGCCGGGCACGGCCCGGCACCCCCTGCGGCGCCGTCAGCGGCGGGTGCCGCCCGGGGTGCCGTCGGCCGTCTCGGGCCGCAGGACATAGCCGGTGTAGCCGTACTCGTGCCCGTGCCGCGCCCGTACGTCGAGCTCTTCGCGTACGGAGGCCAGCGCGGCCGCGGCCGCGCTGGCCTCCGAGGCCCGGGCGGCCCCGGCCACCCGTTCGCCCAGCGGGCCGTAGTACTCGGCCCAGTCGGAATCCGGCTGGCGGTGGACGCCCAGCACCCGGTACCCGGCCGCCCGGGCGGCGGCGAGGTTGCGCGGGCCGGAGCGCAGGGCGTACTGGGGATCCCAGAAGGCGCGGGCCCCGGCCGAGGGCTCCTCGACCGTCCACTCGCACTCGGTCACCACGAGCGTGCCGCCGGGGGCGAGCAGCCGCTTCCACCCCGCGAGCGCGGTGTCGAAGCCGATGCAGTAGGCGGAGCCCTCCGCCCATACGAGGTCGAAGGAGCCGTCCGCAAAGGTGAGCTCGCCCATGTCCGCCTTGACGGGGTGGACGCGGTCGGCGACCCCGCGGCCCGCGGCGGCCGTGCGGAGTTCGTCGAGGAAGCCCTCGTACAGGTCGACGGCGGTCACCTCGGCGCCGCCGGCGCCCGCCACCTCGGCGAGGAGCAGGGCGCTGCGGCCGGGACCGCAGCCCAGGTCGAGGACGCGCGGCCGCTCGGGCAGCGGTCCGCACAGCGACAGCAGGTGCCGCGTGGTCGCGTCGGAGCCGGGCGACTGGCGGGGCAGGCCGCGGTGGAGTGTGAGGAACGCGTCGAAGAATTCGGCGCGGGTGAAGCCGGAGTCGTTGTCGGTCAACGTGAACCCTCGGGAACGGGGGCTCCGGCCGACCAGAGGACACCCCAGCGGAGGCTGGGGGATGGATCGGCGATGCGATCAGGCCTGGCCGGACGCCCGGAGGAAAGTGGGGAATACGGGGAGGTACCGGAGTTCGCCGCGCTCGGCAGCGACCACTGCGACGGTCATCGACCCACCTCTTTCCCCACGGGGTGCTTCCTGTGTTCCACAGCGCGTTCGACCTTAACATCCAGGCGGTTTGTCGTGCCCGGCGTGATCGTCAATGATGATCGCTCCGGCGGCGCCGAAGCCCCGGATTATTCGGCTTATCGGGGAGTAAACGGGTGATGAACCCCTGCTTCCATTCATCCGATAGCCTCTGCCGACGTGCCGCCGCCCCCGCGCGGCGTCGCCCGTCCCGTGTTCGCTGCAAGGAGTGAGTTCGTCTGTCGACCGTCATCCTCACCGGCCTGCCGGTCCCCGGATCACCGCTCACGGACGAGCTGCGCTCCCTCGGCTTCGACGTCCGCCCCGCCGCCGGCCCCGAAGAGACCGCCGCGGCACTGGCCGGCGTACCCGCCGACCAGCGGGTGGCCGTCGTGGACAGCGCCTTCGTCGGGCATCTGCACGCGCTGCGGCTCGCCCTGACCGACCCGCGCTTCGACGCCTGCGCCGTGACCGGCGCCCTCGCCGTCCAGCCGGGGGCCCGCGCGGCCCTCGACAAGGCCGCCGCGCTCCCGCCGACGTCCCTGGAGGGCTCCGGCCCGTACCCGGACCGGCTCGCCGACGCCGTCGAGGCGGCCGGGACCGCGGTCCAGCGCCCCGAGCTCGGCAGCCTGGTCGCCGCCGTCCCCGCCACCGCCCAGGAGCGTGAGGCGGCGGCCGCCGCCGTGGCCGCCGTGGACGAGGAGGCCGTGCGGCTGCGCAGCGCCGTGAAGTCCCGCGACGGCTTCTTCACCACGTTCTTCATCAGCCCGTACTCGCGCTACCTCGCCCGCTGGTGCGCCCGACGCGGACTGACCCCGAACCAGGTCACCACCGCCTCGCTGGCCACGGCGCTGATCGCCGCCGGCTGCGCCGCCACCGGCGAGCGCTGGGGCTACGTCACCGCCGGTGTGCTGCTGCTGGTCTCCTTCGTCCTGGACTGCACCGACGGCCAGCTCGCCCGCTACTCGCTCCAGTACTCGACGATGGGCGCCTGGCTCGACGCGACCTTCGACCGCGCGAAGGAGTACTCCTTCTACGCGGGCCTCGCGCTCGGCGCAGCCCGGCACGGGGACGACGTCTGGGCCCTGGCACTCGGCGCCATGATCCTCATGACCTGCCGGCACGTCGTGGACTTCGCCTTCAACGAGGCCAACCACGACGCCACCGCCAACACGAGCCCGACCGCCGCGCTCTCCGACCGGCTCGACAGCGTCGGCTGGACCGTCTGGGTCCGGCGGATGATCATCCTGCCGATCGGCGAGCGCTGGGCCATGATCGCGGTGCTGACGGCCGCGACCACCCCGCGCATCGTCTTCTACGCCCTGCTGATCGGCTGCGCCTTCGGCGCGCTCTACACCACCGCCGGCCGGGTCCTGCGTTCCCTGACCCGCAAGGCGAAGCGCACCGACCGGGCCGCCCAGGCCCTGGCCGACCTCGCCGACTCGGGCCCGCTGGCCTCGGCCGCCGCCACGCTCGTCAAGGGCCGGCCCGTCGCCCCGCTGGCGATGACCCTCGCCGGCTCCGTACTCCTCCTCGCGGGGGTGCTGCTGAACGCGTTCGGCACGCCCTGGCTCGTCGGCACCGCCGTGTTCTATGTCATGGCCACCGGCGCGGCCGTCTCCCGCCCGCTCAAGGGGGCCCTGGACTGGCTCGTCCCGCCGCTGCTGCGGTGCGCCGAGTACGCGACCGTGCTGGCGCTCGCCGCCAAGGCCGACGTCCCCGGGGCCCTTCCGGCCGCATTCGGACTGGTCGCGGCGGTCGCCTACCATCACTACGACACGGTCTACCGCATCCGCGGCGGCTCCGGTGCACCGCCGAGGTGGCTGGTGTGGACGATCGGCGGGCACGACGGCCGGGTCCTGCTGGCCGTGGTCCTGGCCGCCGTCCTGCCCCGTGACGCGTTCCCCGTCGCGCTCACGGCCATGGCCGTGTCCGTGGCACTCGTGGTGCTCGCCGAGAGCATCCGCTTCTGGGTCTCCTCCGGGGCACCCGCCGTACATGACGAAGGAGAACCAGCATGATCGGCCTTGTACTCGCTGCCGGTGCCGGACGCCGCCTGCGTCCCTACACCGACACCCTGCCCAAGGCCCTCGTGCCCGTCGGCCCCGAAGGCGACGAGGAGAGCCTGACGGTCCTCGACCTGACCCTCGGCAACTTCGCCGCGGTCGGCCTCACCGAGGTCGCGATCGTCGTCGGCTACCGCAAGGAGGCCGTGTACGAGCGCCGGGAGGCCCTGGAGGCCAAGTACGGCGTCAAGATCACGTTGATCGACAACGACAAGGCCGAGGAGTGGAACAACGCCTACTCCCTGTGGTGCGCCCGTGACGTCCTGGGCCAGGGTGTGATCCTCGCCAACGGCGACACCGTCCACCCGGTCTCCGTCGAGCAGACCCTGCTCGCCGCCCGCGGCAACGGGCAGAAGATCATCCTCGCCCTCGACACGGTCAAGAACCTGGCCGACGAGGAGATGAAGGTGGTCGTCGACGGCGAGAAGGGCGTCCAGAAGATCACGAAGCTGATGGACCCGGCCGACGCCACCGGCGAGTACATCGGTGTCACCCTGATCGAGCCCGAGGCCGCCCAGGCGCTCGCCGAAGCCCTGAAGACCACCTTCGAGCGCGACCCCGACCTCTACTACGAGGACGGCTACCAGCAGCTCGTGAACGACGGCTTCGTGATCGACGTGGCTCCCATCGGCGACGTCAAGTGGGTCGAGATCGACAACCACGACGACCTCGCCAAGGGCCGGACGATCGCATGCCAGTACTGACGAGGCTCATCCCCTCCCCGGTCGTCGTCGACATCAGCCGGGGCGCGATGGACGACCTGGCCGGCCTCCTGGCCGACCAGCGGATCTCCGCCTCCGGCAAGCTGGCGATCGCGATCAGCGGCGGCTCCGGCGTGGCGCTGCGCACCAAGCTGGAGCCGGTCCTGCCGCACGCCGACTGGTACCCGGTGGTGGACGGCACCATCGACTCCGCCGTCAAGCTGGCCGACGACATAAAGGGCCGCCGCTACGACGCCGTGGTGGGCCTGGGCGGCGGCAAGATCATCGACGTGGCGAAGTACGCCGCGGCGCGGGTCGGGCTGCCCATGGTGGCCGTGGCCACCAACCTCTCCCACGACGGCATCTGCTCGCCGGTGTCCATCCTGGACAACGACAACGGCCGCGGGTCCTACGGTGTGCCGACCCCGATCGCGATGGTCATCGACCTCGACGTGATCAAGGAAGCGCCCGTACGGTTCATCCGCGCCGGCATCGGCGACGCGATCTCCAACATCTCGGCCATCGCCGACTGGGAGCTCTCGCACCGCCTGACCGACGAGCCGGTCGACGGCCTGGCCGCCGCCATGGCCCGCACCGCGGGCGAGTCGGTGCTGCGCCACCCCGGCGGCTGCACCGACGACGAGTTCCTCACCGTGCTCAGCGAGGCCCTCGTGCTCTCCGGCATCGCCATGTCGATCAGCGGGGACACCCGCCCCTCGTCCGGCGCCTGCCACGAGATCAGCCACGCCTTCGACCTGCTCTACCCGGGGCGCTCCGCGCTCCACGGCGAGCAGGTGGGGCTCGGCGCCGCCTTCGCCATGCACCTGCGCGGAGCCGCGGACCAGTCCGGCCTCTTCGTGGAGGTGCTGCAGCGCCACGGACTTCCCGTACGGCCCGAGGAGATCGGGTTCAGCGTGGACGAGTTCGTCGCGGCCGTCGAGTACGCCCCCCAGACCCGCCCGGGACGCTTCACGGTCCTGGAGCACCTCAACCTGTCCGCAGCCGAGATCAGGGACGCTTACGCCGACTATGCCAAGACCATCCGTAGCTGAACTCCGGCCCGTCGTCCACCCGGCGGGTGTGAAGGACCGGCGCAGCGGCGAGCACTGGGGCGGCCGCCTGTACATGCGCGAGATCTCCCTGCGCATCACCCGCTTCCTGGTCACCACGAAGGTCACGCCCAACCAATTGACCTACGTGATGACCCTGGCCGGTGTCCTGGCCGCCCCGGCCCTGCTGGTGCCGGGCGTCTGGGGCGCCGTCCTCGGCGTGGTGATGGTCCAGCTCTACCTGCTCCTCGACTGCGTGGACGGGGAGGTCGCCCGCTGGAAGCAGCAGTTCTCGCTCTCCGGGGTGTACCTGGACCGGGTCGGCGCCTACCTGTGCGACGCGGCGGTGCTGGTCGGCTTCGGCCTGCGCGCCGCCGACCTGTGGGGCAGCGGCCGGATCGACTGGCTGTGGGCCTTCCTGGGCACCCTCGCGGCGGTCGGCGCCATGCTGATCAAGGCCGAGACCGACCTGGTCGGCGTCGCCCGCCACCAGGGCGGGCTGCCGCCGGTGAAGGAGGCGGCCGCCGAGCCGCGCTCCTCCGGCATGGCCCTCGCCCGCCGGGCGGCGGCCGCGCTGAAGTTCCACCGGCTGGTCCTCGGCATCGAGGCGTCCCTGCTCATCCTGCTGCTGGCCGTCCTGGACCAGGTCCGCGGCGACCTGTACTTCTCCCGGCTCGGCGTCGCCGTCCTCGCCGGCATCGCGATGCTCCAGACGCTGCTGCACCTGGTGTCCGTCCTCGCGTCGAGCAGGCTGCGGTGAGCGCCCCGCTGCGCATCGGCGCGGTGATCATCACCATGGGCACCCGCCCCGACGAGCTGAAGGCACTGCTCGACTCGGTGGCCCGCCAGGAGGGCGAGCCCGTCGAGGTGGTCGTCGTCGGCCAGGGCGTGCCGCTCGACGGGCTGCCCGAAGGGGTCCGCACCGTGGAGCTGCCCGAGAACCTGGGCATCCCGGGCGGGCGCAACGCCGGCATCGAGGCCTTCGGTCCGGCCGGACGCGACGTGGACGTCGTGCTCTTCCTCGACGACGACGGGCTGCTGGAGCGCACCGACACCGCCGAGCTGTGCCGGCAGGCGTTCGCCGAGGACCCGCAGCTCGGGATCGTCAGCTTCCGGATCGTGGACCCGGAGTCCGGTGAGACCCAGCGCCGTCACGTACCCCGGCTGCGTGCCTCGGACCCGCTGCGCTCCTCCCGCGTCACCACCTTCCTGGGCGGCGCCAGCGCCGTCCGCACGGCGGTGTTCTCGCAGGTCGGGCTGCTGCCCAGGGAGTTCTTCTACGCGCACGAGGAGACCGATCTGGCCTGGCGGGCGCTTGACGCCGGGTGGCTGATCGACTACCGAGCGGACATGGTGCTGCTGCACCCGAAGACCGCCCCCTCCCGGCACGCGGTCTACCACCGTATGGTGGCCCGTAACCGGGTGTGGCTCGCCCGCCGTAACCTGCCGGCCCTGCTGGTCCCGGTCTACGTGGGCGTCTGGCTGCTGCTGACGCTGCTGCGCAGACCGTCCGCTCCGGCCCTCAAGGCCTGGTTCGGCGGGTTCAAGGAGGGATGGACCACCCCCTGCGGACCCCGGCGCCCCATGCGGTGGCGTACGGTCTGGCGGCTGACCCGGCTGGGCCGACCGCCTGTCATCTGACCGCTCGCGTCTGAGACCATGGCGCGATCACGCGATCACGGGCCGACCGCCCAGGCCCGATGCCACCTTCTGCCGCATCTTGAAGACGGAAAGTTTCAACTTGTGAGTGACACAACTCAGGATGGCGCCCTCGCCACGAGCAAGCCGCCGTCCGAAGACGCACGGCTGACCCCCGCGGAGCTCGCCGCGAAGTACGGCCTGACCGTCAGCGGTGCCCGGCCCACCCTGGCCGGATACGTGCGGCAGCTGTGGGACCGGCGCCACTTCATCATGGCGTTCTCCCGGGCCAAGCTCGTGGCCCAGTACAGCGAGGCGAAGCTCGGGCAGGTCTGGCAGGTGGCGACCCCCCTGCTCAACGCCCTGGTGTACTACCTGATCTTCGGCCTGATCCTGAAGGCCGGCCGTGGCATGCCGCCGGGGGTCTACATCCCCTTCCTGGTGACGGGCATCTTCGTCTTCACCTTCACCCAGAGCTCGCTGATGGCGGGCGTCCGGGCGATCCCCAGCAACCTGGGCCTGGTCCGCGCGCTGCACTTCCCGAGGGCCTCCCTGCCGATCTCCTTCTCGATGCAGCAGCTCGGGCAGCTGCTGTACTCGATGATCGTGGTGGTCATCGTCGCGGTCTCCTTCGGCAACTACCCGCGGCTGTCGTGGCTGCTGGTCGTCCCGACGCTGGCGCTGCAGTTCCTCTTCAACACCGGCCTGGCGCTGATCTTCGCGCGAATGGGGGCCAAGACCCCCGACCTGGCGCAGCTGATGCCGTTCCTGACGCGCACGTGGATGTACGCCTCCGGCGTCATGTTCTCCATCAGCGAGATGCTCAAGGACAGGCCCGCGTGGATCGCCGACGTCCTGCAGTGGAACCCGGCGGCGATCTACATGGACCTGGTCCGCTTCGCGATGATCGACGACTACGGCCGCGAGAACCTGCCGCCGCACGTCTGGGCCTTCGCCGTGGGCTGGGCCCTCGTGATCGGCCTCGGCGGCTTCGTGTACTTCTGGAAGGCTGAGGAGCGTTACGGCCGTGGCTGACAACACCCTGGGGAAGGTTCCCACCGTCATCGCGGACGAGGTGCACATCGTCTACCGCGTGAACACCGGCCGCTCCGGCAAGGGCAGCGCCACGGCGGCGCTGAACAAGATAGTCCGCCGGGGCAAGGGCGACGCTCCGGGCGTGCGCCGCGTCCACGCCGTGCGCGGCGTCTCCTTCACCGCGTACCGCGGCGAGGCCATCGGACTGATCGGCTCGAACGGCTCCGGCAAGTCGACCCTGCTGCGCGCCATCGCGGGCCTGCTGCCCTGCGAGTCCGGCAGGGTCTACACCGACGGCCAGCCCTCGCTGCTGGGCGTCAACGCCGCGCTGATGAACGATCTGACCGGCGAGCGCAACGTCGTGCTCGGCGGACTCGCGATGGGCATGAGCCGCGAGCAGATCAGGGAGCGCTACCAGGACATCGTCGACTTCTCCGGTATCAACGAGAAGGGCGATTTCATCTCGCTGCCGATGCGCACGTACTCCTCCGGTATGGCGGCGCGTCTGCGCTTTTCCATCGCGGCGGCCAAGGACCACGACGTCCTGATGATCGACGAGGCGCTGGCCACCGGTGACCGCAGCTTCCAGGTGCGTTCCGAGGACCGGATCCGCGAACTGCGGCAGAAGGCCGGCACCGTCTTCCTGGTGAGCCACAACAACAAGTCCATCCGCGATACCTGCGACCGGGTGCTGTGGCTGGAGAAGGGCGAGCTCCTGATGGACGGGCCCACCGAGGAAGTCGTCTCGGCCTACGAGAAGGCGACCAACCACTGACGTGGCGTCACCGCCGGCCCCCGTCGCCTCGCGCGGCGGGGGCCGCGCCATGCTCCGGGCGGCCCGCCCGGACGCAGGGAACGACATTCGGGGGCGCAGGAATACCCCAGAGGCTCCTGCGGCGTTGTACAGCGTAAGCTGGAGCGGTCCTGAATCGCGGCAAGAGGGGACGATTCCCCACAGGTGAAACGGCCTGGGATACCCGGGGGAAAACCCGGCGGCGTGTCCGAAATGGGATGTATTGGGTTCGCAGTGTAGAACGGGAGACGTGACGGCAATGGCGACGGGAATTCTCCGGCCCCCAGGTATTGGGCGGTGTCTTGCCGGACAGGCCGGAAGGGCAACCGGGATCCCTCAGGCCGTCCCCGCCGCGGGCGGCGGGCGGTGAGCCCGGGGCACGGCATCCGTCCCCGGTCCGCACCGGTCTCCGACGCCCTCGCCCGGGCCACCCTCTCCAAGGCCCGGACGGAGAACTTCCCCGTCGCCCCGTCCTTCCTCCCCCGCGCCTGGCGCGAGGGTCTGACGGCGGTGTACGGGTACGCCCGCCTCGTCGACGACATCGGCGACGGCGACCTCGCCCCCGGCGGACACGACGCAGTTCTCCTCGGACTCGAACCGGCCGCCGCGGACCACCCGCTCACCATGCTCGACGCCTTCGAGGCCGACCTGATGCGCGTCTTCGGCGCCGCCGACGGCCCGCCCCGGCACCCGCTGCTCCAGGCGCTGCGGCCCGTGGTCCGCGACCACGGCCTCACCCCGGAGCCGTTCCTCGGGCTGATCGAGGCCAACCGCCAGGACCAGCGCGTCGCGCGCTACGAGACGTACGGCGAGCTCCTCGGCTACTGCGAGCTCTCCGCGAACCCGGTGGGCCGCCTCGTGCTGTCCCTCACCGGGACCAGCACCCCCGAACGGATCCGCCGCTCCGACGCCGTCTGCACCGCCTTGCAGATCGTGGAGCACGTCCAGGACGTCGCCGAGGACCTCGGCCGGGACCGGATCTACCTGCCCGCCGAGGACATGCGCCGCTTCCGCGTGACCGGGACCGATCTGAAGGCGCCCACCGCGAACGCGTCCGTGCGTTCCCTGATCGCCTTCGAGGCCGAACGCGCCCGGGACCTGCTGGATGAAGGCACCCCGCTCGTGGGCAGCGTGCACGGCAGGCTCCGGCTGCTGCTCGCGGGTTTCGTGGGAGGAGGACGCGCCGCCCTGCGAGCCGTCTCCGCCGCCGGATTCGACGTACTCCCCGGCCCGCCCAAGCCCACCAAGCACGGCCTGCTCCGCGAGGTGGCCGCCGTCCTGCGCACAGCGCCGAGAAAGGGGTGAGCCCGACCGTGGAGGGTTTCGCACACACGTCCGCACCGTCGGCACCGGTCCTCGCGGCCTACAGCTACTGCGAGGCCGTCACCGGTTCGCAGGCCCGCAACTTCGCGTACGGCATCCGCCTGCTGCCCACCGACAAGCGGCAGGCGATGTCCGCGCTCTACGCCTTCTCCCGGCGCGTCGACGACATCGGCGACGGCACGCTCGCCCCCGGGGCCAAGCTCGCCCGGCTGGAGGAGACCCGCGCGCAGCTCGGCCGGATCAGGGCCGGGGAGGTCGCCGAGGACGACACCGACCCGGTCGCCGTCGCCCTCGCCCACGCCGCGCGCCGCTTCCCGATCCCGCTCGGCGGCCTCGACGAACTCATCGACGGCGTCCTCATGGACGTCCGCGGCGAGAGCTACGAGACCTGGGAGGACCTCAGGGCCTACTGCCGCTGCGTGGCCGGTGCCATCGGGCGGCTCTCGCTCGGCGTGTTCGGCACCACACCGGGCGCGGCCGACGCCGACCGGGCCGCAGAGTACGCCGACACCCTCGGCCTCGCCCTCCAGCTCACCAACATCCTGCGCGACGTCCGCGAGGACGCCGCCAACGGCCGCACGTACCTTCCCGCAGAGGACCTCGCCAAGTTCGGCTGCACCGAAGGCTTCCACGGCGACCGGGTCGCCGCGGGCGCCGACTTCGCCGGCCTCGTCCACCACGAAGTGCGGCGCGCCCGCGCCCTGTTCGTCGAGGGCTACCGGCTGCTGCCCATGCTCGACCGGCGCAGCGGCGCCTGCGTCGCCGCCATGGCCGGCATCTACCGCCGCCTCCTCGACCGCATCGAGCGAGAGCCCTACGCCGTGCTCCGCGGCCGGGTCTCGGTGCCGACCCACGAGAAGGCGTACGTCGCCGTGCGAGGCCTGTCCGGCCTCGACGCCCGCACCATCTCGCGCCAGAGCACGCGGAGGCGGATCTGATGAGCACGACCACCACCCCCCGCGGGCCGGGCCGCCGCGCACAGGCAACCCCGGCGACGGCCCCTGCGTCCGTCACCCCGGGACCCGCCCGTACGGCCGTCCCGGCAGGCGGCCGGACGACAGGGGAGGACGCATGAGCGGCAGCGACCGGTACGCCGTGGTCGTCGGCGGCGGCCTCGCGGGCGTCACCTCCGCCCTCGAACTCGCCGACGCGGGCCTGCGGGTGACCCTGCTGGAGGGCCGACCCCGGCTCGGCGGCCTCGCCTTCTCCTTCAAGCGCGGCGAACTCACCGTCGACAACGGCCAACACGTCTACCTGCGCTGCTGCACCGCCTACCGCTGGTTCCTCGACCGGATCGAGGGAGCCGCGCTCGCCCCGCTCCAGGACCGGCTCGACGTACCCGTCCTCGACGTCGCCCACCCCCGCGGCCCGCGCCTGGGCCGGCTGCGGCGCAGCGCCCTGCCCGTGCCCCTGCACCTGACCGGCTCGCTCGCCCGCTACCCCCACCTCTCCCTCGCCGAACGCCTGAGCGTCGGGCGAGCCGCGCTCGCGCTGCGCCGCCTCGACCCCGCCGATCCGGCGCTCGACGGCCTGGACTTCGCGACCTGGCTCGGCCGCCACGGCCAGAGCCCGCGTACCGTCGAGGCCCTGTGGGACCTCGTCGGCATCGCGACGCTCAACGCCACCGCCGCCCACTCCTCGCTGGGCCTGGCCGCCATGGTCTTCAAGACCGGCCTGCTCTCCGAGAACAGCGCCGCGGACATCGGCTGGGCCGCGGTCCCCCTCGGCGACCTGCACGACACCCTGGCCCGCAAGGCGCTCGACGCCGCCGGCGTACGCACCGAACTGCGCACCCGCGTCACCGCCGTCTCCCGTACGCAGGAAGGGCACTGGCGGGTCGACACCGATACGGAGTCGCTCGACGCCGCCGCCGTCGTCCTCGCCGTCCCGCAGCGCGAGGCACACGCCCTGCTCCCGCCCGGGGCCCTGGCCGACCCGGACAAGCTCCTCGACATCGGCACCGCACCCATCCTCAACGTCCACGTCGTCTACGACCGCAAGGTGCTCAAACAGCCCTTCTTCGCCGCGCTCGGCTCCCCGGTCCAGTGGGTCTTCGACCGGACCGACGCCTCCGGACTGCCCGACGGCGGCCAGTACCTCGCCCTGTCCCAGTCGGCGGCCCAGGACGACATCGACGAGCCGGTCTCCGTGCTGCGCGCGAAGTACCTCCCCGAGCTGGAACGGCTGCTGCCCGCCGCGCGCGGCGCCAAGGTACGGGACTTCTTCGTGACCCGGGAGCGGACCGCCACGTTCGCCCCCACCCCCGGCGTCGGCCGGCTGCGCCCCGGCGCGCGGACCGACACGCCGGGCCTTTACCTCGCCGGTGCGTGGACCGCCACCGGTTGGCCCGCGACGATGGAGGGCGCCGTACGCAGCGGGCTGAGTGCGGCACACGCCGCCCTCGGCACGATCGGCCGCCACCGCGAGCACCCCCTGCAGGAGGCGGTATGACGACCACCGGCACGACCCGCACAGCAGCACGTACAGGAAACAGAGGAGAGCCAGTGAACCCGGGGAACCCGGCAGTCGAGAACACGGATGCCGGTATGGGCGCGGCCGGTGCGGAGAAGGCGGACACCCTCGCCCTCCTGGAGCGCGGCCGCACGCTGTCGACTCCCGCGCTCCGCGCCGCGGTCGACCGGCTCGCGGCGCCCATGGACACCGTCGCCGCCTACCACTTCGGCTGGATCGACGCCCAGGGCAACCCGGCGGACGGCGACGGCGGCAAGGCCGTGCGCCCCGCGCTCGCCCTCCTGTCGGCCGAGGCCGCCGGCGCGGCGCCCGAGGTCGGCATCCCGGGCGCCGTCGCCGTCGAGCTGGTCCACAACTTCTCGCTGCTGCACGACGACCTGATGGACGGCGACGAGCAGCGCCGGCACCGCGACACGGTGTGGAAGGTGCACGGACCGGCGCAGGCCATCCTCGTCGGCGACGCTCTCTTCGCCCTCGCCAACGAGGTGCTGCTGGAACTCGGCACCGTCGAGGCGGGCCGGGCCACGCGCCGCCTGACCACCGCCAGCCGCAAGCTCATCGACGGCCAGGCGCAGGACATCTCCTACGAGCACCGCGAGCGCGTCAGCGTCGAGGAGTGCCTGGAGATGGAGGGCAACAAGACGGGCGCCCTGCTCGCCTGCGCAGTCTCCATCGGCGCCGTCCTCGGCGGGGCGGACGACCGTACGGCCGACAAGCTGGAGGAGTACGGATACCACCTGGGCCTCGCCTTCCAGGCCGTCGACGACCTCCTCGGCATCTGGGGGGACCCGGAGTCCACCGGCAAGCAGACCTGGAGCGACCTGCGCCAGCGCAAGAAGTCCCTGCCGGTCGTCGCCGCGCTCGCCGCGGGCGGACCCGCCTGCGAGGAGTTGGCGCAGCTGCTCGCCGCGGACGCCAAGAGCAACGACTTCGAGAACTTCTCGGAGGAGGAGTTCGCCGCCCGTGCGGCGCTCATCGAGGCGGCGGGCGGCCGCGCCTGGACCGCGGAGGAGGCCCGCCGCCAGCACGCCGTGGCGATCCGGGCCCTGGACGAGGTGGACATGCCCCGGCGGGTGCGGGAACAGCTCGTCGCCCTCGCCGATTTCGTCGTCGTGCGCAAGAGGTGACCGCCACCCGGGCCGTCCACCCACGCATATGACTCGCCAGTCGCCGGCCGGCGCCTCCTGACAGGAGCGCCGGCCGACGGCAGACCCCAGCACAGCAGAGGACAGGACACTGCACGTAAGGGGAAGCCATGACAGCGACGACCGACAGTGCCGGTGCCTGCGGCGCTGATCCGGAGGACGGCGGGGCCGCAGTGGGCGCCGTGCCCGTGCGGACCGCCCGGCAGGCGGGGAGCCTCCCGGGACCGCCCCCGGGCACGGGGCTCGCGGACCCGGCCGGGACCCCGGGGGACCCGCCCGCAGCGCCCTCCCGGTCCGGCCGGGCCGGGAGCGGGACGCAGGCCGTGCAGGACGCCACCGCGCGGGCGGTCCGGCACCTGCTCGACCGCCAGGACCCCGAGGGCTGGTGGAAGGGCGACCTGGAGACCAACGTCACCATGGACGCCGAGGACCTCCTGCTGCGGCAGTTCCTCGGCATCCGGGACGAGGCCACCACCCGGGCCGCCGCCCTGTTCATCCGCGGTGAGCAGCGCGAGGACGGCACCTGGGCCACCTTCCACGGCGGACCGCCCGAACTCTCCGCCACCGTCGAGGCGTACGTCGCCCTGCGCCTGGCCGGAGACGCCCCGGACGCCCCGCACATGGCCCGCGCCTCCGCCTGGATCCGGGCCCACGGCGGGATCGCCGCCGCCCGCGTCTTCACCCGCGTCTGGCTGGCCCTGTTCGGCTGGTGGAGCTGGGACCACCTGCCCGAACTCCCGCCCGAGCTGGTCTTCCTGCCGCCCTGGGTGCCGCTGAACATCTACGACTTCGGCTGCTGGGCCCGCCAGACCATCGTCCCGCTGACCGTGGTCTCCGCCAAGCGGCCGGTCCGCCCGGCCCCCTTCGCCCTCGACGAGCTGCACACGGACGCCCGGCGGCCCTTCCCGGCCACCCGCCCGGCCCCGCTGGCCAGTTGGGAGGGCGCCTTCCAGCGGATGGACCGGGCCCTGCACGTCTACCGGCGGTTCGCCCCCCGCCGGCTGCGCAAGGCGGCCATGGACACCGCCGCCCGCTGGATCATCGAGCGCCAGGAGAACGACGGCTGCTGGGGCGGCATCCAGCCGCCCGCCGTGTATTCGATCATCGCCCTGCACCTGCTCGGATACGACCTCGGGCACCCCGTCATGCGGGCCGGCCTGGAATCCCTGGACCGGTTCGCCGTGTGGCGCGAGGACGGCGCCCGGATGATCGAGGCCTGCCAGTCCCCGGTCTGGGACACCTGCCTCGCCGCCATCGCCCTCGCCGACGCGGGCCTGCCCCCCGACCACCCGGCCCTGGTCAGGGCCGCCGACTGGATGCTCGGCGAGGAGATCGTCCGCACCGGCGACTGGGCCGTACGGCGGCCCGGACTGGCCCCGGGCGGCTGGGCGTTCGAGTTCCACAACGACAACTACCCCGACATCGACGACACCGCCGAAGTCGTCCTCGCCCTGCGCCGGATCAAGCACCCGCGGCCGGCCCGCGTCGAGGCGGCCATCGCCCGCGGGGTCTCCTGGAACCTCGGCATGCAGTCGCGCAACGGCGCCTGGGGCGCCTTCGACGCCGACAACACCAGCCCCTTCCCCAACCGCCTGCCCTTCTGCGACTTCGGCGAGGTCATCGACCCGCCGTCGGCCGACGTCACCGCCCACGTGGTGGAGATGCTCGCCGTCGAAGGCAAGGCCGCCGACCCCCGGACCCGGCGGGGCATCGCCTGGCTGCTCGCCGAACAGGAGCCGAACGGCAGCTGGTTCGGCCGCTGGGGCACCAACTACGTGTACGGGACGGGCTCGGTGGTCCCGGCGCTGACCACCGCCGGGATCGCCCCGGCCCATCCCGCGATCCGGCGGGCCGTGCGCTGGCTGGAGATCGTACAGAACGAGGACGGCGGGTGGGGCGAGGACCAGCGCTCCTACCGGGACCCCGGGTGGGCGGGCAGGGGCGCCTCGACCCCCTCGCAGACCGCGTGGGCCCTGATGGCGCTGCTCTCCGCGGGGGAGCGGGAGTCGAAGGCGGTGGAGCGCGGCATCGCGTACCTGGTGGACAGCCAGCGCGGGGACGGCTCCTGGGACGAGCCGTACTTCACCGGCACCGGATTCCCCTGGGACTTCTCCATCAACTACCACCTGTACCGCCAGGTGTTCCCGCTCACCGCACTTGGCCGCTACCTGTACGGGGAACCGTTCGCGCCGGGGGAGCGCTGATGAGCCCCGCCCGGCCCGGCACCCCCGGAGCCGGGCTGCCGCTGCTGGTGGCCTGCGCCCTGCGCATCGAGCAGGCGGCCCTGCGCAGCGGCGGCGACCACGGGCCCCGCCGCGCCCCCGAGGGCTACGCCCTGCTGCGTACGGGCATGGGCCCGCGCGCCGCCGAACGGGCCGTCGGCCGGGCGCTCGCCGAGCCGGCCCTGAGCGGGGCCGCGGTCCTCGCCACCGGGTTCTGCGCCGGACTGGTCCCGGGGATGCACCCCGGCGACCTGGTCGTCGCCGAGGAGACCCGGGACCCGCGGGGCACCGTCCCCTGCGCCGGGACCGCCCTGCTCGCCGCGGCACTGGCCCGGGCCGCCCCCGGCCGGACCGTGCACACCGGCGCCCTGACCGGATCCGACCACGTCGTCCGCGGCCAGGAGCGCGCACACCTGCGGGCCACCGGCGCCATCGCGGTCGACATGGAGTCGGCGGCCACCCTCTGGGCCGCGAGCGGCGGCGCCGCACGCGGCCCCGGCCGCCCGGTTGCGGCCGTCCGGGTGATCGTGGACGCTCCGGAGCACGAGCTCGTCCGCATCGGCACCGTCCGCGGTGGAATATCGGCCTTCCGTGTACTGCGTGCCGTACTGCCCGCGTTTTATGACTGGCACCGTTCGTTGCTGCTCCCCAGGAGGTGAGCCAGATGGCCATGCCGCTGCGACAGTCCATCAGGGTCGGGACCTATCTTCTCGAACAGAAGCTCCGCAAGCGGGAGAAGTTCCCGCTGATCGTCGAGCTGGAACCGCTCTACGCCTGCAACCTGGCCTGCGAGGGGTGCGGGAAGATCCAGCACCCGGCCGGAGTGCTCAAGCAGCGCATGCCGGTGGCCCAGGCGGTCGGTGCCGTCCTTGAGTCCGGCGCGCCCATGGTGTCCATCGCGGGCGGTGAGCCCCTGATGCACCCGCAGATCGACGAGATCGTGCGGCAGTTGGTGGCGAGGCGCAAGTACGTCTTCCTCTGCACCAACGCGATGCTGCTCCGCAAGAAGATCGAGAAGTTCACCCCGTCCCCGTACTTCGCCTTCGCCGTCCACATCGACGGGTTGCGCGAGCGGCACGACGAGTCGGTGGCCAAGGAAGGCGTCTTCGACGAGGCGGTCGCCGCCATCAAGGAGGCGAAGAGGCGCGGTTTCCGCGTGACCACCAACTCCACCTTCTTCAACACGGACACCCCGCAGACCATCATCGAGGTGCTCAACTACCTCAACGACGACCTGAAGGTCGACGAAATGATGATCTCGCCCGCCTATGCCTACGAGAAGGCCCCCGACCAGGAGCACTTCCTGGGCGTCGAACAGACCCGCGAACTCTTCAGGAAGGCCTTCGCGGGCGGAAACCGGCGGCGCTGGCGGCTCAACCACTCCCCGCTCTTCCTGGACTTCCTGGAAGGCAAGGTCGATTTCCCCTGCACCGCCTGGGCCATTCCGAATTACTCCCTCTTCGGCTGGCAGCGCCCCTGCTATCTGATGAGCGACGGCTACGTGCCGACGTACCGGGAACTGATCGAGGAAACCGACTGGAGCAAGTACGGCCGCGGAAAGGACCCGCGGTGCGCGAATTGCATGGCGCACTGCGGTTACGAGCCGACCGCCGTCCTCGCCACCATGGGCTCGCTCAAGGAGTCCCTGCGCGCGGCCCGGGAGACGATCGCCGCCAACCGGGACGCGTCGGCATGAGCACCGGCCACGCGGGGGCGGGCGGCCGGGGCACGGGCTTCGACCTCGGCGCCCTGCTGGCCGAGCGCGGCGCCGAACGCTACGAGCTGCACACGCGCCACCTCAACCACCAGCTGCCCCGCATGCTGCACACCATCGGCTTCGACAAGGTCTACGAGCGGGCCGAGGGCGCCCACTTCTGGGACGCCGAGGGCAACGACTACCTCGACATGCTCGCGGGATTCGGGGTGATGGGCCTGGGCCGCCACCACCCGGTCGTCCGCCAGGCCCTGCACGACGTCCTCGACGCCCAGCTCGCCGACCTCACCCGCTTCGACTGCCAGCCGCTGCCCGGACTGCTGGCCGAGAAGCTCCTCTCGTACAGCCCCCACCTGGACCGGGTCTTCTTCGGCAACAGCGGCACCGAGGCGGTGGAGACGGCCCTGAAGTTCGCCCGGTACGCCACCGGGCGGCCCAGGATCCTCTACTGCGACCACGCCTTCCACGGGCTCACCACCGGCTCGCTCTCCGTCAACGGCGAGGCCGGCTTCCGGGACGGCTTCGCACCGCTGCTGCCCGACACCGGGATCCCGCTCGGCGACCTGGCCGCCCTGGAGCGGGAGCTGGGGCGCGGCGACGTCGCCGCCCTCGTGGTCGAGCCGATCCAGGGCAAGGGCGTCCTCGCCGCCCCGCCCGGTTTCCTGTCCGGCGCCCAGGAACTGCTGCACCGGCACAAGGCGCTGCTGATCGCGGACGAGGTGCAGACCGGCCTCGGACGGACCGGTGACTTCTACGCCTACCAGCACGAGCCGGGCGTGGAACCGGACCTGGTCTGCGTGGCGAAGGCGCTGTCGGGCGGCTACGTGCCGGTCGGTGCGACCCTGGGCAAGGACTGGATCTTCAAGAAGGTCTACTCGTCCATGGACCGGGTCCTGGTGCACTCCGCCAGCTTCGGTTCCAACGCCCAGGCGATGGCGGCCGGACTGGCGGTGCTCTCCGTCATGGAGGACGAGGCGGTGGTCGCCCGGGCCCGCGCGACGGGAGACCTGCTGCGCGGCCGCCTCGCGGCGCTGGTGGGCGAGTACGAGCTGCTGCACGAGGTGCGGGGGCGCGGCCTGATGATCGGCATCGAGTTCGGCCGCCCGCACTCGCTGGGCCTGCGCAGCCGGTGGACCATGCTCCAGGCAGCCCGGAAGGGGCTCTTCGCGCAGATGGTGGTGGTGCCGCTGCTCCAGAAGCACCGGATCCTCACCCAGGTCTCGGGCGACCACTTGGAGGTCATCAAGCTGATCCCGCCGCTGATCATCGACGAGGCGGACGTCGACCGCTTCGTCACCGCCTTCCGCGCGGTGATGGACGAGGCGCACGAGGGCGGCGGACTGATGTGGGACTTCGGCAGGACGCTGGTGAAGCAGGCCGTCGGCAACCGCTGACGGCCGGCCGGGCCGTGGGGGAGGGGAGGGCGGTCAGACCGCCTTGGCGCGGCGGATCACGGCCACCGTGTGGGCGACGGCCTCGGTCATGGCCGTGCGCCGGCGCTCGGCCTCCTCCGGGGGGAGCTCGTCGGCGTACTCGCCGCTGAAGGTGAGCGCGAGCCTCCCGCGGTCGTCCTCGCCGATGTCGTTGTCGACGGTCCACACCGCCCCGTCGTCGGCGCGGTGGAAGGCCACCCGCCGGCCGTCGCCAACCGGGCAACTGCCGTATTCATTCCGCCGGTTCGCCGCCGCCGTCGGGGCCGCCCGCCGACCCTGCGAGTCGGCCCTGTCCGTCGGCCCTGCCCTTGCGATGTGCGGGGCGGGGCCGACGGGTGCCGGACGACGCGGCCTAGTCGAGCAGGTGCTCGCGCAGGCGGGTCAGCGTCGCGGGCGTGAGTCGGAGGCCTTCGGCCAGATAGCGGTCGAGGCCGCCCCAGTGATCGTCGATGGTGTCGAAGGCGGCGGTGAGGTACTCCGCACGGGCCTCGAAGAGCGGGGTGATCAGTTCCACCACCTCGGGGGAGTGGACCTCGGACGGCTCGCCCGTGCGGCGCATCCGGTAGCGGCGGTGCGGGGCGTTCGACTCCAGGTAGTCCGCGGTGATGGCCTCCCGCTCGACGCCCAGCGCGAGCAGGGTGACGGCGATCGACAGCCCCGCCCGGTCCTTCCCGGCCGCGCAGTGCATGAGGGCCGGGACGCTCGCGTCGGCGAGGGCGTGCACGACCCGGCTGTGCTCGCCGGTGCGGTTCCTGACCATCGAGCGGTACGAGGCGGACATCCGGGCGGCGCCCTTCCCGTCGCCGAGGAGGGCGCGGAGCTGGTCGAGACCGCCCTCGCGGACCATCGTCCAGAACTCCCGCCCGTCGGCCGGATCGGACAGAGGGATGTTGACGTTGCGGACGCCCGGCAGCTCGACGTCGAGGCCCTCCAGGGCGTGGTCCGCGTCGTTGCGGAAGTCGAAGATGGTGTGCAGGCCCAGCGAGGCGAGGAATTCCGTGTCCTTTTCGGTGGCATGTGCCAGATGTCCGCTTCGGAACAGTCGTCCCGGCTTGATCCTGCGCCCGTCGGTGGTCGGCAGGCCGCCCACGTCGCGGAAGTTGCGCACTCCGACCAGCTCCGGTTCCACCGGTGGGGTGTGGGGTATCTGCTGGGTCACGGAAGTCTCCTCCGTATCGTCGCGGATGTCCGAATTTGGACCACTTGGACGCAACTTGCCTGTACAGAAGGGTAGATCGCGTCCCCGCCCGTGAGCCAGATCATACGGTGACCGTGCGTGCCTGATCGCGGTTCTCGAATTGCCCTGTGGGAAGGGTTGTTGCCGCCGCGGAATGGACACAGGGTGACCGGAATTCCGCCGATCGCCCACTGCCGGGAAACTGATGGGTAATTCATGGCTTGTTCCGTACGGTCCGGCTGGATTACGTTCGCCCCGATCCGGATGGACCGCCGAATCCTGCCGCCATCCGGGAACCGCACCCGACTATTCACGCGCGCGGCAGGAGCGGGGGAACCAGGTAAGCCGCTGCTCCGGATCTTTCTCCCGGACAGCTCGGGGTGAAGCCGTACAGGTGCTGTTCCTGTCCGGCCGGACATCTCCAGTCCGAACCCGACAGCTCACCTCGCAGGCGACGGAGAGGAATTCGCCATGCCTGCAAAGGGTAAGCACCGCCGTCCCAAGTCCCGCTCCCTCGCGCGTGGTTTCGCCGTTGCCGGCACCGGCGGCGCGGCCCTCGCCCTGCCGCTGATGGGTGCCGCCGGCGCCCAGGCGGCCGGCGCCCCGGCCGCGGCCCCCGTCACCGCTCCCGTGCAGGCCCCCCAGGCTCCGGCCGCGCTCCAGGCCGCTCCCGCCGCCGCTCCGAGCGTCTACACCGTGGTGCCCGGCGACTACCTCTCCAAGATCGCCGCGGAGCGCCACCTCGCGGGCGGCTGGCAGCAGCTGTACGCCGACAACCGCGAGGCCGTCGGGGCCGACCCGTCCCTGATCCACCCCGGCCTCAAGCTGACCCTCGGCGCCGAGGCCGCGGCCGCCCCGCACGCCCCCGCCCGCAAGCAGGCCCCGGTCCAGAGCCAGGCACCGGCCGAGAAGCAGGCCCCGGCCGAGAAGCAGGCCCCGGCGCCCAAGGCGAAGGCCCCGGCTCCCCAGGCCGCGGCCGAGGCCGCGCCGGCACCCGCCGCGAAGAGCCGGACGGTCACCGCCGCCGGCTTCGTCGCCCCGGTCGGCGGTGGCGGGATCTCCACCCAGTACAAGACGCCCGGCGCCATGTGGTCCAGCGGCTACCACACCGGCGTCGACTTCATCGCGAGCTCCGGCACCTCCGTCAAGGCGGTCGGCGCCGGCACCGTGGTCTCCGCCGGATGGGGCGGCGCGTACGGCAACGAGGTCGTCATCCGGCACGAGGACGGCAAGTACTCCCAGTACGGCCACCTGTCACAGCTCTCCGTCTCGGTCGGCCAGAGCGTGGCCGCCGGGCAGCAGATCGGCCTCTCCGGCTCCACCGGCAACTCGACCGGCCCGCACCTGCACTTCGAGATCCGCACCGGCCCGTCCTACGGCTCGGACGTCGACCCGCTGGCCTACCTCCGCTCCAAGGGCGTGAGCATCTGAAACCTCCCGCCGCCGCGGGGGCGTCCAGACCCGCGTGAGGCCGGGGCCCGAGGGGGGTCCCGGCCTCACGCGCTGTTATCCCGTACCCACCTCGTGGTATAGATCACGGTCCGTCAACCCCTGCCTACGGTGGCGTAGGTCACGCGCCGGGGTGAAGGATAAGGCCTCGTGGCAGCGACGACGACGACACTCAAGACCATCGGCTCGTACGCGGCGATCGGGGACAGCTTCACCGAGGGCGTGGGGGATCCGGGACCCGGGGGGAGCTTCGTCGGCTGGGCGGACCGGCTGGCCGTCCTCCTGGCCGATCAGCGCGAGGAGCACGACTTCCGGTACGCGAACCTGGCCGTACGAGGGCGCCTCCTCGACCAGATCGTGGCCGAACAGGTGCCCAGGGCCAAGGAACTCGCCCCGGACCTGGTGAGTTTCTGCGCGGGGGGCAACGACATCATCCGACCCGGCAGCGACCCGGACGCCGTGGCGGAGCGCTTCGAGGCGGCCGTCGCCGACCTGACCGGAGCCGTCGGACTGGTCATGATCACCACGGGCTTCGACACCCGGGGCGTGCCGGTCCTCAAGCACCTGCGGGGCAAGGTGGCGACGTACAGCGCGCACGTGCGCGCCATCGCCGACCGGTACGGGTGCCCGGTGCTCGACCTCTGGTCGCTGAAGTCCGTCCAGGACCGGCGGGCCTGGGACGACGACCGGCTGCACCTCTCGCCCGAGGGGCACACCCGGGTCGCGCTGCGCGCCGCCCAGGTGCTGGGGCTGGAGGTGCCGGCGGACCCCGACCAGCCGTGGCCGCCGCAACAGCCGCGCGGCTCGGTGGACGTGACCCGGGACAACATCCTCTGGGCGCGCGAGCACCTGGTCCCGTGGATCGGCCGGCGGCTGCGCGGGGAGTCCTCCGGGGACCACGTGGAGGCGAAGCGCCCGGATCTGCTGCCGCTGTAGGCGCAGCCGCAGGTGCCGGTGGTCGCGGGTGCGGCGGGGGGAGCCGGAGGGAAGGGAGCGGGGAGCGGAATCCTTCGGGGCCGGTGTGCGTTGGGAAGTGCGTGGACCGGCGCACGGTCCGCGCCCGCCCCTTCCGCCCCATCCTCCCAGGAGGCGCTTTGACCGGCTCCCGTCCCCTGCGTCCACGGTTGCGCGCCCTGCGGCCCGAATCCTTCGGCGCGGATCCGTCCGGTGCACGGCTGGAGCGGATCCAGCGTTCGCCGAACTTCGCCGACGGCGTCTTCCAGAACCCGCTCGGGGCCCGGACCAGGCCCTCCGGCTCGATGCGCGAGTTCGCGAAGATCTACTTCGACAAGGAGCACCGGATCCGGCGCAACCCCGGCGCCCCGGTCCCGGTCTACCCGACCACGCTCGCCGAGCTGGCGAAGCCACCGGTCAGCGGACTGCGCCTGACCTGGATGGGGCATTCCAGCGTGCTCGCGGAGATCGACGGGCGGCGCGTGCTGTTCGACCCGGTCTGGGGCGAGCGGTGCTCCCCCTTCCCCTTCGCCGGGCCCAAGCGGCTGCACCCCGTACCGGTGCCGCTGGCCTCGCTGGGGCCGGTCGACGCCGTGGTGATCTCCCACGACCACTACGACCACCTCGACCTGCCGACGATCAAGGAGCTGGTCGGGACGGACACGGTCTTCGTGGTCCCGCTGGGCGTCGGGGCGCACCTGGAGCGCTGGGGCGTCTCCGAGGACCGGATGCGCGAGCTCGACTGGAACGAGAGCACCGACGTCGCCGGCCTGTCCCTGACGGCCACCCCCGCGCGCCACTTCTGCGGGCGCGGACTGCGCAACCAGCAGCACACCCTCTGGGCCTCCTGGGTGGTCGCGGGCGACGAGCACCGCATCTACCACAGCGGTGACACCGGCTACTTCCCCGGCTTCGCCGAGATCGGCGCCGCGCACGGCCCCTTCGACGCCACGATGATCCAGATCGGGGCGTACTCGGAGTACTGGCCGGACATCCACATGACGCCCGAGGAGGGCATGCGCGCCCACCTCGACCTCCAGGGCGGTATCCCGCACGGCACGATGCTGCCGATCCACTGGGGCACCTTCAACCTGGCCCCCCACCCGTGGGAGGAGCCCGGCGAGGGCACCCTGGCGGCGGCGGAGGCAGCCGGGGCGGCGGTCGCGCTGCCGATCCCGGGCCGGCCCTTCGAGCCGGGGGACACGGCCGCGCTGCCGACCGACCCGTGGTGGCGTCCCTTCGCGACCCCCGCGCCGCCCGCCCCCGTCGCGGCGCCCCGGCCGGCCACGACCGGCCGCCCGCCGGTGACGGCCCACGGGGAACCGGAGACCGTCGGGTCCTGACGGGGCAGGGTCGGCCGGCTCGCCCGCCGGGGCGCCTTGTGACTGGCCGCCCGAGGGCCCCGGCGGCGTGCTGGTCAGTCCGGACGGTCGTGGAGTCGCGCCGTGACGGCCCGGCCCCGGTCGCGTTCGAGGTGGCGGTGCCGGCGGGTGGCCTGCTCCAAGCGGCCCACCGGTGGCCTGGAACAATGGGACGGAAGCCGCCGGCGGTACAGGAGCCGGCCGTGAGCCGCCACCGGCCGAGGCTTCACCGACCGACCATCGCTTCGCTCTTCGGCCGCCTGGCCCGGCACTCGTGAGTGCCGGGCCAGGCGGCTGCCACAAGGAGACCCTTGCACCGCCTCGGAGTTCTGGCCCGCGCTGCTGCAGTCCTGGCGGCGGGAGCCGCCCCGTTCCTCGGATGGACACCGGTTTCGGCCGCACCGGCGACGCCTGTGGTCCGCGTGATGCCTCTCGGTGACTCGATCACCTACGGCCAGGGCAGTTCGAAGGAAGGCGGCTACCGGCTGCCGCTCCAGGAGATCGCCGCCCAGCAGTCCCGCTACTCCCTCGACTTCGTCGGCTCCCTCTCCCACGGACCGATGCCGGATGCCGAGCACGAGGGGCACGCGGGCTACACCATCGAGCGCATCCGCCTCGGCGTGAACCGCTGGCTTGAGGCGGCCGACCCCGACGTCGTACTCCTGCACATCGGGATCAACGATCTCAACCAGGGCGCGGACCCCGGCCAGGCCGCAAACCGGGCCACTGTCCTCGTGAACCAGATCTTCGCCGCCCGGCCCGGGGTCACCGTCATCATGCAGGGCCTGATCCCGTCCACCCCCGGATGGGCCTATCAGGACCTCTCCCGGCCGGTCGCCCAGTACAACCAGCGGATGAAGCAGCTGGAGGCCGCCGAACAGGGTGCGGGCAAGCACTTCACGTTCGTCGACGCACCCGCGCTGACGGCGCCGAACCGCGCGGACAGCACGCACCCCGCGCAGATGGCCGACGGCCTGCACCCGAACGACGCCGGATACGCCAGGCTGGCGCAGCCCTTCGCCGCTTCCCTGGACCAGGCCTACTCCTTGCACTGGTTCACCGGCGGTCCGGCCAGGCCGGAGGCACCGCGGCTCAAGGAGACGGTGCACCTGCAGCGGATCGCCGCGAACGGGGACCTGTTCAGTGCCGAAGGCGACTTCACCGTCGGCCAGTGGAGCGGCTGGAGCAGCCGGGGCGCCTTCACGGCCAAGGAGTTGGCCAGCGCGGGCACCGGTCCGGTCAACCGGGTCTTCGCACTCGGCAGCGATGACAAGGTCTACGAGAACGACAGTGACCGCACGACGGGCACCTGGTCCGGCTGGTTCACCCCCGCCATCGACGGCACGAACTCCCGTACGTTCACCGCCCTGTCGGCCTCCTCCTACGGAGACACCGTCCACCTCGTGGCCATCGGTACCGACGGACGCCTCTACAACACCGACGGGGACTTCGCCGCCGGCAGGTGGAACGGCTGGACCGACCACGGCGGCACCGGCCTCAAGCGCGTCACCAGCGCCACCACCACCGACCGGGTCAACCACATCTTCGCCACCGACGCCGGCAACCAGATCATCGAGCTGACCGCCGACTACGCCGCGGGCGCCTGGGGAGCCTGGACCGTCGCGGGCCCCGTCGGCGGCTTCAAGGCCCTCGACATCACCGCCTCGGCCAGTGACACCACCGTCCACCTCGGCGCCATCAGCCTCGGCGGCCGGTATCACAACACCGACGGCGACTACGCCGCCGGCAGCTGGAACGGCTGGAGCGACATGGGCGGCGACGGCCTGAAGCGGCTCACCAGCGCCGCCGCGAACGGCGTCAACCACGTCTTCGCCGTCACCGGCGACAACCGGATCATCGAGCGCGACGGCAACTACAACAGCGGCACGTGGAACGGCTGGGCCGAACCCGCGGGCGGCGGCGAGACCATCGCCGCCACCGCAAGCTTCACCAGCTGACGACACCCGCTTCGGGGTGGCCGTCGGTGGGGCGGCGCATCGGGCGGAGCGGGGCCGGTGCGCGCTCCCCGGCGGATTCGGGCTTCCGTACGAGCGCTCCACCGGGAGCGGGAAGACGCCCGGTGAAGTTCCCCAACTCGCCGCCGGGGGCGGGAGCGTGCGGTCTAGCGTGGGTATCCGGTGATCAACACCGTGATCCACACCGGGCCCCGGAACCGCTGGGGGCCCGGGCCCCACGTAGAGGACGCCGATGTCCGGACTCCGCGCCGCCCGCCACGCCCCGTCGAGACACGCCGTCACCGGTCCCGGCCGGCAGATACGGCCTCAGCTGGTCCGTGCCGCCGTACTGCCCACCCTCGCAGCGGGCCTCAGCGGCGCGGCCGCGGTCATCTTCACCCTGCAGCTCGGTGGCGGCGCGGGCGAGCGCGACGCCCGTCTCTGGCCGGTGCTCACCGGGTGCGGGCTGCTCGTCCTCGGCGCCCTGGCCGCGGCCCTGCTCGGCGCCCAGCGCTCCGCCAAGGCCGTCCGCGACCGCTGCGAGGCCCTGCGCCGCTCCAGCGTGCGCGGCCGTCAGGAACTGCGCACCGCCGCCGAGCGGTTGGAGCGGGGGGAGCCCCCGGCCCGCCCGGTCCGCGGCGGCCCGACCGGACCGCCGCCGGGCACCGACCCGGAACGAGTGGACGAGTTCTGGCTGCTCTCCCAGGAGCTGCGCGGCGCCCGGGAGCAGGCGCACGCGACGCTCGTACGGCTGGCCGGCCCGATCGCCCCGACCGACAACGACCGCAAGGTCGAGGTCTTCGTCAACCTCGCGCGCCGCCTGCAGTCCCTCGTGCACCGGGAGATCTCGCTGCTCGACGAGCTGGAGGACACCGTCGAGGACCCGGACCTGCTCAAGGAGCTCTTCCACGTCGACCACCTCGCCACCCGGATCCGCCGTCACGCCGAGAACCTGGCCGTGCTCGGCGGCGCGGCCTCCCGGCGCCAGTGGACCCGGCCCATCGACCTGAGCGAGGTGCTGCGCTCCTCGGTCGCGGAGGTCGAGCAGTACACCCGGGTCAAGGTCGTGCCCCCGTCCGGCGGGACCGTGCGCGGGCACGCCGTCGCCGACGTGGTGCACCTGCTGGCCGAACTGATCGAGAACGCAACCGTGTTCTCCGCCCCCGACACCGATGTGGTGGTGCGCGCCGAGCGGGTCACCGCCGGGATCGCGGTGGAGGTGGAGGACCGCGGGCTGGGCCTGCCGGCCGCGGAGCAGCACCGGATGAACGCGCTGCTGGTCGACCCCGACCAGATCAGCGTGCGCCATCTGCTGGCGGACGGCCGGATCGGCCTGTACGTGGTCTCGGCGCTGGCGCGCCGGCACGGGATCGCCGTCGAGCTCAAGTCGAACATCTACGGCGGTGTGCTGGCCGTGCTCGTGCTGCCGCAGGAGCTGCTCGGCGCGGAGGCGCCCGGCGCCGCCGATGCGCAGGGGGGCTCCCGGGCCACCTCGTGGGGGACCGGGCAGAGCCAGGCGGTGCTGCCACCGCTGGAGCCGGTGCGGGTGGGCATGCCGCCTCGGGAACGCCCGGAGCAGGCGGCCCCGCCCGGGCAGCCGGAGCCGCCGGTGGCGCGGTCGAGCGCCGAGACGGTCCGGGTGCCTGCTCAGGCGCCCGCCCCGGATCAGGCCCGCACTGCCGCGACCCACCCGATCCAGCCGGTCCACCCGGCGCCCCTGACGCCGACCTGGGCAGCGAACGCCCCGCGCCCGGCCGCCCGGCCGGACGTACGCCCCGATCCGCGACCGGAGCCGGTGGGTCCGCTGGGGCCGGTGCAGCCCATGGGGCCGGTGGGCGCCGAGCCGGGGCTGGACGTGGGGCTGGACCTCGGCCTGGGCGTGGGCCTGCCGGAGCCGACAGGTCCGACGCCCGTACCCGTTCCGGTGCCCGTACCGGGGTCGGTATCCGCGTCCGTGCCGGCCGCCCGTACGGACCCGGACCGGCCGCCCCTGCCCCGGCGCCGGGCCCAGGAGCACCTCGCCCCGCAGCTGCGGGACGCCCCCGCCCCGCGCAGGGCGGATCCCCCGGAGCAACCCGTGCACGATCCGGGCCTGATGGCCGCCTTCCAACGGGGCTACGGCCTCGCCCAGTCGGAGAACCAGACATGACCCCGTCCACCCCGACCCCGATCCCGACCCCCCACCCCGGCAAGGAGCTCACTCCCATGGGCGGCGAAGCGGCGACGAAGACCAGCCGGCTCTCGGACCTCGACTGGCTGCTCGGCGGCCTCGTCCAGCGGGTCCCCTACACCCGGAGCGCGGTCCTCCTCACCGCCGACGGCCTCGTCACCTGCCTGCACGGCCTCGACGACGACAGCGCCGACCACCTGGCGGCCCTGGCGTCCGGGCTGTACTCCCTCGGGCGCAGTGCCGGATCCCGGTTCGGGGACGGCGCGGAGGTCCGGCAGGTGGTGGTCGAGCTCGACACCGCCCTCGTCTTCGTGTCCGCCGCCGGATCGGGCACCTGCCTGGCGGTCCTCGCCGACCGGGAGGCCGACGCGGGAGTCCTGGGCTACGAGATGGCGATGCTGGTCAAGAGCGTCCGCCCCTACCTGGCGGCTCCGACGCGCCGGCCCGCCGGCGCCGCGGAGTGATGCGGGCCCGCGCCCCGCACGGCGGGGCCCCGCGGGACACGCCGTGGCTCGACGACTCGGCGGGGCGGGTGATGCGCCCGTACACCGCCAGCGGCGGGCGCACCCGGCCGGCCGTCGCGCTCGACCTGCTGTCGCTGGTGACGGCGACCGGCGTACGCCCGCACGGGCCGCTGGGCGCCGAACACGCCCTCGCGCTCCGCCTGTGCGCGGGGGCGGCGGCCGTCACCGTGGCCGAGCTGTCCGGACAGCTGCGGCTGCCCGCGGTGGTGGTCAAGGTGCTGCTGTCCGACCTGGTGGAACACGGGGCGGTCACGGCGCAGGCGCCGCGTTTCCCGGGTGGCGGGCCCCTCGGCGCCGCCGACCACAACCTGCTGCGGGCGGTGCTCGATGGCCTACGTCGACGACTGTGACGCGCCCTGCGCGGCTGAAGCGCGTGATGCGGCCGACGCGCCCGGCGTGCGCGGCGTACGCGAGGCGCGTGGTGCGGGTGGTGCGCGTGGGGCCGTACTGCCCACGACGTTGAAGATCCTGGTCGCGGGCGGGTTCGGGGCGGGCAAGACCACCTTCGTGGGCGCCGTGAGCGAGATCGAACCGCTGCGCACCGAGGAGCTGCTCAGCGGGCTGAGCGAGACGGCCGACGCCCTGGAGGGGGTGGAGACCAAGGCGACCACGACCGTTGCCCTGGACTTCGGCCGGATCACCCTGGACGAGCGGCACGTCCTCTACCTCTTCGGCACGCCCGGGCAGGAGCGCTTCTGGTTCCTGTGGGAGGAGTTGTGCGTGGGCGCGCTCGGCGCGGTGGTGCTCGCCGACACCCGCCGGCTCGCCGACTGCTTCCCCGCCGTGGACTTCTTCGAGCGCCGCGGCATCGGATTCATCGTCGCGGTCAACGAGTTCGACGACGGCCACCGCTACGGCGCCGACGAGGTCCGCGAGGCGGTGGGGCTGGGCCCCGAGGTGCCCGTCGTACGGTGCGACGCGCGCCTGCCGAGCTCCGGGACGGGGACACTGGCCGCCCTCGTCCACCATCTGCTGTTCACGGCGGCATCGGCCAAGCCGGCTGAATCGCCCGAGTTGGCTGCTTCTTCGGATGATTGAGGGGGAACACCATGGCGTACTACGAGTCGACCGGACACCTGCTGCTCACGCCGGTGGACCGGGAGGCGCCCGCGCGCGCCGTCCGGCTGCGGGAACTGGGCCTGGGGGAGCGGGTGGACGCCGAGTTGGACGCCTTCGCCCGGCAGATCGCCGACGTGCTGGCCGCCCCGTACGCGGGCGTCAACTTCGTCGGCGAGGAACGCCAGTTCTTCGCCGGGCTGCACCACGCCCCGGACGCCCCCGCGAGCGGATATCCCGCACGCGTGCTGCCCCGGGACCACGGCTACTGCCCGCACGTGGTGGTGCGGCGCCGCGCGCTGGTGCTGGAGGACGTACGCGACTTCGCGCGCTTCGCGGGCAACGCGGTGGTCGACGAGAGCGGGATCCGCTCGTACCTGGGCGCACCGCTCACCGACCGGCAGGGGATCGTGCTGGGCACCGTGTGCGCGGCCGACGGGGAACCGCGCCGCTGGGGAAACCAGGGGCTGGCCACCGCCAAGTCGCTCGCGGCGGAGCTGATGGAGATCATCCACGCCCGCGAGGAGACCCTACGGGCGGGCTGAACCCGGCCGGTGCAGGAAGGCGCCGATCCGCTCGCGCAGGGAGCGCGGGTCCAGGCCGTGGGCGGCGGTGTGCTCCTCGATGGTGCCGTAGCGGCGCAGTTCCGCGCGCCCCACGCCCAGGCCGAGGACACGGTGCGGGACCTCGGTCAGGGCCCGGGCGGCGGCGGTGGTGGAGGTGCCGGCGAGGTACGGCTCGACCAGCACCACGTCGCTCGTCGCCCGGCCGACGGCCGCGCGCAGGGCCGCGTCGTCGAAGGGCCGTACCGTCGTCGCGTACAGGACGGTCACGTCCAGCCCCTCCGTGGCGGCGAGCACGTGGTCGAGCAGCGGGCCGACGGCGACGACCACGCCCGCACCCCCCTCCCGTACGGTCCGCCAGCCGAGCCCCGTCATCGGGTGCGCAGCGGCGTTCGACTGCTGGGAGAGGCGGACGTAGACCCGGTCGTCACCGGCGGCGTACGCGTGGCGCAGCAGCGCCTCCGCCTCGTCGGGGTGCCCCGGGACATGGACCGTCCAGCCGTCCAGGGTGTCCAGCAGGGCCACGTCGCCCGGCGCCATGTGGGTGAAACCGCCCGCTGGCCAGTCGTAGCTGGCGCTCGCGCTGACCAGGACCCCGCCCGTGCCCTGGTGCCCGAAATCCAGCTTGACCTGCTCGAACGGCCGCTCCACCAGGAAGCTGGCGAAGGTGTGCATGATCGGACGCAGGCCGGTCAGGGCCAGCCCGCCGCCCACGCCGACCAGCAGCTGTTCGCGGATGCCGACATTGATCACCCGCTCGGGGTGGCGCTGCTGGGCGGGCCGGAAGCCGTCCATGGTGATCTCGGCGAGCACGAGCGCCAGCCGCGGGTCCTCGTCGAGCTCCTCCGACGTGACCGAAATGAACCGTTCGCGCATGGTGTCCATGGGTGTCCCCCCTCAAGCCTTCTTCTCGACGCGGGCGACGACGGCGTGCGGCCGGCCCGGATGTGGTGCGGTGAAGGCGGCGTGCAGGGCCGCGTGGTCCCGCCCGTCCACGGTCACCGCCGACCAGCCGGCGGCCTCGAAGCGGGAGGCGATCCCGCCGCGCCAGCCGTGGGTCGCGGAGTCGTTGTCGATCACCACGGTGTGCAGCCGCTCCAGCCCGGCGGAGCCGGCGTACGCGAGCGCCTCGTGGTTGCTGCCCTCGTCGAGCTCGGCGTCCCCGATGAGCACCCACACCGCGGGCCCGTCCAGCCCCTGGGCCCGCAGTCCGAGCGCGGAGCCCACGGCGAGCGGCAGCCCGTGCCCGAGCGAGCCGCTGCCGATCTCCACGCCGGGGATCAGGGTCCGGTCGGGGTGGTGCCCGAGGGGCGAGGCGTAGGAGCCGAAGCCGCTGAGCCAGTCGACGGGGAAGAACCCCTTGGCGGCCAGTACGGCGTAGTACGCCATCGGCCCGTGCCCCTTGGACAGCAGGAAGCGGTCCCGCTCGGCGTCCTCGGCGCTCCCGGGCCCGACGCGCAGCACCTGGTCGTAGAGCACCCACAGCACGTCGAGCGTGGAGGTGGCGGCGGGCCCGTGCTTCTCGGCCCCGGTCATGAGCGCCATGAGGCGGCTCAGATCCTCGTAGCGGAACCCTGTGTCCGCGGTTGCCTGTGACATGAGTGGATCATGCAACCTCAAGTCCACTTGAGGTCAAGAGCCACCCGACGCCACCGCCCCTCAAAAGGTGCGCGCGACCACCCTGTGAAGTGCGGTATTGTTCTCGTGCGCGTTCGGCCACGGGGAAACCCCAGGTCAGCGGGCATCGGGACGTGGCGCAGCTTGGTAGCGCACTTGACTGGGGGTCAAGGGGTCGCAGGTTCAAATCCTGTCGTCCCGACCATGCGGAAACGCAGGTCGGAGGCCGTTCTCTCATCCGTGAGAGGGCGGCCTTTCGTGTGTCCGGGGGCCGTGGTGGCCGCAGGACCGATCCCTCGCGGCGGCGGAGGCGTCCTGCGTCCCCTGCGTCCGGGGGCTGAGGGCCCTCATCACCCCGGGCCGACGGCGCGGGCCGCTGCCGCCAGCGCCGCCTCCGCTTCCCTCACGGTCCGGCGGACGATCTCGCCGGCGGGCAGGATCTCGTGCACGAGGGCGGTCGACTGGCCGGTGAAGGGGAGGTACTCCTCACCGCCGCCGGCAAGGATCGCGGCCATCACGCGAGGCACGGTCTCCGCGGGGTCCACCTGTTCGGGATGCTCGCGCAGGGCGTCCACCAGGGGGGTGCGCAGGCAGCGCGGCACCCCGGCACTGCCGGGGAGGTTGAACGGCGGCAGGATCCGCTCACTGCCCACGGCCTTCACCGCGTCCGCGGCGGCGGACTCGACGAGCCGGCTCTTCCACGCCTGCGACACGCTCATCTCCTCCGACGCGAGGAAGCGCGTCCCCATCAGCACACCCTGCGCGCCCAGGGTCAGCGCCGCTGCCAGGCCACGGCCGTCGGCGATCCCGCCGGCCGCGACGACGGGTACCTCGCCCGCCATGTCGACGACATCGGGGACCATCACCATCGTGGCGACATCCCCGCCCTGCCCGCCGGCCTCGCCGCCCTGAGCGACGATCACATCCGCTTCGGCCCGGAGGGCCTCGTCGCCCTGACGGCTACTGGAGACCTGCTGGATCCAGAGGATGCCGGCATCGTGCGCCCGGGCGATCAGGTCGGGCGGCACCGCCAAGTGAAAGGAGATCGCTGCAGGCCGCTCCTCGATCGTGGCCTGGAACGCCTCCTCGTCGAAGGGGCGGCTCGTGTGATTGATCGCGAACGGCCGGTCCGTCAGCCGCCGCAGCCGAGCCCACTGTTCCTTCAGTTCCGGAAGGGGCCGCACCGCCGTGCCGAGGCTGCCGAGCCCACCGGCCCGGCACACGGCGGCCGCGAGATCGACCTCGTCCCAGGGGCCGAAGGCCGCGCAGATGATCGGGGCATCGACACCGAGAAGGCGGCAGACAGGGGTGGTCAGCATCAGGACCTCCAGCGGGCTCGCGGCAGTCCTGCGGCGAGCGGCCATGGCGCATGCTCCTCAGCCCATCATCGCGTGCGCCGCCGTCCCGGTCCACGTGAACGTGATCGAGTCGGCGCCGCGACGGTGGGAGGGGTGCCTTCCTGGCCCGGGCAGGCGTTGGCTCACCGCCGCGGCGCCGCCCTGGTCGGCGTCGGGGCGGCCTTCGGGAGGTGTGCCGAGCCGGCGACCGGGGCCGCGGCCGGGAAGCGGGGCGGATCGGGGAGGGCGAAGACGCGGAGGAACAGTTGGGAGAGGGGGCCGATCGCCAGGGCGTACGCGAGCGTGCCGATGCCGGCGGTGCCGCCGAGCAGGAAGCCGGCCGCCAGCACCGTGAGCTCGATCCCGGTACGCACCAGCCGCACGGACCGGCCGGTGCGCCGGTGCAGGCCGGTCATGAGGCCGTCGCGTGGACCCGGCCCGAAGCGGGCGCTGATGTAGAGGCCGGTGGCGACTCCGTTGAGGACGATGCCCGCGGCCAGCAGCGCTCCCTGCGCCAGGACGCCGTGCACGTCCGGCAGCACGGCGAGCGTGGCGTCCATCGAGAGGCCGACCGCGAACACGTTGGAGAGGGTGCCGAGCCCCGGACGCTGCCGCAGCGGCACCCACAGCAGCAGGACCAGGGCCCCGACGGCCACCGAGACGGTGCCGATGCTCCAGCCGGTCCGCTCGGCGAGGCCCTGGTGGAAGACGTCCCACGGGTCGAGTCCGAGTCCGGCGCGGACCAGGAACGCGGAGCTCGCCCCGTACAGGGCGAGTCCGACGTAGAGCTGGAGCAGCCGACGGGTGAGGTGCCGCGCGGGGCGGTGAGGGGCCGAGGACACCGGGTGGAGCCTTTCGTGGGGGCCAAAGACCGACGGGGCTCACGGTGTGGCATGGCCTGGCACGGCGGATAGGGCCAATTCCAGGTGAGTGGCCCTACTTTTGCTTGCCAGGGGCCCCGGTTTGCGGGGCGGACGGCCTGCCGTCGTGAGAACGGGCACATTTTTGGCCCATTTCGTCCGAATTGGTGAATGCTTGTGTCCGGTCTGGCGGTATTTCGTGTCCTCGGGTGGGCTCGCCAGGCGACGCCATACGGACGTACCAGCGCCACCGGGAGAGACATGCGACGCCCCTACCGTCTGATCCGCAGCTGGCGGACCGCCCTGCCCCTCGTGGGCGGGGCCGCCGTACTCGGCTTCGGCGGCCTCTACGTCACCGGCCTCGTGGTCACCGACGACGTCATCGCCGACGGCACCCGCGTGCACGGCGTCGACCTCGGCGGCATGAGCCGTACGCAGGCCGAGGCAGCCCTGGAGCGCGAGCTCGGCCCCGCTGCGGCCGCGCCGATCGCCCTGCGGATCGGCGACCGGACCGAGCAGGCCTCGCCCGCCGCCTTCGGCCTGTCCCTCGACACCGCGGCCACCGCCGACCGGGCCACGCAGGCCGGGTCCGATCCCTTCACGGTGCTCGCGCGCCTGCTCGGCCCGACCGAGGAGCGGGAGATCGAGCCGGTCATCCGGACGGACGGCCCCACGAGCGCCGGCGCGGCGGACCGGCTCGCCGCCGGACGCCCGGCCCGCGACGGCTCCCTCACCTTCGAGGACGGCGCCGCCAAGGCGACCGCGCCGGTCACCGGTGTCTCCGTACGCGCCGACCGGGTGGCGGACACCGTCCGCGCCGCCTACCTGCGCCCGCAGAGCGGCCCGGTCACCGTGCCGGTGGAGCAGCAGGCCCCGGCCGTGGGCCCGCAGGAGACCGACCGGGCCCTCAAGGAGTTCGGCGAGCCGGCCATGTCCGGCCCGGTCGGCCTGACCCTGGGCGGCCGGCGGATCACCCTGTCCCCGGCGGTACTGGGCCGGCACCTGGAGGTCGAGCCCGACGACCACGGCCGCCTCGTGCCGCGGCTCGACTCCAAGGGGCTGCTGGCCGACCCCGCAGTCGCCCGGCAGGTCGACCGGGTCACCCGGCCCTCGCGCGGCGCCACCTTCCGCATCGGCTCCGCCAATCAGGCGGTGGTCGCCGAGGACGGGCGCACCGGAGTGCAGGTCAGCGACAAGGCCCTCGGCAAGGCCGTCCTGCCGCTGCTGACGCGGTCGGGCGCCGCCCGTACCGCCCAGCTCCCCGTGACGACGGTCCAGCCGAAGCTGACGGCGGAGAACGCGCGCCGCCTCGGCATCAAGGAGAAGGTGTCCTCCTTCACCGTCAACTTCCCGGCCGCGCCGTACCGCACCACCAACATCGCGCGCGCCGTCCAGCTGATCAACGGCTCCGTCGTCCTCCCGGGCGAGACCTGGAGCTTCAACAAGACGGTCGGCGAGCGCACCAAGGAGAACGGCTTCGTCGACGGGATCATGATCAACGACGGCCAGTACGTGAAGTCGCCCGGCGGCGGTGTCTCGGCAGTCGCCACGACCATGTACAACGCCGCGTTCTTCGCGGGCGTCAAGCCGCTGGAGCACGGAGCCCACTCGTTCTACATCGAGCGCTACCCCGAGGGCCGCGAGGCCACCGTCGCCTGGGGCACGCTCGACCTGCGCTGGCAGAACGACTCCGGCCACGCGATCTACGTCCAGGCCCGGTCCACCGACACCTCGGTGACCATCACCCTGCTCGGCACGAAGAAGTACGAAGAGATACGGGCCACCAAGGGGCCGCGCACCAAGGTCACCCCGCCGGGCAAGCGCACGGGCTCCGGTCCCACCTGCGAGGTGCAGACTCCCCTCGAAGGGTTCGACGTCACCGTCGATCGGATCTTCCTCCAGGGCGGCCGGGAGGTGAAGCGGGAGACCTACCCCACGCACTACACCCCGCGCGACGAGGTCGCCTGCGACGCGCAGACGCCGCAGGCCTCTCCCGCTCCCACGCCCCCGGCAGCACCGACCCAGGCGCCGGCCGGAGCCTGACCCGGGGCCCGGCCCGTCCGGCCGGAGGCCTGCGCACCACGCGGCGCCCTGCACTCGCGCAGTTGCTGCGCGAGCGCAGGGCGCCGCTGTAACCGTCGGCGGTGCTCCCGCTAGTGCCTGTGAGATCCCGGCCGGGCACGCCAGGAGTGGGCGGGAAAGCGGATCAGGGCGGGCAGGTTCCGGTCCCAGTGGGCGCGGTGGTGCCGGGAGGAGCGCTCACCGCCGTGGGTGGTGCGCGCCATCACGAACAGGGCGGCCGTGAGGGCCGCCAGTTCCATGTGGTCCGGGCTGCCCTTCACGACCTTGATCCGGTGCCGGCCTATCACCAGGTCACCGGCAGGGACTTGGGCCCGCGGATCAGGGCGCCCGGCTGCCACTCGATCCGCTCCGGCGGCACGGCCAGCGCCAGCCTGGGGTAGCGGTCGATCAGCGTACTGACCATGAGCTCGGACTCCATCCGGGCCAGCATCGAGCCGACGCAGTGGTGGGGGCCGTTACCGAAGGCCATGTGGGCGATGGGGCCGCGGTCGAAGTCCAGCTTGTCCGGGTCCGGGAACACGTCGGGGTCGCGGTTGGCCGCGAGGTACGAGGAGTAGACGGTCTCCCCGGCGCGCACGGTCACGCCGCCGATCTCGACGTCCCGGGTGGCGACCCTCGGCAGACCCACTCCGCTGCGGTGCGGGATGTAGCGCAGCAGCTCGTCGACGGCCTGCGGGATCATGTCGGGCTCGGCGCGCAGCCGTGCGAGGTGCTGCGGGTGGGTCAGCAGCAGGAACACCATGTTGGCGCTGTTGTTGCGGACCGCGTGCGCGCCGCTCACCAGGATGGCGGTGGCCAGCGAGACGGCTTCCGCCTCGGTGATCTCGCCGGCGTCGGCGGCGTCGACGAGCACCCCGGCGAGGTCGTCGCTCCGGTGCTCGCGGCGGTGGGCGAGCAGCTCGACGACGCACTCGCGGACGGTCTTGAGGGCGTCGGTGCTCTTCGCGGGGGCCGGACCCGGGGTCATGATCACGTTTGCCCAGGAGGTCATGTCCCTGCGCATGTCCTGCGGCATCCCCAGCAGGTCCGCGACGGCCGCCAGCGGCAGGGGGCCGTGCAGGTGCTCGACCAGGTCCGCCGGGGCCCCCTGCTGCTCCATCCCGTCCAGCAGGCTGTCGACGGTCCGCTGCACCGACGGCCGCAGCTTCTGCATGCTCTTGCCCGTGAACGCCCGCGCCACCACCCGGCGCATGTCGTTCAGGCGCGGCGGGTCGGCGTAGTTCAAGGAGGCCTGCTGCGAGGCGATCGCGTGCGGGGAGGAGGCGGTGATCGTTTTGCCGACCAGCTCCTGCCTGCTGAACCGGGGGTCGGTGGTGGCCGCCTTGACATCGGCATAGCGCGCCATCAGCCAGGCGCTGCCCTCGCCGTACGGCAGCCGGATCCGGGCGGCCCGTTTCTCGCGCAGCCGGTCCTGGAGGAAGGGGTCGAACTCCAGGGCCTCAAGGTCCTCCAGGCTCCAGAAGTGCACCGTTTCGTCCGAGGCCGGATCCATCTCCGGCTTGAGGGCCGTATGCGGGTCTGACGTCATGGTTCATCTCCCTGCGTGGATGTCACCCCCCGGAGCGCGATTTCGCGGGGAAATCGGCTGATTCATCCCTTCCCTCCCGCCGCTCGCTCCGCAGCCTCCGCCGGGCAGCGTCACCGGATTGGCGCATGTCCCCCAACGCCGTAGTCCCGCGCGCGCATCGGCCGCAGGTCGATGAGGCTGTGTCAGACACGAAAGGAGAGCCACCCATGGCGACTCTGTGCAGGCCAACGGTGTGCGTGCCCGAGCACGTGATCACGATGGAGCAGACCCTCGATCTGGCGCGGTCCGTGCACGCGGATCATCCACAGCTCGACCTGGCGCTGCGGCTGATCCGGAACACCGGCGTCGCGAAGCGGCACATCGTGCGTCCCATCGAGGAAACCCTCAAGCACCCCGGTTTCGAATCGCGCAACGCCGTCTACGAGACCGAGGCCAAGGCGCGGGTCCCGGCGGTGGTGCGACAGGCGCTGGAGGACGCGCAGCTGAGGGCGCAGGACATCGACATGATCATCTACGTGTCGTGCACCGGCTTCATGATGCCGTCGCTGACCGCGTGGATGATCAACACGCTGGGCTTCCGCACGGACACCAAGCAGCTGCCCATCGCCCAGCTGGGCTGCGCTGCGGGCGGAGCGGCGGTCAACCGGGCCCACGACTTCTGCACCGCCTACCCGGAGGCGAACGCGCTGATCGTCTCCTGCGAGTTCTGCTCCCTGTGCTACCAGCCGAGCGACCTGGAGGTCGGCAACCTGCTGTCCAACGGCCTGTTCGGCGACGGCGTGGGGGCGGCGGTCGTGCGCGGCAAGGGCGGCACCGGGATGGAGCTGCACCGCAACAGCTCGTACATCATCCCCCAGACGGAGGACTGGATCATGTACGACGTCAAGTCCACCGGATTCCACTTCAAGCTCGACCGGCGGGTCCCCGGCACCATGGAGCCCCTCGCCCCGTCCCTCAAGGACCTGGCCAAGGCCCACGGGTGGGACGCGGCAGCCCTGGATTTCTACATCATCCACGCGGGTGGACCACGCATCCTGGACGACCTGAGCAAGTACCTCGGTGTGGCACCCGAGGCATTCCGCTTCAGTCGGGCCACACTGACCGAGTACGGCAACATCGCCAGCGCCGTGGTCCTGGACGCACTGCGCCGACTCTTCGACGAGAACGGCACCGCCGATGCCGCGCGGGGCCTGCTGGCCGGCTTCGGCCCGGGAATCACCGCAGAAATCTCACTGGGCAGCTGGACCTCGGAATGAGGGACCGGGTGAGGGAGGAATCCGAAGAATGCTGAAGGACGGCCCCGCAACCGCAAGGCCACCCGTCACGCACTGGCCCACCCCGGCCCTGGACGGGGTCGACTTCGACCCCGTCCTGGCCGAGCTGATGCGGGCGGGGCCGGTTACGCGCATCAAACTTCCGAACGGAAGCGGCTGGGCGTGGCTCATCTGCCGCTTCGAAGACGTACGGATGGTGGCCAACGATCCCCGGTTCAGCCGAAAGCTGGTCGTCGAGCACGACGTCACCCGGCTGGCCCCCCACTTCATTCCGGCGCCGGGTGCGGTGGGCTTCGAGGACCCGCCCGACCACACCCGGCTGCGCCGCACCGTCGCCGCCGCCTTCACCACCAGCGGCGTCGAGCGTCTGCGCACCCGGGCGCAGGAGATGCTCGACGGTCTCGTCGACGGGATCCTGCGCGACGGCCCCCCGGTCGACCTGACCGAGCGTCTGCTCGCCCCCTTCCCGCTCGCCGTGGTCTGCGAACTGATGGGCGTACCCGAGGACGACCGGCCCATGGTCCACGAATGGACCACGCTGATCCTCTCCTCGGCCCAGGGAGCACAGCGCAGCGAGCAGGCCAAGAACGACATGTGCGCCTACCTCGGCGGACGGCTGCGCGCCGGGGACACCGCCGGCGGCGAGAGCGTCATCGGCCTCCTGGTCAAGGCCGTCGAGGCCGGTGAGGTCACCGAGGAGGAGGCCACCGGGTTGGCGCTGCTCATCCAGATCGGCGGAGAGGCCGTCACCAACAACGTGGGCAACATGGTCTACATCCTGCTCACCCGGCCGGACCTGCTGGAACACATGCGGAGCAACCCCGGCGTGCGCCCGTCGGCGCTCAACGAACTGCTCCGCTACATCCCCCACCGCAACGCGGTCGGGCTCTCCCGGATCGCCCTTGAGGACGTCACGGTCGCCGGACACCTCATCCGGAAGGGCGAAGCGGTGTACGTCTCCTACCTCGCCGCCAACCGCGACCCGGACGTCTTCCCCGACCCCCACGAACTGCACCTCGACCGCAGCCCCAACCCGCACGTCTCCTTCGGATACGGGCCCCACTTCTGCCCCGGCAACATGCTGGCCCGCCTCGAATCCGAACTCATGGTGGACGCGCTGCTCGACCGCTTCACGGACCTGCGGTTCGCCGTCCCGGCGAGCGAACTGCGCTGGCGGCCGGGAGCACTCATCCGCGGGCCGGAAGGTCTGCCCGTGACCTGGTCATGACCGCGCACATCGCCCGCGACGGGCTGCTCGTCCCACCGGGTCACGGCCGCACCCTGCACACCGAAGCCCAGCAGGTCACCTTCAAGGTCACCGGGGAGCACTCCACGGTGGCCTCCAGCTTCGAGGTCGTCGTACCGCCCGGGTTCGACGTCGGAGCACACCTGCACACACGCAGTGAGGAGCTGTTCTACGTCCTGGAAGGCGAACTCGACGTCATGGCCTTCGAACCGCGCGTCCGCAGCGGGGACGACTGGCGGCACTGGGAGGCACTCGACGGGCGCCGGGTCGTCCGCGCCACTCCCGGCACCGTCATCGTGGTCCCGCCGGGCTGCCCGCACGCGTTCGCCAACCGCACCGGCGAACCCGCGCGGATGTTCTTCCAGGCCTCCCCGCCCCCCGACCACGAGCGGTACTTCGAAGAGCTGCTGGAGCTGCTCGACGCGGGGACCACCCCCGACCCCCTGGCGATCTCGCAACTGCGGGCCCGCTACGACATCGAACAGCTCACGCCGCTGCGCCACGGGCTGTCCTGACCACCACCCACGCACCACGCACGAAGCACCACATCCACACCCCCCACACCATTGCTCGGGAGACAATCGATGCTGCGCACTCGCCGCACACTCCGCACCGCCACCTACACCCTGGCCGGCACCCTCGCCGCCGCCTCGCTCGCGGCGGGCCCGGCCCAGGCCGCCGAACCCCTGCCGTCCCACTGGTGCTACGTCAACGGCGTCGAGGCCCGGCCCGGCCAGGAGGTGAGGGGCACCGACGGCGACGACACGATCCTGTGCGAGAACGACGTCGAGAACGCGATCATCTACGGCGGGGCCGGCAACGACAACATCCGGGTCAAGGGCATGCTCATCGACTCCCAGGTACTCGGCGGCGAGGGCGAGGACACGCTCCAGGTCAACAACCTCTACCCGCGCAACGGCAACTCGTCGGTGCGCGGCGGTGCGGGCGACGACACCATCATCACCGCCCTCGTCGTGGGCACGGCGGCGCACGGAGCCACCGTCTACGGCGACCACGGCAACGACTCGATCACCACCGGCAGTGTGCTCGGCGAGCCCGGCGAGTACCAGCGCGGCGGCGGCCAGGTCTTCGGCAACGACGGCAGCGACCTGATCCGCACGGGCAACGTCGACCTCGGCGGCCGGGTCCTCGGCGGCAGCGAGAACGACGTCATCGAGCCCAAGTCGGTGGGCGCGGAGTCCGCGGGCATCGTCCAGGGCGGTCCCGGCAACGACACGGTCCGCGGCCAGAACGACAGCGTCCTGACGATCGGACCCGGCTACGGCCAGGTCGACGGCGGACTCGGGACCAACTCCTGCAAGCTGAAGCACTTCTCCACCGGCGACCGCGTCCGCAGCTCGGTCGCGAACTGCCCGCTGGCAGCCCCGGCGACCGACGCCGCCCCCGCGGCGCCGTCCGGTGCCAAGCCCGCGAAGCCGGCTACGCCGTCGAAGCCCGCGAAGCCGGCTGCACCCTCGAAGCCGGCCGCTCACTCGCGCCCGGCGCAGCCCTCCCACCCGTAGCCCGTCAGGCTCCTGACGGCCGGCCGCCCCGGCCCCCCGCTGCACCGCGGGTGTGCTCCATCGACAGGCCGGCGGGAAGCAGGAACCAGGTCAGCACGGCCCCGGCGGTGAAGATGGCCGCCGAGGCCGTGAAGACCGTGTGGTAGCTCTCCAGGACAGCCCGCGCCACGAGTTCCGGCGCGGGCTGTCTGCCTGCCAGGGCGCGGCCGACGGTGCCGGCGGCCAGCGTGCTCATGAGCGCGGTGCCGACCGAGCCGCCGATCTGCCGCATGGCGTTGACCGTCGCGGAACCGACGCCCGCGTCGCGCGGGTCGATGCCCGCCGTGCCGAGGTTCATGGCGGCTGCCGTGATCAGGCCCATGCCCAGGCCCGTCGCGACCTGCCCGGGCAGGACGTCGACCACGTACGGCCCGGTGGCGGACAGCCGGCTCATCCACGCCATCCCGCAGGCCGCGAGCAGCATGCCGACGACGATGCGCGGCCGCCCGCCCACCTTGCCCAGCAGCCCCAGGTTGCTGCCGATCGCGCTGAGCATCGTGCAGCCGGACATCGGCATGAAGGCCAGGCCGGTCCTGGCGGGGCTGTAGCCGCGGGTGTGCTGCAGGTAGTACGTCAGGAAGAGGAACACCCCGAACATGCCGACGCCGGTGACGAACACGGACGCCAGCGCCGTCGCCCGGACCCGGTCGAGCACGATCCGCAGCGGCAGCAGCGGGTGCGGGCTCTGGCGCTGCCACCAGGTGAACGCCACGAGCAGGCCGGCCCCGGTGCTCAACAGGCCCAGCGTGTGCACCGACTGCCAGCCGCGCGGGCCGGCCGTGGCAAGACCGTAGACCAGGCAGAACAGCCCCGACGAGGCGAGCACCGTGCCGGGCAGGTCCAGCCGCGGCGGGGCGGCGGCAGCCTGCCGGCGCAGGAGCAGCAGCCCGCCGGCGACGGCGACGGCAGCGAAGAGCACGTTGACGTACAACGTCGAGCGCCAGCCCAGATGCTCGGTCAGCACGCCGCCCAGCAACAGCCCCACGGCCCCCCCGGAGGCGGCCAGCGACCCGAACACCCCGAAGGCCTTGCCGCGTTCGGCGGGTGCGGAGAACGTGGTGGTGAGCAGCGAGAGCGCGGCCGGGGCCAGCAGGGCCGCGAACACGCCCTGCAGCGCCCGGGCCGTGACGAGGATCCCGAAGGTGGCCGCGGCGCCGCCGACGGCGGAGGACACGGCGAATCCGAGCTGGCCCACGAGGAAGGCCCGGCGGCGTCCGATCAGGTCGGCGAGCCGCCCGCCGAACAGCAGGAGGCTGCCGAAGGCGATGGCGTACGAGGTCACCACCCACTGGCGCTGCTGGTCGGAGAAGCCGAGACCGGCCTGGATGGAGGGCAGCGCGATGTTCACGATGGTGGCGTCGAGGACGACCATGAGCTGGGCGAGGCCGATGACGGCGAGGATCCACCAGCGGCGCGGATCAGGCGGCGCCGCGGCGGGCGCGGGGGCTGCGGACGTGGTGCCGGCGCCAGGGGCCGGTCCGGTCGGTTCTGCGGACACGGTGGGACTCCATGGGTTCCGCTCGATGGGGCAGGGGACGTCTGACTCGACGATGCGTGAGACGGGCCCCGCGCCTGCGCACCACGCCACGAGGGCGTCCGGATGGACCAGTGCAGTGACCTTCCTTCCCCGGCCCCGCGGGGATCAGGGCGCTGCGGTTCCACGGCTGTAGGGCTCCAAAGCTCCACGGCTAGAGGGCTCCACGGCTCCCGGTCCCCACCGCGCGGCCGGCGTGCAGTTCCAGCGGACCCGTGCCCCGGGCGCGGGCGCGCAGGCAGGCCGTGATCTGCCGGCGCAGCGAGGGTTTGACCACGCCCCGCAGGTGCCCGGGGTCCACCGCCCGCCAGCGGAGCAGCTCGGTGGGGTTCAGGCGGATCCGGGCCAGGGTCGGCGCGTCCAGGACCCCGCCGTCGTACAGGAAGCGGATCCGCGCCGGGTAGCCGGGCTTGTGGGCCCAGTTGACGCCGAGCAGCCGGCCTGGTTCGAGGTCCAGGCCGAGTTCCTCGCGCACCTCGCGACGGGCCGCGGCGCGCGGGGTCTCGCCGAGATCGCTGTCGACGCCCCCGCCCGGCAGGTTCCAGCGGCCCGGCTTACCGTACGCGGGCTCCACCAGCACGACCGCGCCCGCCGCGTCGGTGCACAGCACGCTCGCGGCGGTGACGGCCTTGGGGCGGGCGGCCCGGTGGCTCGCGGAGTCGAAGGCACCGGCGTGTTCGAGGGCTGCCCGGCGCGCGGGGTCCAAGCCGGCCGGGGAGCCGGGCTGGGGGACGCCCTCCACGAGGTGCGCGACCGAGCCGGCGTACAGGGCGCTCAGGGCGGCGCGCAACCGCGGCGCGAGCCGGGCGGGCAGGACCGCGTACGCCTCGTCCGGCGCGAGCCAGTCGGCGGAGGCGACCTTGCCCTCCGTGCAGGAGAGCGCGGCGATCTGCGCGGGTGGGAGCGGCCCCACCAGGTGGACGTGCTCGATCCGGGCCCGCCCGAGCGGCCCCGGCCCGCGCGAGTCCACCGCGAGCAGCCGGCCGACCGGGACGCTGAGGTGCAGCTCCTCCTCCAGCACACGGGCCAGCCCCGTCTCCGGGGTCTCGGTCTCGTCGACCGGGCCGCCGGGAAGCCGGCGGTCCGCCCGGCCCGAGGGCGTCAGGACGAGCACCCGCCCGCGGAGGTCGAGGACGACCGCGGTGGCCGCGACGAGCGGGCCGGGCCGGGCGGAGCGGTACGCGTGTACGGCGTCGGCGTCGGCGAAGGGGCGGTCGGACACGGCGGCTCCCGGGGGTCGTGCGGGGGACGGCTTGCGCGGATGCGGTGTGCCGTACTCCCCGGGCATGACACCGCGCCGGCCCCGCTGGAGGCGGCGCGGTGTCATGCCCGGGCCAGGAGCATCCCGCCCATGGTGACCATGGTCCCCGCGACGAGCCCGTCCAGCACGCGCCAGGCCGAAGGACGCGCCAGCAGGCCGCTGAGCAGCCGGGCCCCGTAGCCGAGGGAGCCGAACCAGGTCAGGCTGGCCAGCCCGGCGCCGATCCCGAAAGCCCAGCGCAGGTCGCCGCGGTCGGCGGCGAGGGAGCCGAGCAGCAGGACGGTGTCCAGGTAGACGTGCGGGTTGAGCCAGGTCATGGCCAGGCAGGTCAGAACGGCGCGGCGGCGGGAGGCGGCCCCGCTTCCCGCCCCGCTTCCCCCGGTGTCGAGGGCTGCGCCGGGCACGGGCCGCAGCACGCGCCGGGCGGCGAGCACTCCGTAGCAGACCAGGAACCCGCCGCCGGCGATCCCGACCACGGTCAGGGCCGCGGGCCAGGCGGTGACGAAGGCGCCGACGCCGGCGACGCCGAGGGCGATGAGGACCGCGTCGGAGAGGGCGCAGATGGCGACCACGGCGAGGACGGCGTGCCGGCGTGCGCCCTGGCGGAGGACGAAGGCGTTCTGCGCGCCGATGGCGACGATGAGGGAAAGGCCGGTGCCGAAGCCGGCGAGGGCCGCCGTGAAGATGCCGTGGGTCATGGCTCCGACCGTAGACAGGCAGGCTGGTTCAGTACAGCTAAAGATTTTTACGTACCATTAGCTCCCGTGATGGTGACGTGATGGACGACCTTCCCCTGGACCAGGTGCGGACCCTGCTGGCCGTGGTGGACGAGGGCACCTTCGATGCCGCTGCCGCGGCCCTGCACGTGACGCCGTCGGCGGTCAGCCAGCGCGTGAAGGCACTGGAGCAGCGGACCGGGCGGGTCCTGCTGATGCGGACGAAGCCGGTCCGCGCGACGGAGTCCGGGCAGGTGGTGGTGCGGTTCGCCCGACAGCTGGCCCGACTGGAGCGGGACGCCCGGGCCGAGCTGGGCATGGCGCAGGACGGGGGCGGCCCGGTACGGCTGCCGATCGCCGTGAACGCGGATTCCTTGGCGACGTGGTTCCTGCCGGCGCTGACCCGGGTGCCGCAGGATCCGCCGGTCGCCTTCGAGCTGCGCCGGGAGGACGAGTCGCATACGACGGCGCTGCTGCGGGAGGGCCGGGTGATGGCGGCCGTCACCTCCTCGCCGGACCCGGTGGCGGGCTGCAGCGTACGGCGGCTGGGCCTGGCGCGGTACCTGCCCGTGGCGAGCCCCGGCTTCGCGGCCCGCTACCTGGGGGAGGGGACGGAGCTGGAGTGGGGGCTGCGGAAGGCGCCGGTCATCGTCTTCGACCGGCGGGACGTGCTGCAGGACTCCTTCGTCCGGTCGCTGACGGGGGACCCGGAGGCGGCGGCCTCGCCCCTGCGCCACCACGTGCCGACGTCGGAGGGCTTCCGTGATGCGGTGGCGGCGGGTCTCGGCTGGGGCCTCGTACCGCAGCCGCAGGCGGAACCGCTGCTGCGGGCGGGCGCCCTGGTGCTGCTGGTGCCGGGCCGGCCGCTGGACGTACCGCTGTACTGGCAGCAGTGGAAGCTGGACTCGCCCGCACTGTCGAGGGCGGCGCAGGTGATCGCGCAGGCCGCGGCCGAGGCGCTCCGCCAGGACGACTCCGGCTGACAGGGCACCACTAGGCTTCCCCCATGGAGTCCTACACGATCGGTCAGGCGGCGCGGCTGCTCGGGGTGAGCGTCGACACGGCTCGGCGCTGGGCCGATGCGGAAAGGTTCCCCACCCGCCGCGAGGGTACGCGGCGCATGGTGGACGGGCCCGACCTGGCCGCGTTCTGCGTGGAAGCCGCGCAGGAAGGCGCAGCCGAGGCCGAGGAGCCCCCGTACACCTCGGCGCGCAACGCCTTCCCGGGGATCGTCACCGCGGTGAAGCTCGGCACCGTCGACGCCCAGGTGGAGATCCAGGCCGGACCGCACCGCATCGTGTCGCTGCTCACGCGGGAGGCGGTGGAGGAGCTCGGCCTGGAGGTGGGGGCGCGGGCCGTCGCCCGGGTGAAGTCGACCAGCGTGTTCATCGACCGCGTCTGACCCGGTCTCAGCGCCGAAGCGCCGGTCCGGGGCGCGGGGCCCGTCCCGGAGCCGCGGGGCGGCGGTGGCAGACTGGCCACTGATCCGCCGAAGGGGAGTACGCCGTTGTCCATGTTCAGCACCTTGCGCCGGGCCGTGCGCCGCGGCTACCGGCGGGCCGTCGACCTCAGCCACCCGGCCCGCTCCCCGCTCGGAAGTGCCGTCGTCAACTGCGTCGTCTACCAGGACGGCGTACGCCAGGACGGCTGCGCCGAGGCGGAGGAGGCATTGCGGCGGGTCCGCAAGACGGGCTGCGGCTTCGTCTGGATCGGCCTGCACGAACCCTCGCAGGAGGAGCTCGCCGGTCTCGCCGAGCTGTTCGGCCTGCACCCGCTCGCCGTCGAGGACGCCGTGAACGCGCACCAGCGTCCCAAGGTGGAGCGGTACGACGACATACTCTTCTCCGTCTTCAAGACCGTCCGCTACGTCGAGCACGAGGAGCTGACCGCCACCAGCGAGGTGGTGGAGACCGGCGAGCTGATGGCCTTCACCGGTGACGACTTCGTCATCACCATCCGGCACGGCGGACGCGGCACCCTGGGACCGGTCCGCGAGAGCCTGGAGGCCGCCCCGGAGCAACTGGCCAAGGGGCCGGCGTCGGTGCTGCACGCCATAGCCGACCACGTCGTCGACGACTACATGGCCGTGACGGACGCCGTGCAGAACGACATCGACGCCGTCGAGACGGCCGTGTTCAGCGAGCACGGGGGCCGGGGCGACGCGGGCCGGATCTACCAGCTCAAGCGGGAACTCCTGGAGCTGCGCCGGGCGGTGGCACCACTCGGCCGACCGCTCCAGCAGCTGGCCACGACGCCGATAGCGGTCATCCCGCAGGAGATCCGCGCCTACTTCCGCGACGTGGCCGACCACCTGAACCGGGCCACCGACCAGATCAACGCCTACGACGCGCTCCTCGACTCCATCCTGCAGGCCCATCTCGCGCAGGTGACCGTCGCGCAGAACGAGGACATGCGCAAGATCACGGCCTGGGCGGCCATCGTCGCCGTCCCCACCATGGTCTGCGGGATCTACGGCATGAACTTCGACCACATGCCCGAGCTGCACTGGACCTACGGCTACCCCCTGGTCGTCGGCGTGATGGCCGTCGCCTGCTTCGTCATCCACCGGGGCTTCAGGAGAAACGGCTGGCTCTGACCCGTGCGGCTGCCCTAGGGTCCGCCCTTTGGCGATCACCACAGAACGGGCAGGTCACGGTATGGAGCAGGCAGCGGCGCAGCACGCAGCGGGACAGTTGGCGGGCGAGCGCGTACGGCTGGAGCCGCTGGAGCAGCGGCACCACGACGGGCTGTGCGAGGCGATACGCGACGGCAGCCTCTGGGAGCTGGCGGTGACCATGGTCCCGCACCCGGACGAGGTGCGCGGCTTCATCGACGACGCGGTCGCGGCGCGCGCCGCGGGCACCCAACTCACGTACGCCACCGTGGACTCGGCCACCGGCCGGATCGCCGGCTCGACCCGGCTCATGGCGATCGACCGGGTGAACCGCCGTCTGGAGATCGGCTGGACCTTCCTCGGCCGGGCCTGGCAACGGACGGGTGTGAACGCGGAGGCCAAACTGCTGATGCTTGCGCATGCGTTCGAGGTGCTGGGGATGAACCGGGTCGAACTGCTGACGGACGTGCGCAACAGCGCCTCGCGGGCGGCGATCGCCCGGCTCGGCGCGACCCAGGAGGGGGTGCTGCGCCACCACATGGTCATGCGGGACGGCTGGATCCGCGACACGGTGGTGTTCAGCCTGACCCGTCCCGAATGGCCTGAGGCGAAGGCCGCGCTGACGGCCCGTCTGGCCGCCCACCGGTAGCAAGGGGGCGGGGTGCCCACGGGCCTTGAGCCGTCCGGAGTTCTGGTAGTAAAGCTTCCTAACGAAGTCGGGTACACCTCAACTCCGCGCCTCAACTCCCCCATGGAGGCCCTGTGTTCACCCCGTTCACCCCCCACCGCAAGAGGAAGGCGATCGGTGCCGCGCTGCTCGGCACGGCCCTTCTCGCCGTGCCGGTCGCGGCTCACGCCACCGCGGCGCCCGGCCCTTCTCGCGCCGCCTCCGCCCCTGCTCCCGCCGCCGCTTCCGCGGCCGCAGCGGCGGTGGCGGCCGTCGGGCTCGACGATCCGGCGAAGAAGGACATCGCCATGCAGATCGTCTCCAGCGCCGAGAACTCCTCGCTGGACTGGAAGGCCCAGTACAAGTACATCGAGGACATAGGCGACGGCCGCGGCTACACCGCCGGGATCATCGGCTTCTGCTCGGGCACCGGCGACATGCTCGACCTCGTCGAGTACTACACCCAGGTCAAGCCGGGGAACGTCCTGGCCAAGTACCTGCCGGCCCTGCGCGAGGTCGACGGCACCGACTCGCACGCCGGCCTCGACCCGAACTTCACCAAGGACTGGGCCAAGGCGGCGCAGGACGCGGAGTTCAGGAAGGCCCAGGACCACGAGCGGGACCGGGTCTACTTCAACCCCGCCGTGAAGCAGGGCAGGTCGGACGGGGTCGGCGTGCTGGGCCAGTTCATCTACTACGACGCCATCGTCATGCACGGCGACGGCGGCGACTCCACCAGCTTCCGCAACATCCGCAAGCGCGCGCTGTCCAAGGCCAAGCCGCCGTCTCAGGGCGGCAACGAGACCACCTGGCTGAACGCCTTCCTGGACGCCCGCGTCTGGGCGATGAAGCAGGAGGGGGCGCACAGCGATACCAGCCGGGTCGACACCGCCCAGCGGGTCTTCCTGAAGAAGGGCAACCTGGCCCTCAACACCCCGCTCGACTGGAAGGTGTACGGCGACTCCTTCCACATCGGCTGACCGCTCGCCGGGACGGCCCGGGCGGCTTCCCCTCCCCGCCCGGGCCGCTGCGAGATCGCGGTGCCGTAACGATGTGCAGGCCAACTCGCCCCGGATCGTCACCCGGTGTGATCCCGCAGGCTCCATGGGTGCCAACGAGCGCCCGTTCCCGGTGTTTTTGCCCGCAGAGTCCGAACAAAGCGGCGCTTTTGGTGCCTTGAGAAGTGGCTTGACCACGACGTAAGCGGGGCATAAGTTCTGCCCCGGCTTGCTCCAGCAGGACGGGCCGACGAACCGTCCTCAGGGGGGACACATGCACTACTACACCGACGTCCTGAAGAAGTACGCCGTCTTCTCCGGCCGCGCCCGCCGGCAGGAGTTCTGGATGTTCTTCCTGTGCAACCTCGTTGTCTCGATCGTCATCGGGATCATCGACGGCGCCATCGGCGCGAACGGCATCCTCTCCGGCCTGTACAGCCTCGCCCTTCTCCTTCCGCTTCTCGGCCTGGCGGCCCGGCGGCTGCACGACACGGACAAGTCGGCTTGGTGGCTGCTGCTCTACCTGATCCCGTTCCTCGGCTGGATCGTGCTGATCGTCTTCTGGGCCTCCGAGGGCCAGCCGCAGCCGAACCAGTACGGCCCGAACCCGAAGGCCGTCCAGGCCTGAACCGGCCCGTACGCCTGAGCGCCAGAGCGCCGTCCCCGGCGGGAAACCGCCCGGGGCGGCGCTCTCGCCGTTCCCGGGCGCGCGCGGAGTCCCGCAGGCCGGGTGACATGCGTCTCGTCCGGCTTGCGGCAGGGGCTGTCCGGACCGGCCCGATCACGAGATATCTTGATGTCGAGCAATGTTGCAGACGAGAGACGCAGACTGTGGAGCGGAGCAACCGGTGACTGACTCGACCATCATCTACACGCACACTGACGAGGCCCCCGCCCTCGCGACGTATTCCTTCCTGCCTGTGGTCCAGGCGTACGCGTCGACGGCCGGTGTGAATGTCGAGACCCGTGACATCTCCCTGGCCGGTCGGATCATCGCGAGCTTCCCCGAGCACCTCCAGGAGGGCCAGCGGATCGCCGATGCCCTGGCCGAGCTCGGCGAACTGGCGAAGACGCCGGAAGCCAACATCATCAAGCTGCCCAACATCTCGGCCTCGATCCCGCAGCTGAAGGCCGCGGTCGCCGAGCTCCAGAGCCAGGGCTACGCCCTCCCGGACTACCCGGACGACCCGAAGACCGACGAGGAGCGCGAGATCCGCGCGCGCTACGACAAGGTCAAGGGCAGCGCCGTCAACCCGGTCCTGCGCGAGGGCAACTCCGACCGCCGCGCCCCCGCCTCGGTCAAGAACTACGCCAAGGCCCACCCGCACCGCATGGGCGCCTGGACCCCCGAGTCGAAGACGAACGTCGCCACCATGGGCGCCGACGACTTCCGCTCCACCGAGAAGTCCACCGTGATCGCCGAGGCCGGCACGCTGCGCATCGAGCACGTCGCCGCCGACGGCGCCACCACGGTCCTGCGCGAGTCCGTACCGGTCCTCGCCGGCGAGGTCGTGGACGCGTCCGTCATGCACGTCGACGCGCTGCGCACCTTCCTGAACGACCAGATCGAGCGCGCCAAGGCCGAGGGCGTCCTGTTCTCCGTGCACCTCAAGGCCACGATGATGAAGGTCTCCGACCCGATCGTCTTCGGCCACGTGGTCCGCGCCTTCCTCCCGAAGACCTTCGCCCGCTACGGCGAGACCCTGGCCGCCGCCGGCCTGTCCCCGAACGACGGCCTCGGCGCCATCCTGAACGGCCTGGGCGCCCTCGCCGACGGTGACGCGATCAAGGCCTCCATCGACGCCGAGATCGCCGAGGGCCCGGCCCTCGCCATGGTCGACTCGGACAAGGGCATCACCAACCTGCACGTCCCGAGCGACGTCATCGTCGACGCCTCCATGCCGGCGATGATCCGCACCTCCGGCCACATGTGGGGTCCGGACGGCCAGGAGGCCGACACCCTCGCCGTCCTGCCCGACAGCAGCTACGCGGGCGTCTACCAGGCCGTCATCGAGGACTGCCGTGCCCACGGCGCCTTCGACCCGTCCACGATGGGCTCGGTGCCGAACGTCGGCCTCATGGCGCAGAAGGCCGAGGAGTACGGCAGCCACGACAAGACCTTCGAGATCGCCGCCGCGGGCACCGTCCGCCTCGTCGACGCCGCGGGCAACGTGGTCCTGGAGCAGGAGGTCGCCGCCGGCGACATCTTCCGCGCCTGCCAGACCAAGGACCTCCCGATCCAGGACTGGGTCAAGCTCGCCGTCACCCGCGCCCGCGCGACCGGCAGCCCGGCCGTCTTCTGGCTCGACGAGGACCGCGCGCACGACGCGCAGCTGATCGCCAAGGTGAAGACGTACCTCGCCGAGCACGACACCGAGGGCCTCACCATCAAGATCCTCTCCCCGGTCGAGGCCACGGCCTACTCCCTGGAGCGGATCCGCCGCGGCGAGGACACCATCTCGGTGACCGGCAATGTGCTCCGCGACTACCTGACCGACCTCTTCCCCATCCTGGAGCTGGGCACCAGCGCCAAGATGCTGTCGGTCGTCCCGCTGATGGCGGGCGGCGGCCTCTTCGAGACCGGCGCCGGCGGCTCCGCCCCGAAGCACGTCCAGCAGCTCGTCAAGGAGAACTACCTGCGCTGGGACAGCCTGGGCGAGTTCTTCGCACTGGCCGCCAGCTTCGAGCACCTGGCGACCACCACGGGCAACGCCCGCGCCCAGGTCCTGGCCGACACCCTCGACCGCGCGACCGGCACCTTCCTCAACGAGGACAAGTCGCCGACCCGTCGCCTCGGCGGTATCGACAACCGCGGCAGCCACTTCTACCTCGCCCTGTACTGGGCGCAGGAGCTGGCCCAGCAGAACGACGACGCCGCGCTGGCGTCGGCCTTCGAGCCGCTGGCCAAGACGCTGAGCGAGCAGGAGGAGACCATCGTCGGCGAGCTGAACGCGGTGCAGGGCTCCCCGGCCGACATCGGCGGCTACTACCAGCCCGACCCGGCCAAGGCCGCGGCGGTCATGCGCCCGTCCGCGACCCTCAACCAGGCGATCGCGTCCCTCGCCTGAGGTCGCTGCGTTGCGAGGTTCCGCCCCGGTCGGCCCTGCCGACCGGGGCGGACCCGTATGCCGCCGGGGCGGTCGGCGGGCCGTCGGCGGGCGGTCGGTCAGAGCCGGTGGACGTGCTCGCCGTCGACCGCGAGCGGGCACCGGCCGGCGGCCAGGATGCGCAGTCCCGGGGCCACGGAGAGCAGGCCGCGCACCCAGGACAGCGTGTCGGCGCTGAGGTGGTCGCTGCCGTCCAGGACCAGCAGCATGTCCCGCTCGGCGAGCCAGGACACCGGGTTGGGCCTGCGGCACGGCTGCACCGGCATCCCGGCCACCGTGCCCAGTTCTGCCGTCAGCTCGTAGACGCCGAACGGGCGGTCCAGCGTGACCACCGCCGCGCCGTCACAGAAGTTGGACGAAAGGCGCCGGGCGATGTCCCGTACCAGCAGGCTCCGCGGCTCCCGGAACCGGCCGGTGATCGTCAGCACCCGTCCGCGCCGGACGGCCGTGAGCAGCCTGGACAGCTCGGCGGACGTCGTCGGCAGCGTGCCGGTCCGGCCCGGATCCCTCATCGGCACGCTGCCCCCCATTGCATACGTGTCCCATGCGCGGCCAAGGGTTCGTTCGCGCCGCGTAGCGATGATTATGCGCCAGTTACGGCGTACGGCCAGGGGATCGGCGGATTCCGGAACGAGCGGCCTGCGTAGTTCTCCTGGGCCGCCCGCGGTACGCGCCGCGGCCCTTCCGGGGAAGAACGGTTGTCCGGAGGCCGGTCATCGGCTCTACTGCTGTGCAGCCCCGCACTCGGGGCATATTCCGGGGAGGGACAGGATGACAGGGGACCGGCGAGCGGACCGACGGGCCGCACTGCGGGCCGGGGGCCCGCGGCGGCCCTCCTCGCACCGGCGGCGCCGCGGGTTCCGGGGCCGGCCGCTGCTGACCCTGCTGGTCTCCGCGTTCCTGCTCGTCGGTGTCTGCGCCGCCACCGGCGTCGCCTGGGACCCCTTCGCACCGGGCTCCCGGCAGGACGCTTCGGCGCCCGGCATCGGCGAACCGTGGCCCGCCACGACCGCCGACGGCTCCACCGCGCCCACTCCGCTTCCGGGCAACAGCCCCGACGGCACCGGGCAGGACAAGGGCGAAGCCCCCGGGCCGGCGGACGCCGCCGACCGCCGGCCCCCCGGCGCGCTGCCCTTCGACATGCCCCCGCCGGCCGCCCTGCACACCGGGGCCGCGGGCAGGAAGCTGGTGTTCGCCCACTACTTCACCCCGTACCCGCTCTCGCTGGACAACGCGAGCGCCGACAGCGACTACTACGCGCGCAACTACCTGAACCCGGCCGGCGAGAACGGGAAGCACGAACGGTACGGCGGCCTGCTGCGCGACCGGCCGCTGCCCGTCCCTCCCCGAGAAGGCAACTGGGAACTGGCCAACCTCCGGCAGGAAGTGCGCACGGCCCGCGCCGCCGGGCTCGACGGGTTCACCCTCGACCTGCTCTCCTTCTCCGGTCAGAACTGGCAGCGGGCCACACTCCTGATGGAGGCCGCCCACACGGTCGACCCGGAGTTCAAGATCATGCTGATGCCGGACATGACCTCCCTGAAGGCCGACGACCCGGGCGTCCTCGCCGACGCCCTCGCGGCCCTCGGGAAGTCCCCCGCCGCGCACCGGCTCGCCGACGGCCGGCTCGTCGTGTCCCCCTTCAAGGCGGAGGCCGAGAGCGCCGCGTGGTGGTCGCGGGTCATCGACCTCCTGAGGTCCCGGCACGGCATCCGCACCGCCTTCGTCCCGCTGTTCCTCGACTTCGCCGCCCACCACGCGGCGTTCGCCCCGATCAGCCACGGATTCTCCGAATGGGGCTCCCGCAGCTACGTCGGCCAGGAGGGCGCCACGGCCGACGTGCGGCGCGCCCACGGCATGGGCAAGATCTGGATGCAGCCGGTCTCCGTCCAGGACGCCCGCCCCAACCAGGGCATCTACGACGAGGCCGGGAACACCGCCACCCTGCGCTCGACGTGGACGCACGCCATCGAGGACGGCGCCGACTGGGTCCAGCTCACCACCTGGAACGACTACTCCGAGGGCAGCCAGTTCGCCCCCTCCCTGCACAACGGCTCCACCTACCTGGACCTGTCCTCCTACTACCTGACCCGGTTCAAGACGGGCAGCTGGCCCGAGATCGTCCGCGACACGCTGTACCTCACCGCCCGCACCCAGTTCGTCGCCGCCGACCCCACCGGAACCCAGTCGCTGGTGATGTCCCTGCGCAAGGGCAGCGCCGCGCCCCGCGACACGGTGGAGGTGCTCAGTTTCCTGACGGCGCCGGCGAGCATCCGGACGAAGGCGGGCCCGGCCGAGGACACCCACGAGGCACCGGCCGGGCTGCACTCCGAACTCCTGCCGCTGCGGCCGGGCACGAGTTCGGCGGCGGTGGTCCGCGACGGCAGGGCGGGCGCGGAGGCGGAGCTGCCGTACCCCGCGGACCGGACGGTGGAGGTCCAGGACCTCCAGTACTACGCCGTGACCAGCGGCCGGGACGCACCCTAGGGGCCGGGGCCGCGGTACCGGCCACCTCGGCGGGATTGGCCCTTCCCGGCCGTCCGGGCCGGCCCGCACCATCCGGGTAACCGCACACCACCCCTCGGAGGACCCGTGACCGACCCGAACGCCGTCCCCGCCGCACCGCTGCACCCGGCTGTCCCCGCCGTGTTCCCGGGGGGACCCGGGCTGTTCCGGCTGGATCCGGAGATCGCCCACCTCAACCACGGGTCCTTCGGCGCCGTACCGGTGCCCGTGCAGGAGGCCCAGGCCGCGCTCCAGGCGGAACTGCACGCCGACCCGGACGCCTTCTTCATCGGCGCCGCCGACCGGATCGCCGCCGCCCGCGGCCGGGTCGCCGCCCACCTGGGCGCCGAGCCCGACGGGATCGCCTTCATCGCCAACGCCACCGAGGGCGCGAACCTCGCCCTGGACGCCGTCGGGCTCGCCGCGGGCGACGAGATCCTGGTCACCGACCACGGCTACGGCACCGTCGTCGCCGCGGCCGCCCGCCGCGCGCCGGTCACCACCGTGGCCCTGGACCCCCTGCTGCCCGACGAGGACGCCGTACGGGAGAAGGTACTGGCCGCCCTGACACCCCGTACGAAGGTGGCGCTGCTCGACCACGTCAGCTCGCCCACCGCCCGGATCATCGCCTCCCCGCGGCTGCTCGCCGAGCTCGCCGCCCGCGGGGTCACCACCGTCGTCGACGGCGCGCACGCCCCCGGCATGCTGCCCGACCCGCTCGCCGTCGGCGCCGACTTCTGGTTCGGGAACCTGCACAAGTGGGGCTACGCGCCCGCGGGCAGCGCCGTCCTCGCCGTCGCCCCCGCCCACCGCGCCCGGGTCCGCGCCCTCGTCCCCTCCTGGGAGGACGAGCACGGCTTCCCCCGGTCCGTCGAGAACCGGGCCACCGCCGACTACACCGGCTGGCTCGCGGCCCCCGAGGGCCTGGACCTCCTCCACCGGCTCGGCGCCGCCGCGGTACGGGCCCACAACAGCGCCCTCGCCGCCCACGGCGCGGCCCTGCTCGCCGAGATCCCGGGGCTCACCCCGCTCCCGTACACGGGGGACCTCGCCATGCGCGCCCTGCGGCTGCCGCCGGGGACCGCCGAGACCCAGCAGGACGCGCGGGCGCTGCGCGAGCGGATCGCGGCGGAGCAGGGCATCCGGGTGCTGGTCTGGCCGTGGCCGGGCGGCGGCGGGATCCGCGTCTGCGGGCAGATCTACAACCGCCCCGAGGAGTACGAACGCCTCGCCGCCGCCCTGCCGGCCCATCTCAAGCGGTGACCGCTCAGCCGCGCCGCAGCAGGTAGGTGTCCATGATCCAGCCCTTGCGGGCGCGTGCCTCGGTCCGGAGCTCCTCGATGCGGCCCGCGACCTCCGCCAGCTTGCCCTGGACCAGGATCTCGTCCGGCGTGCCGACGTAGGCACCCCAGTAGATGTAGAGGTCCTGGTCGAGGTGGGCGGTGAAGGCGTGCCGCGCGTCCAGCATCACCACCACGTCGTCCACGTCCTGCGGCCAGCCCTCGGCCAGCCGGCGCCCGGTGGTGATCTGGACCGGCCGGCCGACCCGGTTCAGGTTGGTCCGGTGCCGGGCCAGCAGCGAGGAGATGCTGCTGATGCCCGGCACCACCTCGTGCTCGAACGCCACCCGGCCGCGCTCCAGCACCTCGTCGAGGATGGCGAGGGTGGAGTCGTACAGCGAGGGGTCGCCCCACACCAGGAACGCGCCGGTCTCGCCGTCGGCCAGATCGTCGGCGATGAACCGCTCGAAGATCTCGGCCCGCGCGCTGCGCCAGCCGTCCACCGTCGGGGCGTACTGCGCCGGGGTGCGGTCCCGGTCGGGGTCGCGGCCCTCCACGAGCCGGTGGCCGGGGCGGGCGTGCGCGTCGAGCATCGCGCGCCGCAGCCCGGTCAGATCCGCCTTCTCCTCCCCCTTCTCCAGGATGAGGAATGCGTCCGCCGCGCCGATCGCCTTGACCGCCTGGAGGGTCAGGTGGTCCGGGTCGCCCGCGCCTATGCCGATCACTGAGAACTTCTTCACCCGGCTATTCTGCCCGTCATGCGTGCCGCCCTGTTCGTCACCTGCGTCAACGACGCGCTGTACCCGCGGACCGGCATCGCCGTCGTCCGGCTGCTGGAGCGGCTCGGCGTCCGGGTGGACTTCCCCGCGGCCCAGAGCTGCTGCGGCCAGCCCCAGTACAACACCGGCTACCGGCGCGAGAGCGAACCGCTGCTGCGGCGCACGGCGGAGGCCTTCGTGGGCTACCCGTACGTGGTCACCCCGTCCGGTTCCTGCGCCGCGATGATCCGGGCCCACTACCCGCGGATCGGCCGGGAGGCGGAGCGGGAGGGGCGCGGAGGGGAGCTGGCGGCGCTGGCCGAGGACCTCGTACCGCGGGTGTACGAGCTGACCGAATTCCTGGTGGACGTGCTCGAGGTGACCGACGTCGGCGCGTACTTCCCGCACACGGTCACCTACCACCCCTCGTGCCACGGCCTTCGGACGCTCGGCCTCGGCGACCGGCCCCGGCGCTTGCTCGCCGCCGTCAAGGGGCTCGAACTGCTGGAACTGCCCGGCGCCGAGGAGTGCTGCGGCTTCGGCGGCACCTTCGCCGTGAAGAACCCCGACGTCTCGGCGGCCATGGGAACCGACAAGACCGGCCACGCGGCGTCCACGGGGGCGCAGGTGCTGTGCGGGGCCGACAACTCCTGCCTCGCCCACCTCGACGGCGTCCTGCGCCGCCAGGGCACCCCGCTGCGGGTCCTCCACCTCGCCGAGATCCTGGCCTCGACGCAGGAGGAACCGCTGACATGACGGGCACCTTCCTCGGCATGCCGGCCTTTCCGGCCGACCCCGCCGACCCCACCGGGTCCCGCGCCCCGACCGACCTCGCTGGACCCGCCTTTCCGGCCTTTCCGGCGGCCGCGCGGGAGGCCGTACAGGACCGGGTGCTCCGCGCCAACCTGCGGCACGCCACCCGCACCATCCGCGACAAACGCGCCCGTGCCGTCGCCGAGCTGGCGGACTGGGACCGGCTGCGGGCGGCCGGCAAGGCCGTCAAGGACCACACGCTGCGCCATCTCGACCGCCACCTCATCCAGTTGGAGGAGGCGGTCACCGCCGCCGGCGGCACCGTCCACTGGGCGGCCGACGCGGCCGAGGCCAACCGGATCGTCACGGACCTGGTCCTGGCCACGGGCGAGCGGGAGGTCGTCAAGGTCAAGTCCATGGCGACCCAGGAGATCGGCCTCAACGAGGCGCTGGAGGCCGCCGGGATCGCCGCGTACGAGACGGACCTCGCCGAACTCATCGTCCAGCTCGGCCACGACCGTCCCTCGCACATCCTGGTCCCGGCCATCCACCGCAACCGCGGCGAGATCCGGGACGTCTTCGCCGCGGAGATGGCCGGCTGGGGCCGGCCCGCACCCGAGGGACTGGGGGAGGAGCCGCACGAACTCGCCGAAGCGGCCCGCCTGCACCTGCGCGAGAAGTTCCTGCGCGCCAAAGTCGCCGTCTCCGGAGCCAACTTCATGGTCGCGGAGACCGGCACGATGGTCGTCTTCGAGTCGGAGGGCAACGGCAGGATGTGCCTGACGCTGCCCGAGACCCTGATCTCCGTGGTGGGCATCGAGAAGGTGGTGCCGACCTTCCGCGACCTGGAGATCTTCCTGCAGACACTGCCGCGCTCCTCCACCGCCGAGCGGATGAACCCGTACACGACGATGTGGACCGGCACGACGGACGGCGACGGCCCCTCCGCCTTCCACCTCGTCCTCCTCGACAACGGGCGCACCGACACCCTCGCCGACGAGGTCGGCCGGCAGGCTCTGCGCTGCATCCGCTGCTCCGCCTGCCTCAACGTGTGCCCGGTCTACGAACGCGCCGGCGGCCACGCCTACGGCTCCGTCTACCCCGGCCCCATCGGCGCGATCCTGAGCCCCCAACTGCGGGGCGCCGGCAGCGCGATCGACGCCTCGCTGCCCTACGCGTCCACCCTGTGCGGAGCCTGCTACGAGGTCTGCCCGGTCGCCATCGACATCCCCGAGGTGCTCCTGCACCTGCGCGAGCGGGTGGCCCAGGGCGGCCGGGTCACCCGCGAGGGCGTCCGCGTACGGATCCGCCCGGCGCGGGGGCACACCGCGGAGCGGGCCGCCATGCGCGCGGCCCGACTGCTGCTGGACCGGCCCGGCGCGCTGCGCGCGGGGGAGCGGCTGCTGGCCCGCGCCCGGCGGCTGCGCCCCGGGCGGCTGCCGGGACCGGGGCACGCCTGGACCGACAGCCGCGAGCTGCCGGAGCTCCCGCAGGAGCCCTTCCGGGACTGGTGGGCACGGGAGCGGGGAGGACGGGCATGAGCAGCAGGGACCGCATCCTCGGCCGGATCCGGCGGGCCACGGCGGGCGACCGGGACCCCGGGGCCGCCGTCCCCCGTGACTACCTCCGGGTCCACGCCGAGCGCACTCCTGCCGAGCGGGTGGACCTGCTCGCCGTGAACCTGACGGAGTACCGGGCGAAGGTCCACCGGACGGACGAGGACGGCCTCGCGGCGCTCCTGGCGCGGCTGCTGGCCGAGCGGGGCGCGCAGAGCGTCCTGGTACCGGCCGGCCTGCCCCCGTCCTGGCTCGCGGCGGCGGACCAGAACCGGGTCGCGGACCGGGCCGCCTCGACCCCGTACGAACTGGACGCCGTGGACAGCGTGGTGACCGGCTGCGCCCTGGCCGTCGCGGAGACCGGCACCCTCGTCCTCGACGGCGGACCGGGGCAGGGAAGGCGCCGCATCAGCCTGATCCCGGACCACCACATCTGCGTGGTCCGCGTCCCCGGCCAGGTGGTCGACGCGATCCCGCAGGCGCTGCCCCTGCTGGACCCACGCCGTCCGCTGACCTGGATCTCCGGCCCTTCGGCGACCAGCGACATCGAACTCGACCGGGTGGAGGGCGTGCACGGCCCGCGCACCCTGGAGGTCGTGCTGCTGGCCGGGTCCGCACAATAGGGGCCATGTCCGCACACATCGCTCTGACCGCCCTCGTCGTCCACGACTACGACGAGGCCATCGACTTCTACACCCGCGCCCTCGGCTTCGACCTCGTCGAGGACACCCCCCGCCCGGACGGCTCGCGCTGGGTGGTGGTCCGGCCGCGCGGGGCCCGCGAGGCGGCCCTCCTGCTCGCCCGCGCCAAGGACGAGGCCCAGCGGGCCAGGGTCGGCGACCAGACGGGCGGCCGCGTCGGCTTCTTCCTCCACACCGGCGACTTCGCCGGGGACCACGCCCGCATGACCGCCGAGGGCGTCCGCTTCCTGGAGGAGCCGCGCCACGAGCCGTACGGTTCGGTGGCGGTCTTCGAGGACCTCTACGGCAACCGCTGGGACCTCCTCCAGCCGGCCTGACCCGGCGCCTCAGGCAGGGCCGCCGCCGTCCCGGGCGGCCCGGAGGCGGGGTGCCTCAGCCGCGGCGTCGACGCCCTGGCCGCGCTCCACCCGCCCGGCCAGCTCCCGGGCCCACCGCACCAGACCGGGCACGTCGATCCCGTACGGGACCTGCGCGGGCGCGCCGGCCCCGGTGGGCTCCTCGCCCCCGCGGGCTCCAGTGGGCCCGCCGGCCTCCACCACGGCCCGCCCGGCCAGGGCTTCGGCGCCGCGGCGCAGCAGCCGCGCCCCGCCCACCGTGTTGCCGCGGGCGGCGTGTGTCAGCCCGACGGCCAGCTGCGCGAGCCCGCGCCACAGCGGGGCCGCGGCTTGCGGCCCGGACTTCCAGGCGTCCTCGAACACCTCGTGCGCATGGAACGGCATCCCCGCGTCCAGCAGCCGTTGCGCCTCTGCCACCGTCTCCGCGGGCGTCCGCACCACCCCTTCGGGCTGCCGCTCCACGCCGGGCTCCCCGTAAGGCAGCGGCCGCCCCAGCCCGTCCCGCGGCCGCGCGCTCCGCGCCCGCCCCTCACTGTCCCGATCCCGTGCGTTCACCCGGCCATCCTCCCCCCGGGCGGCCGGCGGTGCATGCACACCCTCCGGTGTGGGGTAATGTTCTGCATGTGCCGCCGGGCAGGAAGATCCTCAGGGAAAAGCCGGCCGGAAGCACAACGGGACGTGGCGCAGCTTGGTAGCGCACTTGACTGGGGGTCAAGGGGTCGCAGGTTCAAATCCTGTCGTCCCGACCATGCTTCATGCAGGTCGGAGGCCGTTCTCTCATATGAGAGGGCGGCCTTTCGTGCGTCCGGGGCCATGGTGGTCGCAATGTGGTCGCGCGTCCGGTCCGTGGCCCGGAGGCTGTGGCGCTGTCCCCGGTGACGGCGGGGTAGCGGAGTCGGCGGAGGGGCTCGCGGAGCTGGTGGATGTGGTCGCGTGGTGGTCGCAGCCACGCCGGGCGGCGCGTTTCGGGGCTGGCGTTCTGGGCTCCGGTGAGGGTGCGGTCGAGGGTGTCGACGGCTGCGGGCTGTCTGCCGGGTGAGGTGGCTGTAGATGTTCGCGGTGGTCGACGGGGTGGAGTGCCGCAGCGTCTTGGGACCACGGTGAGTGGAACGAGCCCGGTGAACAGATCGCAAGGATCCCTGCGTGTGCGGGGCTTTGTCCGTGCGTGGTGCCGGAGAGCGGTGGCGACACGCGGCGGGACCGCGACCCATCCGCGGCTCGACCGGGTCTTCGGTGTCGTGATGACGAGCCGGTTGTTGTCGATGGCGGACAGGGTGCAGCGCACGTAGAGGACGCCTTCCGTGAGGTGGACGTCGTCCCGCTGCAGTCCGAGGGCTTCGCCCTTGCGCATGCCGGTGCCGATGAGGAACTCGGCCGGGCGCCCCTGCAGCCGCAGCGTCGGTAGATCCGGCCGCGGCCGATGACGGTACGCATGGCCGTCGCCTCCGGGAGGCGAGAGCGGGGGTGGATGCTTCCCGCGTGCGGCCACGGGCGGCCACTCCGCCCTTCAGGCTGTCCCGACCAGCGGGTTTCCCTTGTTGGTGTCCAGGGGTCTTCGCGGACCAAGTGTGAGGCTTGCTCCGGCTCGCGATCCTGGGGCCCGGGCGAGGGTGACGGAAGTCTTACGGTCCGGTGCGGGAGCCGTCGTCGACGGGTGGGGTTCCGTAGCGTGCCGGGCATGCGAGTACTCGTCACAGGAGGAGCCGGGTTCATCGGCTCGCACGTGGTAGCCGTCCTGGCAGCCGAGGGACACACGCCGGTGGTTCTGGACGCGTTGTTGCCGACTGCCCATCCGCATGCCCCCGAGGTGCCGGATGCCGAGTTCGTCCGGGGCGATCTCCGGGACGCGGAGACGGTCACGCGTGTTCTGCGCGGCGTGGACGCCGTGTGTCATCAGGCCGCGATGGTGGGCCTGGGGAAGGACTTCGCGGACGCGCCGGAGTACGTCGCCTGCAACGACTTGGGGACGGCGGTGCTGCTGGCCGGGATGGCCGCGGCCGGCGTGCGGCGGTTCGTGCAGGCCGGGTCGATGGTGGTCTACGGGGAGGGGCGGTACGAATGCCGCGAGCACGGAGTGGTGCGGCCGGGACCGCGGGCGGCCGCGGACCTGGAGGCGGGCCGGTTCGAGCCCTGTTGCCCGTGCTGCGGGGCCGAGCTCGCCCCCGGGCTGGTGGACGAAGACGCGCCGGTGGATCCGCGGAACGTCTACGCGACGACGAAGCTCGCGCAGGAGCACCTGGCCGCCGCCTGGGCGCGGTCGACCGGTGGTACGGCCGTGTCCCTGCGGTACCACAACGTGTACGGGCCGGGTATGCCGCGGGACACCCCGTACGCGGGTGTCGCGTCCTTCTTCCGGTCCGCGCTGGCCCGGGGTGAGGCCCCGCGGGTGTTCGAAGACGGTGCGCAGCGGCGGGACTTCGTGCACGTACGGGACGTGGCACGGGCGAACGTGGCCGCCCTGGCTGGTCTCGAAGGCCTGCAGGGGGGCGGGCACACGGCGTACAACGTGGGCAGCGGTGATCCGCACACCGTGGGGCAGATGGCCGCCGCGCTCGCGGCGGAGCACGGCGGCCCGGCGCCCGTGGTAACGGGGGAGTTCCGGCTGGGCGACGTCCGGCACATCACGGCGGACTCGTCGCGGCTGCGGCGTGAGCTGGGCTGGCGTCCCGAGGTGGGGTTCGCCGCAGGCATGGCCGAGTTCGCCCGGGCCGGGCAGCGGGCCTCGGCCCGGGTCGGATAGGCCGGCCGGTGCCGGTGGCCGGCGCGGGTGCCGCGGAGTGCGGGTCAGGCGTTGGCGCCTGCGAGGGGCAGGGTGACCTCGAAGCGGCAGCCGCCGGGCACGTTGTCGACCCGTGCCCGCCCGGCGTGGGCCTCGACGATGCCCCGTACGATCGCCAGCCCGAGTCCGGCGCCGGCGGGAGGCGTGCGGGCCGGGCTGCCGCGCCAGCCGGTGTCGAAGACCTTCGGCAGGTCTTCCTCGGGGATGCCGCCGCAGCCGTCGGTGACGGACAGCACGGCGGTGCCCTCCTGCCGTTCGACGCTCACGGCCACGGTGCCGTCGGCGGGGGTGTGGCGGATTGCGTTGACGAGGAGGTTGGCCAGGACCCGGGTCATCTCCTTGCCGTCCACCTCGACCGGGACGTGGGCGATGTCATCGCCGCACAGCCGTACGCCGCGCTCGCGGGCGAGCGGGTCGGCGCCGAGGAGGGCGTCGGCCGCCAGGTCCTGGAGGGAGACGCGGCTCGGGGCCAGCTCAAGGGCCCCGGCGTGGATGCGGGACAGCTCGAAGAGGTCGCCGACCATGGAGTCGAGACGTTCGACCTCCGTGCGGATCTGCCGGTGGTAGCGGGAGGGGTCGTCGGCCACCCCGTCCTCCAGGGCCTCGGCCATGGCCCGCAACCCGGCCAGCGGGGTGCGCAGGTCGTGGGAGATCCAGGCGACGAGCTCGCGGCGGGAGGCCTCCAGGGCGCGCTCGCGCTCCCGGGAGGCCGCGAGTTTGGCGCTGGTGACGGCAAGTTCGCGGGTGACGGCGGCCAGTTCCGCCGTGGCCCGGGCCGGGGGCGCGGCGAAGCTGCCGCCCTCACCGAAGTCCCGGGCCGCGCGGGCGAGCTCGCGGCCGCGGGCCACGACCCATCGTCCGAGTAGCACCGCAGTGGCCAGGGACACGACGGCGGCCATGGCGACCACGAGGGTGACGACGCTCAGGTCGTGCGGCGAGAGGAACATGGCCCGGGCGACGGCGAGGGTGCCGGCGAGCATGGCGGTGACGGCGACGGCGGCGACGACGGCCAGGGACACGGCGACGGACCGGTGCCGCAGCAGGCGCAGCGCGACCGCGCCGAGCAGGCCGGCGCAGGCCGCGCCCCCGAACGCGAACGCCGCGATCAGCAGGGCGTCCTTCATCGGGTGCCTTCCTCTCCGCCCGCCTCGAAGCGGTACCCGACGCCCCAGACGGTCTGGATGAGCCGGGGGGCGGCGGGGTCGACCTCGATCTTGGCGCGCAGGCGGCGTACGTGGACGGTGACGGTGGACAGGTCGCCGAAGTCCCAGCCCCACACCTCCCGCATCAGCTCTTCACGCCCGTGGACCCGGCCGGGGTGGCTGAGGAAGTGCGCGAGCAGTTCGAACTCCCGCAGTGTGAGCGTGAGTTCCTGTCCGTTCTTGACGGCCCGGCGGGTCTGCGGGTCGAGCCGGATGCCCGCGCCCGTCAGCCGTCCCCTTCCGGGGGTCGGCGGCGCCGCGGCCCGGCTGCGGCGCAGGACGGACTCGACACGCAGGACCAGCTCGCGCGGGCTGAAGGGCTTGGTGACGTAGTCGTCCGCACCGAGCTCCAGGCCGGCGATCCGGTCGTCCTCGTCACCGCGCGCCGTCAGCATGATCACCGGGATGGGCCGCTCGGCGCGCAGCCGCCGGCACACCTCCAGGCCGTCGATGCCGGGCAGCATGAGGTCGAGCACGACCAGGTCCGGGTCGTGCCGGGCGGCGGAGTCCAGGGCGGCGGGGCCGTCGACGGCGTGGTGGACGCTGTGGCCTGCCCGGCGCAGGTAGCCGGCGACGACCTCGGCGACGGTCGGGTCGTCATCGACGACGAGGACACGGGTGGGCGGGGTGGGCGGGGGAGTGCTCGTGGCCGTGCTCATGACGGCAAGCCTCCCACCGCCGGGCCGTCCCCGTCCCCGGCGGGTCCGCTCCGGACGGCCGATGTCCGTGTTTCGTAAGGAGTCGATGTCCGCTATGTCCCTGCGGAATTCCTACGGTGGCAGTCGTGACCGAAAACTCCGTGGACGTCGTCCTGCCCTGTCTGAACGAGGCCGAGGCCCTCCCCTGGGTGCTCGCCCGCATCCCCGCCGGCTGGCGGGCCCTGGTCGTGGACAACGGTTCCACCGACGGATCCGCCGACATCGCCCGCTCCCTGGGCGCCACCGTCGTACCCGAGTCCCGGCGCGGCTTCGGCGCCGCCTGCCATGCCGGACTCATGGCCGCCGAGGCCGAGTACGTCTGTTTCTGCGACTGCGACGCCTCCCTCGACCCCGGCCTGCTGAGCGGATTCGTCCGGGCGGTGGCCGCGGGTGAGGCCGACCTCGTACTCGGCCGTCGCCGCCCTCAGGGCCGGGGCGCCTGGCCCGCGCACGCCCGGGCGGGCAACCTCGCCCTCTCCCGGATGCTGCGCCGCCGCACCGGCCTGCGCCTGTACGACCTCGGCCCCTTGCGGGCGATGCGCCGGGAGCGGCTCGTGGGCCTGGAGCTGACCGACCGGCGCTCCGGCTACCCGCTGCAGATGGTCGTCCGCGCATCCGACGCGGGCTGGCGAGTGCGCGAGGAGGACGTGCCCTACCTGCCGCGCCGCGGTAGGTCCAAGGTCACCGGCACCTGGCGGGGCACCTGGCACGCGGTCCGCGACATGCGTGCGGTGCTCGCCGAGCCCCCGTACGTCCCCGCTGCCGCCGGCCGTGACGAGCGGGCCGGAGGCGCACGGTGACCAGCTTGCTCGTGATCGCCAAAGCGCCTGTGCCCGGCCGGGTCAAGACCCGGCTCACCCCGCCGTTCACGCCCCAGCAGGCGGCGGCCCTGGCCGAGGCCGCGCTCGCCGACACCCTGGCGGCCGTCCTGGCCACCCCGGCAGAGCGGCACGTCCTCGTCCTGGACGGGGCTCCGGGGTCGTGGCTGCCGCCCGGCTTCGAGGTCGTACCGCAGCGCGGCCGGGGTCTCGACGAACGGCTCGCGGCCGCGTTCGCCGACTGCGCCGGCCCGGCGCTGCTGATCGGCATGGACACCCCCCAGGTCACCACGGAACTCCTGGTGCCCGCACTGGTGTTCGACGCGTGCGACGCCTGGTTCGGGCTGGCCGCTGACGGCGGGTTCTGGGCCCTGGGCCTGGCGGATCCGGACCCGGCGCTGCTGCGCGGCGTACCCATGTCCGTACCCGAGACCGGGGCGGTGCAGTACGAGCGGCTGCGGGCGGCCAGCCTGCGCACCGGCCTGCTGCCGCGGCTGCGGGACGTGGACACCGCCGCCGACGCCGCCGAGGTGGCCGCCCTGGCACCGGCCGGCCGGTTCGGCACGCTCCACCGGCGGCTCAGCGCCCGGACGGCGGTGGCACGATGATCGCCCCCACCACCTCCCGGCCGCCCGCCACACCGGGCCGGCAATGGCGGGCCGACCCCTACAGCCTGGCCCTGCGCACCGGGCACGGCCCCCTCTTCCTGCGGCGCACGGACGGCTGGCTGCTGCCCCTGGACGTCGAACGCTGGTGCGCCGGGACCGACGCCGCCGACGAGACCGTGCTCGCCCGCTGCCGCGGAACCGTCCTCGACATCGGCTGCGGGCCCGGCCGGCTCGTAGCGGCCCTGGCCGAACGCGGCCACCGCGCCCTCGGCATCGACGTGACCCCGGCCGCCGTGACCCGGACCGTGCGCCGCGGCGGAACGGCCCTGTGCCGCTCCGTCTTCGACCCCCTGCCCGCCGAACGCCGCTGGGACACCACCCTGCTGATCGACGGCAACATCGGCATCGGCGGAGATCCCGTCGCCCTCCTGGCGCGCACCGCGGACCTGCTCGCCCCCGGTGGCCGCCTGCTCGCCGAGGCCGCGCCCGTCGAGGTGGACGAGCGGTGCGAGGTGCGCCTCGACGACGGCCGCGGCACGCTCGGCACCCCCTTCCCGTGGGCCCGGGTCGGCCGCCGGGCCCTGCTGCGCCACGCCGAGGCCACCGGCTGGCGCCCCGTCGGCAGCTGGACGGCGGCCAGCCGGTACTTCGCCGAATTCGTCCCCGGGACACCGCGCGGCCCCGAGGCCCGCACCGCCCTGGGGGCCGCGCCGTGACCCGTCCGGCCGCCGGTCCCGTACGGGCCACTGCCGCCACCGCCGTCCTCGTCACCGCCCTGGTCACGGCGCTCGTCCTCACCGTGCGCAAGGACGGCTACTTCGCGGACCCGGCCGGCCTGTCCTGGCTGTACGCCGCCTGCTGCGTCCTGTTCGCGGCGGCCGTGTGGTCCCTGCGCCGGGTACCCGCCCGGCACGCTGCCGCCCTCGTCCTCGCCGGCGGTGTCGCCGTCGCCCTGACGGGACTGGTCGCGCCACCCCGCACCAGTACCGACTCGTACCGCTACGCGTGGGACGGCCGCGTGCAGGCGGCGGGCATCTCCCCCTACGACCACGCCCCGGCCGACGCCGCCCTCCTGCCGTACCGCGACACCTGGCTGTTCCCCACCGGCGAGGCGTGCGGCGAGCCGGACCTCGCCGCCGTGTCCGCAGGCGTCTGCACCCGCATCAACCGTCCCCGCGTCCACACCATCTACCCTCCGGCCGGCGAGCTGTACTTCCTCCTCCTCCACGCCCTCTCACCCGATGGAGTCCGTCACAAGGCCTTCCAGGTGGGCGGCGCCGTACTCGCCGTCGCCACCACCCTGGCGCTGCTGCGCCTCCTCCGCCGCCGTGGCGACCCCCGCACCGCGGCGTATTGGGCCTGGTGCCCCGCCGTCGCCGTCGAAGCCGTCAACAACGCCCATGCCGACGCCCTCGCCGTCCTGCTGTCCGTCGCCGCTCTCGGCCTGACGGTCCGCCACCGGGCCTGGGGCGGAGCACTGTTCGGTCTGGCCACGGCCGCCAAACTCCTGCCCGCCGTCCTGCTCCCCGGCGCCCTGTCCGGCGTACGCCGCGCCCGCGATGCCGCCGCCACCCTGCTCCCCGCCGCCGCGGTCCTCACCGCCCTGTACCTGCCGTACGTCCTGCTCTCCCACTCCTCCGTCCTCGGCTACCTCGCCGGGTACGCCGACGAAGAGGGCTACCAGGACGCCTCCGCCGGCAACCGCTACGCCCTGCTGCGCCTGCTGCTCCCTGGCTCCTGGGCCGTGCCCGCCGTCGTCGCGGGGATACTCGCCGTCAGCCTGTACGTCATCCGGCGGGGCGACCCCGAGCGCCCGTGGAGCGGCGCCCTCCTGGTCACCGGGACCGCGTTCCTCCTGACCACTCCCGGCTACTCCTGGTACGCCCTCCTCCTGATCGCCCTGGTGGCGCTCGACGGCCGCTGGGAATGGCTCGGCGTCGCCGTCGCGGGCGCGGCCGCCTACCTGACGGGCCGGGTCGTCCCCCACGCCGGCACGGCCGTGTACGCCGCCGCCGCGCTGGCCGTCCTCTGCGGCTGGGCGGCACGCAGGCGACCCCGCGGACGGCGCGGCACCCCGGACCGTACGGCCGGGCCGGACACGCTCTCCTCGCCGGGGAAGGCCCGGTGAACCCACGAAAGCAGAATCTGCGGAGGCATCCCATGGACGCGAACGGCGGAGGGTCGGCCGCATCCGGTGGTCCGGCGCGTGCGGGAACGGAACCCGACGACGGCAGCCCGACGCGGCTCGCCCGGCTGCGGTCGGCCGTGGTGTCGGGGTGGGCGGCAGGCCCGCCACGGGGCCCGTCCCGCCCGGAGTTCTGGCGCAGCCCGCTGCGCGGCCCGTGGCTGACCGCGGTGTTCGGGATCGTCCTGCTCTTCGGCATCACGATCGTTTTCGTCACCGGCCTGATGTCGTACGCCGCGTACGAGCCCGACCTCGCGGCGGTCAACGACCAGACCCCCGGCAAGGGATGGCTGGGCTTCTACTTCTCCTGGCCGACCTCTCCGTACTGGCTCTACCGGGTCACCCAGGGCGTGCACGTCACGCTCGGCGTCGTGCTCGTACCCGTGCTCCTGGCCAAGCTGTGGTCGGTGATCCCGAAGCTCTTCGCCTGGCCCCCCGTGCGGTCGGCCGCCCAGGCCGTCGAGCGGCTCTCGCTGCTCCTGCTGGTGGGAGGCGCCGGGTTCGAGTTCGCCACCGGCATCCTCAACACGCAGCTCCACTACATCTTCCCGGGCTCCTTCTACGCGCTGCACTTCTACGGGGCCTGGGTGTTCATCGGCGCCTTCGCGGTCCATGTGGTCTTCCGGCTGGGACGGGCCGTGCGGGCCCTGCGCGCCGGGCCGCGGCAGCCGGCGCCGGACAGCGAGGAGGCGGTCGGCCTCGTCTCGCCCCGCCCGGCCGCTCCCACGATCTCCCGGCGGGGCGCGCTGGGCATGGTCGGGCTGGGCTCCCTCGCGCTGCTCGTCGTGACCGCAGGGCAGAGCGTGGGCGGCTGGTTCCGCCGGACGGCCCTCCTGGCGCCGCACGGCCAGGAACCGGGCTCCGGCCCGAACGGATTCCAGATCAACAAGACCGCCGCCTCCGTCGGCATCCGCCCCAGCGACATCGGTCCCGCCTGGCGGCTGACCGTGCGCGGCGGGGGCCACCAGATCGACCTCACCTACGCCCAACTGCTCGACCTGCCACAGAACGAAGCGCTGCTGCCCATCGCCTGCGTGGAGGGCTGGTCGACCGTCGACCAGCACTGGAACGGTGTCCGCCTCACCGATCTGGCCGCGCTCGTGGGCCTGGGCACGCACGCGCCACGGGTCCTGGTCCAGTCCGTCCAGCGGGGCGGGTCGTTCAGCTCGGTCGTGTTGAGCGCCAACCAGGTCCGGGACGCGCGCTCGCTGCTGGCCGTACGGGTCAACGGGGCGGTCCTGTCCCCCGACCACGGCTACCCGGCCCGGGTGATCGTCCCCGGGGCGCCCGGTGTCCACAACACCAAGTGGGTCACCCGCCTCACCTTCGGAGAACCGTCATGAAGCCTCCCACCACCGAGACCGCCCCGGCCGGCTTCCGGCACCGCTACGGCTCCTCCCCGCTCCACCTGCTCCTCGTTCTCGCCTCGTTCGCCCTGGCCTGCTACGCGGGCCGGCGCCTGCTGGAAGGGGACACCCTCGGCGTGGCCTTGTGGTTCGTCGGGGCCGCGCTCCTGCACGACCTCGTCCTCCTGCCCCTGTACGCGGTGACGGACCTGGCCGTCCTGAGGCTCCTCGGGCACGGTGCGGAGGAGGGGGCGCGCATGCCGCGGGTCGGCGTCAACCACGTCCGGGTGCCCGCCTTCGTCTCGGGCCTCCTGCTGCTCGTGTACTGGCCGCTGGTACTCGGGCAGGTCGGTCACTACACGAGTAGTACGGGCCTGCCGGCGGACGTGTTCCCGGGACGGTGGCTGCTGATCACCGCCTGCCTGTTCGCTGCCTCGGCGGTCGTCCTCGCCGTGAGGCTGTGGAGCGGTGGCAGGGACGCACGCAAGGCCCGGGCCCGGGCCCGCAGAGCGCGGAAGGCCGGTCCGCCGCCGGGTGGGGCCGGCTGAGGGTGTTCAGGCGGGGCCGGACCAGTCGAAGGTGATGGTTTTGCTGGACTGACCGGTGCGGTTCCAGGAGAAGCCGAAGGCGTCGGTCCGGTCGGTGGTGGCGCGGCCCCAGGTGGCGAGCTGGCCGGGTCCGGTTTCGCAGCCGGGGAGGTTGGTCGACTGCACGCGGGCGCCGTCCGGAGTGGTCGGGCCGGCGAGTGCCTCGGCGCGGGCGTCGAGCATCCCGGGAACGCTGGCCCGCCAGGTGGCCAGGTCCTCGTCGATCTCCACTTCGATGGGTGCGAAGTCCATGCCGCGGACCTCGAAGGCGCCCATGGTCACCAGCTGCGCGGGCCAGCTGCCCGCCTGCCCGCTGAAAATCATGTGCAGGGCTTGGCGCTGCCCGTCGTCGGCCCGCTCGTCGAAGACGAACGCCGCGTACGAGTCCGAGTGCTCCGCCCAGACGTTGCCGACGAAGGAACCGAGCATCACCACGTTCAGGCCGTCCAGCCGGACGTCGCCGTAGGTGCCCTCGCGTATGTGCCAGACCAGGATGCCTTCGCAGTCACCGGTGGTCGGTGGCTGGGCGAACGAGCACGGGCACGGAATGTTGCACTTGCACACGTCGAACCAGTCGCCCGCCAGACGCCAGGCCGGCACGGTCTCTGCCGCCTGTGTCATCGCTCTCACTCCTCCCACAGCCATGTGCGCGGGTCGCGGGAGGGAGCCGAGGGGTCGGACCCGGATCCGCGTTCATCCGGCCGCGCCCCGCGACCGGAACGGGTCGATTCCCCTCCTCACCTCCATCGTGCGCCCGGGCTGCCGGGGATACCAGGGGCGAGGGGGTTGCCGTCCCCGGGATCCGTGCTGTGCTGGAAGGGTCCGATGGGAGTGCGTCATGCGTACGGTTCAGCGGCCGGACGCCAGGGAGCATCCGGTGCGGGCGGGAGGGCTGCTGCCGGTCCGGGAGCTCGCCGTGGCCTGGTCGCTGATCGTCCTGATCGCGGCCCTGGCCTGGGTGCTCACCGTGGGCCAGGCCCGGGGCACGGAGGTCGGGCCCGGCACCATGGGGATGGCGCTGCCGCTGTTCCTCCTGCTGTGGCTGGCCATGATGTCGGCGATGATGCTGCCCTCCGTCGCCCCCGTCGCGCTGACCTGGGCCAGGGGGATCGCACGGCAGTCCAGCGGTGCCGCCCGGGCGCTGCGCACCACGGAGTTCCTCGCCGGCTATCTGATCGCGTGGACGGCGTTCGGGCTGCTCGCGTACGGCGGGCTGGCGCTCACCGGCACCCTGGTCGATCGGGACCCGGGCATCGGGAAGTGGATCGGGGTGTCCGCCTTCGCGCTGGCCGGGCTGTACCAGCTGGGCCCGCTCAAGGACATCTGCCTGCGGCACTGCCGCAGCCCGATGGCCCAGCTGATGCAGTACGCCTCGTATCGGCCGCGGATGCGCGACCTGAGGGTGGGGCTGCACCACGGCGCGTACTGCGTCGGCTGCTGCTGGGCGCTGATGGTCGTGCTGATCCCGCTGGGCGTCATGAACGTCGCGGCGATGGCGGCGGTGGCGGCGCTGATCTTCCTGGAGAAGCTCTGGTACCGGGGGCAGCAGCTGGCCCGGCCGGCCGGCGCCGTGTTCCTGGGACTGGCCCTGCTGGCGCCCTTCCAGGACTGGCTGCTGCCGGGCCTGCAGAGCGTGATGACGCCGATGTGACGGGCCCGTTCCACCGGCGGTTCGTTCAACATCCGTCCTGCTGGTGGTGCCCCTGCCCTGCGCCGCTGGCCGCCTGCTGGATCACCGAACCCCGGCCGGGGCGCGCTGACCCCCGCCTGCCGGGACGGTTCACGCAGGCCGAGGCGTCAAGTCCTCGGTCTGGGCGAGCCGGGTGCGCAGGGTGCCTTCGAAGTCCTCGGCGCGGGCGAGCTGGACGCGGAGCTTGTCGACCTGCTCGGCGGCGGCCTGCTGGTAGCTCCGCACGCGCTCCAGCAGGGCTTCCCGATCGTTGGTGTCGAGGTCGGTGCCGCTGTCGAGGCGGTCGGTGGCGTCCAGCAGATCGCGCATCTGGTCGAGGGTGAAGCCGAGGGGCTTCATCCGGCGGACGACCATGAGCCGGGCGACGTCGGCTTCGGTGTAGAGGCGGAAGCCGCCCTGGGAGCGGGCGGAGGGGGCGACGAGTCCGGTCTCCTCGTAGTGGCGGATCGTTCGCAGGGACAACTCGGTTCGTGCGGCAACCTCACCGATCTGCATGTGCTTGTCCGCCACGTCCGTGCTCCTCCGGCCCTTCTCGACGTCGGCGGTTTCGACCCTGCTGGCCACCACCGATCCCTACCCTAACGTTAGGGTAGGGTTGTTGCTGGTGAGGCGGTGTTCCGTGTTCACGATTGCCGTGCCGGGGCCGATGGCGCCTCCGGGAAAGATCCGATTCTTGCAGGAGATGCGCGTGCGCGAGCCCATGCCGCCCGGCGCCGCCGCCTGCCCGCCGTAACGCCTTACCGCAGGACGTGAACCGGGCCGCGCCTGCGCGGGCTCAGTTCCGCCTGCCCCTCGACTTCTGGCTCCGTACCCCTCGAAGCCGCCCGCGGGATGTCGGGCCGGCTCTTCCGCGTCCTTCGCGCACCCCGGCCTGCTGTCAGGGTGTGCCCGAGCACGACAGGTTCCGTCTTCCTTGTCTTCTGCTGCCACAGCCGGGTCCCCGGCCGCGCGCCTGCGCGGTCTGAAGCCCGATTGGTTCTCCGATCCGAAGGTCTGGCGCACCGAGGTCCTCGGGGGCCTGGTCGTCGCGCTCGCGTTGATCCCCGAAGCGATCTCGTTCTCGGTCATCGCCGGTGTCGACCCGGCCATAGGCCTGTTCGCCTCGTTCACCATGGCGGTGACCATCGCGATCGTGGGCGGCCGGCGGGCGATGATCTCCGCCGCCACCGGTGCCGTGGCCTTGGTGATCGCTCCGCTGAACCGGGAGCACGGCTTCGGCTACCTCGTCGCAGCCGTCATCCTCGCCGGCGTCTTCCAGGTGGCCCTGGGTGCGCTGGGGGTGGCGAAGCTGATGCGGTTCATCCCGCGCTCGGTGATGGTCGGGTTCGTCAACTCCCTCGCCATCCTGGTCTTCATGGCGCAGGTCCCGGAGATGCGGAACGTCCCCTGGCCGGCCTATCCGCTGGTCATCGCCGGTCTGGCGTTGATGGTGTTCTTCCCGAAGATCACCACCGTGATCCCCGCCCCGCTCGTGTCGATCGTCATCCTGACCGTCGTCACGGTCGCGGCCGGGATCGCCGTCCCGACGGTGGGCGACAAGGGCGAGCTGCCGTCGTCCTTGCCGGTGCCCGGTCTGCCGGACGTGCCGTACACCCTGGACACCCTGGTCACGATCGCCCCGTACGCCTTCGCCGTGGCGCTGGTCGGGCTCATGGAGTCGCTGATGACGGCGAAGCTCGTCGACGAGATCACCGACACCCACTCCGACAAGACCCGCGAGTCCATCGGCCAGGGCGTGGCCAACATCGTCACCGGCTTCTTCGGCGGCATGGGCGGCTGCGCCATGATCGGCCAAACGATGATCAACGTGAAGGTCTCCGGCGCGCGCACCCGTCTGTCGACCTTCCTCGCCGGGGCCTTCCTGATGGTGCTGTGCATCCTCTTCGGGCCGCTCGTCTCCGACATCCCCATGGCGGCCCTGATCTCGGTGATGGTCATGGTGTCGTTCGCGACCTTCGACTGGCACTCCGTCGCCCCCAAGACCCTCCGGCGGATGCCCGCCGGGGAGATCGCCGTCATGGTGATCACCGTCGCCTGCGTTGTGGCGACGCACAACCTCGCCATCGGCGTCGTCGTCGGCTCGGTCACCGCCGTCATCGTCTTCGCCAAGCGCGTCGCCCACCTCGCCGAGGTCACCGCGGTGGTCGACCCCGACGGCGCCACCGTCGTCTACCGGGTCACCGGCGAGCTGTTCTTCGCCTCCTCCAACGACCTCGTCGGCCGGTTCCACTACGCCACCGATCCGGACCGGGTCGTCATCGACCTGTCCGCGGCCCACGTCTGGGACGCCTCCTCCGTCGCCGCCCTCGACGCCATCGAGTACAAGTACGCGCAGCGCGGCAAGACGGTCGAGATCACCGGACTGAACGGCCCCAGCGCCACCCTCCACAGCAAGCTGAGCGGCGAACTCGCCGCCGGCCACTGACGAGCATCCGGGAACCCGGTCCCGGCCCCGGCTCCCGAGCCTGGGCCGGGGCATTGCCTGAGACCGCCACGGCTTCGGTGGTGTGGGTAGCGAGTGCAGCAGCCGGGGGCCCTGGCGGCAGTGGGAGCGGCTCGCGACGGCTCGCGTCGGGTTGCCGGTGCCAGGCGGCGATGGGTCCATGGAGGGGACACCGGAACGGGGCGAGGCGGGTGGCGCATGGGCACCGACGTGACGGCGGAGCGGGTGATCCCCTTGCCGTGCGAGCGAGTCGCGGCCTACCGCGTACGGGGTGACGCTTCCGGCCTGTATGGTCTCGCGGCGCCGCTCATGGGGCGCAAGGTGCGATCCTCGCTGGTCGAGGATCTACAGGACCTGGAGCGGAAGCTGATCGAGGCTTAGTCCGGCTTGGCGGCGGACGGGAAGGGTGGCACGCGATGGCGTACGACGAAGGGCTGGCCGAGCGAATCCGGGGCCATCTGGGGGAGGACATGGCCATCACGGAGAAGCGCATGTTCGGCTGCCCTGTGTTCTTGTGCCACGGCAACATGGCCGTGGGCGTGACCGGCGACGACCTGATGGTCCGCGTCGGCCCAGAGGCCGCAGCAGTCGCCCTTGCCCGCCCCGGTGCGAGGATCTTCGACTTCACGGGCCGGCCGATGCGCGGCTGGCGTCGTGTACGCCTCCGCCTTCGTGGACGACGGCCCCCTGGCCGAGTGGATCGACCAGGGCCGGGCCTTCGCCGCCGGCCTGCCGGCGAAATGAGGATCGCCCACCACGTCCCCACCACCAGGCTGCGTTCGCTCTGAGCGTGCCCGGCCCGACGACGTAAGCCTTTCGTCATCGGGTCGGGGCTGTCGGACGAAGGCTCGATCACTTTGAATTGCGGATGAAGGTGAAGAGAAGGCCTGGAAGGAGGGGCGTCGTGGGGAGCCTCACGAGGAAGCAGTGGTGGGCCGCGGTTGTCGTGGCGTGTCTGGCGGTGGTGTCGGCCGGGCTGGTGTGGTTCAAGCCGTGGGCCCTGTGGGTGGATGAGACGGTGCACGAGGCGCTGCCCGCTTCGAACGCGGCCTCGAAGACGCTGGCGACGGGTGCGTCGGAGTCCGCGTCGGTTGCTCCTTCCCCTTCGGGGCCGGTCACCGTGGCGCAGGGCACCTTCATCAGCCACGAGCACGCCACGACCGGCACGGTGAAGATCATCCGGCTCGCGGACGGCACCCACACGCTCCGCCTCGAAGGACTGGATACGAGCAGCGGGCCCGATGTGCGTGTCTGGCTGAGTGACGCGCCCGTCAAGGAGGGCAAGGCGGGCTGGGACCTCTTCGACGACGGACAGTACGTGAACCTCGCCAAGTTGAAGGCCAACAAGGGAGACCAGAACTACCCGCTGCCCTCGGACCTCGACTGGTCGAAGTACTCGAGCGTCAGCATCTGGTGCGACCGGTTCGACGTCTCCTTCGGCGCCGCGGCGCTCGCTCGCACCTGACCGCCGAACAGCCGCCCACCCACGACGCCCTGGAGCGCACTGCTGCTCCAGGGCATCTTTGTGCCGCCTTCTCGTCCCGGCTGTTGCGGCCACCGCGTCGTGGACACCGTCCGTCCCCGCTCGGCCCTGAGAAGCGGGGCTGGAAGTTCGTCGGACCCACCACCGCGTTCCCGTTCATGCAGGCCGTGGGGCTGGTCGACGACCACGGGGCCGAGTGCGTCATGCGCTCACGGGTCGAGGCGCAGCGGTCGGCCTTCTCGCGGCCCTGCTGAAGCCGTTGCCGGAGGGCTCGCGGGGAAGAGGCGGTGCAGCCCGGTCAGGCTGTTTCGTCTGCCGTACGGGCGCGGAGTCGTCCGGCTGCTTCGAGTCGGGACAGCCGCCGGTGTTCACGGGAGGCCCAGCGGCGGACGCGGTCGGGGGCGAGGGGCGTGCCGTGGCCGACGTGAAGCCTGGTGGGGTTCAGGTCGAGCATCTTCCGCAGGCTGTCGAGGTTGCGCAGAGGGTCGTCGTGGAAGGGCGGGTTGGCCGGCCGTCCGCGGACGAGGCCGAAGAAGGAGTTGGCGATCAGGTCGCCCGCGACGAGGTCTCCCTGCTCGGTGAGGACGGAGATCGATCCGGCGGTGTGTCCGGGGGTGGGCATGATGCGGGCCGCGATCCCGAAGTCCTCCAAGTCGGTCTCGCCGGTCACGAGCACGTTGGGTTCGAACGGCTCGACCCGCATGTGCAGGTTCTTGTTCCTGGCCATGAGGCGGCCCATCGGACCGGTGGGCAGGTACGGTTCCCGGGCCCGGCCGGCGCGGAACGGGCCCAGGTCGGCGAAGTGGCCCGCCACCGGTGCCCCGGTGAGGCGGTGCAGTTCGGCGGCGGAGCCGAAGTGGTCGATGTGGCCGTGCGTGACGACGATCAGCGACACGTCGGCGGGGTCGACACCGTGCGCGGCGACCTGCTCGTGGATCCTCCGGCCGCTGCCGGGTGTTCCCGCATCGACGATGACGGGCCGGCGGCCCAGCAGCAGGTACGCGTTGATGTTGTGCCGGCCCATGACGGGGATCGGGACGACCTTGGTTCGGGACACGGTTCTCTCCTGGGGCATGGCTGTCCTCCGCCGCGCGGTGGTTCGCGGGCGGTCGGGGGATGGAGGTGTTGGGCTCAGCGGAAGCGGCGTCGGTATTCGGCCGGGGTGGTACCGAGGCGGCGGCGGAAGGCGCGGTGCAGGCTCTCGACCGAGCCGAGGCCGCTGAGGGCGGCGATATCGGGCAGGCCGTGGCTGCTGTCCTGGAGCAGCCGACGGGCGGCCTCCAGCCGGACGGACTCGACGTAGGCGGCCGGGGTGGTGCCGGTGCGCCGGTGGAACAGCCGGGAGAAGTGGCGCACGCTCAGGTGCAGCCGCGTGGCCAGCGAGTCGGCGGACAGGTCCTCGGTGAGGTGTTCGCCGATCCACGTGCGCAGGTCGTCGATCCGGTCGCCGGGGTCGGCTGGAAGCGCCAGCGGGACGCTGAACTGGCTCTGGCTGCCTGCGCGTTTGACGTACATGACCATCGTGCGGGCGGTGGCCAGGGCGAGATCCGGACCGTGGTCCTCGCTGACCATGGCCAGCGCCATGTCCATCCCCGAGGCGATGCCGGCGCAGGTCCACAGGCGGCCCTGCCGGATGAAGATCGGGTCCGGATCGACGGTGACCCGCGGGTGGTCGGCGGCCAGCCGCGCGGCCGTCCGCCAGTGGGTCGTGGCGGACAGGCCGTCGAGCAGGCCGGCGGCGGCCAGCAGGTGCGCGCCTGAGCAGACGGACGCCAACCGGTGGGTACCGGACGCCGCTTCCGGTAGCCAGTCGATGATTCCGCCGTCGAGCACCGGCTCCACACCGTGGTCGTCCACGCGAACGGCACCCGACACGAGCAGGGTGTCCACGTTGCCCTTGACCTCGTCCAGCGCCAGGTCGGCCATCAGCCGGATCCCGCTGGCGGTGGCCACCGGCTCGCCGTCGGCGGTCGCGATGCGGACGGTGTACCCGGGGCGGCCGGTTCCGGCGACCCGGGTGGCGACCGAGAACACCTCGGCTGGACCTGTGACGTTGAGCAGTTCGACGCCGGGGAAGGCAGCGATGACGACCCTGTGCGGTGCGAGCATGGCTCGATCATGTCGTCCCGCCACCAGGGCCGCAATGACCATGTTCTGTCAGATCGGGACACGCCCCGTGAGCGTGCCGGAAGCCGACGGGGAGGTGCCGGCCGGCACCTGCCCCCGGTCTCGCAGTGGAGCGGGGCTGTGGAGAGCCCCGCTCCACGGCGGTTGTCACGCGGTGCGGAGCCTGGTGCTGAAGACCTGGCCGGCGACCTTGTCGCCGAGGGCGAGGCCGTCGGTGGCGTCCCACGGGTAGTGGACGCTGAGCCAGATCCGGCTGTCCGCGTCCTCCTCGGCGGCGGCGCTGAAGCTGGTGAAGTGGCGCTGCTTGACGGGGGCCAGGGGCTCGTCGGTGGTGAGGTCGAAGGCGATGTTGTCGCTGCCGAAGTAGCGCTTCATCACGCCCCCGCCCAGGCCGCGGTGAAGGAGGCGTGGCCGGAGACATGGGCGGTGAAGCACGGGTTGACGTTGACGCCGTCGTTGTTCTTCAGGAGCGGCTTCCACCGGGCGTCCAGGCCGCCCTCGCGGATCGCTGAGACGGGCCGCCGCAGGTCGATGGGGGTGGAGAACTTCGCGTCGCGGACGGCTATACCGGTGTCGGCGAGGATGATCGAGACGAGTGCGAAGAGGCGGGCGTTGGCGTACGTGCTCAGGCCCCGGGTCCTGGAGACCTCGCGGGTGGCCTGGAGCATGTGGCCCGGGGGCTTGTACGTGCCGTCGTTGCCATTGGCCCAGACCGGGCGGCGTTCAGTTGGTCCGGCGCGCGGTTGATCAACGGCGTGGCTGCCGTGGGAGCGGCCGCGCCGCCCCTGCGGACCGCGTCGACCTGGGCCTTGTACTCGGGGCCGGTCACGAGGTTCTGGTACGTGCCGTACTGCGCGAGCGTGGTGGGCCGGAACTGCGAGCCGGAGCTCGGCGAGAAGGGCTTGACCTGGCCCCAGAACGGGTTGACGGCGTCCCCGTCCCCCTGGCACTTGGGGTCGACCATGTCGGGGTGGCTGGTCGGCCGCCAGGAACCCGGCGTGTCGTCGCCCGTGTAGGCCTGCTTGTCGTACGAGCCGTCCCCGGCGCGGGCGTTCGTCATCTGGTTGACGATCCCGCTGACGACGGTCGCGTCCAGGACGTCGAAGCCGGTCGGTTCGCTGCCGAACCGCTCACGGAAGCGCTGGCCGTCGTCCCATGGGGTCGGGTGGGACCAACCTGGCCGCCTGCCACGCTTGCGTGATGCTCCCGGAGACCAGCTGCGAGCACAACAACAGCCTGCTCGACCGGGCTCTGCTCGTCGGCACCCCGGAAGACCCGGCGATCGGCTTCTTTTCCCACCTGCTCACCCCGTGAGCACCGGGTGGTGAGATCGGGGCGGGGGGACGCGGCGCTCTCCCGCCCCGTTTCGGGGCTCAGGGGTGGTCCGGCCTTTCGGGCGATGGTGCAAGGTGACCCAGGGCGGCTCGGATCGCGAGGCCGAGGGCCCGGCCCACCGGAGGCGGGGAGGCATGGCCCACCTGGCGGTAGCGAGCCGTCTTGCGGCCGGCGAAGGACCGGTCTTCGGGAAAGCCCTGTAGTCGTGCCGCCTGCTCGACGGTCAGGCCACCATGCCCTTGACGCCGAGCGAGTGGTCCCACGGGAACTCCGGCCCGGGGAGATCGTCGGCCACGGTGCCGCCGCTCACGCGCATGCGGGCCCACGAACGCTTAGAGCCGGTCGGCCCCAGATCGGCCCCACCGCGGTTCCAGGAGCCCCCGACCAGGGTCGGCGCCACCTTGTCGGCCTGCGCGGCCCAAGCGGCCGCGTGAGGCCAGCCGCGCGTGGCCCGCCGGGGAGGCTACCCCGCCCACCACTGGTGACATTCCGTCGCCGAGGTTCAGCAGCGGTCGGAGTCCTGAGCGCTCATGATCGCATCTCGTGCGTGGGGATGGCCGGGTGCGACGTGTCAGGCGTAATTCGGGCCTCATGCCACGCTGTTGTCGACGAACACGGCTTTTCGCCTTCCGTTTTCGCGGTCGGCTGCTTCCGTCGCCGCCCCTGTGGGTACGGGTGGGATTCGGCCGATCCGTGGGCGCCGGCGGGGCGGCACGGGTGGGGGGTCGTGGGGGTGTCGATCGGGTGGGGCGGGGGTCTGCGCCGGGTGGGCGGGATGCGGGTTTCGGCCACATCCCGAGCGGTCAACCACCCCTGGCTGTCCGGATCATGACCTGCTGTCAAGGGCCGTGCACGGAGACGCTAAGATTCCGGGCCGTTGTCATATGATCATTCGCTTTCGATCGTTTGAGGGTTCTGATGGTTCGCGTGGGATCGTCGCCCGGAAGTCCAGGGCCCACCTCACCCGTCGTTTGGGCGCTTCCCGCCCTCCTGACCGCCGTAGCCGCGGCCGTTGCCGTGGTGATGGTGTCCGCACCGGCGCGCACGCCCGTGGCGTGGGTCGGTGCCGTGGCCTTTGTCGCGGTTGCCCTTTCCTGCGGTGAGGCCGCCCGGCGCGGCAAGGCGGTGGCCGCGCTGCGGGCCACCGTCGCCGCGCACGAGGCGGCGCTGGCCCGGCAGCAGGCCGAGACCGTGCGCCTGGCCCAGGAGATGCTGCCCGATGTCGTGGAGCGGCTGCGCAAGGGCGAGTTCCCCGAGGAGGTGCTCGCCTCCCTGGAGGAGCCCGGCACCCACGGAGCGGGCCTGACCGCCGAGTTCAGGGACGCCCACCAGGCGGTCCTGCGCTCGGTGCTCGACGCCGTCGTCGCCGAGGAGGACCTGCGCGACTCGGCGCAGCGCGCCTTCGTGAACATCGCCCGCCGCGTCCAGGCCATCGTCCACCAACAGGCCCAGGAACTGCGGGACATGGAGGACCGGCACGGCCACGCCCCCGAGGTCTTCGGCGATCTGCTGCGGCTCGACCACGGCACGGCCCTGATCGGCCGCCTCGCGGACTCCATCGCCGTACTCGGCGGCGCCCGTCCCGGCCGCCAGTGGAGCAAGGCCGTACCGCTCTACAGCGTGCTGCGCGGCGCCATGTCGCGGATCATCGACTACCAGCGCGTCGAGCTCCACTCCGTCTCCCAGGTCGCCGTCGTCGGTCCGGCCGTCGAGCCGCTGATCCACGCGCTGGCCGAGCTGCTCGACAACGCCACCCGCTACTCCCCGCCGCAGACCAAGGTCCACCTGACCGCCGTCGACGTGAACTCGGGCATCGCCGTCGAGATCGAGGACGGCGGCGTCAGCATGAGCGAGGAGGCCCGCAAGCGGGCCGAGCGCATGCTCCGGCAGGCCCAGCAGGGCATCGACCTCGCCGACCTCGGCGAGACGCCGCGCCTCGGCCTCGCCGTGGTCGGCCGGCTCTCCCAGGCGTACGACTTCCAGGTCTCGCTGCGCTCCTCGGCGTACGGCGGCGTCCGCGCGGTCCTGGTCATCCCGCAGGGGCTGATCACCACCGCCTCCTCCGCCACCGGTGTCGCCCACGGCATCGGCACCTCCTCGGGGCCCCGGGCCGCCCTGCCGCCGGCCGCCGCCCCCGCCCGCGGGGAACCGGCCGCCCGGCCGCAGCAGCCGCGCCCCGTCACCGGCCCCTCGTACACCGCGGCAGCATCCGACGCAGCATCCGACGCAGCACCCGACGAGGTACCCGCCGTGACCGAGCGGACCCCGAACGGGCTGCCCCAGCGACGCCGCAAGACCCGCGCCGTCGCCCCGCAGGTGCCCGGGAACCTCGGCGCACCCGACCGGATCACGGCCGCCGCCGCGGCGACCGCCGCGGCCGCGGACCGGGCCGCCGCACCCGAACCCCGGCCGGAGGTACAGCCCGGGATGTGGCTGGCCGCCTTCCAGGACGGCCTGTCCTCGGACAGCAGCAAGACCGTCGCGAGCAGAAGCGGCGCAGCAAGCCAGAACACAGACGCCTCGCCGGCCTCGGCGAGCAAGGGGGAACAGCCATGAGCCAGCAGCAGACCAACATGGACTGGATGCTCAAGGACCTGGCCGAGAGCGTCCCGCAGACCCGCCATGTCATCGTCCTGTCCGCCGACGGCCTGCGCATGGCGCAGTACGGGGCGGAGACCGACACCGCCGACCGGCTCGCCGCGGCCTGCGCCGGACTGCAGAGTCTCGCGGGCGCCGTCGCCTCCGAACTTCCGGGCAGCAGCGGCCGGATGCGGCTCGTCGTGATCGAGATGGACGGCGGCTTCTTCTACCTGATGGCGGCCGGTGCCGGTGCCTACCTCGCCGTCCTGGCCGACGAAGGCGTCGACGCCGGCCTGATGGGCCAGCGCATGCGCGACCTCGTCGCCCGAATCGGAGAGCACCTCAGCAGTCCGCCGCGGCGCGAGGGGCAGACCGCGTGAGCGACCCGGGCCGGGACTGGGAAGACGGCACTCCCGAGCGGCTCTACGTGATCACCGGCGGGCGCAGCGGACCGTTACTGCCCGCCACCCTCGACCTGGTCACGCTGATCATCGCCAAGTCGGGGCCCAGGCCCGGGATGCAGCCGGAGCACGCGGCGATCATGAGGCTGTGCCAGTCACCGCTCTCGGTGGCCGAGATCTCCGCGTACCTCGGCCTGCCGGTCAGCGTGGTCACCGTACTCCTCGGTGACCTCCTCACCGCGGGCCACGTGCTCTCCCGCCCACCCGTCGCCCCCGCACAACTCCCGGACCTGGCACTGATTGAGGCAGTCATCGATGGACTTCGAAAGCTCTGAACTGCGCGCGGGGCCTCGGCGCGAGGACGCCCTGCCGGCCACGGCCGCCGCCGCGGTCAAGGTGGTGATCGTGGGCGGCTTCGGCGTCGGCAAGACGACCCTGGTCGGCTCGGTCAGCGAAATCCGCCCCCTGACCACCGAGGAGACGATGACCCAGGCCGGGGTCGGCGTCGACGACACGGCGGGCGTGGAACGCAAGACCTCCACCACCGTGGCCATGGACTTCGGCCGCATCAGCATCAACGACGAGCTGGTGCTGTACCTCTTCGGCACCCCCGGCCAGGAGCGCTTCTGGTTCCTGTGGCGCGGCCTGTTCGAAGGCGCGCTCGGCGCGGTGGTCCTGGTGGACACCCGCCGGCTGGAGGTCAGCTTCGACGTGATCGGCCGGCTGGAGGAGCGCGGCGTGCCGTTCGTCGTCGCCGTCAACTCCTTCCCCGACGCCCCCCAGTACCCCCTGGAGGAGCTGCGGGCCGCCCTCGACCTGCCGCCCTCCGTACCGCTCGTCCTGTGCGACGCCCGGCGCCGCGACTCCAGCCGTGACGTCCTGATGACGCTGATGCGCTACCTGCACTCCCTCGCCGCGACTCCGGAGGCCTTGTGAGCACCCCGTCCCCGTCCGCCCCGCCGCCGGGGTGCCCCGCGCACCGGCTCTACGGCCCCGAGGCCGAGGCCGACCCGATGGGCCTGTACGAGAAGCTGCGCGCCGAGTAGGGCGCGGTGGCCCCCGTCCTCTTGACGTCACGTCAGACGTCGTCGATTGTCCGGGGCGGCGCCGGTCCCGCCTTTCTCCCGGGACGCTCTTCTAGAATGGGAACGTGAGTGCGAATAACGAGGAATCGCGGCCTTCTCCGACTCCCGCCTTGACGGGAGCGGAGCTGCTCCGCTGGTATTGGACCCTGGCCGAACTGAAGGGGCTCGCCCGCGACATGGGGCTGCCCGCCGCAGGGGGCAAGCCCGCGCTGACGGCGAGGCTGGCCGCCGCGCTCGACGGTCTCCCTGCGCCGGAGCCGGTACGTCCCGCCCGGCGCGGCGGCCGCCGGCTCACGGCCCCCGTCGACGGCGACACCGTGATCCCGGAGGGCCAGCCGTGCAGTCAGGTGCTGCGGGAGTTCTTCGTACGGGAGATCGGCCCCGGCTTCCACTTCGACGCCTTCATGCGGGACTACGTCGCCGGCCATGCGGGCCACACCCTCGCCGAGGCCGTGGCCCACTGGCATGCCACCCGCGGCCTGGCCGCCGAACCGCGCGAGATCGGCGCCCAGTTCGAGCTCAACCGGTTCCTGCGCGACTGGCACACCCGCCACCCGGACGGCACCCGGCGCGAGGCCCTCGCGGCCTGGCGGGTCCACCGGGCCCGGCCCAGGAGCTGACCCCCGGGTCCCTGCGGTCGCCTCAGGCAGCCGGCTCCGGCTCCGGAAGGCGGCGGGACAGCGCCCAGGCGGCGAGCGGGAGCACGATCAGCGGGAGCAGGGCCGTGTGCAGGGAGGTGGCGTCCGCGGCCGCGCCGATGAGCGGGCTCGCCACGCCGCCGACGCTGACCGTGAGGCCGAGGGTGACCCCGCTCGCGGTACCCATGCGGGTCGGCAGGTAGTCCTGGCCCAGCGTGACCTGGAGGGACAGCGGCACGTACAGCGCGGCGGCGGCCAGCGCAGCGCAGACGTACACCAGCGGCAGCGGCAGGAACAGGATGCCGGCGACGGCGGGCACCGCAGCGGCGTAGGCCCGGCGGACGGAGGTGGTCCGGCCCCAGCGCGCGGCCAGCCGGCCGCCGAGCACGGTGCCGCCCGCACTGCCCGCGAAGAGGGCGAACAGGGCCGCCGCGGCGGCGGTTCCGCTCCCGCCGCGTTCGCGGACGTACAGGGCGATGAAGGTGCTCAGCCCGATGAAGGCCACCGAGCGGACCACCACGATCAGGGAGAGCCGCACGAAGGCCCGCCGGTCCTCGGGAACACCCGACGCGGGCTCCCGTACGGCGCCCGGTGCACCGGATCCGGCCGCCGCCGCTGCCGTCGCAGCCTCCGTCCCCCCGCGCGGCGCCCTCCGCGGGCGGTTCAGGACCGCGCCGAGCACGCAGGGGAGCGCCAGCAGCCGCCAGGCCGCCGGCCCGGACACCGACAGGGCCCCGGCGACCAGCAGCGGCGAGCACGCGAAGCCCACGGTCCCGCCCAGCGCGAACCAGCCCATCGCCGTGTGGCCGGCGCCGCCCAGGGAGGTGCGGACCAGCCGCGCCGCCGCCGGATGGTAGGCGGCGACGCCCAGCCCCGACAGGGCAACGGCCGCCACGGTGGCCGGGTAGCCGGCGTCGGCGCCGACCAGTGCGACGCCCAGCCCCGCCGCGGCCGTGCTCAGCGGGATCAGCCACGGCATCGGCCGCCGGTCCGTCAGCGCCCCGAACAGGGGCTGGACCACGGAGGACAGCAGCGAGGCGGCGAGCACGATGCCCGAGGCGGCCGCGTAGTCGTAGGCGCGCTCGGCGACCAGGTAGGGCACGAGCGCGGCGATCGCGCCCTGGTAGACGTCCACACAGGCGTGGCCCGCCGCGTAGGCCGCCGTGCGGCCCCGCCGGACCCGGTCGGCGCGCGCAGTCGAGGGCGGTTGGGACGGCGCGGTCTTCGATGAGTTCACCGATCGAGAATCCCCCGTCCCGCAGTGGGCCCGCTTCCGATAAATTGCCGGGCGATGCAGAAAATCCGCCACACCCCCCGGGCCGCCACCAGCATCCGCGAGCTCGACACCCACGTCGGGATCGACCCGCACCGGCACGACGACCACCAGATCGCCTACGCCGGTTCCGGAGTGCTGTCCGTCACCACCGATGCCGGGACCTGGGTGGCCCCGACCTCCCGCGCGCTGTGGATCCCGGCCGGGACGGTGCACGAGCACCGCGGGTACGGGCGCACCGACCTGCACTCCGTGGGCCTGCCCACCCACCACAACCCGCTGTCCCTCGACTCGCCCGCCGTGATCGCCGTCGGGCCGCTCCTGCGGGAGCTGATCCTCACCTACACCCGGACGCCCGACGACGGCAGCCCGCAGCGTCGCCGGCTGCTCGCGGTGCTGCTCGACCAGGTGCGGGTCTCGCCGCTCCAGCCGCTGCACCTGCCCGAGCCCCGAGACCCCCGGCTCGCGGCGGTGTGCGGGCTGCTGCACGCCGACCCGGCGGACCCGCGCGGGCTGGCCGCCCTCGGCGCCGCCTCGGCAGCCGGGGCCGGGGAACGGACGCTGAGCCGACTGTTCCGCGCCGAGCTGGGCATGACCTTCCCGCAGTGGCGCACCCAGCTGCGACTGCACCGGGCACTGCGGCTGCTGGCCGTCGGCACGCCCGTCACCGCCGTCGCGCACCGCTGCGGCTGGTCCTCCGCGAGCGCCTTCATCGACGTCTTCCGGCGGGCCTTCGGCCACACCCCCGGGGCCCATCCCCGGCACCTGCCGTAACGGGCCTCAGGGGCGCTCGTACGCGAGCCGGACCACACCGTTGCCGAAGGTGCGGGCGGCGTCGAGGCGCATCGGCGCCGGCGGCCCGGCGAACGGCGGGAACAGCGGGGTGCCGCGCCCGATCCGGACCGGGTGCACATAGATCCGGTACGCGTCCACCAGGTCGTGGCGCAGGAACGAGGCGGCCAGATCCGCCCCGCCCAGGGTCAGGTCGCCGCCCGGGGCCGCCTTCAGCGCCGCCACCTCCGACGGCACGACGTCCCGGACCAGTACGGAGTTCCAGCCGAGGTCGGCCTGGTCCAGGGTCCGCGAGTAGACGTACTTCGGCATGTCGCGCCAGATCCCCGCGAACTCGGCCGTCGGCCCCGTGACGCCGGGTTCCTGGTCGGCGGTCGGCCAGACGCCCGCCATCAGCTCGTACATGACACGACCGTGGATGAAGCCGCCCATCGCCCGCAGTTCGTCGTTCAGGTGCTGGTGCAGTTCGTCGTCGACGACGTGCCAGCCGATGTCCCGGCCGGGGCCCTCGAAGTACCCGTCGAGGGACATGGACATCACCAGCACGATCTTCCGCATGACCGGCCACGCTACATACTGGCCGGTGTGAAGAGCGAAGATGCCGCAGCCGACACGGTCCTGTTCACCGTCGAGGGCCGCACCGGGGTGATCACCCTCAACCGTCCCAGGGCCCTCAACGCCCTCACCCACCCCATGGTGCTGCGGATCGAGGAGGCCCTGACCGCCTGGGAGGACGACCCCGCCGTCGCCCAGGTCCTCATCCGCGGCGCCGGTGAACGCGGCCTGTGCGCGGGCGGCGACATCCGGGCCATCCACGACGACGCCAAGGCCGGCACGACCGCCTCCGCCGGCTTCTGGCGGGACGAGTACCGGCTCAATGCCCGGATCGCCCGCTACACCAAGCCGTACGTCGCCCTCATGGACGGCATCGTCATGGGCGGCGGCGTCGGCCTCTCCGCCCACGGCAGCGTCCGCATCGTCACCGAACGCTCCCGGGTCGCCATGCCGGAGACGGGCATCGGCTTCGTCCCGGACGTCGGCGGCACCCGTCTGCTGGGGCGCGCCCCCGGCCGGCTCGGCACGCACCTCGCGCTCACCGGCACGGCCGTGGGGGCTGCCGATGCACTGCTGTGCGGGCTCGCCGACCACTTCGTGCCCGCCGAGCGGCTCCCGGAGCTGACTGCCGCGCTCGCCTCGGCGCCCGCGGCCGAGCTGCTCCCGCGCTACGCCGCCGCGCCCGCCCCCGGCGAACTGGCCGACCGGCGGCCCTGGATCGACCGGTGCTACGCGGCGGACACCGTCGAGGCGATCGTGGAGCGACTGCTCGGGGAGGGCGACCCGGCCGCGAAGGAGACCGCAGAGACGATCCTGGCGAAGTCCCCGACCGCGCTCAAGGTCACCCTCACCGCCGTGCGCCGGGCCCGCACCCTGGGCTCGCTGGAGCAGGTGCTGGCCCAGGAGTACCGGGTCTCCTGTCACGCGCTGCGCTCGCCCGACCTGGTCGAGGGCATCCGGGCCCAGGTCATCGACAAGGACCGCGCCCCGCGCTGGTCGCCACCCGAGCTGGATGGGGTCACCGACGAGGAGGTGGCCCGCTTCTTCGCCCCGCTCGGGGCCGGCCGGGAACTCGGCCTGGATTGAGCCCGGGCGGCGGCTGGGGCGGGGCGGCCCGGGGCGGGGGGCGGGCCGGGCCGGCCGGGTGGGCCGGGTCTGGCCGGGCAAGGGCCGGCGGCCTCAGCGGTAGCCGTCGGGGGCGGCGGGCAGGCCCGGGTCCTGGATCTCGACCAGGTACCGCCAGGCGTCCGGGCGGCTGCCGTCGAGATCGGTGAACCCGTAGACGCGGGCGAGCTGCCCGCTGGAGAGCGACTGCCCGTTCCAGCGCGCCACCTCCGGGTCCGCGGCCAGCGCCGCGACCGCCCGCCCGACGTAGGAGGGGGTCTCGGAGATGCCGAAATGCGGGACCCGGTCCAGGGCGTCGCGCCAGTTGGCCTCCGTGACCCCGAAGGCGTCGAGCATCATCTCCGAGCGCAGCCAGCCCGGCGTCAGCGCCACTGCCGTCGCCCCGCGGGGACCGAGCTCGTGCCCGAGCGCGAACGCCATCCGCAGCACCGCCGACTTGGCGAGGTCGTAGAAGAACGACACCCGGTAGTGCGTCGCGTTGTACTCCTCCGTACCGTCCGTCATCTCCACCACCAGCCCGCCCGGCTCCCGCAGCAGCAGCGGCACCGCGTAGTGGCTGGTGATGGCATGGGTCTCCACCGCGAGCCGCAGCAGTCGCAGCCCCTTGTCCAGGTCGTGCTCCCAGACCGCGCTGTCCCACTCGAAGAGCCGCTCGCCACCCCAGACATCGTTCACCAGGAGGTGCAGGCGGCCCTGCTCCTCCTCGATCCGCCGCACCAGCGCCTCGACCTGCTCCGGCACCAGATGGTCCGTGACCACGGCGATCCCGCGTCCGCCCGCCGCCGTGACCAGCCCGGCGGTCTCCTCGACCGTCTCGGGTCGGTCGTACTCCGAACGGCTGCCGCGGGTGCTGCGCCCCGTCACGTACACCGTCGCGCCCTGCGCCCCGAGTTGGACCGCGATGCCGCGCCCCGCCCCCCGCGTCGCCCCGGCCACCAGGGCGACCCTGCCGTCGAGCCCGCGCTGTGCTTCCGCCATGCCCCGACCCTACGACGCAGGGCGCCGCCGGGCACGGACCGCGGGTGCCTGTCACGCCCCCTGCGCCCGTGCCCGGCGGCAGTCCTCAGAACCAGGTGAGGGTGAGGGGGAAGGTGGTGGTGGCGGTGGTGGGGGTGGTGTCGGTGGCGGTTGCGGTGATCTGGAGGGTTCCGGTGGCCCAGGGTTTGCCGGTGATGCGTCCGGTGGCGGGGTCGAGGGTGAGGCCGAAGGGGAGGCCGGTGGCGGTGTAGCGGACGGGGGGTTTGCCTCCGGTGGCGGTGAGCTGGATGGTGCAGCTCTGGTTGAACTTGCAGGCTTGCGGGCCGGGGTCGGC
>NZ_JBWKCE010000007.1:0-317597 GCF_056436685.1 Streptomyces sp. NPDC043680 | reverse complement strand
ACGCCCGGTTACATTCCGAACCCGGAAGCTAAGCCTTTCAGCGCCGATGGTACTGCAGGGGGGACCCTGTGGGAGAGTAGGACGCCGCCGAACAACCCGCCCTTTTAGCTCAGTCGGTAGAGCGTCTCCATGGTAAGGAGAAGGTCAACGGTTCGATTCCGTTAAAGGGCTCCACAAAGAAGGCCCCCGCCATCAGGCGGGGGCCTTCTTGCGTTTCCGGGCTAGTAGTAGCCGGTCTCGCCGTCCAGGAGCTCGCGGATGGTGTCGAGGTGGCCGGCATGGCGGGCCGTCTCCTCGATCATGTGGATCAGCATCCAGCGCAGCGAGGCGGAGCCCGACTTGAAGTCCCGGTTGCGGCCGACTTCGTCCAGGTCATGAGCGGCGATGATCGCGTTGGAGGCGGCGCACTGGCGGTCGTACTCCTGGAGCAGCCGGGCCAGCGGGACGCCCTCCACCATGAAGTCGGCGTCTTCTTCGCCCACGAACTGGGGGCCCGTCGCCGGGTGGTCGAGGAAGAGCACCTCGAACCAACACTGCTCGGTCCACCGCATGTGGGACACGATGCCCGCGACCGTCATCAGCGGGGAGGCGGGCAGGACCGGGCGGTGGGCGTCCTCTTCGGAGATTCCCTCGCATTTCCACTGGATGATCGAGCGCTGCAGGTCGAGCCAGCCCACGAGCTGCGTGCGTTCATCTGCGGTGAAATCAGGGCGCGTACGAGATATAGGCATGGCCGCAGACCTTAGTGCCGGCCGCCCGGGAACGCACCTGGATTCAGTCGCCGTGGCGCTGCTCGGGGACGCGGAAGGCCAGGATGGCCATGTCGTCCGAGGCGGGTTCGGCGGCGAACCGCTCCACCGCGCGCAGGACGCGGGAGGCGACCGCGCCGGCCGTGAGGCCCGTGCAGGTGGTCAGGACCTCGGCGAGGCCGTCGTCGCCGAGCATGCGGGTGCCCTCGCGGCGTTCCGTCACGCCGTCCGTGACGCAGAGCAGCACATCGCCCGGTTCCAGGGTGAGGGTCTGCTCGTAGAGGTCGAGGTCGTCGATCACGCCGAGCAGCGGCTGAGGCTCCGCGGCCGGGGTGACCTCGCCGTCCGGGCGCAGGCGCAGCGGAAGGGGGTGGCCGGCGCAGACCACCTTCATCAGGGCGCCGCCGTCCGGCTGCGGGTGGAGCTCACCGTAGAGGAGGGTGAGGAAGCGGCTGCGGGCGCCTTCGTCGAGGATGGCTGCGTTCAGGCGCTCCAGGACCGCCGGGCCGCCGAGGCCCTCGCGGGCCAGCAGGCGCAGGGCGTGCCGGGCGAGGCCGGTGACGGCGGCGGCTTCGGGGCCCGTACCGCAGACGTCGCCGATGGCGAAGCCGTACGCGCCGTCGCGGATCGGGAAGACGTCGTAGAAGTCGCCGCCGACCTCGTTGCCCTCGCCGGCCGCGCGGTAGATGACCTCGACCTCCATCCCGGGGATCGCGGGCGAGCCGGGCGGGAGCAGGCTGCGCTGGAGGGAGCGGCTGATGGCGGTGCGCTCGGAGTACAGGCGGGCGTTGTCCAGGGCGAGGGCGGCTCGGCGGGAGAGGTCCTCGGCGAGCTCCAGGATTTCCTGGCGGAAGTGCTCCTCGGACGGCTTGCCGAGCGTGAGCATGCCGATTACCCGGTTGCGGGCCAGCAGCGGGAGGACCACGGTCTCGCCGCCGACCGCCTGGGCCGTGGCGGGCCAGTTGCGGGCGCCGGCCTCGCGGACCGATTCGGGCGGGCTGATCCGGGAGAGCAGGGCCTTGAGGCCGTCGATGCGTTCCTCGTCCTCGTGCAGGACGTAGGAGAGGTACGGCTCGGAGGACTGGTCGGCGATCGTGTAGACGGCGCACCAGGTCGCGAGGGTCGGGACCGTCATCTGGGCCATCAGGGCCAGGGTCTGGTCCCGGTCGAGGGTGCCGGCGAGCAGGTCGGAGGCCTCGACGAGGAAAGAGAGGGAGCCGCGGCGCAGGCGTTCCAGTTCGCCGAGCCGGGCGGACTCGACGGCGAGGGCGATGCGGTCGGCGGCGAACTGGAGGCGCAAGGCCTCCTCGTTGGAGTAGCGGCCCGGGACCTCGGCGGCGACGCCGAGGGAGCCGGTGAGCCGGCCTTCGACCTTGAGCGGGACGGTGACCACGGAGCGCATGCCGGTGGACTCCAGGAGCGGGACGGCTCCGGGGACCGCGATCAGGTCGTCGTGGACGGCGGGCATCCGGGCGGAGCCGTACCGGTTGGTGCCGGCTTCGACGGGGACGCGGGCGAAGCGCTGGCGGGTGGAGGGGAGGCCGGTGGTGGCCCGGACCTCCAGCTCCGTTTCGTCGTCGGTGGCGAGCAGCAGGAACGCGGAGTCGGCGTCGAGCATGTCGCGGGCGCGTTCGACGGTGCGCTGCAGCAGGCCGTCGAGGTCGTCGGGGGCGGGGGAGCCGATGAAGACCTCGAAGGGGTCCGCGGGGCGGGGCTCGGTGAGCTGGCTGCCGTCGGCGGCGGGGACCCGTACGGGGGTCTGGAGCAGCGCGCGCTCGTCGTCGTGGACCAGCAGGCAGACGATGGAGGGTTCCCCGTGGGCATCGCGGACCCGCAGGTGGGAGGCGTAGACGGGGATCACGCGGCCGTCGGCGCCGCGGATGCCGTAACTGCCCTCCCAGCGGGACAGGCGCAGGGCCTCGGCGATGCCGGTGCCGGTGCCGGGGGTCTGGGGCCAGGCGGCGAGTTCGGCGAGGGGCCGGCCGAGGGCCTTCCCCGCGGGGTAGCCGAAGATGTGCTCGGCGTCCTCGTTCCAGGCGGAGATGCGGTCGGAGGCGTCGATCTGGATGACGGCGACGCGGACCCGGCTGTCGGCGAGGGGGAGCAGCCGGTCCGGGACGACGGGTCCGGCGGAGCGGGTACCGACCGGCCGGTCCGGGAGGTCGAGGCGGAACCACACGTGTTTCTGGGTGGCGGTGTACTCGACGCCCCAGCGGGTGGCGAGGGCGGCGCAGAGCATCAGCCCGCGGCCGTTCTCGCGGTCGGGGTCGGCGTACGGGCGCTCACCGGGGTGCTGGAGCGGCAGCTCCCGCTCCGGATACCGGTCGGCGATCTCGACGCGTACGCCGTCCTCGGTGCGCAGGCACAGGACCTCGGCCTTGGTTCCGGCGTGGACCACGGCGTTGGTGACGAGCTCGCTCGTGAGGACGACGGCGTCGTCGACGATGTCCGCGAAGCCCCAGCCCTGCAAGGTGTCGCGGACGAACGTACGGGCGGCGGCGACCGAGCGCCCGAGAGGATCGAAGCTGGCAGCCGCCCGAGCCGTGATCACGAATCTCCTTCGACGCGGTTGGACATCGGATGCCAGGTTACTTACCTTCGCGGTCGGCTTGGTGCCGTCGTGGGGGATTCCACCCGCAGGGTGCGGCCGGTGTGCGATGGTGCCGAAGTGTTATGGCCGGGTTCGGCCAGGGTGAAACACTGGGCAGGATGGAACAGCCGGGCGTTTGACTCGCCGGGTCTCGGTGGAACAGTGGTCGACCCTTTCGGGAGGGACACGGTGGAGTCTGGCGCAGCGGTGCGACGTACGGGTACGCGCCCGAAGGGCGGGCGGTCCCGTCGGAACGGGACGACGGAAGTCGATACCGCCGCCCTGAACCGGCTGCTCACGGCCCTGGTGTCGATGCGGGACGGTAATTTCCGCAAGCGGCTGACGGTGTCCGGCGAAGGCGTGATGGCGGAGATCGCCGCCGTCTACAACGAGGTCGCCGACCGCAACCTGCACCTGACCGGAGAGCTGTCCCGGGTCCGCCGGATGGTGGGGCGGGAGGGCAAGCTCAGCGAACGGCTGGAAACAGGCGCCTGCGAGGGGTCCTGGGCGGCCGCGATCGACGCCTCGAACCAGTTGGTGGACGATCTGGCCCGGCCGGTGTCCGAGGTGGGCCGGGTGCTGTCGGCGGTGGCCGAGGGCGATCTGGACCAGCGGATGGACCTGCGCACGCTGACGGCCGAGGGGGCCGGGCATCCGCTGCGCGGGGAGTTCCTGAAGGTCGGGCGTACGGTCAACAACCTGGTCGACCAGTTGTCCGCGTTCACCGACGAGGTGACGCGGGTCGCGCTGGAGGTGGGTACCGAGGGCAAGCTCGGCGGCCAAGCCCAGGTGCGCGGAATGTCGGGTTCCTGGAAGGATCTGACCGACTCCGTCAACACGATGGCGTACCGGCTCACTGCTCAGGTGCGTGACATCGCTCTCGTCACGACGGCGGTGGCGAAGGGCGATCTGTCGCGCAAGGTCACGGTGCACGTGGCCGGCGAGATGCTCCAGCTGAAGAACACCGTGAACACGATGGTGGACCAGCTGTCGTCGTTCTCCTCGGAGGTGACGCGGGTCGCCCGCGAGGTGGGCACGGAGGGTGAGCTCGGCGGCCAGGCGAAGGTGCCGGGCGTCGCCGGAGTGTGGAAGGACCTGACCGACTCCGTCAACACGATGGCGGGCAACCTGACCGCCCAGGTGCGCGGGATCGCGCAGGTCACGACGGCCGTCGCGAACGGCGACCTGTCGCAGAAGGTACGGGTCAGCGCCCGGGGCGAGGTGGCGCAGCTGGCCGAGACCATCAACCAGATGACGGAGACCCTGCGGACCTTCGCGGACGAGGTCACGCGCGTGGCCAGCGAGGTCGGCGCGAAGGGCCTGCTCGGCGGTCAGGCGCAGGTGCCGGGTGCGGCGGGTACGTGGAAGGACCTCACCGATTCGGTGAACACGGTCTTCCGCAATCTGACCACCCAGGTGCGGGACATCGCCCAGGTGACGACGGCCGTCGCCAACGGCGACCTGTCGCAGAAGGTCACGGTCGACGTGGCCGGCGAGATGCTGGAGCTGAAGAACACCGTCAACACGATGGTGGACCAGCTTCAGTCGTTCGGTGCGGAAGTGACCCGGGTGGCCCGTGAGGTCGGCGTCGAGGGTGAGCTGGGCGGTCAGGCGCAGGTGCCGGGTGCGGCGGGTACGTGGAAGGACCTCACCGATTCGGTGAACACCGCCTTCCGCAACCTCACCGGCCAGGTCCGCAACATCGCGCAGGTCACGACGGCCGTCGCGAACGGCGACCTGTCGCAGAAGGTCACCGTGGACGTCTCCGGCGAGATGCTCCAGCTGAAGAACACCGTGAACACGATGGTGGATCAGCTCTCCAGCTTCGCCGACCAGGTGACGCGGATGGCCCGGGACGTGGGCACGGAGGGGCGGCTCGGCGGCCAGGCGCGGGTGGAGGGGGTGTCCGGCACGTGGAAGGAGCTGACCGACTCGGTCAACTTCATGGCCGGCAACCTGACCTCCCAGGTACGCCAGATCGCCCAGGTCACCACGGCGGTGGCCCGCGGTGACCTGTCGCAGAAGATCGACGTGGATGCGCGCGGCGAGATCCTGGAGCTGAAGAACACCATCAACACGATGGTCGACCAGCTCTCGGCGTTCGCAGAGCAGGTGACCCGGGTGGCCCGGGACGTGGGCACGGAGGGCCGGCTGGGCGGTCAGGCGCAGGTGCCCGGAGTGGCCGGCGTCTGGCGCGACCTGACCGACTCGGTGAACGGCATGGCCGGGAACCTGACCTCGCAGGTGCGCAACATCGCGCAGGTGGCGACGGCGGTGGCCCGCGGTGACCTGTCCCAGAAGATCGACGTGGATGCGCGCGGCGAGATCCTGGAGCTGAAGAACACCCTGAACACCATGGTCGACCAGCTCTCGAACTTCGCGGAGCAGGTGACCCGGGTGGCCCGGGAGGTGGGCACCGAGGGCATCCTCGGCGGTCAGGCCGAGGTCAAGGGTGTCTCCGGCACCTGGAAGGACCTCACCCAGTCGGTCAATTTCATGGCGAACAACCTGACCTCGCAGGTGCGCAACATCGCCGAGGTGACGACGGCCGTCGCGATGGGCGACCTGTCCAAGAAGATCACCGTCGACGCCAAGGGGGAGATCCTCGAACTCGTCACGACCGTCAACACGATGGTCGACCAGCTGTCGTCCTTCGCGGAGCAGGTGACGCGGGTGGCCCGCGAGGTGGGTTCCGAGGGCATCCTCGGCGGCCAGGCCCGGGTGCGCGGGGTGACGGGCATCTGGAAGGACCTGACCGACAACGTCAACCTGATGGCCAACAACCTGACCTCGCAGGTGCGCAACATCTCGCAGGTCTCGGCGGCGGTCGCCAACGGCGACCTGACCAAGAAGGTGACGGTCGAGGCGCGCGGCGAGGTCGCGCAGCTCGCCGACACGGTCAACACCATGGTGAAGACGCTGTCCTCCTTCGCCGACGAGGTCACCCGCGTGGCCCGCGAGGTGGGTACGGAGGGGCGGCTGGGCGGTCAGGCGCACGTGCCGGGTGTGTCGGGCACGTGGAAGGACCTCACCGATTCGGTGAACTTCATGGCCTCCAACCTCACCGGCCAGGTGCGGCAGATCGCCATGGTCACGACCGCCATCGCCAAGGGCGACATGACCAAGAAGATCGACATCGATGCGCGCGGCGAGATCCTGGAGCTCAAGACCACCATCAACACGATGGTCGACCAGCTGTCCTCGTTCGCCGACCAGGTGACGCGGGTGGCCCGCGAGGTGGGCACCGAGGGCATCCTCGGCGGCCAGGCCCGGGTGCGGGACGTGGACGGCACCTGGCGGGACCTGACCGAGTCCGTGAACGAGATGGCCGGGAACCTGACGCGGCAGGTGCGCGCGATCGCGGCCGTGGCCACCGCGGTGACCCGCGGCGACCTCAACCTGAAGATCGACGTGGATGCCTCGGGCGAGATCCAGGTCCTCCAGGACAACATCAACACGATGATCGCGAACCTGCGCGACACCACCTTGGCCAACAAGGAGCAGGACTGGCTCAAGGGAAACCTCGCCCGGATCTCGGCCCTGATGCAGGGCCGGCGCGAGCTCGACGACGTGGCCTCGCTGATCATGAGCGAGCTCACCCCTGTGGTCTCGGCGCAGCACGGGGCGTTCTTCCTGGCGCTGCCGGCCGGCGGTTCCACGGAGATCGGGACGGACGGCGGCGCGGACGGCGCGTACGAGCTGCGGATGCGCGGGAGTTACGCGTACGCGGGCGGTCAGATGCCCACCTCCTTCCGGCCGGGGGAGGGGCTGATCGGGACCGTCGCCGAGGAGAAGCGGACGATCCTCGTGGAGAACACCCCGCCCGGTTACCTGAAGATCTCCTCGGGGCTCGGCGAGGCGCCGCCCGCGCACGTGATCGTGCTGCCGGTGCTCTTCGAGGGGAAGCTGCTGGGCGTCATCGAGCTGGCCTCCTTCACGCCGTTCACGCAGATCCAGAAGGACTTCCTCAGCCAGATCGCCGAGATGATCGGTACGAGCGTCAACACCATCAGCGTCAACTCCAAGACGGAGATGCTGCTCAAGCAGTCGCAGGAGATGACCGAGCAGCTGCGCGAGCGCTCCGACGAGCTGGAGAACCGTCAGAAGGCGCTCCAGGCCGCCAATGCGGAGCTGGAGGAGAAGGCGGAGCTGCTGGCCCAGCAGAACCGGGACATCGAGGTCAAGAACACCGAGATCGAGGAGGCGCGGCAGGTCCTGGAGGAGCGGGCCGAGCAGCTCGCGGTCTCCATGCGGTACAAGTCCGAGTTCCTGGCGAACATGTCGCACGAGCTGCGGACCCCGCTCAACTCCCTGCTGATCCTGGCGAAGCTGCTCGCGGACAACGCGGACGGGAACCTGTCGCCGAAGCAGGTGGAGTTCGCGGAGACCATCCACGGCGCGGGTTCGGACCTGCTCCAGCTGATCAACGACATCCTCGACCTGTCGAAGGTCGAGGCGGGGAAGATGGACGTCTCGCCCACGCGGATCGCGCTGGTCCAGCTCGTGGACTACGTGGAGGCCACCTTCCGGCCGCTGACCGCGGAGAAGGGCCTGGACTTCTCGGTACGGGTCTCCCCGGAGCTGCCCGCCACCCTGCACACCGACGAGCAGCGGCTGTTGCAGGTACTGCGCAACCTGCTGTCCAACGCGGTGAAGTTCACCGACACCGGGGCGGTGGAACTGGTCATCCGGCCGGCCGGTGCGGACGTGCCGACGGCGATCCGCGAGCAGTTGCTGGAGGCGGGCTCGTTGACGGAGGCCGACGGGGATCTGATCGCCTTCTCGGTGACGGACACCGGGATCGGGATCGCGGCGAGCAAGATGCTGGTGATCTTCGAGGCGTTCAAGCAGGCGGACGGCACCACCAGCCGCAAGTACGGCGGTACGGGTCTCGGGCTGTCCATCAGCCGGGAGATCGCCCGGCTGCTCGGCGGGGAGATCCACGCGGCGAGCGAGCCCGGCCGCGGCTCCACCTTCACGCTGTACCTGCCGCTGCACCCGACCGAGCTGCCGCCGCAGGGGTACGCGCCGCCGACGCCCGGCGGCGGCAGGGCCGCCGAGGTCTACCGCAGGCCGCTCGACGGGGCGCGGCCCGCGCTGCCGGTGCCCCAGGGGGCGCCCGCCCCCTCGGCGCTCGCGCAGCCGCAGCCGGCGCTGCCGGCGGCGGAGCCGGCCGGGCAGGGGCAGGGGCAGGGCGGCGCGGCGCTGTTCCGGCGGCGGCGCAAGGCGCTGAGCGACCTGGAGCCGCGTACGGCGGTGCCGGGGCAGCCGAACGTCCAGGGAGCCGAGGACGGCTGGGGCGCCGTGGAGGAGGAACTGCCGGTGCCGCCTCGGTCGTACGACTTCCACGGGGAGAAGGTCCTCATCGTGGACGACGACGTCCGCAACGTGTTCGCGCTGACCAGCGTGCTGGAACAGCACGGGCTGGCGGTGCTGTACGCGGAGAACGGGCGCGAGGGCATCGAGGTCCTGGAGCAGCACGACGATGTGACGGTGGTGCTGATGGACATCATGATGCCGGAGATGGACGGGTACGCGACGACCTCGGCGATCCGGCGGATGCCGCAGTTCGCGGGGCTGCCGATCATCGCGCTGACGGCGAAGGCGATGAAGGGCGACCGGGAGAAGGCCATCGATTCCGGGGCGTCCGACTACGTCACCAAGCCGGTCGACCCGGACTACCTGCTGTCGGTGATGGAGCAGTGGATGCGCGGGAAGTGATCATGTGGGGAGCGGACCGATACCAATTGCTGACTGACTGTGGCGGGAGCGGTGTGGGAGGCCGGTAAACGGGGAACCTTCTGCTCCCCCACACCGTTTCTGCTTCGTGCACAGTGACATCCTGGTGACAGGGTGTGGCGATCTCGGGACTGGGGCTACGATGACCGGCACAAGGACGGACGGCGCAAGGAAGTCGTCCTCTGGGGCGGGGCCCGGCGTACAGGCCGGTGCCAGGAGCCGGGGAGGCCCCATGCCGGGGCGAGGAGGACAGGGCATGGTGCAGAAGGCCAAGATCCTCCTGGTCGACGACCGGCCGGAGAATCTGCTGGCGCTGGAGGCCATCCTCTCCGCGCTCGATCAGACACTGGTCCGGGCGTCGTCGGGGGAGGAAGCGCTCAAGGCGCTGCTGACGGACGATTTCGCGGTCATCCTGCTGGATGTGCAGATGCCGGGAATGGACGGATTCGAAACGGCCGCGCACATCAAGCGGCGGGAGCGGACCCGGGACATCCCGATCATCTTCCTCACCGCGATCAACCACGGTCCGCACCACACCTTCCGCGGTTACGCGGCGGGCGCGGTGGACTACATCTCCAAGCCCTTCGACCCGTGGGTGCTGCGGGCGAAGGTGTCGGTGTTCGTGGAGCTCTACACGAAGAACTGCCAGTTGCGCGAGCAGGCGGCACTGCTGCGGCTCCAGCTGGAGGGCGGCACCGACGGCGAGGGCAGCAAGGAGACGGCCGGACTGCTGGCGGAGCTCTCCGCGCGGCTCGCGGCGGTCGAGGAGCAGGCCGAGGCGCTGACCAAGCAGCTCGGTGAGGAGTCGGCCGACCCCGGGGTCGTGGCGACCGCGGCCCACCTGGAGCGCAAGCTCACCGGACTACGGCGGGCGCTCGACGCGCTGGAGCCCGGTACCGGCGGGGGAGCGCCCTCGCTGCCCGCGCAGAGCTGAGCGGTGCGCGCCGGCCTGGCGTTCCGTCAGGTCTGGCGGTGCGTCAAAGAACGCGCATGACGGGCGACACGAACGGGTGAAGGGGTGGGCACGCGTGTCCACCGGCGTGCGCACCGGTAACCTCGGGCGCATGGCCTCACGTACGTCCGGCAAGGGTTCCCGGAGCAGCGCGGGCACCGCGAAGGGCCGCACCGGCCGGACGACGGCCCCGGCGAAGAAGGCGGCCCCGGCGCGGGGTCCTGCCCCGAAGAAGGCCGCCGCGGCCCGGCGCGCCCCCGCCAAGAAGGCGGCGGCCAAGCCCGCGCCGTCCCCGACCGGGGGAGTGCTGCGGCTGCTGCGCGCCCTGTGGCTGGGCTGCGCGCACGCCGTCGGCGCCGTCTTCCGGGGGATCGGCCAGGGTGCCAGGAACCTCGACCCCGCCCACCGCAAGGACGGTGTCGCCCTGCTGCTGCTCGCGCTGGCGCTGATCGTCGCCGCCGGGACCTGGTCGAACCTGAGCGGTCCTGTCGGGGATCTGGTGACCATGCTGGTCACCGGGGCCTTCGGGCGGCTGGACCTGCTCGTGCCGATCCTGCTCGGGGTCATGGCGGTGCGGTTCATCCGTCACCCGGAACAGGCCGACGCCAACGGCCGGATCGGCATCGGCCTGTCCGCCCTCGTCATCGGCGTCCTCGGCCTGGTCCACATCGCCTGCGGGGCGCCCGGCCGCGGCGAGGGCACCACCGCCATGCAGAACGCGGGCGGGCTGATCGGCTGGGGCGCCTCGAAGCCGCTGATCTTCACCATGGGGGCGCCGCTCGCGGTGCCCATGCTGGTGCTGCTGACGATCTTCGGCCTGCTGGTGGTCACCGCGACCCCGGTCAACGCGATCCCCCAGCGGCTGCGGCGGCTCGGCATCCGGCTCGGGATCATCGCCCCGAACGCGTACGACGACCTCGGGGAGGCGGGCGCCGCCGGCCGGCCGGGCCGGCACGACCCCGAGCAGTGGCGGGCGCGCACGGGAGCCGTCGCCGAGGGGGGCCCCGTCGACGCCGCCGAGGAGGAGGCCCTCGCCCGGCGCCGCCGCCCGCGCCGGGCACCGGGCCGGCCCGCACCGGGCCGCGAGATGGACGCCGTCGACGTGGCCGCGGCCGCCGCCGCCGCGCTGGACGGGGTGGTGCTCGGGGGGATGCCGCCCTCCCCGGTGGTGGCCGACCTGACCCAGGGCATCACCTCCGACCGGAAGGGCGGCCAGGCCACCGCTCCCGTGCCCGCCGCCCGGGAGGAGCAGCCGGAGGAGGCCGCCGCGCAGCCCCGTACGGCCGTACCCGGGCCGGTTGAGGCGCCGCACGACACCACCGCAGCGGCCTCCGGGACGCTGTCGGTGCCGGACCTCACCAAGGCACCGCCCGAGAACCAGCCCCTGCCGCCGCGCGCCGAGCAGCTCCAGCTGCGCGGGGACATCACGTACGCCCTGCCCTCGCTCGACCTGCTGGAGCGCGGCGGACCGGGCAAGACCCGCAGCGCCGCCAACGACGCGGTGGTCGCCTCGCTGACGAACGTCTTCACCGAGTTCAAGGTCGACGCCAGGGTCACCGGCTTCACCCGGGGTCCGACGGTCACCCGCTACGAGGTGGAGCTCGGCCCCGCGGTGAAGGTCGAGCGGATCACGGCGCTGGCGAAGAACATCGCCTACGCCGTCGCCTCGCCGGACGTCCGGATCATCAGCCCGATCCCGGGCAAGTCGGCCGTCGGCATCGAGATCCCGAACACCGACCGCGAGATGGTCAACCTGGGCGACGTCCTGCGCCTCGCGGACGCCGCCGAGGACGACCACCCGATGCTCGTGGCGCTCGGCAAGGACGTCGAGGGCGGCTACGTCATGGCCAACCTCGCCAAGATGCCGCACGTGCTGGTCGCCGGTGCCACCGGCTCCGGAAAGTCCTCCTGCATCAACTGCCTGATCACCTCGATCATGGTTCGGGCCACCCCGGAGGACGTCCGGATGGTGCTGGTGGACCCCAAGCGCGTCGAGCTGACCGCGTACGAGGGCATCCCGCACCTGATCACGCCGATCATCACCAACCCCAAGCGGGCCGCCGAGGCGCTCCAGTGGGTCGTGCGCGAGATGGACCTGCGCTACGACGACCTGGCCGCCTTCGGCTTCCGGCACATCGACGACTTCAACCAGGCCATCCGGGACGGCAAGGTCAAGCTGCCGCCGGGCAGCGAGCGCGAGCTCAGCCCCTACCCGTACCTGCTGGTGATCGTCGACGAGCTCGCCGACCTGATGATGGTGGCCCCGCGCGACGTGGAGGACTCGATCGTCCGGATCACGCAGCTGGCCCGCGCGGCCGGGATCCACCTGGTGCTGGCCACCCAGCGGCCCTCGGTGGACGTGGTCACCGGCCTGATCAAGGCGAACGTTCCCTCGCGGCTCGCGTTCGCCACCTCCTCGCTCGCCGACAGCCGGGTCATCCTCGACCAGCCGGGAGCGGAGAAGCTCATCGGCAAGGGCGACGGGCTGTTCCTGCCGATGGGGGCGAACAAGCCGGTCCGTCTCCAGGGCGCCTTCGTCACCGAAGACGAGATCAGCGGGATCGTGCAGCACTGCAAGGACCAGATGGCGCCCGTCTTCCGGGACGACGTCACGGTCGGGCAGAAGCAGAAGAAGGAGATCGACGAGGAGATCGGCGACGACCTGGACCTGCTGTGCCAGGCGGCGGAGCTGGTGGTCTCCACCCAGTTCGGGTCGACTTCCATGCTCCAGCGCAAGCTCCGCGTGGGCTTCGCCAAGGCAGGCCGGCTCATGGACCTGATGGAGTCGCGGGGCGTCGTCGGCCCGAGTGAGGGGTCCAAGGCGCGTGATGTGCTGGTGAAGGCCGACGAGCTGGACGGGGTCCTCGCCGTCATCCGGGGGGAGGCTCACCCGTAAGGGAACGACGGGCAACCGTTTCCCTTGGGTCTGCGTCCAGTTGAGGGGGTGGCGGCTCGGCGCGCGGCGGCGGGCCGCTGCAAGGCCCCGGACGGCCGTCGCCATGCGGATGGCGTACGGAAGTCCACCCTCCGGTTGCTCCACCCTTTCGTCACCCCCCTAGACTGGACATCCAGCAGGTGGCTACACGCTCGAAAGGCGCCCTCGTGTCCATCGGCAAATCCAACTCCCCCGAAGATGAGCAGCCTTCGACCGACATCCGGTCCGAGGAGCAGCCCGTCGAACGTCCTGCCGAAGGGCCGTCCATCGGGACGGTCCTGAAGACGGCCCGGATCGCCGCCGGGCTCACTGTCGACGAGGTCAGTTCCACCACGCGCGTGCGCATCCCGATCGTGCACGCGATCGAAGCTGACGATTTCACGCGGTGCGGCGGCGACGTCTACGCCCGCGGTCACATCCGTACGCTCGCCCGCGCCGTCCGCCTCGACCCGGTACCCCTGGTCGAGGCGTACGACGCGGCCCACGGCGGCCGGCCGGCTCCCACGCCTGCCGCGCCGATGTTCGACGCCGAGCGGATCCGTCCCGAACGGCAGCGGCCCAACTGGACCGCGGCCATGGTCGCCGCCATCGTCGCCGTGATCGGCTTCGTCGGCTTCACCGCGTTCGGCGGCGGTGGCGACCACGGCAAGCGGCCCGTGGCGGAAGGTTCCGCCTCCCCGCAGGCCGCGCCGAAGCAGTCCGCCCAGCCCCCGCAGGCCTCGAAGCCCGCCAAGCCGGAGCCCTCGGACAGCGCCATCGCCGCCGCGCCCAAGGACCTCGTCACGGTGGTCCTGACGGCCAACGACGGCGACAGCTGGATCTCCGCGAAGGACCACAGCGGCCGGCTGCTCTTCGACGGGACGCTGGCCGTGGGCGAGTCCAAGACCTTCACGGACAAGGAGTCCATCGATCTCGTCCTCGGCGACGCCGGGGTCGTGAAGCTCTTCGTGAACGGCAAGGAGATCAAGGACGACTTCCAGCCGGGTCAGGTGGAACGCCTCACCTACACGAAGGACGACCCCCGCCAGGGGCCGGCCCAAGCAGGCTGAACCGTTCGGCCCGAGCGGGCCGAACGGCGCTGAACTGCACTGAATGCCCAATTCCGGATCCCCGGGGTGCTGCGCCGCAGCCCGGGGATCTTGGTTTACCGGGACTTGGGGCGGGGGTCGGCGTTCGGACAAAGTAGTCTTGAGTCCATGCCCGAACGCCGTACCGTCGCCCTTGTCACTCTTGGCTGCGCCCGTAACGAGGTGGACTCGGAGGAGCTCGCAGGCCGCTTGGCGGCGGATGGCTGGGAGCTCGTCGAGGACGCCGCCGATGCGGACGTGGCCGTCGTCAACACCTGCGGCTTCGTCGAAGCCGCCAAGAAGGACTCCGTAGACGCCCTTCTGGAAGCCAACGATCTCAAGGATCACGGCAAGACCCAGGCCGTCGTCGCTGTCGGCTGTATGGCCGAGCGCTACGGCAAGGAACTCGCCGAAGCGCTCCCCGAGGCCGACGGCGTGCTCGGCTTCGACGACTACGCCGACATCTCCAACCGCCTCCAGACCATCCTCAGCGGCGGCAGCGTGGAGGCCCACACCCCGCGCGACCGCCGCAAGCTCCTGCCGATCAGCCCGGCCGCGCGCCAGTCCGCCGAGGTGTCCCTGCCCGGCCACGCGCAGGCGCCCGCCGAGGAGCCGGCCGCGGCCCCCGCCGACCTGCCCGACGGCGTCGCGCCCGCCTCCGGTCCGCGCGCGCCCCTGCGCCGCCGCCTGGACACCAGCCCGGTCGCCTCGGTCAAGCTCGCCTCGGGCTGCGACCGGCGCTGCTCCTTCTGCGCCATCCCGTCCTTCCGCGGGTCCTTCATCTCCCGCCGCCCCTCCGACGTGCTGGGCGAGACGCGCTGGCTCGCCGAGCAGGGCGTCAAGGAGATCATGCTGGTCTCCGAGAACAACACCTCGTACGGCAAGGACCTCGGCGACATCCGCCTGCTGGAGACCCTGCTGCCCGAGCTGGCCGAGGTGGACGGCATCGAGCGCGTCCGCGTCAGCTACCTCCAGCCCGCCGAGATGCGCCCCGGCCTGATCGACGTGCTGACCTCGACGCCCAAGGTCGTGCCCTACTTCGACCTGTCCTTCCAGCACTCGGCCCCCGACGTGCTGCGCGCCATGCGCCGCTTCGGTGACACCGACCGGTTCCTGGAGCTCCTCGACACCATCCGCTCCAAGGCCCCGCAGGCCGGTGTCCGCTCCAACTTCATCGTCGGCTTCCCCGGCGAGACGGAGGCGGACTTCGCCGAGCTGGAGCGTTTCCTCACCCACGCGCGGCTCGACGCGATCGGCGTCTTCGGCTACTCCGACGAGGAGGGCACCGAGGCGGTCACGTACGAGCACAAGCTCGACGAGGACACCATCGCCGAGCGGCTCGCCCACATGCAGCGGCTCGCCGAGGAGCTCACCTCCCAGCGTGCGGAGGAGCGGATCGGAGAGACCCTTGAGGTACTCGTCGAGACCGTCGAGCCGGTGGGCGGGGACGAGGACGAGAGCGGTGCCTACGGGCGCGCCGCGCACCAGGCGCCCGAGACCGACGGCCAGGTCGTCTTCACGGACAGCACGGGCCTGGTGCCCGGCCGTATGGTGACGGCCAAGGTGGTCGGCACGCTGGGCGTGGACCTGGTGGCCGAGCCCCTGGACCTTGAGGAGGCGGCCGGATGACCGGAGTCCCGGCGTCTGCGGCGGGCGGGACCGGCCGCCGGCCCGTGCCCGGCGCGAAGCTCGGGGCTGCGGCGGTCAACCAGGCCAGCCTGTGGAACATCGCCAACATCCTGACGATGATCCGGCTGGTCCTGGTGCCGGGATTCGTCCTCCTGCTCCTCGCCGACGGCGGGTACGACCCGGTCTGGCGGGCACTGGCCTGGGCCGCGTTCGCCGTGGCCATGATCACGGACATCTTCGACGGGCACCTGGCCCGGACGTACAACCTGGTCACGGACTTCGGGAAGATCGCCGACCCCATCGCCGACAAGGCGATCATGGGGTCGGCGTTGATCTGTCTCTCCTGGCTCGGTGATCTGCCCTGGTGGGTGACCGGTGTGATCCTCGGTCGGGAACTCGGGATCACCCTGCTGCGTTTCTGGGTCATCCGGTACGGAGTGATCCCGGCCAGCCGGGGAGGCAAGCTCAAGACCCTGGCGCAGGGCGCGGCGGTCGGCATGTACGTGCTGGCGCTGACCGGGCCGCTCGCGACCCTGCGCTTCTGGGTGATGGCGGTCGCGGTCGTGCTGACCGTGGTCACCGGTTTGGATTACATCCGCCAGGCCGTCGTGCTGCGGCGCGGGGGCCTCGCCGCGGAGCGGGCCGCGAGGTGACATACGCGGCGGGGGAATCTCCGGTGGCCGGTGGGGCGCTCCAGGGCGCCCGGGGAACCGCCGCGGAAGCCGGCAGCGCCGCCGCGCTCGCGGCCGAGACGCTCCGCCTGCTTGCGGAGAGTGACCAGACCCTCGCCGTCGCCGAATCGCTGACCGGCGGGATGGTGGCCGCGGAGCTCACCGCCGTCGCTGGTGCTTCTCGGTCATTTCGCGGTTCGGTCACCGCGTACGCGACTGAGCTCAAGCACCGGGTCCTCGGGGTGGACGCCGGGCTCCTGGCGGCCGAGGGCGCGGTGAACGCCCAGGTCGCGGAGCAGATGGCGGCCGGGGTGCGGCGGGTGCTCGGTGCCTCGTGGGGGATCGCGACGACCGGTGTTGCCGGGCCGGAGCCTCAGGACGGGCAGCCGGTGGGCACCGTTTTCGTCGCCGTGGCGGGTCCGAGGGGCAGGAAAAGCGTCCCGCTGTGGTTGAACGGCTCCCGGGAGGAAATCCGTAGGGAGAGTGCACGCACAGTGCTCGAACTGCTCTCAAGCGAACTGCGCGAGAATGTGCGGAGGCAGGATACGGAACAGAACGGGGGGATTTGATGTTTGCAGCCCTGAGTGAACACGACATCGCTCCCCGCACGGCCGCGGCGCGAGGCGGTACGGTGGGGCGTGAAGGATGCGGCTACACGGTCAGAGGAGGGAGCCACCGATGATTCTGCTCCGTCGCCTGCTGGGTGACGTGCTGCGTCGGCAGCGCCAGCGCCAGGGCCGTACTCTGCGCGAAGTCTCCTCGTCCGCCCGAGTTTCTCTCGGCTATCTTTCCGAGGTGGAGCGGGGGCAGAAGGAGGCATCCTCCGAGCTGCTCTCCGCGATCTGCGACGCGTTGGATGTACGGATGTCCGAGCTGATGCGCGAAGTCAGCGACGAGCTGTCGCTGGCCGAGCTGGCACAGTCGTCTGCGGCAAGCGAACCGGTGACGGTGCCGGTGCGGCCCATGCTCAATTCGGTCTCCGTGGCTTCGGTCACGGGCGGCCCGGAGCGGGTGACCATCAAGGCGCCTGCGGAAGCGGTGAATGTCGTAGCCGCGTGAGGTTCTGTGCGCGAGCTGTGCATGAGATGAGCGTGGTCGGAGCCCCGGCCGGTGCGTGAAGCACCGGCCGGGGCTCCCGCCGTTCTGGGTGCGGGGGCGCGGGGGGTACGGGAGGATGGGGCGAGTCCGGATCGCGGCGGGGCCTGATCCGGAGGACAGGCCCTGGTCCCGGGAGGCAGCCGTGCGGCGGTTACTGCGCATCCATCCGGTCCTGGCCCTCGTGCTGATGATCGGCGCCCTGTGGTGGTGGGCCGTGCTGCGGCTCGCGCTGGCGCCGGCCGAGGCGGGCCCCGTGGAGGGCGCGGTGGCGGTGGGCGGCTGGGGGCTGGGACTGCTCCCGGTGCACTGCACGCCCCAGCCGGTGCGCAGGAGCCGGCGCAGGTCGGCCTCCACGGCTACCAGGGCATCGCCACTCCGCCGTTCGGGCGCAGAATCTGGCCCGTCATGAAGGACGACGCGTCCGAGGCCAGGTAGAGCACGGCGTGCGCGACGTCCTCGGGCTCGCCGACCCGGCGCAGTGGGGACATCCGCATCATCATCGCCTCGGTCTGCTCCTGGACCTCGGGCCCGTGGCGGGCGGTCATGGGCGTGCGGATCCAGCCGGGCGCGACGGCGTTGACGCGGATGCCGTGGGGGCCGGCCTCGGTGGCGAGGGTCTTGGTGAGCTGGACGACGGCGGCCTTGGCGGCGCTGTAGCAGAGCAGGCCGGGCTGGGCGGCGTCCACGGCGCCGGAGGCCATGGTGATGATGGAACCGGGGCGTTCGGCCGCGATCATGGAGCGGGCGGCTTCCTGGCAGGTGCGCAGGACCCCCTTGAAGTTGATGTCCAGGATCCGGTCGAGGTCCTCGTCGGCCGTCTCCAGCACGCTGCTGGTGTGCATGACGCCGGCGATGGCGGCGGTGATGTGGAGCGGGCCCGCGGCCTGGACCGCGGCCCGGACCTGGGTGCGGTCGGTCACGTCGAGGGGGTGGGCGGTGGCCCGCCCGCCGGCCTCGGTGATGAGCCCGACCGTCTCTGTGAGGCCGGGGCCGTCGAGGTCCGCGCAGTGCACCGCGGCTCCGGCCTCGGCGAGGAGGGCGGCGGTGGCCCGGCCTATGCCGCTCGCGGCGCCGGTGATCAGGGCGGTCCGGCCGGTCAGGTCGTACGGGGCTCTGGGTGTGGGCATGTCGGGACCGTACGACCGGATCTGACGGAGCGTCAACTAGGGTGTGGGGCCGGATTGGCAGCGGGGACACCAGTAGGTGGGGCGGTCGTCCTGGGGGGCCTGGCGGACGGGGGTGCCGCAGCGCAGGCAGGGGCGGTGGGCGCGGCCGTAGACGAACAGCGCCTGCCCGTGGCGGCGGATGCCGGTGGTGTTGCGGGTCTCGCCCCGGCCGGTGTTCGCGGACAGCAGGCGGTGGGCGGCGCCGGCCAGGCGGACGGTCGTGGTGGCCGGGTCGGGGAGCTCGCCGACCGGCGTCCACGGGGTGACCCCGGCGAGGAAGCACAGCTCGGCCTTGTACACGTTGCCGATGCCGGCCAGGTTGCGCTGGTCCAGGAGGGCTTCGCCCAGGGGACGTTCGGGGGCGGCGAGGAGGTTGGCCGCCGCTTTGGCGGCGTCCCAGTCCGGGCCGAGCAGGTCGGGGCCGAGGTGGCCGACGACGCGGTCCTCGTCGGCGGTGCGCAGCAGTTCGAGGACGGGCAGGCGGTATCCGACGGCGGTGTGGGACTCGGTGCCGAGGATGGCGCGGATCTCGTAGGCGGGGCCGCCGTGCCACTTCTCGTCCGCGGCGAAGACGTTCCATGCGCCGTCCATGCGCAGGTGGCTGTGGAGCGTGAGGCCGCCGTCGCCGCTGATCCGGGCGAGCAGGTGCTTGCCCCGGGGGGTGACGTCGAGGGTGGTGCGGCCGGTGAGGTCGACGGTCGCCAGGCGGGGGGTGCGCAGGTCGCTGAGGGTGATCTCCCGGCCGGCCAGGGCCGCGTGCAGCCGGGCCGCCGCGCGCCAGACGCTGTCTCCTTCGGGCATGCCCCCATTGTGGCCCGGACCGGACGCCGGCGGCGGGGTGGACAGCGCGCGAGCCCCTGGGGCGGGGTGCCGCCACAGGGGCTCGGTGATCACGGGAGTGCCGGGCCGGTGGGGCCGCCTGCTACTTCCAGGTGAGGGGCTTGCCGTCGCTCAGGCTGTTGTACGGGTCGCCCCAGTACTCGGCGCCGGCCACCTTCGTCTGGGCCGAGGGGGCCAGCGCGATCACGCAGTTGGTCTGTGACTGGCCGTTGGTGAAGCCCTTCGGCAGCGAGTCGTCCTTGCACTTCTCGAACTTGCCGATGACCGCCACGCCCTGCGCCTCGCTGCCGTCCGGCAGCAGACCCTTGATGTGGCCCACGGAGGAGTACGACAGGTCGGTGGTGCCGACGTTCTTCACCGTGTAGTGGATGTAGTAGGGGATCATCCCCTTGACCTTGTCACCGAGCTTGAGCGGGTCCAGGTCGGCGGGCTGACCCTGGTCGACCGAGGTGACGGTGAGGGCGATGGTGCCGCCCTTGTTGCTGCCGTAGCTGAACGGGACCGTGGCGGTCTCGCCGAGCTTGAAGGCCTGCCCGGACTTCGCCTGGCCGGCCGCGCCGCCGGGAGCCGCGCTGCTGCCGCTGCCCGTGCTCGGGCTGGCCGCGGTACTGGGCTGCTCGGCTCCGGGCTGGGAGGGCTGTGCGGCCGGGGCGCTGGACTGCGCCGGGGCGACCTCCTCGTTGCCGTTCTTGCAGCCGGTCAGCGTCAGCGTGCCGGCAACCGCCAGACCGATGGCGCCCGTTGCAGCTCGTCGCATGCCGAAGGTGCTCACTTTTCTCGTCCCCCATGACTGTGTACGTGACGACTGTTACGTGACGTGGCACCGCCGTTGTGCGATGCCTGCGTGGATCTTGATAGTGCACAAATGATCGACACGGCCAGCCAGGACGGGTCTCGTGACGCGCTCAGTACATAAGCGGAACATAAGCGCAACGGTCGGGACGGCTCTGCGGTTTCAGGGGCGCAGGCGAAGCCCCCGCGGCGTCGCATGGAATCCCGCCGCCTCCAGGGCGGCCCCCACGGGCGAGGTGAGGGCGGCCGCCGCGTTGATCCGCTCCACCGTCAGGGGCGGGAGCGCGCCGGTGCGGCAGCCGGCGGCCAGGGCCTCGGCGGCGGCCGTCAGACGCGGATCCCCCGCTCCGGGCCAGGCCAGCAGGGTCTTGCCGCCGCGCTCCAGGTAGAGGGTGAGCTCCCCGTCGACCAGGACCACCAGGGAGCCCGCCTTGCGGCCCGGCTTGTGGGTGGCCCCGGCCGGGGGCTCCGGCCAGGGCAGGGCGGCGCCGTACGCGTTCGCCGGATCGGCGGCGGCCAGCACCACCGCCGCCAGCGGGGGCGGCGTCCGCTCGGCCGCCCGCAGCCGGTCCACCGCCCCGTCCATGGCGAACTGGGCCGCGCCCAGGCCCTCCACCACGTACCCGCGGCGGGCCTGGCCGCTGTCCTCGAAGGCCGACAGCACCCGGTAGACGGCGCTGAACCCGCCCTCGACACCCTCGGCGGCCACCGCCCCCCGGGTCACCACCCCGTGCCGGTCCAGCAGCGTACGGGCCAGGGCGTGCGCGCGGTGGGTGGGATCCGGAGCCTGGGCGGGCAGCAGCGACCAGCGGCCCGAGACGGTGGGAGGGCCGGGCCGGGAGACCTGGGCGCTGAGCGTGCCGTACCGCCCGCGCGGGACGGTACGCCGGGCCCGGTGTGCGGTGGCGCCCGCCGTGCGGCCCGAGCCGAGCAGGGAGCGCAGCGGGGCCAGGGTGTCGTTCGTGAGGCGGCCCGACCAGGCCAGGTCCCACAGCGCATCGGACAGTTCCGGATCGGTGGCCTCGGACCACTTGGCCCGCACCGATTCCGCGAGTTGACGGAAGAACAGGCCGTACCCGCCGGAGAGGGTGTCGAGGATCGACTGGTGGAGCGGGGTGAGCTCCAGCGGATGCGGCGGCGGCAGCAGCAGGGGGGCCGCGTCCGCCAGGTAGAGCGAGACCCAGCCGTCCTTGCCCGGCAGGGCTCCCGCTCCCGCCCACACCACCTCGCCGGTGGTGGTGAGCTCGTCGAGCAGGGTCGGGGAGTAGCCCGCCACCCGGGAGGGAAGGATCAGCCGCTCCAGTGCCGAGGCGGGGACCGGGGCGCCCTGGAGCTGCTCCACGGCCCGGGCCAGGCCGTCGATCCCGCGCAGGGCGCCGCCCAGGTGCTGCCAGTGCGGCAGGAAGGTCGCCAGGGAGGTCGGCGGAACCGGCTCCAGCTCCTGGCGCAGGGCGGCCAGGGACCGGCGGCGCAGTCTGCGCAGCACCGCCGCATCGCACCACTCCTGGCCGATGCCCGACGGGTGGAACTCGCCCTGGACCACCCGCCCCGCAGCCGCGAGCCGGTGCAGCGCGCCCTCCGTCACCGCCGCGCCCAGACCGAAGCGGGCGGCGACGGAAGCGGTGGTGAACGGGCCGTGCGTACGGGCGTACCGGGCCAGGAGGTCGCCCAGCGGGTCCTTGACCGGCTCGGTGAAGGCCTCCGGCACCCCCACCGGGAGGGCGGTGCCGAGCGCGTCCCGCAGCCGGCCGGCGTCCTCGATCGCCGCCCAGTGCTCGGCGCCCGCGATCCGGACCGGGATGGCCCGGCGGGCGTCGGCCAGGTCCTGTGCCCAGGACGGGTCGGCGCCGCGCTCGGCCAGCTCGGCCGAGGTCAGCGGGCCGAGCATGCGCAGCAGGTCGGCGACCGACTCGCGGTCCTTGGCCCGCCGGTCCTCGGTCAGCCACTGAAGCTCCCGCTCCAGCTCCTCCAGTACCTCCGCGTCGAGCAGTTCCCGCAGCTCCGCCTGGCCGAGCAGCTCGGCCAGCAGCCGGGAGTCCAGCGACAGGGCGGCCGCGCGGCGCTCGGCGAGGGGCGAATCCCCCTCGTACAGGAACTGGGCCACGTACCCGAAGAGCAACGAGCGGGCGAAGGGGGACGGTTCAGGGGTGGTGACCTCGACCAGGCGCACCCGGCGGGCCTCGATGTCGCCCATCAGCTCCGTCAGGCCCGGCACGTCGAAGACGTCCTGCAGGCACTCCCGCACCGCCTCCAGCACGATCGGGAACGAACCGAACTCCGAAGCGACCTGGAGCAGTTGGGAGGCCCGCTGGCGCTGCTGCCACAGCGGGGTGCGCTTGCCCGGATTGCGGCGCGGCAGCAGCAGGGCGCGGGCCGCGCACTCGCGGAACCGGGAGGCGAACAGCGCGGAGCCGCCCACCTGGTCGGTGACGATCTGCTGGACGTCCCCGTGGTCGAAGGCGACGTCCGCCGCGCCCAGCGGGGCCTGTTCGTCGTCGAACTCGAAGGCGTGGGGTGCCGAGGGGTCGTGGTCCAGGAGGTCCACCGAGAGCAGGTCCGCATCCGGCAGGCGCAGCACGATCCCGTCGTCGGCATGCATCACCTGCGCGTCCATCCCGTACCGCTCGGCCAGCCGGGCACCGAGGGCCAGCGCCCACGGGGCGTGCACCTGCGCGCCGAACGGAGAGTGCACCACGACCCGCCAGTCGCCGAGCTCGTCGCGGAACCGCTCCACGACGATGGTCCGGTCGTCCGGCACGTGGCCGCAGGCCTCGCGCTGCTCCGCCAGGTACGCCAGGACGTTCTCCGCGGCCCAGGCGTCCAGGCCGGCCGCCAGCAGGCGCAGCCGGGCGTCCTCGTCGGTGAGGGCGCCGAGCTCGCGCAGGAACGCGCCGACCGCCCGGCCCAGTTCGAGGGGGCGGCCCAGCTGGTCGCCCTTCCAGAACGGCAGCCGGCCCGGGACGCCGGGGGCGGGGGAGACCAGGACCCGGTCCCGGGTGATGTCCTCGATCCGCCAGGAGGTGGTGCCGAGCGTGAAGACGTCCCCCACCCGGGACTCGTAGACCATCTCCTCATCGAGCTCGCCGACCCGGCCCCCTCCCTTCTTCGGGTCGGCGCCCGCGAGGAAGACGCCGAAGAGGCCGCGGTCGGGGATCGTGCCGCCGGAGGTGACCGCCAGGCGCTGCGCCCCCGGCCGGCCCGTGATGGTCCCCGCCACCCGGTCCCACACGACCCGCGGTCTGAGCTCCGCGAACGCGTCGGAGGGATAGCGGCCCGCCAGCATGTCGAGGACCGCCGTGAACGCCGACTCCGGCAGCGCCGCGAACGGCGCCGCCCGCCGCACCAGCGCCAGCAGCTCGTCCAACTGCCAGGTGTCCATCGCCGTCATCGCGACCAGCTGCTGCGCCAGGACGTCCAGCGGGTTGGCGGGGATGCGCAGGGACTCGATCGACCCCGTGCGCATCCGCTCGGTCACCACGGCCGCCTGCACCAGGTCCCCGCGGTACTTGGGGAAGACCACGCCGGTCGAGACCGCGCCCACCTGGTGGCCGGCCCGGCCCACCCGCTGCAGCCCCGACGCCACGGACGGCGGGGACTCCACCTGCACCACCAGGTCGACGGCGCCCATGTCGATGCCCAGCTCCAGACTGGACGTGGCGACCACGGCCGGCAGCCGGCCCGCCTTCAGGTCCTCCTCCACCAGCGCCCGCTGCTCCTTGGAGACCGAGCCGTGGTGCGCGCGGGCCAGCAGCGCAGGAGCCCCCTGCACAGCGCCCGACTGGGCCATGACCTGCGCGGGAGGCGGGCCCTCGGGCAGCCGCTCGCCCATGGCGCGCTCGTACGCGATCTCGTTGAGCCGGTTGCACAGGCGCTCCGCCAGGCGGCGGGAGTTGGCGAACACGATCGTGGAGCGGTGGGCCTGGACCAGGTCGGCGATCCGCTCCTCCACATGCGGCCAGATCGAGGGCTTGTCGCCGCCCTCCTTGCCCTCCGTGGCCGGCGAGCCGCCCAACTCGCCCATGTCCTCGACCGGGACCACGACCGACAGGTCGAACTCCTTGGCCGAGGGCGGCTGGACGATCTCCACCTTGCCGCGCGGCGCGAGGAAGCGGGCCACCTCGTCCACCGGCCGCACCGTCGCCGACAGCCCGATCCGGCGGGCCGGGCGCGGCAGCAGCTCGTCCAGCCGCTCCAGGGACAGCGCCAGGTGCGCACCGCGCTTGGTCCCGGCGACCGCGTGGACCTCGTCCAGGATCACCGTCTCGATCCCGGACAGCGCATCACGCGTCGCCGAGGTCAGCATCAGGAACAACGACTCGGGGGTGGTGATCAGGATGTCCGGCGGCCGGGTGGCCAGCGCCCGCCGCTCCGCGGGCGGGGTGTCGCCGGAGCGGATCCCCACCCGGATCTCCGGCTCCTGCAGGCCGAGCCGGACGGACTCCTGGCGGATCCCCGTCAGCGGACTGCGCAGATTCCGCTCCACGTCGACCGCGAGGGCCTTCAGCGGCGACACGTACAGCACCCGGCAGCGCTTCTTCGGCTCGGCGGGCGGCGGGACGGACGCCAGCTGGTCGAGCGCGGCGAGGAAGGCGGCCAGCGTCTTGCCGGAGCCGGTGGGCGCGACGACGAGCACGTCCGACCCGGCCCCGATGGCCCGCCAGGCCCCCTCCTGGGCGGCGGTGGGCGTACGGAAGGCCCCCGTGAACCAGGAGCGGGTCGCAGGGGAGAACGCATCGAGCGCGGAGCCGGCCATGCCCCCATCCTGCACCCGGCCACCGACAACCGGCCGGACCTGCGCGAACACCGGTTTCCGGGCGGGCGCAGAATGGGGGAATGGCGCAGAACGGCGAGTGGGCGCGGCACTGGCAGTACCCGGAACTGCCCGGCCTGGACCTGCTGCGCGCGCACTACATCCGCCACTCCTTCCCACGCCACGCCCACGAGGGGTACGTGATCGCGGCCGTCACCGGCGGCATCGAGGAGGTCGGCCTGCCCGGAGGCATCGTGCGGGCCGGGCCGGGCAGCGTCGTCCTGATCAACCCCGAGGTCCCGCACACCGCCCGCGCCGGGGCCCCCGAAGGCTGGGCGTACGCCACCCTCTACCCCTCCCGGGAGCTGATCGCCGAGGTGGCGGCGGAGGTCGGCAACCTGCGCGGAACCCCCGGCTTCACCACCGACTCGGTCACCGACCCGGAGGCCTCCCGGCTGATCGCCCAGGTGCACCGGGCCGCCGAGGAGGGCAACGCGCTGGCCGCCGACACCCTGCTGCGCCGGGCGGTGGCGCGGATGCTGACCCGGCACGCCGGACCGCTGCCCGCCCGCCCGGTGCGCGGCGCGGCAGCCGCCGACGCCGTGCGGGCCCGGGCGGTGCTGGAGGAGCGGATGGCCGGGCCGCCCTCGCTGGAACAACTGGCCGCGGAGCTCGGCACCAGCCCCTTCGCGCTGCTGCGGGCCTTCCGGGAGCGCTACGGCATGCCGCCGCACACCTGGCTCACCGACGCCCGGGTCCGCCGGGCCCGCCGCCTGCTCGACGCGGGCACCGCCCCCGCGGAGGCGGCCCTCGCGGTCGGCTTCTCGGACCAGCCGCACCTCAACCGCCACTTCACCCGCATCGTGGGCGTCCCCCCGGGCGCCTACCGCCGCGAACGGGCCGGTCGGGCCCGAGCCTGACCTGCGGGGATACCGGGGAGCGCGCAAGAACGTACAAGACCGCACCGCCGCGCCCCCCGTACGTTCGGGGCGTGGGAGAACATCGGATGGTGGTACAGGAGGCCCCCGCGGGGCCCGGGGAGAAGCCGCGCGGCGCGGTCGTGCGCGATGCGCTCGGGGTCGGGGTGGCCGTCGGGCTGTCCGGCTTCGCGTTCGGGGCGACCGCCGCCGGAGCCGGGATCAGTGTGCTCCAGGCCTGCGTGCTGAGCCTGCTCGTGTTCACCGGGGCCTCGCAGTTCGCGCTGGTCGGGGCGCTGGCCGCCGGGGGCAATCCGTTCACCGCCGCCGCCGGGGCCTTCTTCCTCGGTACGCGCAACGCCTTCTACGGGCTGCGGCTGTCACAGCTGCTCGCCCTGCCCCGGCCGCTGCGCCCCCTCGCGGCGCACTGGGTGATCGACGAGACCACCGCCGTGGCGCTGGCGCAGCCGGACCGCAGGTCGGCGCGGCTCGGTTTCACCGTCACCGGACTGAGCCTCTACCTGCTGTGGAACCTCACCACGCTGCTCGGTGTGCTGGGTGCCGAGGCGCTCGGGGACACCGACGCGTGGGGGCTGGACGCGGCGGGGCCGGCCGTCTTCCTGGCGCTGCTCGCGCCGATGGTGAAGACCGCCACCGAGCGGGCGGTCGCCACGCTCGCGCTCGTCCTCGGACTGGGCCTGCTGCCCGTACTGCCCGCGGGCCTGCCCGTGCTCGTCGCCGCCCTCGCCGCCCCGCTGGTCCTCTGGCTGAAGGGACGCCGGCCGTGAACGTCTGGATCGCCATCGCACTGACCGTCGCCGGCTGCTACGCCCTCAAGCTCGCCGGACTGCTCGTCCCCGCCGGGGCACTGGAACGGCCGCTCGTGCGCAGGCTCGCCGCCCTGCTCCCGGTCGCCCTGCTCGCCGCCCTCACCGCCCAGCAGACCTTCGGCTCCGGACACGCGCTGGTGCTCGACGCCCGGGCCGCGGGCCTGGCCGCCGCGGGGCTCGCGCTCCTGCTCCGGGCTCCCTTCCTCGTCGTGGTCGGCGCCGCCGTGGTGGTCACGGCCGGTGTCCGGGCCCTCGGCGGCTAGTGCTGTGACCGGAAGGGTCCACCGGGTCGCGCCGCCCGACACGGCACCTCGCTGCGTTGTCGGACCGCGCAAGTACGTCCAGTACGAGCCGCGGGCCTCCGCCTTGCGATGCACCGCACCGGACAACGCGACCCGGCAAACCTTCCCGGCCACAGCACTAGCCGGCCCGGCCCCCGGCCGGGAGGGCGCTGCCCAGGGGGCGGCCGTACGCCCGCAGGGTCAGCAGGGCCTCCAGCGTCGCGATCGGGCGCCGCTCCAGCGAACTGCCCGGCGCCCACGCCTGGCGCCGCACCGGCCAGCCGCCGTCCGCCTGCTGCTCGGCGGCCAGGAAGTCCAGGGAGCGCCTCAGCTCCTCGTCCGTGAACCAGCCGCGCGCCAGCGACTCCGGCCGCCGGGCGATGTCGTGGGGGAACAACCGCTCGCCCGGGGCGTAGCCGGCGGGAAGCGGGTACTCGTGGCGGCGCCGCGGATCGAGCACGACCAGCCGCTGCTCGCGCACCAGCCGCCCCAGCCGGTCCGCCGCCGCCACCGCCCGCGCCCGGTCGGGGGCACCGTCCAGGAAGGCCACCGCGCTCTGCACCTCGTACGGATGCGAGTGCCGCATGCTCTCGACCCGGTCCCAGCAGAAGTCCGTGGCCCGGAACAGCCAGGCGTGCCAGATCCGGTTGCGGTGCAACACCCCGACGACCGGGCCCGTGACCAGCAGCTCGCTCGGCGGATCGTCGTGCACCGGGTGGTACGGGGCCGCCGGGTAGCCGCCCGGGCCCGGGAGCAGCACCGGCAGGGCGCCGTCCCCGGTGGAGACCCGGGTCAGGTGGCGGCACAGCCGCTCGATGCGCTGCCCGGCGCAGCGGCCCAGGCTGTCCAGGACCCGCAGGGCGTGCGCGGTGTGCAGCGGCTGGCTGAGCGGACCGCGCAGATCCGGATCAAGGGCATGGCCGTAGCCGCCGTCGGCGTTGAGGTACGAGCCGAGGGCGGTGTCCACCGGGTCCGCGTCGCCGCCGAGGAAGTGGAACGCGAACCGCCGCTGCTCCAGGACCCGGGCCGTGAGCCAGATGAACTGCTCGGCCCGGGCCAGTGCGGTCAGCGGGGAAGCTTCGTCTCCAGGCATGCGTGAAACCGTAGGGCGCCCCCACGGGCGGACGGAGGACGAACCGGGGCGGTGCACTCTCCCGGGGCGGGATACTGAACGCATGCGGTTGACGATTTTCTGGGAGCGGATGGCCGAACACTTCGGCGCCGCGTACGCCGACTCCTTCGCGCGCGACCACGTCATGGCCGAGCTCGGCGGACTCACCGTCCTCCAGGCGCTCGACGCGGGCTGGGAGACCAAGGACGTGTGGCGCGCGGTGTGTTCGGCGATGGACGTACCGGCCTCGCTGCGCTGACGGCGCCGGCTCCGCCCGCAGGCGGCTTCGCCGGGGGCGCGGCGGGTGGGTCAGACTGGCTCGGTGGCCCCCACTGACGAGACGACGACACCGACACCCGGACCCGCCGGAACACCCGGCCCCGACGCCCATGACCGGCCGGACGCCCCTGACCGGCCGGACGGACCGGACGTGTCCGCTGCGTCGGCGCGGCCGCACGGGTCCGCCCCGGACCGCCCGGCGGTACCCCGGCCGGGCGAGAGCTCGCCCGGCGAGGCACCGCCCGGCGAGGTCCCGCGCGGGGCGGCGTCGGCCGCCGCCCGCATGCCGCGCTGGCTGCCGCGCGCCGTCGTCCTCGTCCTGGCCCTCGTCGCCTGCTTCCAGCTCGGCAGCTGGGCCTTCCACCAGCTGACCGGGCTGCTGATCAACATCCTGATCGCGTTCTTCCTCGCCCTCGCGATCGAGCCCGCCGTGGCCCGGATGGCGGCCCGCGGCATGCGGCGCGGGCTGGCCACCTTCCTGGTCTTCCTCGGGGTGTTCGTGGCGTCCGCCGGTTTCGTCGTCCTGCTCGGCTCGATACTCGCCGGGCAGATCGTCGACATGGTCGAGGGCTTCCCCCGCTATCTCGACTCGGTGATCAACTCGATCAACGGGACCTTCCACACCCAGCTGTCCCGACTGGAGATCCAGGACAGCCTGCTGCACTCCGACTGGCTGCAGAAGTACGTGCAGAACAGCGCGACCGGCGTGCTCGACGTGTCCGCCACCGTCCTCGGCGGACTGTTCCGGCTGCTGACGATCGGACTCTTCTCCTTCTACTTCGCCGCCGACGGGCCGCGGCTGCGGCGCGCGCTGTGCTCCGTACTGCCGCCCGCGAAGCAGTCGGAGGTGCTGCGCGCCTGGGAGATCGCCGTCGCCAAGACCGGCGGGTACCTCTACTCCCGCGGACTGATGGCACTGGTCTCGGGGATCGCGCACTACGTCGTCTTCGCGGTCCTCGACGTGCCGTACGCGCCGGCACTCGCGGTGTGGGTGGGGCTGGTCTCCCAGTTCATCCCCACCATCGGCACCTACCTGGCGGGCGCGCTGCCGATGCTGATCGCCTTCACGGTCGATCCCTGGTACGCCCTGTACGTCCTCGGGTTCGTGGTCGTCTACCAGCAGTTCGAGAACTACGTCCTCCAGCCCAAGCTGACCGCGAGGACGGTCGACATCCACCCGGCGGTGGCCTTCGGCTCGGTCATCGCCGGCACCGCCCTGCTGGGTGCGGTCGGGGCGCTCATCGCGATCCCGGCCGTCGCCACCCTCCAGGCCTTCCTGGGGGCGTACGTGAAGCGGTACGCCCTGACGGAAGGGGCGGCGCAGGACGGCGCTACCGCGGGTCGGCCCCGTCGTGTACGGCTGCCACGGCTTCGGTGACCGCGGCCTCGGCGGCGGCCTTGTCCACGCCGAGGCCGCTCAGGACGCCCGCGCCGTCCTCCAGTTCGAGGAGGCCGAGCAGGATGTGCTCGGTGCCCACGTAGGCGTGGCCGAGGCGCAGGGCCTCGCGGAACGTGAGCTCCAGGGCCTTCTTGGCGGCCGCGTCGAAGGGCACGAGCGCGGGGAGCTCCGCGGCCGCCGGGGGCAGCGCCGCGGTCGCCGCGGTCCGCACGGCGTCGAAGCCGATGCCCTGGGCGCGCAGCGCGAGGCCGGCGAAGGAGTCGGGCTCGGCGAGCAGGCCGAGGACGAGGTGCTCGGTGCGGATCTCGGTGTTGCCGGCCGCGCGGGCCTCGTTCTGGGCGGTGACCACGACGTTGCGGGCGCGGTCGGTGAAGCGCGCGAAGCCCTGGGCGGCGTCCATCTCCTGGGCGCCGTCGCCCTTGTCGGCCTTGGGGACGAAGCGCTTCTGGGCGGCCTGGCGGGTGACGCCCATGCTGCGGCCGATGTCCGTCCAGGAGGCGCCGGAACGGCGGGCCTGGTCGACGAAGTGCCCGATGAGGTGGTCGGCCACGTCGCCGAGGTGCTCGGCGGCGACGACGGCGCTGCTGAGCTGCTCCAGGGCGTCGGTGTGGGCCTTCTTGACGGCCTCGATGAGGTCGTCGAGGCGGACCGGATTGGTCATGCGAACGGGTTCCACGGAAGGGTTCGTCATGGAGGCAACCCTAGGTTGACAGTCGAGGTGCGTCAACCATGGGTTGTCAGTGAGGCGCGCTTGACAGGGAAATCGAACATCCATTCTGATGAGTTATCCACAGCCGAAACGGACGTGGAAGCGCATTGTCAGTGGCAGGCGTTAGCGTCAATGGCGTGAAGCGATCGACTCAAGCAAACCGGGTGGAACCCATGGCAGGCACCGACCGCGAGAAGGCCCTCGACGCCGCGCTCGCACAGATTGAACGGCAATTCGGCAAGGGTGCCGTGATGCGGCTCGGCGACAAGCCGAACGACCCCATCGACGTCATCCCCACCGGGTCGACCGCGCTGGACATCGCCCTCGGCGTCGGCGGGCTGCCGCGCGGCCGTGTCGTGGAGGTGTACGGGCCGGAGTCCTCCGGTAAGACGACCCTGACCCTGCACGCCGTGGCCAATGCGCAGAAGGCCGGCGGGACGGTGGCCTTCGTCGACGCCGAGCACGCCCTCGACCCCGAGTACGCCAAGGCCCTGGGCGTCGACACCGACAACCTCATCCTGTCCCAGCCGGACACCGGCGAGCAGGCGCTGGAGATCGTGGACATGCTGGTCCGCTCGGGTGCGCTCGACCTGATCGTCATCGACTCTGTGGCCGCGCTCGTGCCGCGTGCGGAGATCGAGGGTGAGATGGGCGACTCGCACGTGGGTCTCCAGGCGCGTCTGATGAGCCAGGCGCTGCGCAAGATCACCGGTGCGCTCAACCAGTCGAAGACCACCGCGATCTTCATCAACCAGCTCCGCGAGAAGATCGGTGTGATGTTCGGCTCGCCCGAGACCACCACCGGTGGCCGCGCGCTGAAGTTCTACGCCTCGGTGCGCATCGACATCCGCCGCATCGAAACCCTGAAGGACGGCACGGAGGCGGTCGGCAACCGCACCCGCTGCAAGGTCGTGAAGAACAAGGTCGCGCCGCCCTTCAAGCAGGCCGAGTTCGACATCCTCTACGGCCAGGGCATCAGCCGCGAGGGCGGCCTGATCGACATGGGCGTGGAGCACGGCTTCATCCGCAAGGCCGGCGCCTGGTACACGTACGAGGGCGACCAGCTCGGCCAGGGCAAGGAGAACGCCCGCAACTTCCTGAAGGACAACCCCGACCTCGCCAACGAGATCGAGCGGAAGATCAAGGAGAAGCTGGGCGTGGGCGTGCGCAAGGACGCCGGCGCCGAGGAGGCGGGCGCCGCCGCCCCCGCCGCCGCGGATGCCGCCGCCGTGCCCGTTCCCGCGTCGAAGGCCAAGACGACGGCCAAGGCCGCCGTGGCCAAGAGCTGACCCGTGCGGGAGCAGGAAAGGGGCGGCGCAGGCGGCCGTGAAGGCCGCCAGGACCTGCCGCCCCAGAGTCCCGAGGAGCAGGCGCGGGCGATCTGCCTGCGCCTGCTCACCGGGATGCCGCGGACCCGGCGCCAGCTCGCGGAGGCCCTGGCCAAACGGGGCATCCCCGAGGAGGTGTCGCAGGAGGTCCTCTCCCGGTTCGAGGAGGTGGGCCTGATCGACGACGCCGCCTTCGCCGGGGCCTGGGTCGAGTCCCGGCACCGCGGCCGGGGCCTCGCCCGCCGGGCACTCGCCCAGGAGCTGCGCACCAAGGGCGTGCACGCCACCCTCGTCGAGGAGGCGCTCGGACAGCTGGACTCCGAACAGGAGGAACAGACCGCCCGGGAGCTCGTCGAGCGAAAGCTCCGCACCACCCGGGGCCTGGAGCGGGACAAGCGCATCAGACGCCTCGCCGGGATGCTCGCCCGCAAGGGGTACCCGGAGGGCATGGCCCTGCGGGTGGTCCGGCGGGCGCTGGAAGCGGAAGGCGAGGACACGGAGGACCTCGGGTACCCGGGAGGCTGAGCGCCGACGGGTGACCCGGGGGCGGGGGGAGCCCCCGGGTGCGGAGACCGAGGTCAGACCAGGGTCGGGTGGCGGGGCCGACTCAGGTCGTGGGGAGGCCCGCCGACTTCCAGGCCTGGAATCCGCCGATCAGGTCCGTGGCCCGGTGGAGGCCCAGCGCATGGAGCGAGACCGCCGCCAGCGAGGACGCGTACCCCTCGTTGCAGATCACCACCACCCGCAGGTCGTGCGAGGTGGCCTCGGGGGCGCGGTGGGAGCCCTGGGGATCAAGGCGCCACTCCAGCTCGTTGCGCTCGATCACCAGCGCGCCCGGGATCAGCCCGTCGCGCTCGCGCAGCGCCTGGTAGCGGATGTCCACCAGCAGGGCGTCGTCCGCCAGGAACGCGGCATGGGCCTCGTCCGCGGTGAGGCGGGAGTACGTCGTACGGACCTGCTCCAGCAGGGCGTCGACGCCGGTCGGTGCGGTGCTCACTGCCAGTCCTCCGGGCGCTCGACGTGCTCCAGCGTCAGGACCTGCCCGGTCCGGCTGAAACGGCGGATCAGCGGCAGCGGCGGGTAGTACGCGTGGACCGAGACCGCATGCTCGTCCGGGGACTCGTTCAGCACCTCGTGGACGTGGTGCTCCCCGAACGCCCGGCCCCTGCCCGCGTCCAGGCTCCGGCTGCGGTCCACCTCCGGGGCCAGTTCCAGGCTCCGCCACCCCCCCGAAGGAAGCCGGACCGCGAGCGAGCGCTCGGTGAGGCGCCCCCGCGCGGTGGCGAACGCGCCCTGCGACTCGGCGTGGTCGTGCCAGCCGGTGCCGGTGCCCGGCGGCCAGCCGATCACCCAGGCCTCACTGCCCCCCGGCCCCTCCAGTCGGATCCACGTACGGCCCTGCGGGTCCAGGGGGAGCGAGTCGACGACCGCCGGGTCGGCAGCCGTGCGGAGCGCGAAATCGAGGAGTTCGGCGGCCGTCACGGGGACGGCGCGGGCGGGGGCAGGGATATGGGCCTGGGCGTGCGTGGACAAGGGCGTGGGCATGGAGATGACCGTCCTGGGGGTTCGCGAAGTACGCGCGGGGCGCGGGGGAGAAGGCGAATCAGCAGGAAGGGCGACACACGCAGCCCGCATAGCGGAGCAGGTCCATATGGACCCTCCGCCACAGGCGCACGTCGTTGCCGGTCATGGCCGCGAGTCAAGCACGAGGGCGCAAGGCCGGTCAATCGATCACGGCTGAAGTGTCGTCGAACTCTCCTGGAGCGAGGCGGGCGCGCCCATGCGCACTGCATCGGCCGCCTCGTACAGCTCCGCCGGCCGGACCCCCGCGAAGGTGGCCGCCAGATGGCCGTCGGGCCGGACCAACAGGACGGTGTGGGCCGCCGCCCCCGGGTAGCCGTCCGCGACCAGCAGCTCCGTCCGCACCGGAAGGGCGCTCACCGCCGCCGCCAGCCGGGGCATCAGCCCCGCACCCAGCCAGTGGCGCCGGTCCCAGACCCCGGTGCCGGGAGCGACCAGCACCACCAGCAGCCGGCCCCGCCCCAGCAGGTCCCGCAGCGGCACGGTCGCCCCGTCGGGAGCGGTCACCGCGACGTTCGCCACGGCGCCCCCCGGCTCGGTGGCGGTGGGGACCTCGCGTACGGCGACCGGCGGGGCGTACGTGGGCTCGGCGCCCAGCGGTCCCCGGCCCAGGTGGCCCTCGGTGAGCAGGAGTTCGCCGGCGCGGGCGGTGCCGGGCAGCAGGGTCCGCAGGCCGCCTCCGCCGCGCAGCACCGGCAACGACTGGTCGGCGGCGCGCAGCCGGGCCGCGACCGCCCGCCGCCGCTCGCCCTCGTAGCTGTCGAGCAGCGCCTCGGAGGCCCCCTGGTGCCAGGCCAGGGCGAGCTTCCAGGCCAGGTTCTCGGCGTCGCGGAGCCCCTCCTCGACCCCCTGGGTGCCGAGCGCGCCCAGCAGGTGGGCGGCGTCCCCGGCGAGGAAGGCGCGGCCGTCGCGCCAGCGCCGGGCGAGCCGGTGGTGCAGCGTGTGGACGCCGGTGTCGATGAGGTCGTACGGGGGAGTGGTGCCCCCGCACCAGGAGGCGAGGGTGTCCCGGACGAGGGTGACCAGCGTGTCGGGGGTGACGAGGTCCCCGCGGGCCGGGAGCAGCCAGTCCAGCCGCCACACCCCGTCGGGCAGGGGGCGGGCGATGGTCTCCCGGGGCGGGTCGCGGTGCAGCAGGGCCTCGCCGGGCCACGGGAGTTCGGTGCGCAGCGCGGCCACGGCGTGCCGTTCCACGGCGGTGCGGCCGGGGAAGCGGATGCCGAGCAGTTTGCGCACGGTGGAGCGGGCCCCGTCGCAGCCGACCAGGTGGCTGCCGCGCCACCACGTGGTCTCCGCGCCGCTGGTGTGCGCGGTGACCCCGCGGTCGTCCTGCTCCAGGGAGTCCAGTCGGCTGTCGGGGACCAGCTGGACCAGCGGGTGCGCGGTGGCGGCATGGCGCAGCCCGCGCGTGAGGGCGTGCTGCGGCACGTGCAGGGGGGCGGGGCCGTCCTCGAAGGTGGTGCGCCGGGTGTCCCGGCCGCGTCGCATGCGCCAGGCCGCGTAGTACGCACCCTCGTCGCGCAGGGTCGTACAGCCCAGCCGGTGCACCATCGACGCGGTGTCGCCGTGCAGGACGACCGTACGGGCCGGTCGTGGTTCGTCCTTTCCGGGCCCCTCGTCGAGCAGGACGGCGGGCACGCCCTGGCCGGCCAGGGCGAGGGACAGGGACAGTCCGACCGGGCCCGCGCCGACGACGATCACCGGGTCCATGATGCGGCTCCCGATGTCCGGTATGTGATCACAGAACGTATGCAACCCACTGGAGGTGCCTGCGTCAAGTGACACCGGTCCCGAGCATGCGTGTGGTGCGGCAGATGAGTTCTGCCGCACCACATGTGCCACACCAGTGTACTGACCGGGTGTCAGGGCCCCGCGTGCGGGGAGAGCCGCCTCAGGGGGCCTCGCCCACGCCGGCCGCGCCGCCCGCGTCGACCTCGGCCACGTCCCCGGCGACCACCGCGCCGGAGCCCTTGGTCGACTTCCGCAGCTGCCGCTCCAGCCGGGCGGCGAAGGTGGTGAGCGCGAAGTTCACGAGGATGAACAGCAATGCGATCACGACGAGCGTCGGGATGGTGTTGCTGTAGTTCGCCGAGATCTGCCGGTTCATCGACAGCAGCTCGCCCAGGCCCAGCACCGCACCGCCGATGGCGGTGTCCTTGAGGATCACCACGAGCTGGCTGACCAGGGCCGGCAGCATGGCCGTGACGGCCTGCGGGACCAGGACGTACGTCATGATCTGGCCCTTGCGCATGCCGATCGCCTTGGCCGCGTCGGTCTGGCCCCGCGGCAGCGACCGGATGCCCGCCACGACGATCTCGGCGATGACCGCGGAGTTGTACAGGACCAGGCCGGTGACCACCGAGTACAGCGGCCGCAGTTCGGAGCTGACGGTGCTGAAGCGCACGTACAGCGCGGAGCCGAACAGCATCAGCATCAGCACCGGGATGGCGCGGAAGAACTCGACCCAGGCGCCGACCGGGATCCGGACCCACCGGTGGTCGGAGAGCCGGCCGATGCCGAGGACGGCACCCAGCGGCAGCGCGATGACCATGGCGATGAGGCCGGCCTTCAGCGTCTCGCCGAGTCCCGGCAGCAGGAAGGTCGTCCAGACCTCGCTGTCGGTGACGAACGGGCTCCACTTGTCGGCGTCGAGCTGGTTCTTGTCGGCCATGGTGGCGAGGACCCACCACATGACCAGGCCGAACACGACCAGGAAGGCCGCCGTGTAGATCCAGTTGCGCGCCCTGGCCTTGGGGCCCGGGGTGTCGTACAGCACGGAGCTCATCGCTTCACCGCCACTCGCTTGGCCACCCAGCCCAGGAGCAGGCCGGTGGGCAGGGTCAGCACGACGAAGCCGAAGGCGAAGATGCCGAAGACCGCGAAGAGCGCCTGCGGCTCGTTCTCGATCATTTCCTTCATCAGCAGGGCCGCTTCGGCCACGCCGATGGCCGCCGCCACCGTGGTGTTCTTGGTGAGGGCGATCAGTACGTTGGTGAGCGGTGCGATGACCGCCCGGAAGGCCTGGGGGAGCACGATCAGCGTGAGCACCTGGAAGAAGCTCAGGCCCAGCGCGCGGGCGGCTTCGGCCTGGCCCACGGGCACCGTGTTGATGCCCGAGCGGATCGCCTCGCAGACGAAGGTGCCGGTGTAGGCGATGAAGCCCAGGACCGCGAGCCGGAAGCCGATCTCCTTGAACGTGCCGCCGCCGAGCGCGATGCCGAGGGTCTGGTTCAGACCCAGCGAGCAGCCGATGATGATGACGGTCAGCGGGGTGTTGCGCACGATGTTGACGTACGCCGCGCCGAAGGCCCGCATCAGCGGGACCGGGCTGACCCGCATTCCGGCCAGGACGGTCCCCCAGATCAGGGATCCGATCGCCGAGTAGAGGGTGAGCTGAACCGTCACCCAGAAGGCTCCGAGCACGTCGTACTGCCCGGAATTAAGAAAGTCGAACACGTTGCCCTGCGCTCTCCCCAGGATGGCCGGTGAGAGGGGCCGCCGCCCGTGGCAGGCGGGCGGCGACACCCCTCACCGAGGAATCAGCTGCCTTCGGTGATCTGCGGGGCCGGCTCGGCCTTGTAGTTGGCGGGGCCGAAGTTCTTCTCGACGGCCTTCTGCCAGGAACCGTCCGCGACCATCTTCTTGAGCGCGGCGTTGACCTTGGTCTGCAGCTCGGTGTCGCCCTTCTTCAGGCCGATGCCGTAGGGCTCGTCGCTCAGCTTCAGGCCGACGAGCTTGAACTTGCCCTTGTTCTTCTCCTGCGCGGCGTAGCCGGCCAGGATCGAGTCGTCCGTGGTCAGCGCGTCGAGGGCCTTGTTCTCCAGGCCGGTCAGGCACTCGGAGTAGCCGGGGTTCTGCTGGAGGTCCGCCTCGGGAGCCAGCTTGGTCTTGATGTTCTGGGCCGACGTGGAGCCGGTGACCGAGCAGAGCTTCTTCTTGTTGAGGTCCTCGGCCTTGGTGATCGAGGTGTCGTCAGCGCGGACCAGCAGGTCCTGGTGGGCCAGGAAGTACGGGCCCGCGAAGTCGACCTTCGCCTTGCGCTTGTCGTTGATCGTGTAGGTCGCGACGACCAGCTTCACGTCGCCGTTGGCGATCAGGTTCTCGCGCTCGGCGCTGACGGCCTGCTTGAACTCGATCTGGTCCGGCTGGTAGCCGAGCTCCTTGGCGACGTAGGTCGCCACGTCGACGTCGAAGCCCGAGAACTTGCCGTCGGGCGTCTTCAGGCCCAGACCCGGCTGGTCGAACTTGATGCCGATGACGATCTTGTCCTTGGCGCCGCCGGACGCACCACCGTCACTGCTCGCCTTGTCGCTGCCGCCGCCGCAGGCGGTCGCGGTCAGGGCGAGGACTGCGGCCACGGCTGCGGCCGCGCCGGCCTTGAAAACCTTCATGGTGAACTTCCCTCGGATGAGACGTTGTTGGACGACGAGCGACACGTAGCTCTGAGCCGCCACCGGATCACTACCAGACAAGAACGTCAGTGGTGCAGGATCTTCGAAAGGAAGTCCTTGGCGCGGTCACTGCGCGGGTTGCTGAAGAACTGCTCGGGCGCGGCCTCTTCGACGATTTTTCCGTCGGCCATGAAGACGACCCGATTGGCCGCAGAGCGGGCGAAGCCCATCTCGTGCGTGACGACGACCATCGTCATCCCCTCCCGGGCGAGCTGCTGCATGACCTCCAGCACCTCGTTGATCATTTCCGGGTCGAGCGCCGACGTCGGCTCGTCGAACAGCATCACCTTCGGGTCCATCGCCAGCGCGCGGGCGATCGCGACGCGCTGCTGCTGGCCGCCGGACAGCTGCGCCGGGTACTTGTCGGCCTGCGAGCCGACACCCACACGGTCCAGCAGGGACTTCGCCTTCTCCAGGGCGGCCGCCTGGTCCGTCTTGCGGACCTTCAGCTGACCCAGCATCACGTTCTGCAGCACGGTCTTGTGCGCGAACAGGTTGAAGGACTGGAAGACCATGCCGACATCGGCCCGAAGCCTCGCCAGCTCCCGCCCCTCCGACGGCAGTTCCTTGCCATCGACCGTGATGGAGCCGGAGTCGATCGTCTCCAGCCGGTTGATGGTCCGGCACAGCGTGGACTTGCCCGATCCCGAAGGACCGATCACCACGACGACCTCACCGCGGGCAATGCTCAGATTGACGTCCTGAAGCACGTGCAGCGCGCCGAAGTGCTTGTTGACGTTGCTCAGTACGACCAGGTCGTCCGCGGTGCCGGCCGCGTCCTGCACGTCCTTGGTCACTGATACTCCGCTCATCGGCCTCTTGCTCCGTCCTCCTCGGTTGGGAGGACAGTAGTGACGAGACGTGCACAGCGTCATCACATCTGAGGGAGAATTGAGCATAACGATAGGACCTCGCACCGATACGCTCCGTACGTGCGGCCGCAACGGCGGCACCGTACGCGTACCGGGTGCATAACGGAAGGCCCGCCGGGCCGGGACCCCTCTTGACGTGGGCCTCTTCTTCGGCGTGGATGCATGGTGGCCATGACCACGGCCACTGGTCAGAAGGAAAGCAGGAAAGGGGGACGCAATGAGACTGCTGCTCGTCGAGGACGACGACCACGTCGCCGCCGCCCTGTCCGCGATCCTCGCCCGGCACGGCTTCCAGGTGACCCACGCCCGCAGCGGCGAGGAGGCCCTGCAGGCGCTGCTGCCCGCCGGCGCCCCGCCCTTCGGTGTCGTCCTGCTCGACCTGGGCCTTCCCGACCAGGACGGATACGAGGTGTGCGGCAAGATCCGCAAGCGGACCTCGACGCCCGTGATCATGGTGACCGCCCGCTCCGACGTGCGCTCCCGCATCCACGGCCTCAACATGGGCGCCGACGACTACGTCGTCAAGCCCTACGACACCGGCGAGCTGCTGGCCCGCATCCACGCCGTCGCCCGGCGCACCGGCGCCTCCGACGACGCCACCACCGGGACCGGTGCACCCGCCGTGGTCCGGCTCGGCCCGGTCAGCATCGAACTGCCCACCCGCCGGGTCAGCGTGGACGGAGCCGACGTACCGCTGACCCGCAAGGAATTCGACCTGCTGGCCCTGCTCGCGCAGCGCCCCGGGGTGGTCTTCCGCCGCGAGCAGATCATCAGCGAGGTGTGGCGCACCAGCTGGGAGGGGACCGGGCGGACCCTGGAGGTCCACGTCGCCTCCCTGCGCTCCAAGCTGCGCATGCCCGCCCTGATCGAGACCGTCCGCGGGGTGGGCTACCGGCTCGTCACCCCCACCGCCCCCTAGCGGACCGCTGCCGTGCGCGCCCGACTGCTCCCGCTGCTCGTCGTCCTGATGGCGGGCGTCCTGCTCGCCCTCGGCTTCCCGCTCGCCGTGAGCCTGGCCGCCGGGCAGCAGCAGCGGGTGGTGGTCGACCGGATCGACGACAGCGCCCGCTTCGCCGCCCTCGCGCAGTTCGTCATCGACGCCCAGGGATCGGGATCCACCGGCGCCGCCGACCGCGTCGACACCCTCAAGCTGGAGCTCGCCCGCTACCAGGAGCTGTACGGGATCCGCGTCGGCATCTTCTACCGCGACGACAACGACATGGCGCGGGCGCCGGGCTGGTGGCAGGTTCCGGAGGCCGGCGAGGGACGGCGGGCCTTCGAGGAGGCGCTCGCCGGGCGGCGCAGCCACGACCCCGCCCAGGTGTGGCCCTGGCAGACCCACGGCAAACTCCTCGTCGCCTCACCGGTCGTCCTCGACGGCGACGTGGTCGCCGTCGTCCTCACGGAGTCGCCCACCGATCAGATGCGGGCCCGGATCCTCCGGGGCTGGCTGCTCATCCTCGGGGGGCTCGCCGCCGCCATGCTCCTCGCGTTCGGAGCCGCCCTGCGGCTCACCAGCTGGGTGCTCAAGCCCGTGCGCACCCTGGACGCCGCCGCCCACGGCATCGCCACCGGGCGGATGAACTCCCGTGTCGCCGCCTCCGGCGGGCCGCCGGAACTCCGACGCCTCGCCCGCTCGTTCAACGAGATGGCCGACAACGTGGAAGACGTGCTGGAGCAGCAGCGGGCGTTCGTCGCCGACGCCTCCCACCAGCTGCGCAATCCGCTCGCGGCGCTGCTCCTGCGGATCGAGCTGCTCGCCCTCGAACTGCCCGAGGGGAACGAGGAGATCGCCTCCGTGCGCATGGAGGGCAAGCGGCTCGCCCAGGTCCTCGACGACCTGCTGGACCTTGCGCTGGCCGAGCACACCTCCGCCGAGCTCAGCCTCACCGACATCGCGGAGCTGACCGCCGAACGGGTCGCCGCCTGGCGCCCCCTGGCGGAGGAGAAGGGGGTCCGGCTCACCGAGACGGGCCGGGCCGCCGTGACGGGCTGGGCCGACCCCATCGCCCTGTCGAGCGCGCTCGACGCCGTCATCGACAACGCCCTGAAGTTCACCCCCGAGGGTGAGGAGGTCGAGGTGTCGGTCGCCCCCGCCGGGTCCTTCGTGCACGTCGTCGTCGCCGACCGCGGTCCGGGCCTCACCGAGGAGGAGCTGCTCCGCGTCGGCGACCGGTTCTGGCGCAGCGGCCGCCACCAGAACGTCAAGGGCTCCGGGCTCGGCCTCTCGATCTCCCGGGCCCTGCTCGCCGCGGGCGGCGGATCCCTCTCCTACGAGAAGAACCCGCCGCACGGGCTCCGGGTGACGGTGGCCGTCCCCCGCAGCCACCCGCACAGCGGATGAGGCTCAGGACGCCCAGGTGAGGGTGGTGCGGGCCGGCCCGGAGACCGCGTAGAGCTCGTCGACGGCCCGCAGCTCGAAGGCCGCGGCCCGCTCCCGGCCGGCGCGTAGGAGGTCCGGCAGGTACAGGGCCGTGCCGCAGGTGCCGCCGAGGAAGCGGCGGGCGCCGTCGGGCAGCAGCCGGTACAGCTCGTAGTGCCGGACCGGGCCGGGGGCGTGGCGCCAGGACAGCCGGAGCGAGGCCCGGCCGGCGTCCTGGGCCGAGGCGTCCACGCTCAGTGCATGCGGGGAGGGCGGGCGGCGGCGGGGCGTGTCGTCGCGTACCGACAGGGCGCCGAGCCGCCAGGCAACCGCCTCCTTCCCGCGGGGCGTGAGCCGTACGGCCAGCCCGTACGCGGTCCGGCCCGCCAGTGCCGCGAGCCCGACTCGCGCCCTGCGCCAGCCCTGCCCGCAGGCCGGGGCCTGAGCCCTGAGCCAGGTGTACGGGACCGGCTCGCCCGCGGCGGCCGGCTCGCGCAGCGCCACACCGACCTCGACGGCGAACGACCCTGCTGCGCAGCCGTGCACCAGCTCCACGACGGTGGAGCGGGTCAGCGGCAGGCGGGTCGCGTGCAGGCCCACGGCGGCGGGGCGGTCCAGCCGGCCCGCGACGAGGAGGCTGGAGCCGCCGCGCCAGGCGTCCGCGAAGTCCAGCGTGACGGACGGGCGTTCGCCCGCGGTGTCCACCACCCAGCGGCGCCCGGGCAGGCGGTCCTGGAGCCCGAGGTGGTTCCACGGGGTCTCGGAGACGACCCGGCCCGCCTCGTACCAGCGCTCTCCGTGGCCGGTGTTGAAGGTGCACGCGAAGGGGAGGGCGGTGACGGTGGAGCGGTCGGCGACGGCGGTGGCGGGCGCACGCCAGCCGTCCTCGGGGCCCGGGCGCGCCGGATCGAGGGAGGCGCCCGTCCAGAACCGGTCGTCGGCGCGGTGGAAGGCGCCGGGGGAGCGGTCGGTGAGGTGGTTCAGGGTCCACTCGGGCCGGTAGAAGCCGTAGCTGACGACGTGGTCGCCGCCGCGCGGGACGATCGCGTCCCAGGGGACGGCGGAATCCCAGCCGTGCGACTCCGTGTCCACGGCAGCCCACAGCTCGTGGCGGGAGCGGCCCAGCCGGTCGGCGAGCGCCCCCGAGTCCGCCAGCGTGCGCGCCGTCCAGCGGAAGTCCACGAAGACCGTGTCCGCGACCCGGCCCGACCGGTCCTCGAAGAACTCCTGGTTGAGCGCGTTGAGCGCGCCCTGCCAGCCGACCCGGCCGGTGCTGTTCATGGCGTCGTACCAGGTGATCCGCAGGCCGTACGGGGCGCCCTCGGCCCGCAGTGCGCGCAGGAACTCCCGCATCCGGGACGCCAGCGCGCCGTCCCCGCCGTCGGTCTCGGCGTTGACGAACCAGCCGTCGAAGCCGTAGGTCCGCGCCACCTCGGCGAGTTTCCCGGCGAGCGGGAACCGGCCGTGGGCGTCGCGCTGCACCAGGTCCCGCGTCCAGCGCAGGTCGCCGCCGTACGGGACGGGCGGGAGGAAGACGTTGCCCAGCACCCGCACGCCGTTGCGGTGGGCGGCGTCGACGACGGGTGCGTTCGGGGCGAGCACGATCCCCTCGCCCGCGGAGCCGCCCCAGAAGACGAGCTCGTCCAGGTACGCCCAGTGCGTCAGCGCGTAGTAGTCGGCGCTCGCGGAGCCCTGGGCGGGATTGCGGGCGGTGGGCCCGAAGGAGACGAGCGAGGCGATCCGGGCCCGGCCCGCCCGGGCGTCCCGGTTCGGCGGCACGGGGGTGAAACGCGGGGCGAGCGGCACGGTTGCGGTGTTGAAGGCCAGGTCCGGATCGGACTGCGGGCTCCAGTCCTTGAGCGAGCGCCACACGATGCCCGGCCCGGGCTCGCCCTGCGGCAGCGAGTCGGGGAACCAGTAGGAGGCGTACGGGGCCAGGTCGGCCGCCGCGCGGGCGGCCGGCGGCGGGGGCGGGAAGGGGCTCCCGGCGGGGGCCGCCGGGGAGGCCGCCGCCCGGGCCGGGCCGCCCGGCAGGGCCGCTGCCCCCGCCCCGGCGGCCGCGGCAGCGAGTACCCGCCGCCGCGTCGGCCGGTGCGCGGGGGACGTACGGGGATCGACGCCGTTGTCGGTCTCGGACATGCAGGGCTCCTCGAATGCGGTGGGGGAGCATCGGTTGACGGCGGGTCAGCGGCGGTCGGCCGCCCCCGGCCTCAGCGCACATCGCGGACGCGCACCACCTCCCTGATCCCGCGGGCCTGCAGGTGCGCGGCGTCCTCGGCGAGTTCCGCCAGTACCACCGCGGGGCGCACCCCCTGGGCCGTCAGGGCGGCCCAGGCCTCGAAGAAGGCCCCGCCGGGCGCACACACGGAGCGTTTCGGCGCGTCCTCGGCCCCGCCGACGTCCACGACGAGCGCGGTGGACCGGACGGCCGGGCGGTGCTCGCGGCCCCGCCACTCCTGCGCGATCCGGGCGAGGGCCGCACCGGCCGGCTTGGTACGGCGGTCGTTGGTGAGCAGGCCGAGCCCGTACTCCAGCTCCGGGAAGTCCGCGAGGTCCCGGGACACGTCGTGGGAGCACCACCAGGTCACCCCCCACAGGTCCGGGCAGTCCAGCACACCCGCGAGCGTGGCCCGCGTGAACTCGGCCGCGTGCTCCGCCGGAACCAGCGGAGCGGGTGCGCCGACCTCCTGGAGCCACACCGGCCGGTGCGGGTCGCGCGCCCACGCCTTCGACAGCTCGACCAGGTACGCGGCGTGGTGCTCGGTCGCGGTCCCGGTCCGGCCGTGGCGCTGCGCGGTGCCGTTGAACACCCAGGAGTGCACGGCGGTCGCCGCACCCAGCCGGGCGGCCTGGGACGCCGTGAACGGATGGCCCTCCTGGTACCAGGCGGCGTCGTACTCGGCGTGCACGTGCAGCCGGCCGGGGGCGCCCTGCTCGCAGGCGGCGAGCATGCGCTCCAGCCAGCGGCCCGCCTGTTCGGGGGTGATCAGGTCGGGGTCGGGGTGGGGCGTGCCGGAGAACTGGTTGACCTCGTTGCCCACGGTCATGCCCAGGAAGTTCGGCCGGTCGGCGAGTGCGGCGGCCAGCGTGCGCAGGTACTCCTCCTGCCCGGCGACCACGTCCGGGTCGGTGAAGAGGTTCCGCCGGTGCCAGGTGCCGGTCCAGGCGGGCAGGAAGTCGAAACTCGACAGGTGCCCCTGCAGTCCGTCGACGGCGACGTCGAGCCCGCGCTCGGCGGCCGCGTCCGCGAGGGCCACGAGCTGTTCGACGGCGCGCGGCCGGATCAGCGACCGGTTCGGCTGGAACAGCGGCCACAGCGGGAAGACCCGTACGTGGTCCAGCCCGAGCGAGGCGATCGAGTCGAGGTCGGCCCTGAGCTCGTCGAGATCGAAGTCGAGCCAGTGGTGGAACCAGCCGCGCGCCGGTGTGTGGTTGACGCCGAAGCGGAGCGTGCGGTGCGGGCGGGGTGGGCGAGGAGCGGCTTCGCGGTCCATGAGGGTCCCGGAGTCTGCGGTCTGAGGTCCTGGAGTAGGTGGGCGTGGAGTCTGAGCTCGCGGGTCAGGGATGGGCGGTCGGGGGCTTGGGGGCTTGGGGGCTTGGGGGCTCTGTGCGGCGTGCGCCGGGCGGCCCAACAAACTGTCGCGCGCCGCGGCGGTACGTCAACAGGGCAGAACCGGGCACGGACCGCCGGGCCGAGCCCCGGGAATCCAAGCCCTCGCCGCCGCACGCATACTGGGTCCCGACCCCTCTCAGGAGCGCCCACGTGACCTCTCGCCCCTCCGCCTCCCCGGCCTCCCGGGCCGCCGATCCGGCCGCAGGCCTGACCGTGGCCATCGACATCGGCGGTACGAAGATCGCCGGGGCGTTGGTGCATCCCGACGGCACGATGACCGCCACCACCCGCCGCCCGACGCCCCGCGGTGTGGACGGGGACGGGGTGTTCGCCGCCGTGGCGGAGGTGGTCGCGGAACTGGCGAGCTCCCCGCTCTGGAATACGGCGGTCCGGTGCGGCATCGGCAGCGCGGGCCCAGTGGACGCCTCGCGCGGCACGGTGTCCCCGGTGAACATCGAGGCGTGGCGGGAGTTCCCGGTCCAAGCCCGCGTGGTGGCCGAACTGGCCCGCCACGGAGCGGAGCTGCCCACCGTGCTGGTCGGCGACGGCGTCGCCATGACCGCGGCCGAACACTGGCTGGGCGCGGCGCGGGGCCATGCCAACGCCCTGTGCATGGTGGTCTCCACCGGCGTCGGCGGCGGCCTCGTCCTGAACAACCGGCTTCACCCGGGGCCCACCGGCAACGCGGGCCACATCGGCCACATCAGCGTGGCCTTCGACGGTGAGCGGTGCGTCTGCGGGGCCCGTGGCTGCGTGGAGTCCATCGCCTCGGGTACGGCCATCGCCCGGTGGGCCCGCGCGCAGGGCTGGACCCCGCCCGCGGGCGGGGACTCCTCCGCGGCGGGTGTGGCACGGGCCGCCGAGGCCGGGGATCCGGTCGCGCTGGCCGCCTTCGACCGGGCCGGACGGGCCCTGGCCGCAGCCGTCGCGGCCACCGCGACCCTCGTCGAAACGGATGTCGCGGTCATCGGCGGGGGAGTCGCCGCCGCCGGTGACACGCTGTTCGCACCGGTCCGCGCCCACTTGGCGGACTACGCCACCTTGTCCTTCGTGGCCGGCCTGCGCGTGGTCCCGGCCGCCCTGGGCACCCACGCGGGCCTGATCGGGGCGGCCGCGGCGGCGCTGATGCTGCTGCCGGCGGCCTGAGGCCCCCGGGCTCAAGGCGTCGAGGCCTCGTCACCGCTTCACGGCTTTACCGCTTCACGGCTTCAGGGCTTCACGGAGCGGTAGTAGCGCTGGGCGCCCTCGTGCAGGTCCAGGGGGTCCGTGTAGATGGCCGTCCGCAGGTCCACCAGCTGCGCCGCGTGCACCTCGTGGCCGATCCGGTCACGGCTGAGGATCACCGTCCGCGTGAACTGCTCGGTCAGCTCCGGATCCGTTTCCTCGGTGGTCACCAGCAGGTTCGGGACTGCCAGCGTCGCCACCGCCGAGGTGTTCCGCGCCCGCGTGTACGCGTCCTGCGGCATCACCGCCGACCGGTAGTAGCGTGCCGGGCTTCCGGTGCCCTGGAGGGGTTCCAACAGGTCACCGAGTTGCACGAGCCGGATTTCGAAGCGCTCCGACAGCTCCCGCACCGCGTTCGTCGGGAGGCCGCCGGACCAGAAGAAGGCGTCGATCCGGCCGGCCTCCAGCTCCGCCGGCATGGTGTCGATGCCGATGGACACCGCGGTGATGTCGCGCGCCGGGTCCAGTTTCGCCGCGGACAGCAGCCGCTCCGAGATCAGCCGGACGCCCGAGCCCTCCTGGCCGATCGCGACCCGCTTGCCCCGCAGGTCGCGCGCCGACTGCACCGGGGAGCCGGCCGGCACGACCAGCTGGACGTAGTCGTCGTAGAGCCGTGCGCATCCGCGCAGGCGTTCCGCCCCCGGCTTGCCGTCGGCCCGGTACTTGGCGACCGCGTCCGCGGTCGCGATCGTGAAGTCCGCCTTGCCGGAGGCCACCCGCTGGAGGTTCTCCTGGGAACCCTGGCTGGTCTCCAGCCGTACCCGCACCCCCGGCATGTCCCGGGCGAGCGCCTGCTCCAGCAGTTGCCCGTAGCGGTGGTAGACGCCCGTACGGACTCCCGTACTGACGGTCAGGTCCCCCTTGAGCTCCGGTTCGCCGAAGGGCCGCAGCCACCACGCCAGGACCCCGAGCACGGCCAGCACGGCCACCAGCCCCCACAGGGCGGTGCGCCTGCGGAAGCGGGGCGGTACGACAGCCATGGCCGCGATCCTGCCACCCGCCCGCCGCCCTGTCACGGGGAGCCTGCCCGCAGGGGCCCCCGGGCCCTCGGCGGCCGGGGGCCGGAGGGCTCCCGGGTACCGCCTACCCTTGTTGCATGACCAGCAGCAGCGACCGGAGCACGGCAGTGGACGTCAAGGGAACTTACGAGGTGCGCACCTACGGGTGCCAGATGAACGTGCACGACTCCGAGCGACTCTCCGGTCTGCTGGAGGACGCGGGCTACACGCGGGCACCCGAGGGCTCCGACGGCGACGCCGACGTCGTCGTGTTCAACACCTGCGCGGTGCGCGAGAACGCCGACAACAAGCTGTACGGCAACCTCGGCCGGCTCGCCCCGATGAAGACCAAGCGCCCCGGCATGCAGATCGCCGTCGGCGGCTGCCTCGCGCAGAAGGACCGCGACACCATCGTCAAGCGGGCCCCCTGGGTCGATGTCGTCTTCGGCACGCACAACATCGGCAAGCTGCCGGTCCTGCTGGAGCGCGCCCGCATCCAGGAGGAGGCGCAGGTCGAGATCGCCGAGTCGCTGGAGGCCTTCCCGTCGACCCTGCCGACCCGCCGCGAGTCCGCGTACGCCGCCTGGGTCTCGATCTCCGTCGGCTGCAACAACACCTGCACCTTCTGCATCGTCCCGGCGCTGCGCGGCAAGGAGGAGGACCGCCGGCCCGGCGACATCCTCGCCGAGGTCGAGGCGCTGGTCGCCGAGGGCGTCTCGGAGATCACCCTGCTCGGCCAGAACGTGAACGCGTACGGCTCCGACCTGGGCGACCGCGAGGCCTTCTCCAAGCTGCTGCGCGCGTGCGGCCAGATCGAGGGCCTGGAGCGGGTCCGGTTCACCTCCCCGCACCCGCGCGACTTCACCGACGACGTGATCGCGGCCATGGCCGAGACGCCGAACGTGATGCCGCAGCTGCACATGCCGCTGCAGTCCGGCTCGGACACGATCCTGAAGGCGATGCGCCGCTCGTACCGCCAGGAGCGCTTCCTCGGCATCATCGAGAAGGTGCGGGCCGCCATCCCGCACGCCGCGATCTCCACCGACATCATCGTGGGCTTCCCCGGCGAGACCGAGGAGGACTTCGAGCAGACGATGCACACGGTGCGGCAGGCGCGCTTCGCGAACGCGTTCACCTTCCAGTACTCCAAGCGGCCCGGCACCCCGGCCGCCGACATGGACGGCCAGATCCCGAAGGAGGTCGTGCAGGCGCGCTACGAGCGGCTGGTCGCCCTCCAGGAGGAGATCTCCTGGGAGGAGAACAAGAAGCAGGTCGGCCGGACCCTGGAGGTCATGGTCGCCGAGGGCGAGGGCCGCAAGGACGGGACGACGCACCGCCTGTCGGGGCGTGCTCCCGACAACCGCCTCGTGCACTTCACCAAGCCGGAGGCGGAGGTCCGCCCCGGTGACGTGGTGACCGTGGAGATCACCTACGCCGCCCCGCACCACCTCCTCGCCGAAGGCCCGACCCGGTCGGTGCGCCGCACCCGTGCGGGCGACGCCTGGGAGCGGCGCAATGCCGCCCCCGCGCAGCCGAAGGGGGTCATGCTGGGCATCCCCACGCTGGGCGTCCCGGCCCCGCTCCCGGAGGCCACCACGGGCTGCGCCCTCCCTTCGTGACGCGGGCCGCCCGGCGCTAGGCTGCGGATCATGCTCGTAGCCGCAGCCGTCTGCCCCGCCCCGCCGCTCCTCGTGCCCGAGGTCGCCGCGGGGGCCGCCGCCGAACTCGGCGACGCCCGTACCGCCTGCTCCGACGCACTCGCCGTCCTGGCCGCCTCCCGACCCGACCGGCTCGTCGTCGTCGGAGCCTCGGACGCGGACCGCCAGGGTCCCTACCCCCAGGGCTCGCGCGGCAGCTTCCGCGGGTTCGGCGTCGCCGAAGCCGACGTACGACTGGGGGCGGGGGACGGGGGCGCCCGCCCGCTGCCGACCGCCCTGTCCGTCGGGGCGTGGCTGCTGGAGCACGCCCGCTGGGGCGCCTCCCCGGTCGAGGGCCTCGCGGTGGACGAGCGGCTGGCCGCCGAGCGGTGCCTGGAGACCGGCCGGGACCTCGCGGCCCGTGACGGCCGTGTCGCCCTGCTGGTCATGGGCGACGGCAGCGCCTGCCGCAGCCTGAAGGCCCCCGGCTACCTCGACGAGCGGGCCGAGGCCTTCGACGCCGCCACCGCCCGGGCCCTGGCCGCAGCCGACGTCCACGCGCTCGCCGCCCTGGATGCCGGCCTCGCGCAGGAGCTGCAGGCGGCCGGCCGGGCCCCCTGGCAGGTCCTGGCCGGCGCCGCGGAGGGCGCGGGCCTCGAAGGGCGGCTGCTGTACGAGGACGCCCCGTACGGGGTGGGCTACTTCGTCGCCGCCTGGTCCTGAGGGCCCAACTGCCCGGGCGCCGGGCCCGGCGCCCGGACGGACGCGGGGCGGGGAGCGAGCAGGGGACGCGTAGAAGTCGCGTGGCAGCGGGTAAGGCGAAGGTACGGCGAAGGGGCACGGGTTCGGTGGGAACGCCGCGCCCCTTACGGAATCGACCGGTCAGAATGTGGGTCAGGAAGCCGCTGTCGGCGGAATCGGCCCGCCGGATGCCGGCGGGGTCGGTCCGCCGTGCTCGTCCTTGTGCGCCATCCTGCCCAGGGCGTCCTTCGCCTTGCCCGTACCGGTGGTGATCCGGTCGCTGTACTTGCCATGGGTCTTGGAGTCCACGACCTTGGCAACCTTGTCCAGACCCTCGCCGATCCTGCCCTCGTGCTTCTGCGCGAGGCCACCGACCTTCTCCTTCGCCGGAGCGAGCTTGGCCTTCAGATTGTCGAGCAGGCCCATGGGTCACCTTCCTGCTGGGGGCCCCGGGACGGAATCCGGGGGAGGTAGCTACGTACGGGCGCCCTCACCGGTCTCGCTGTCCGCGGCTGCCTCCGCCGACTGCTGCTTGGGGATCTCCACGGCTTCCGCCGCGGGAGCCTGCGCATCAGTGGGCTCGGCCTCGGCCTCCTCGGACTCCGTCGTCACGTTCACGGATGCTGCCTCCGCGGTCGCAACCTCGTCCTTACGACGGAAAAACCGGTCAAAAACGCCCATATCTACTCCCATAACGTTACTCGTGCGGGTGAAGTTCCGCTGGGTCCGGCCCGGCCTCCGCCGGGCGTGCGCCGGGCGGAACCTCGTCAGGGCAACGACCCCGCCGCCACCCCGTCACGTAACCCGATCGGGTATATGCCGCGGGGTTTGCGAGACTGGGGCCGTGAGGAAAGCAGCCCCCGCCCCGCGGGTCATCGCCGTCGTCGGTCCCACCGCCGCCGGAAAGTCCGACCTGGGCGTCGCCCTGGCCCGCCATTTCGGCGGCGAAGTCGTCAACGCCGACTCCATGCAGCTGTACCGGGGGATGGACATCGGCACCGCCAAACTGACGACCGAGGAACGCGGCGGCGTGCCGCACCACCTCCTCGACATCTGGGACGTCACCGAGACGGCCAGCGTCGCCGAGTACCAGCGCCTGGCCCGCGCCGAGATCGACAAGCTGCTCGCCCAGGGCCGTACGCCCGTCCTCGTCGGCGGATCCGGGCTCTACGTACGCGGCGCCCTCGACGCCATGGAGTTCCCCGGCACCGACCCCGAGGTCCGGGCCCGGCTGGAGGAGGAGGCCACCCTCCGCGGACCCGGCGCCCTGCACGCCCGGCTCGCCGCGGCCGACCCGGACGCCGCCCGCGCGATCCTGCCCAGCAACGGCCGGCGCATCGTCCGCGCCCTGGAGGTCATCGAGATCACCGGGAAGCCGTTCACGGCCAACCTGCCCGGCCACGAGTCGGTCTACGACACCGTGCAGATCGGGGTCGACGTGGCCCGGCCCGAGCTCGACGAACGGATCGCGCTGCGCGTGGACCGGATGTGGGAGGCCGGGCTGGTGGACGAGGTCCGCACCCTGGAGGCCCAGGGCCTGCGCGACGGAATCACCGCCTCCAGGGCGCTGGGCTACCAGCAGGTACTGGCCGCGCTCGCCGGGGAGTGCACGGAGGACGAGGCCCGCGCCGAAACGGTCCGGGCCACCAAGCGGTTCGCCCGCCGCCAGGACTCCTGGTTCCGCCGCGACCCGCGGGTGCACTGGCTCAGCGGGGCCGCGGCCGACCGCGGGGAACTCCCCGGACTTGCGCTGTCGTTGGTCGAACGAGCGGTTACAGCCTGATCACGTGATGGCATCGGGACGCCCCGCGCGCCCGTTCGGGGCTCCCGTCCGTGCCATCATCAAACTCCGCAGGTGCGGTCACCGGCGGTGAACGGCGGCGTACGAAGTCCGAGTGGGGAGGGCGCGTGGCGATGGAGGCCGGCCCTCGCGACACCGGTCGGGACGACACCCGGCGGGAAGCGGATCCGACGCTTCTCGACAGGTCGCCCGAGCCCGACGGACTCGGCCTGCCCGCCGACCCCGAGCGGCTCACCCCCGACGGCCCGGACGCCCCGGACCCCGCCGAGGCGGAGGCCGCCTCCGGCCCCGAGTTCGAGGTCGAGCTGCGCCCGCAGCGCCGCCTGCGGCTGTGGCAGATCGCCCCGATCGTGATCCTCGCCGCCTCCGGCTCCCTGATGTTCGCCTTCCCGCTCGCCTTCGAGTTCGGCGACGGCGGAGCGGTCGTCGCCATGCTCGGCTTCCTCATCAGCTCCTGCGCGGGCGGCTGGGCCATGATGGCCGCGCGCCGGGTGGGCTACTCCTGGCCGGGCCTCCCGCCCCGCGGCAGCGGCCGCCGCCCCGACTGGCGCCTCGCCGCGCTCTACGCCCTGATCGCCCTGGCGGTCATCGCCCTCGCGGTCTACCGCGTGGCCCGCCTGCGCTAGACACCTGCAGGGCCGTCCCGCCTGCTCAGGGGCCGCTCGGTACCATGGCCGGGTGACGCACAGCACCCTCTCCTTCCTCAAGGGCCACGGCACCGAGAACGACTTCGTGATCGTTCCGGACCCGGACAACTCCGTCGAGCTGCCCGCGGCGGCCGTCGCCAAGCTGTGCGACCGGCGCGCCGGGATCGGCGCCGACGGCGTGCTGCACGTCGTCCGCTCCGCCGCCCACCCCGAGGCCGCGCACCTGGCCGACGAGGCCGAGTGGTTCATGGACTACCGCAACAGCGACGGCTCCATCGCCGAGATGTGCGGCAACGGCGTCCGCGTCTTCGCCCGCTACCTCCAGTACGCCGGCCACGTCGAGCCCGGCGACCTCGCCGTCGCCACCCGCGGCGGGGTCAAGCAGGTCCACCTCGACAAGAGCGGCGACGTGACCGTCTCCATGGGCCGCGCCGTGTTCCCCGAGGAGCAGGTCACCGTGATGGTCGGCGACCGCGCCTGGCCCGCCCGCAACGTGAACATGGGGAACCCGCACGCCGTCGCCTTCGTCGACAGCCTCGACCACGCCGGCAAGCTGCTCGACCCGCCGCCCTACAGCCCCGCCGAGGTCTACCCGACGGGGGTCAATGTGGAGTTCGTCGTCGACCGCGGCCCCCGCCACGTCGCCATGCGCGTCCACGAGCGAGGATCCGGCGAGACCCGCTCCTGCGGCACCGGCGCCTGCGCCGTCGCCGTGGCCGCCATCCGGCGTGACGGGGCCGACCCCTCGGTCACCGGCGAGCCGGTCACGTACACCGTCGACCTCCCCGGCGGAACCCTCGTGATCACCGAACACCCCGACGGGCGGATCGACATGACCGGACCGGCCGTCATCGTGGCCGCGGGCGAGTTCGACCCGGCCTGGCTCACCGAAACGGCTTTCGGCTGAAGATTCCCTCTCATGGGTGATCCGTTTCACGCTGAGCGAGAGGTGGACTGCGCCACGTGGTGGGGTCGGTAGCATCAGGCACCGGCCCTGAGGGCTCACCCCATGCCCACCGCTGCCGGTCGAAGCCGCCGGAGGTGCCCATGAGTGCAGAGGCCACGAACCCCGAAGCACGTCCCGAAGCGCGCCCCGAACTCCGCAGACGGGGTCGGACCCGCATTGACCTGCGCCGGCTCGGGCGCGCGGCCCTGCTCGGGCCGACGTCCCGGGACCGGCTGCCCGACGCCATCGGACATGTCGCCGAGGCGCACCGCGCCCACCATCCCGACGCGGACCTGTCCATCCTGCGCCGCGCCTACGTGCTCGCGGAGACCTCGCACCGCGGCCAGATGCGCAAGAGCGGTGAGCCGTACATCACACACCCGCTCGCCGTCACCCTGATCCTGGCCGAACTCGGCGCCGAGACCACCACCTTGACGGCCTCTCTGCTGCACGACACCGTCGAGGACACCGACGTGACCCTCGATCAGGTCCGGGCGGAGTTCGGCGACGAGGTCTGCTTCATCGTCGACGGCGTCACCAAGGTCGAGAAGATCGACTACGGGGCGGCCGCCGAACCCGAGACCTTCCGCAAGATGCTCGTCGCCACCGGCAACGACGTCCGCGTGATGTCCATCAAGCTCGCCGACCGGCTGCACAACATGCGCACCCTCGGCGTGATGCGCCCCGAGAAACAGGCCCGCATCGCCAAGGTCACGCGCGACGTGCTCATCCCTCTGGCCGAGCGGCTCGGCGTACAGGCGCTCAAGACCGAGCTGGAAGACCTCGTCTTCGCCATCCTGCACCCCGAGGAGTACGAGGCCACCCGCGCGCTCATCGCCGCCCACGCGGGGGAGCGCGACCCACTGCCTGCCATCGCCGACTCCGTACGCGCCGTCCTGCGCGACGCCGGCATCGCCGCCCAGGTGCAGGTGCGCCCCCGGCACTTCGTCTCCGTGCACCGGATCGCCCTCAAACGCGGCGAGCTGCGCGGCTCCGACTTCGGCCGCATCCTCGTCCTGGTGGGGGAGAACGCCGACTGCTACGCGGTGCTCGGCGAGCTGCACACCTGCTTCACGCCGGTCGTCTCGGAGTTCAAGGACTTCATCGCCGCCCCCAAGTTCAACCTCTACCAGTCGCTGCACACCGCCGTCGCCGTGCCCGAGGGGTACGTAGCCGAGGTCATCGTCCGCACGCACCAGATGCACCGCGTCGCCGAAGCCGGGGTGGTCGCGCTCGGCAACCCCTACGCCACCGCGGCCGCCGACGCCGAGTGCGAGGAGGAGCGGGCCGACCCGACGCGGCCCGGCTGGCTGTCCCGGCTGCTCGACTGGCAGCAGTCCGCGCCCGACCCCGACACCTTCTGGAGCGTGCTGCGGGCCGAGCTCGCCCAGGACCGCGAGATCACCGTGTTCCGCGAGGACGGCAGCGCCTCCGGCACGATCAGCCTCCCCGCCGGAGCCAGCTGTATCGACGCCGCCTACGCCCAGTACGGCGAGGCGGCCCACGGCTGTATCGGCGCCCGGGTCAACGGGCGCCTCACCTCCCTCGCCTCCCCGCTGTCCGACGGGGACACCGTCCAGCTGCTGCTCGCCCAGGACACCTCCTCCGGGCCTTCCCCCGACTGGCTGGAGCACGCGAGGACCCCGGCCGCGCGGATCGCCATCAGCAGCTGGCTCGAAGCCCATCCCGACGGGGCGACACCCACCGCCACGCCCGCGCGGGCCCCGCTCTCGGTGGTCGGGGCCCGCGGAGGCGGCGGCAACGCGGTCGTCGACCTCCCCCACGCCACCGTACGGCTGGCCGGCTGCTGCACCCCGGTGCCGCCGGACGCGGTCGCGGGGTTCGTCGTACGGGGCGGCGCCGTCACCGTCCACCGCATCCACTGCGCGGCGGTCGCCCAGATGCGCTCCCTGGGCCGGACCTCCGTCGCCGTGCACTGGCGGGCCACCGCGGACTGCCGGGTCACCCTGGTCGCCGAATCGTTCGGCCGCCCCCACCTGCTGGCCGACCTGACGGAGGCCATCGCCCGCGAAGGCGTCGAGGTCGTCTCCGCGACCGTGGAACCCCCCGTCGAACAGCGGGTCCGCCACACCTACACCCTCCAGCTCCCCGACGCCGCCGGCCTGCCGGCCCTGATGCGGGCCATGCGGGACGTGCCCGGCGTCTACGACGTCAGCCGCGCCTAGGGCCCGTCTTCCGGGTCAGGCTCGCCCGGCCGCCCCGGGAGCGGCCCCGGGCCGATCCGAAGGACGGGCCCTGCCGCGGCGTCCCCCGGCCCTGCCGGAGGATCCCGTTCGGGTGGACTCGTCGCGCGCCGTGCACGGGGGCGCGGCGGGCGCTGATATGCGGTGGGGGATGCAGCTGACCTCCCCCCGCAAGCGCGCCGCCCTGCTCGCCGCGGCCTCCCTCGCTCTCGTCGCCGCCGTGCTGCCCCCGCCGAAGCCGCTGGGCATCGGCGACCCGCTGTTCCCGGAGCTCGGGAACCCCGGGTACGACGTCCTCTCGTACGACCTGTCCTTCACGTACAAGGACAACAAGAGCCCGCTCGACGCGGTCACCGTCATCGACGCCCGCGCCCTCCAGCCGCTTGAGCGGATCAACCTGGACTTCACGCGCGGAACGGTGGCGTCCGCCGAGGTCAACGGGCAGTCGGCGCGCTTCGAGAGCGCCGGGGAGGACCTGGTGCTGACGCCTGCGAGCCCCGTGGTGGCGAACGTGCCGCTGCACATCACCATCCGGCACACCAGCGACCCGCGGGGCCGCAGCGACGGCGGCTGGGTGACCACCGACGACGGCCTGGCCATGGCCAACCAGGCCGACGCCGCCCACCGCGTCTTCCCCTGCAACGACCACCCCGCCGACAAGGCGTACTTCACCTTCCGGATCACCGCCCCGGCCGGTGTCACCGCCGTCGCCAACGGGGTGCCGGGGGCGCTGCCGGCCCGCGCGGCGGCCGACGCGACGACGTGGACGTACCGCACGCTGCACCCCATGGCCACGGAACTGGCGCAGGTCTCCCTCGGCGACTCCGCCGTCGTCCGCGGGACCGGACCGCACGGACTGCCGCTGCGCCACGTGGTGCCGTCCGCGGACCGGCAGCGCCTGGACCCGTGGCTGAAGAAGACCGCGGCGCACATCGAGTGGATGGAGAAGCGGGTCGGCCGCTACCCCTTCGAGAACTACGGCGTGCTGATCGCCCGGGCCAAGACCGGCTTCGAGCTGGAGACCCAGACCCTCTCGCTCTTCGAGAGCGGCCTGTTCTCGGGCGAGGGCTACCCCGAGTGGTACGTCGAGGCCGTGATGGTGCACGAGCTCGCCCACCAGTGGTTCGGTGACAGCGTGACCCCGAAGGCCTGGTCCGACCTGTGGCTGAACGAGGGGCACGCCACCTGGTACGAGGCCCTGTACGCGGACGGCCTCGGGAAGTACTCCATGGAGCGGCGCATGCGCGAGGCGTACCAGCGCTCCAACCAGTGGCGGGCGGCCGGCGGGCCCCCGGCCGCCCCGAAGCCCGCCGCGCCCGGCGAGAAGATCGGGCTGTTCCGGCCGGTGGTGTACGACGGGGCCGCGCTGGTGCTCTACGCGCTGCGGCAGGAGATCGGAGCCGCGGCCTTCGACCGGGTCGAGCGGCGGTGGGTGAGGGAGCACGGGGACTCCACGGCGGGCACGGACGACTTCGTACGCCTCGCCTCGCAGGAGGCCGGACGCGATCTGGAGCCCTTCCTGCGGCCCTGGCTGTACGGGAAGACGACCCCCGCGATGCCCGGCCACCCGGAGTGGGGCGGCCCGAAAAGCGTGTGACCCCCGGGGAACGGGCATGTCACCATCGACGGGACCGCCCGCCGTGGGGAATCTCCCGGCGGTGTGACACGTTGGACGTGGCAGTGTTATGTCACGCGTGGCACCGGCTGTGGACTGCCGACGCGGACCATCCGACAACGACGTAAGGATCCAATGACCTCCTCTTCTTCCCCTTCCCAGGACGCGCGGGACGCACGGGACGTGCCGGACTCGCAGAGCTTCACCGAGAGCCTTCGGGCCGACGCCCTGATGGAAGAGGACGTCGCCTGGAGCCACGAGATCGACGGAGACCGGGACGGCGAGCAGTTCGAGCGCTCCGAGCGCGCGGCGCTGCGTCGTGTCGCGGGCCTCTCCACCGAGCTCGAAGACGTCACCGAGGTCGAGTACCGACAGCTGCGCCTGGAGCGCGTCGTGCTGGTCGGCGTCTGGACCTCCGGCACGGTGCAGGACGCCGAGAACTCCCTCGCGGAGCTCGCCGCCCTCGCCGAGACGGCGGGCGCCCTCGTACTCGACGGCGTGATCCAGCGCCGCGACAAGCCCGACCCGGCCACCTTCATCGGCTCGGGCAAGGCCCGCGAACTGCGCGACATCGTGCTGGAGAGCGGCGCCGACACCGTCGTCTGCGACGGTGAGCTCAGCCCCGGCCAGCTCATCGCCCTCGAAGACGTCGTCAAGGTCAAGGTGGTCGACCGCACCGCCCTGATCCTTGACATCTTCGCCCAGCACGCCAAGTCCCGAGAGGGCAAGGCGCAGGTCGCCCTCGCGCAGATGCAGTACATGCTGCCGCGACTGCGCGGCTGGGGTCAGTCGCTGTCCCGGCAGATGGGTGGCGGCGGCGGTGGCGGCATGGCCACCCGAGGCCCCGGTGAGACCAAGATCGAGACGGACCGGCGCCGGATCCGCGAGAAGATGGCGAAGATGCGCCGGGAGATCGCGGAGATGAAGACCGGCCGCGACATCAAGCGGCAGGAACGGCGCCGCAACAAGGTGCCCTCGGTCGCCATCGCCGGCTACACCAACGCCGGCAAGTCCTCGCTGCTCAACCGGCTCACGGGCGCGGGCGTCCTGGTGGAGAACGCCCTGTTCGCCACCCTCGACCCGACCGTGCGCCGGGCCGAGACGCCCAGCGGCCGCATCTACACCCTGGCCGACACGGTCGGCTTCGTCCGGCACCTGCCCCACCACCTCGTCGAGGCGTTCCGCTCCACGATGGAGGAGGTCGGCGACTCCGACCTCATCCTGCACATCGTGGACGGCTCGCACCCGGCGCCGGAGGAGCAGCTGGCGGCCGTGCGCGAGGTCATCCGCGAGGTCGGCGCTGTCAACGTGCCCGAGATCGTGGTGATCAACAAGGCCGACGCCGCGGACCCGCTCGTCCTGCAGCGGCTGCTGCGGATCGAGCGGCACTCCATCGCCGTCTCGGCGCGGACGGGGCAGGGCATCGCGGAGCTCCTCGGGCTCATCGACGCCGAACTGCCGCGGCCCGAGGTCGAGGTGGAGGCCCTCGTGCCGTACACGCACGGCTCGCTGGTCGCCCGGGCCCACGCCGAGGGCGAGGTGATCTCCGAGGAGCACACCCCGGAGGGCACCCTGCTCAAGGTGCGGGTCCACCAGGAACTGGCGGCGGACCTGTCCCCGTACGTGCCCGCGAAGCGGTAACCCGCGCAGAACGAAGACCGAGGGCCCCCTGCGGTGCAGGGGGCCCTCGGCCGTGTGTGCCGTGTTCCGTGTGTGCGGGGTGCCGTGTGCCGTGTGCGGTCCGACCGGCCCGGGAGGCCGGCCTACTTGAACTTGCGGCTCACCGCGTCGAAGATCCCCTTGGCCTCCGGCCCCAGCCGCGGTCCGGCCAGCCAGCCCGCCTTGGCCGGGCCGATCGAGGTGTTCGACACCAGCGCCGGCTTGCCGTCGCTGCCCGCCGCCACCCAGCCGCCGCCGGAGGAACCGCCGGTCATCGTGCAGCCGATGCGGTACATCACCGGGTCGGCCGCGTTCAGCGACAGCCGGCCCGGCTTGTCCGCGCACTGGTACGCCTTCTGTCCGTCGAAGGGAGCCGCCGCCGGGTAGCCCGTCGCGGTGATGCTCGCGACCTTCGGCACCGCAGGGGCGTTGAACTCCACGGGGAGGGCCGAACCGACGGTCTCCTCCAGGGACTTGCCCGTGCTCTTCTCCGGGGTCACGTGCAGCACCGCGAAGTCGTACGGGGCACCCGCGCCGCCCTTGGGGCCACCGGTCGCGATCCACTGGTCGGAGGTCTGCGCCCAGTCGCTCCACCACACGCCGTACGGGGCCACCTCGTTGCGGGGAGCGCCCTTGAGCTGCGCCGCGGGCTTGCCGGCGTTGTTGTAGGAGGGCACGAAGGCGATGTTGCGGTACCAGCCGCCCGACTTGCCGGCGTGCACGCAGTGGCCCGCCGTCCAGACCATGTTGGACTTGCCCGGATGCGCCGGGTCCTTGACCACGGTCGCCGAGCAGACCATCGAGCCCTCGGGGCCGTCGAAGAAGACCTTGCCCGACACCGGAACGCTCGTGTGGTACGGAGCGTTCGCGGCCTTCGCCGCCACCGGGGCAGGGGCCGGGTCCGTGACGCCCTGGTCCTTGCCTGCATCCGGGTCGACCGCCGGTGTCTGCGGCTGCTCGGCATCACGCATCCGGTCCGAGTCCCACAGACCCTCGATGATCGGGTTGATGTAGTCGCCCGCCTCGCGGAGCCAGTCCTCCTTCTTCCAGTTCTTCCACGCACCGCCCTTCCACTGCTCCAGGTCTATGCCGTGCTGCTTGAGCCTGTCCTTGAGCTGGTCCGGGATCTTGATCCCTTCGGCCCCGGACGGAAGGCTCGCCACCACGGTCGGCTTGGCGTCGCCGCCGGCCTCCCCGTCTCCGGGTCCGCAGGCCGCGGCGGTCATCGTGAGTGCCGCCGCGCACAGGATCGCGGTGACCGGTCGGTTCGGTCGCATGTCGTGAATCCCCCTGGTGATTCTGGGCGTGGGATGCGGTGCAGGGTAGGTGCCGCTCGTTCAGCCCCCCACTATGCCGCTGCCGTTGGGGACGGCACAGTCCGGGCCCGCGGTTCCGGGCCGGGCGGATCCGCCGACGTCCGCTCACGCCCGCCGGGAGCCAAGGATCTTGGGCCCACCCGTGATCCCCCGACGTCATCGTCGTTGGTACGTACGGGGGATGGGCAAGCAGCGTTCATGTTCGAGGCGCAATCCGGTGGAGCATCCGTGCGGGAGGTCCGACACTCGTGGCTTTGACCGAGCAGGACGCGGCGTCCGTGACCCAGGTCCCGCCGCAGGGGAACCGGGGCGCGGGCCCGGACAGCCCGGGAGCGGGCGGACCGGGCCCGGACGGACCGGGATCAGGTGGGCCGGGTGCAGGCGGGCGGGGATCCGGCGGGCCAGGATCCACCGGGTCGGCAACGGCGGAGGGCATCCTGCGCCGGCAGGCGATGCGCGAGTCCGCCGCCCGGACGTACGCGCGCTCGCTGCCCGTGGTCCCCGTGCGCGCCCGCGGCCTGACCGTCGAGGGCGCGGACGGGCGCCGCTACCTCGACTGCCTCTCCGGAGCCGGCACCCTCGCCCTCGGCCACAACCACCCCGTGGTGCTCGAAGCCATCCGGGGCGTGCTCGACTCCGGGGCCCCGCTCCAAACCCTCGACCTGGCGACGCCCGTCAAGGACGCCTTCATCACGGAGCTGTTCGCCTGCCTGCCGCCGGCGCTGGCCGCCGACGCCCGCATCCAGTTCTGCGGGCCGGCCGGGACGGACGCCGTCGAAGCCGCCCTCAAACTGGTCCGCACCGCCACCGGGCGCTCCGGGCTCCTCGCCTTCACCGGGGCCTACCACGGCATGACCGCCGGGGCCCTGGGCGCCTCGGGCGGGGCCCCGGACGTACGGGTGACCCGGCTGCCGTATCCCCAGGACCACCGCTGCCCCTTCGGCGTCGGCGGACCCGAGGGCGCCCGGTTGGGGGCCCGCTGGACCGAAAGCCTGCTGGACGATCCCAAGAGCGGGGTGACGAGGCCCGCCGCGATGATCGTCGAGCCGGTGCAGGGGGAGGGCGGCGTCCACCCGGCCCCGGACGACTGGCTGCGCCGCATGCGGGAGATCACCGAGGCGCGCGGGATCCCGCTGATCGCCGACGAGGTGCAGACCGGGGTGGGCCGCACCGGCGCCTTCTGGGGCGTCGACCACGCCGGGGTGGTGCCCGATGTGATGGTCCTGTCCAAGGCGATCGGCGGCAGCCTCCCGCTCGCGGTGATCGTGTACCGCACCGGGCTGGACGTGTGGGCGCCCGGAGCCCACGCGGGCACCTTCCGCGGCAACCAGCTCGCCATGGCGGCGGGGGCCGCCACCCTTGCCTACGTACGGAAGAACCGTCTCGCCGAGCGTGCCGGGGCCCTCGGCGAGCGGATGCTCACGGCGCTGCGCGACCTCGCCCGCGCCCACTCCTGCATCGGGGACGTCCGGGGCCGCGGCCTGATGATCGGCGTCGAGCTCGTCTCCCCCGACACGGGCGCCGCGGCCCCCGACCTGGCCGCAGCCGTCCGTCAGGAATGCCTGGACCGCGGCCTGATCGTCGAACTCGGCGGCCGCCACAGCAGCGTCGTCCGGCTCCTGCCCCCGCTGACCCTCACCGACGAACAGGCGACGGCCGTCCTCGACCGCCTGGCCGATGCCATCCCCGCGGCCGCAGCCCGCCGGCCCCACTGACCCGCTTCCCCAAGGACCCCGATGCCCGATCCCCAACACCCCACCCGCCCCGCCTCCCCGGCTGACACCGAACCTCCGGCCGCGCCCCTCCCCGGTACCCACCCGACCCCCACCACCGGCACCCCGGACCACCCGCCCACCCCGACCCACCCGACCCCGACCACCCCGGAGCAGGCGAGCGCCCCAACGGCCGTGTTCCCCGGCCCCCCGGAGCACGCCAGCACCCCCGCCGCCCCGTTCCCCGACACCCCGGAGCACGGGAGCGCCCCCGCCCACCCGTCCCCGGCCAGCCCGGAGCACGCCAACACCCCCGCCCGGCCGTTCCGAGCCGGTCCGGAGCAGGCGAGCGCCCCCGCCCAACTGTCCCCGGTCAGCCCGGAGCACGCGAGCACCCCCACTGCCCTGTTCCCCGGCACGCCGGATCACCCGGCCACCCCCGCCCACCCCGCCCACACCGGCACGCCGGAGCTGGCCGGCACTGGGGCGGGAGGGGAGGCAGGCAGCGGTGACCCGGTGCGGGGGCTGCGGTCCGCGGGCCACGTGCGGGCGGACGCGACCGGGGCGGCAGTCCCGGGCCCGGGTGGGAGCGCCCCGGAGCCGGCGCCCTCCGGCCTCGCCCCGGGCGGGAGCGCCCCCGAGCCAGCACCGCCCGGCCCGGCCCTGGGTGCGCAGGAGGCGGCCGGGGCGGGCAGGGCGGGCGGGCAGGCCGCCGCCGACTGGCTGCCCTCCCAGCTCCCGGCCACCGCGTGGCCGGCCGAAACAGGCCCCACCGTGCCCCGGCAGAAAGACGGCACGCTCCGCCCCCGGACCGGCACCGCGGGCCCCGCCGGACCCGAACCCGCGTTGCTGCCCGACCTGTTGGACCACCCGGACCCGGCCGTCGCCGCCGAGGCCGCGACCGTCGAGAACCTGCTGCGGTGCTGGGTCCGCGAGCGGGGTATCGGCCGGCCTGACGGGCCCGTCGGAACCCTTCTGCGCATCCCCCTCCCCGCATCCGGCACCGCCCTGCTCGTCGCCGTCCGGTACTGGTCCCCGACCGGCTGGCACCGCTTCGCGCCCGCCCGCCTCGAAAGCGCGCCCGTCGGCTCCCCCGCCCTGGACGCCGTCACCCTCGCCGCCCTCATCGCCCGCGAGGGCAACAGCGGCGGCCGCGGCGGAACCGACCTCGTCGGCCGGGTCGCCGACTCGGTGCGCCGCACCGCCGAGTTCATCGCCGACCGGCGCGAACGCCCCACCCCGCCCGCTCCCGTCGCCGGTGAACTCTTCCTCACCGCCGAGCAGTCCCTCCTTCTCGGCCACCCCCTCCAGCCGGACCCGAAGAGCCGTGAGGGACTCTCCGAGGCCGAAGTACGCCGCTACTCACCCGAACTCCACGGCTCCTTCCCCCTGCACTGGTTCGCCGTCACCCCCTCCGTCCTCGCCACCGACTCCGCCTGGACCGAACGAGGCCGCCTGGTCTCCACCGCCCGGCTCCTCGGACGCCTTGCCCCCGGACTCCCGCTCCCCGACGGCACCACCCCCCTTCCGCTGCACCCGTGGCAGGCGCGCGACCTGCTCCAGCGCCCCGCCGTCGCCGCCCTTCGCGACGCGGGACTCCTGCACGACCTGGGCCCGTACGGCGAGCCCTGGCACCCCACCTCCTCCGTCCGCACCGTCCACCGCCCCGGCGCCCCCGCGATGCTCAAGCTCTCCCTGGGCCTGCGCATCACCAACTCCCGCCGCGAGAACCTCCGCAAGGAACTCCACCGCGGCGTCGAAGTGCACCGACTGCTCCGCACCGGCCTCGCGGAACAGTGGCAGGCGGCTCACCCCGGCTTCGACATCGTGCGCGACCCCGCCTGGATCGCCGTCGACGACCCCGACGGCAACCCCGTCCCCGGCCTCGACGCCGTACTGCGACACAACCCCTTCCGCCCTCACGACGACGCCGTGTGCATCGCCGCACTCACCGCGCCCCGCCCCTGGCCGGGCCGGGCCACCATGCGCTCCCGGCTCGCCGAGACCGTCACCCGGCTCGCCGCCACCACCGGCCGCCCCGTCTCCGCCGTCGCCGCCGAGTGGTTCCTTCGCTACCTCGACCACGTCGTGCTGCCGGTCCTCGCCTTCGACGCGCTCGCCGGCATCGCCCTCGAAGCGCACCAGCAGAACACCCTGGTCCTCCTCGACCCGGCCGGCTGGCCGGTCGGCGGCCGCTTCCGCGACAACCAGGGCTACTACTTCCGCGCCTCCCGCCGCGCAGAGCTGGAGCGCCGGCTTCCCGGCATCGGAAGCGCCAGCGACACCTTCGTCTCCGACGCCGTCACCGACGAACGCTTCGCCTACTACCTCGGCATCAACAACGTGCTCGGTCTCATCGGAGCCTTCGGATCCCAACGGCTCGCCGACGAACGCGTCCTGCTCGCCGCCTTCCGCCGGTTCCTCGGCAAGGCCTCCGGCCTCGGGCCGGTTCCCGCGCAGCTGCTCGACTCATCCACCCTGCGTTGCAAGGCGAACCTGCTCACCCGGCTCGGCGGCCTCGACGAGCTCGTCGGCCCCGTCGACTCCCAGTCCGTCTATGTCACCGTCACCAACCCCCTCCACGACTGAGCCCCGATGCCCTCCACCGAAACCCCCACCGGCCCCACCACAGCCGCTACGGCCACCGCCATTGCCGACGCCGCGCAACGGCTGACCGCCGGGCTTCTGCCGCTCCTCGCCGAAGCCGATCTGCTCGACTCGCCGGCCGCATGGTCAGCCGCCGACACCCCGGCCGGGCGCTTCCGCCTCGAACCCGTCCACCTCGACCGCGACGTGGACCTGCTCACCGGCTGGATGAACGACCCGGAGGTGGCCGCCTACTGGGAGCTCTCCGGTCCCCCCTCCGTCACCGCAGCCCACCTGCGGACGCAGCTCGACGGGGACGGCCGCAGCATCCCCTGCCTCGGCCTGCTCGACGGCACACCCATGAGCTACTGGGAGATCTACCGGGCCGACCTCGACCCGATCTCCCGCCACTACCCGGCGCGCCCCCACGACACGGGTATCCACCTGCTCATCGGAGACGGGACGAACCGCGGCCGCGGGCTGGGCACCGCTCTGCTGCGCGCCGTCGCCAACCTGGTGCTCGACAACCGTCCCCGCTGCACGCGCGTCATCGCCGAACCGGACATCCGCAACGCCCCCTCCGTATCAGCCTTCCTGAACTCCGGCTTCCGCTGTTCCGCGGAACTCGACCTTCCCGGCAAACGAGCCGCCCTGATGGTCCGGGAGCGGGCGCTGCGCAACCTCATCTGACCGCCGTCCCCGCGCACCCGTCTGCTCACCGCTCCACGCCCCCTCCCCGCCCGCCGTTCCAGCCCCACACTTCGAAAACTCCACGTCGCCCGGCCCAGTTCCCGACCTGAGGAGTGCCGTGCAGAATTTCTCCGCCGCTCCCGACTCCACCGGCTTCGGCTTCGCGGACGGTGCTGTCCCGCCCTCGCCCCAGCACCCCTGCACCCCGCCCGAACTCAACCGCGAGAACTGGACTTCGCCGCCCGCCGCCTCCTCGCCAACGGCGAGGTCGCCTCCGTGACCGTCCGCCACCCCGTGTACGACGCGCTGCCCGAGGCCCCGTACCAGTACAAGGAGCTGCTCGGCGCGATCTGGCGCGAACCCCTCGCCGGCTACCTCGTACCCGGCGAGCGGGCCCGCACCCTCGCCGCGCTCCTCCACGTCGACCCGCGCGGGCGCTCCTTCACCGCCGAGCTCGTCGCCCGGTCCGGCCTCACCCCCGCGGACTGGCTGCAGCAGCTCTTCGCCGCCGTGCTGCCCCGGCTGCTGCACTTCCTCTACCGCTACGGCACCGTCTTCTCCCCGCACGGCGAGAACACCACCGTGATCCACGACGAGCACGACGTCCCGGTGCGGGTCGCCCTCAAGGACTTCGTGGACGACGTCAACATCAGCCGCGAGCCCCTGCCCGAGCTCGCCCCGGTACCGGCGGATGTGGGGGCCGCGCTGCTCACCAAGCCCACGGACTTCCTGCCCCAGTACATCCACTCCGGCCTGTTCGTCGGAGTCTTCCGCTACCTCTCCGCCCTCTGCGAGGACCGCCTCGGCGTCCCCGAGGACGCGTTCTGGTCCCTCGTACGGGCGGAGATCCTGCGCCACCAGGCGCGTTTCCCCGAGCTCAAGGACCGCTTCGAGCTCTTCGACCTGCTCGGTGAGCGCATCGGGCGGCTCTGCCTCAACAGGAACCGACTGTACGCGGACGGCTACCGGGACCTCGGCGACCGCCCGCACGCCGTGCAGCACGGCACCGTCCCCAACCCCTTGTATCGGCCATGAATCTCCGCGGTGGCCGTCGCTGTCGGTGGCGCGCCGTAGGGTTGGCAGTGCTATGACGAAGCCCTCCCTCCCCGACCTGCTGCACGCCGCCGTCACCGCCGTCGGCGGCACGGAGCGGCCCGGCCAGGTGGCCATGGCCGAAGCCGTCGCCGAAGCGATCGACGACAACACGCACCGGCTCATCCAGGCCGGTACCGGTACCGGCAAGTCCCTCGGCTATCTGGTGCCGGCCCTCGCGCACGGCGAGCGCGTGGTCGTGGCCACCGCCACCCTCGCCCTCCAGCGCCAGCTGGTCGAGCGCGACCTGCCCCGGACGGTGGAGGCGCTGCATCCGCAGCTGCGCCGCCGCCCGCAGTTCGCCATGCTCAAGGGCCGCTCGAACTACCTGTGCCTGCACCGGCTGCACGAGGGGGCTCCCCAGGACGAGGAGGAGGGCCTCTTCGACCAGTTCGAGGCGGCCGCTCCCACCAGCAAGCTCGGCCAGGACCTGCTGCGCCTGCGGGACTGGGCCGACGAGACCGAGACCGGCGACCGGGACGACCTGACTCCCGGCGTCTCCGACAAGGCCTGGAGCCAGATCTCCGTCTCCTCGCGGGAGTGTCTGGGCGCGACGAAGTGCGCGTACGGGGCCGAATGCTTCGCCGAGGCCGCCCGCGAGCGGGCCAAGCTCGCCGACGTGGTCGTCACCAACCACGCCCTGCTGGCCATCGACGCCATCGAAGGCGCGCCCGTGCTGCCCCAGCACGAGGTGCTGATTGTGGACGAGGCGCACGAGCTGGTCTCCCGGGTCACCGGGGTCGCCACCGGCGAGCTCACCCCCGGCCAGGTCAACCGGGCCGTGAAGCGCGCCGCCAAGCTGGTTGACGAGAAGACGGCGGACTCCCTGCAGACCGCCGCCGAGTCCTTCGAGCGGGTCATGGAGCTGGCCCTGCCCGGCCGGCTGGAGGAGATCCCCGAGGACCTGGGGTACGCGCTCATGTCACTGCGGGACGCCGCCCGCAATGTCATCTCGGCCATCGGAGCCACCCGCGACAAGTCCGTCCAGGACGAGGACGCGGTCCGCAAGCAGGCCCTTGCCGCGGTGGAGACCGTCCACGCGGTGGCGGAGCGGATCACCAACGGCTCGGAGTTCGACGTCGTCTGGTACGAGCGGCACGACCGCTTCGGCGCGACCCTCCGGGTGGCCCCGCTGTCCGTGTCCGGGCTGCTGCGCGAGAAGCTGTTCGAGGACCGCTCGGTGGTCCTGACCTCGGCGACCCTCAAGCTGGGCGGGGACTTCAACGGGGTCGCGGCCTCACTGGGCCTGTCCCCCGAGGGAGTGGCGGGGGATGATGCGCCGGCCTGGCAGGGCCTGGACGTCGGCTCCCCCTTCGACTACCCCAAGCAGGGCATCCTCTACGTCGCCAAGCACCTGGCCACACCGGGCCGGGAGGGCACCCGCGGCGACATGATGGACGAGCTGGCCGAACTGATCGAGGCGGCCGGCGGGCGCACCCTCGGCCTGTTCTCCTCCATGCGCGGCGCCAAGGCGGCTGCCGAGGAGCTGCGCGGACGGCTCGACCACCCGATCCTCCTCCAGGGCGAGGAGACCCTCGGGGAGCTGATCAAGGCCTTTGCGGCGGACCCGAAGACCTGCCTGTTCGGGACCCTGTCCCTCTGGCAGGGCGTCGATGTCCCTGGCCCCAGCTGCCAGCTCGTGATCATGGACCGGATCCCGTTCCCGCGTCCGGACGACCCGCTGATGAGCGCCCGGCAGAAGTCGGTCGAGGAGCACGGCGGCAACGGTTTCATGGCGGTCGCGGCCACGCATGCGGCGCTCCTGATGGCGCAGGGCGCCGGCCGGCTCGTACGGGCTAGCGGTGACCGCGGAGTCGTCGCGGTGCTGGATCCCCGGCTGGCCACGGCCCGGTACGGAAGCTTCCTGCGGGCCACGCTGCCCGACTTCTGGTACACCACCGACCGCAACCAGGTGCGCCGCTCGCTGGCGGCCATCGACGCCGCCGCCCAGGCGGACGGCGCCTGAGCCGAAGGGCGGGCACAAAGCAGCTCCGGGACCGGCGCAGTGGGTCCCGGAGCTGGATGGGGGCGCGGGGTCAGACCCGGCGCAGTACGGCGACGACCTTGCCGAGGATGGTCGCCTCGTCGCCGGGGATCGGCTGGTACGCGGAGTTGTGGGGGAGCAGCCAGACGTGGCCGTCCTCGCGCTTGAAGCGCTTGACGGTGGCTTCCCCGTCGAGCATCGCGGCGACGATGTCGCCGTTCTCCGCGACCGGCTGGCGACGGACCGTGACCCAGTCACCGTCGCAGATCGCGGCCTCGATCATCGAGTCGCCGACCACCTTGAGGACGAAGAGCTCGCCGTCGCCGACCAGCTGGCGGGGGAGCGGGAACACGTCCTCCACCGACTCCTCGGCGAGGATCGGACCGCCGGCCGCGATCCGGCCGACCAGGGGGACGTACGAGGCGGCGGGCTTGCCGGTGGTGTCCGTGGGCTGCGAGCTCGGCTGGTCGGAGCCGCGCACCTCGTACGCCCGCGGGCGGTGCGGGTCGCGGCGGAGAAAGCCCTTGCGCTCCAGCGCCATCAGCTGGTGGGCGACGGACGAGGTGCTGGACAGGCCCACCGCCTGGCCGATCTCCCGCATCGACGGCGGGTAGCCCCGCCGCTGGACGGAGTCTCGAATGACCTCGATGACCCTCCGCTGCCGGTCCGTGAGCCCGGAGCTGTCGGCGCGGATGCCTGGAGGTCGCCCTGGCAGCGAGCGTGCGGGGCGTACGGGCTCCGCCTCCGGGTTCAGGCTTGCGTCATTCATGGCATGCACCGGCTCAAGTCGGCTCTGGGAGCGGTTCTGGGCAGTGATGGCGGCACTGTCTGCGGTGGTGGTCACGTCGGCCCCTCTCGAAATGTTCTCCCTAGCTGGACAACGGTAGTTGCTTTCGAAAGGTTGCGCCAAACACACGTTCGAGTGAAAAATCGCAGATCACCCAACGTGATCGCATGCTGAGGTGTATGGGCGATCGGTCCGCCGAACGCGGGTTCGGTCCCGCCTCCGCTGCTTACGGTACCCTTCCGGGTCGGATCGCCGCCTTCCGCTCAGCCCAGTGTGGCACCGGAAACCGCCGGGTTCGGGCATCCGCCGCCGCGACACGCGGATCCACGTAAATCCACCACAACCCAAGATCTAGTGGTTGGATGGGCGCGGCCGCCCAGAAGTTGTGGTCCTCGGGTCCGCTGGGGCTCCTGGGATCGCATATGCTGGGGGCTGCTCCACGAGCCCCCGGCAGAGCCCGTCTCCGTCGTTCAGGGGCTCCGAGGAGTGATTCAGTCGTGCCAAGAGGGAGGGTGAGGGAACCATGCACTGCCCCTTCTGCAGGCACCCCGACAGCCGCGTCGTCGACAGCCGCACCACCGACGACGGTACGTCGATCCGCAGACGCCGCCAGTGCCCCGACTGCTCCCGTCGTTTCACGACGGTGGAGACGGCCTCGCTGATGGTGATCAAGCGCAGCGGGGTGACCGAACCCTTCAGTCGTACCAAGGTCATCTCCGGCGTGCGCAAGGCGTGCCAGGGGCGGCCGGTCACCGAGGACGCCCTCGCCCAGCTCGGCCAGCGGGTCGAGGAGGCGGTGCGCGCCACCGGGAGCGCCGAGCTGACCACCCACGATGTGGGTCTGGCCATCCTCGGCCCGTTGCAGGAGCTCGACCTGGTCGCGTACCTGCGGTTCGCGTCCGTGTACAAAGCGTTCGACACCCTTGAAGACTTCGAGACCGCCATCGCGGAACTCCGCGAGCGGCGGCCTCACCCCGAAGAGTGCGAGCCCGCCGGGACTGCTCCGGTCCCCGTGCCCGCCTCCGCCGCCGACTGACCGGGGGGCCGCAGCGCAGCGCGGCCCGTCAGCTCAGCCAGGCGAAGAGACGTAGATACAAGACACAGCACTGTGCCGCGGAATAGCGCTGGCACTTTAGGGCGTTTTTGCCCGCATATGGGAGGCAGGCGGCATGACAGAGACGGCGAGCAGCTCGGCACGTGGTTCCCGCGCCAAGGGGACCAAGGCCGCCAAGGGCGGCCTGCGGATCGAGCGCATCCACACCACCCCCGGCGTGCACCCGTACGACGAGGTGAACTGGGAGCTCCGTGACGTCGTCATGACGAACTGGCGCGACGGCTCGGTCAACTTCGAGCAGCGCGGCGTCGAGTTCCCCGACTTCTGGTCGGTGAACGCGGTCAACATCGTCACCAGCAAGTACTTCCGCGGTGCGGTCGGCACCCCGCAGCGCGAGACGGGTCTCAAGCAGCTCATCGACCGGATCGTGAAGACGTACACCAAGGCCGGCGAGGACTACGACTACTTCGCCTCCCCTGCCGACGCGGAGATCTTCGAGCACGAGCTGACCTACGCGCTCCTGCACCAGGTCTTCAGCTTCAACTCGCCGGTGTGGTTCAACGTCGGAACGCCCCAGCCGCAGCAGGTCTCCGCGTGCTTCATCCTGGCCGTCGACGACTCCATGGAGTCGATCCTCGACTGGTACAAGGAAGAGGGCATGATCTTCAAGGGCGGCTCCGGCGCCGGCCTGAACCTCTCCCGCATCCGCTCCTCCAAGGAGCTGCTCAGCTCCGGCGGCAACGCCTCCGGTCCGGTCTCCTTCATGCGCGGCGCCGACGCGTCCGCCGGAACGATCAAGTCGGGCGGCGCCACCCGCCGCGCGGCCAAGATGGTCGTCCTGGACGTGGACCACCCGGACGTCGAGGACTTCATCCAGACCAAGGTGAAGGAAGAGGAGAAGATCCGCGCCCTGCGCGACGCGGGCTTCGACATGGACCTGGGCGGCGACGACATCACGTCCGTCCAGTACCAGAACGCCAACAACTCCGTCCGCGTGAACGACGAGTTCATGACGGCCGTCGAGAACGGCACCGAGTTCGGCCTGCGCGCCCGGATGACCGGCGAGGTCATCGAGAAGGTCGACGCCAAGGCGCTCTTCCGCAAGATGGCCGAGGCCGCGTGGGCCTGTGCCGACCCGGGCATCCAGTACGACGGTGTGATCAACCACTGGCACACCTGCCCCGAGTCCGGCCGGATCACCGCGTCCAACCCGTGCAGCGAGTACATGCACCTGGACAACACGTCCTGCAACCTCGCCTCGCTGAACCTGATGAAGTTCCTGAACGACGACGGCAAGGGCAACCAGTCCTTCGACGCCGAGCGCTTCTCCAAGGTCGTCGAGCTCGTCATCACGGCGATGGACATCTCGATCTGCTTCGCGGACTTCCCCACGCAGAAGATCGGCGAGAACACCCGCGCCTTCCGTCAGCTGGGCATCGGCTACGCCAACCTCGGCGCCCTGCTGATGGCCACGGGCCACGCGTACGACTCGGACGGCGGCCGCACGCTCGCCGCGTCGATCACCTCGCTGATGACCGGCACCGCGTACAAGCGCTCCGCCGAGCTCGCCGCGATCGTCGGCCCGTACGACGGCTACGCCCGCAACGCCGTGGCCCACAAGCGCGTCATGAAGCAGCACTCCGACGCAAACGCCGTGGCTCCGCGCACCGACGACCTGGACACCCCGATCTGGGCCGCGGCCACCGAGGCCTGGCAGGACGTCCTGCGCCTCGGCGAGAAGAACGGCTTCCGCAACTCCCAGGCCTCCGTCCTCGCGCCGACCGGCACCATCGGTCTCGCGATGTCCTGCGACACCACCGGTGTCGAGCCGGACCTGGCCCTGGTCAAGTTCAAGAAGCTCGTCGGCGGCGGCTCGATGCAGATCGTCAATGGCACCGTCCCGCAGGCCCTGCGCCGCCTGGGCTACCAGGAGGAGCAGATCGAGGCGATCGTCGCCCACATCGCCGAGCACGGCAACGTGATCGACGCCCCCGGCCTGAAGACCGAGCACTACGAGGTCTTCGACTGTGCCATGGGCGAGCGCTCCATCTCCCCGATGGGCCACGTCCGGATGATGGCCGCGATCCAGCCCTGGATCTCCGGCGCGATCTCGAAGACGGTCAACATGCCGGAGACGGCGACCGTCGAGGAGATCGAGGAGATCTACTTCGAGGCGTGGAAGCTGGGCGTCAAGGCGCTCGCGATCTACCGTGACAACTGCAAGGTCGGCCAGCCCCTCTCCGCGAAGAAGAAGGAGGAGGAGAAGGTCGAGGTCACCGAGAAGACCGAGGAGACCATCCGCGCGGCGGTCGAGAAGGTCATCGAGTACCGCCCCGTCCGCAAGCGCCTCCCCAAGGGCCGCCCCGGCATCACCACCTCCTTCACCGTCGGTGGCGCCGAGGGGTACATGACCGCGAACTCCTACCCGGACGACGGTCTGGGCGAGGTCTTCCTGAAGATGTCGAAGCAGGGTTCGACCCTCGCCGGCATGATGGACGCCTTCTCGATCGCGGTTTCGGTCGGTCTGCAGTACGGGGTCCCGCTGGAGACCTACGTCTCGAAGTTCACCAACATGCGCTTCGAGCCGGCCGGTATGACGGACGACCCGGACGTGCGGATGGCGCAGTCGATCGTCGACTACATCTTCCGCCGCCTGGCGCTGGACTTCCTGCCGTTCGAGACCCGCTCGGCGCTCGGCATCCACACCGCCGAGGAGCGTCAGCGCCACCTGGAGACCGGCTCGTACGAGCCCCTTGAGGAGGAGCTCGACACCGAGTCCCTGGCCCAGTCGGCCCCGCTGGCCGCGGTCCCGGCTCCGAAGCCGGTCGAGGCCGCTCCGGTCCCGGCCCCGAAGACGGCGCACTCCAACGCCGAACTGGTCGAGATGCAGCTCGGCGTCTCCGCGGACGCCCCGCTCTGCTTCTCGTGCGGTACCAAGATGCAGCGTGCCGGCTCCTGCTACATCTGCGAGGGCTGCGGCTCGACCAGCGGCTGCAGCTGACGCAGGCGGCTCCGGCGGCTCCGGCTGCTGAGCAGCTGACATACTGACGAAGCGGGGACCGGCCATGTGCCGGTCCCCGCTTCGGCGTCGGGTGGTCCGACGGTGTGTGCAGGGGAGCGGGGGAGAACATGTGGAGCGGTGACGAGCTGGACCTCGACGCCTATCTGGCGCGGATCGGGTACGAGGGGCCCGTCGGCGGCGACGGGGAACTCCGCCCGGACCTCGCGACGTTGTACGCAGTGCACCGGGCCCACACCGGTGCCATCACCTTCGAGAACCTGGACGTCCTGCTGGGCCGCCCCGTCGAGCTGGACGTCAAGGCCATCGAGGGCAAGCTCGTGCACGGCCGCCGCGGCGGCTACTGCTACGAGCAGAACTCGCTGCTCGCCGCTGCCCTGGAGCGGATCGGCTTCGAGGTGTCCGGGCGCGGCGCCCGCAACCGCACCCGGGGTGACTCCCTGCTCGCGGTGACGCACGCCGTCCTCGTCGTCACCGTCGAGGGTGAACCGTGGCTCTGCGACGCCGGCTTCGGCCACCAGGGCCCGGTCGAGCCGGTCCCGCTGGCGCGGCCCGGAGCCGAGGTGGTGCAGGGCGAGTGGACGTACGCCGTCCGCGCGGAGGAGCACGGCATCCTCGCGCTGTCCCTGCTCCGCGAGGGCACTTGGCGGGACTTGTACGCGTTCTCCCCGCAGCGCTACCACCCCGTCGACTACGTCGTGCTGAACCACTACAGCTCCTCCCACCCCCGTTCCGCCTTCCTCGGCAAGGTCGTTGTCCAACTCCCGGGCGGCACCGTCCGCCGGGCGCTCGTCGGACGAGAGCTCACCCGCCTGTATCCCGACGGGCGGACCGAGCGGCAGTCCGTCGAGCCGGCAGAGCTGCTCGCCCTGCTCGACCGGGAGTTCGGGCTTCGGCTGTCCGGGCGGGATGCGGAGGAACTGGAGCGGATCAACCGCGCTGGGGACTGACCGGGGCCGCGCCGGGCCCGTACCATGGCGCAGTGCTGGTCAAGTGGATTCGCTGCACGGTGACGGACCGACGCGGGTTCGAGCGTGGGCAGCGCAAATGGGCGGGGCTGCCCGGCGAGCCCGGATTCCGGGGTCAGGGCGGCGGTTGGAGCCGGGGACGGCAGGGGGTCGCGCATGTTTTCGCGTTCTGGGAGAGCCGGTCCTTCTACGACTCCTTCATGGCCCGCTCCCACGACCGGCTGGCTGCCGCCCAGAGCGGCACGTACACCGATGCGCGGGTCACGCTCTTCGACCACCGCTTCGATGTGAAGACCGGCTTCGAACCGCGCTTCACCGATGCGGACGTCGTCCGCGTGGCGCACACCCGGGTGCGTGAGGGCCGGGTGGACCACTTCGCCCTGATGCAGGAGAAGGTGTGGAACCCGGCCATGGCCGGCTCTCCCGGAATGATCCGCGGCCTCTTCGGCGAGGCCCCGGGCCGGGAGTTCCTCGTCCTGTCCATGTGGCACGCGGCCGGCGAGCACGGCAAGTACCGCCAGGAGCGGGTCGAGCGGCTCTCGCTGCGCGCCCAGACGGAGGCCGACGTCGAGGCCCTCACCGGGGACGTCGTCGACCTCGAACCCTCCTGGACGGTATGACCGTACGACGATCGCAGGGCCGACCGGCGTGCCCGGGCGCCCGGGCCGACGATGGCCGAATAGGGTCGTGGAATGGTACGACCACGGCGCATCGTCCTTGTCCGGCACGGGGAATCGGAGGGAAATGCCGATGACACGGTGTACGAGCGGGAGCCCGACCACGCCCTGCGGCTGACCCGGCTCGGGCACGAGCAGGCCGCCGAGGCCGGCGTGCGCCTGCGCGAGCTCTTCGGCGACGAGCGCATCAGCGCGTACGTCTCCCCGTACCGCCGCACCCTGCAGACCTTCCGCGACCTGCGCCTCGACCCCACCCGCGTGCGGATGCGCGAGGAGCCGAGGCTGCGCGAGCAGGACTGGGGGAACTGGCAGGACCACGAGGACGTACGCCTGCAGAAGGCGTACCGGGACCGGTACGGCCACTTCTTCTACCGCTTCGCGCAGGGCGAGTCGGGCGCCGACGTCTACGACCGGGTCGGCTCGTTCCTCGAAAGCCTCTACCGCAGCTTCGAGGCCCCCGACCATCCGCCGAACGTGCTGCTGGTCACGCACGGCTTGACGATGCGGCTGTTCTGCATGCGCTGGTTCCACTGGTCGGTGGCAGAATTCGAATGCCTGTCCAATCCTGGAAACGGAGAATTCCGGGTGCTCCAGCTCGGCCCGGACGGCCGCTACCGGCTCGACCGCCCGTTTGAGCGCTGGACCACACCGGAGCCTTACGACCTGGACGGCTAAAGTGACGCGGGATGACCGCTGACTCCTCCTCCGAAAGGCGCTACGCACGCGCCGTGGCCAGCCTGCGCGGGCTGGCCCTGGGTGACGCCCTGGGCTCCCAGTACTTCGTCCCCGTGAACTACCCCCTGCTCAAGCGGCGTGAGCTGCCCGTCGGCTCCGACCCGTGGCAGTGGACCGACGACACCGAGATGGCCTGCTCGGTGGTGGCCGTCCTCGCCGAGCACGGACGCATCGACCAGGACGCACTGGCGAGCTCCTTCGCCCACCACCACGACTTCGACCGCGGGTACGGGCCCGCCGTGAACCGGATGCTGCGCCTCATCCGGGAGGGCCAGGACTGGCGCACGCTGGCCGCCGAGCTGTTCAACGGGCAGGGATCCTGGGGCAACGGGGCGGCCATGCGCATCGCCCCGCTCGGCGCCTGGTACGCAGACGACCCGGAGCAGGCCACCCACCAGGCGGAGATCTCCGCCTACACCACGCACCAGCACCGCGAGGCGGTCTGCGGCGCCATGGCCGTCGCCGCGGCGGCCGCGCTGGCGGCGGCCCCGGACGGCCCGCCGAAGGCCGAGGACCTCCTGGACGGGGTGATCGCGCTGGTGCCGCGCAGCGCAGTGGGCGCAGGGCTGCGCCGCGCGCGGGACATGCTGGACTACGGCGACGCGACCACCGTCGCGGCGGTGCTGGGCTGCGGCCGGCGCACGAGTGCCCACGACACGGTGCCGTTCGCGCTGTGGTCGGCGGCACGCTCGCTGGACGACTACGAGCGGGCGTTTTGGACCACCGCGCAGGTCGGCGGGGACGTGGACACGACCTGCGCGATCGTCGGCGGGGTACTCGGAGCGCGCGGGGACGAGGTGCTGCCGGCCGCCTGGCTGGCCCGCACGGAGGCCCTTCCGGCCTGGCTCCCGGAGGCACCCGCGCGCTAGCGCGCCCGGGTGTCGCAGGCCCGCGGGACCGGGCTGGTGATTGTCACGGTCCTGCCACAGGGCCCCTGCCTCCCGGTCGAAGCCGCACGTCACGGGCCTACTCTGTCCGCTTCGCCGCCCCCACCGGATGCCGGGGGCGGCCGACAGGGGAGGGGGAGCCGATGACGGAGTCCGAGAGAGCGGGCGACGGAACGGCCGAGGAGGCGACGGCAGCAGGGGTGTCCGGCGCGGCCGAGGAGGAGGTGACGGCAGCAGGGGTGTCGCCCGCGGCCCACCCGGAGCCCGGCGACGGGCGGGACAAGGCGGTGGCCCCGGCCGGGCCGCCCCCGGGGTGGGACGCCCGCGCATGGCAGGCCCACCAGGCCCGCCAGCAGCGCGCCCGGAGCGGAGCCTGGTCCGCCGCCCCGCTGGGCTGGGCGGTGGCCGCCCGCCCCGCCGACGCCGCTCCCATCGGAACCGCCGTCCTCGTCTCGGCCGTCGCCACGGGAGTCGCAGCGGCGCTCCTCCTCGGCGAGGGCCTGGGCTCCGGCCTGCTGCTCGCGGCGGTGCCGGCCGTCGTCGCCGCGTACGCCGCCGCGCGCCCGGCCCGGCGCACCGCCCGGCCGTGGACCCTTGCGTGGGCGGTCGGCTGTCTTCTGCTCCTCGCCGTGCCCGCGTTGCGCGACGCCGGCTGGCCCTCCACCCTGGCGCTGCTCGAGGCCGTCCTGCTGGGCGCCCTCGCCCTGCACGGCAGCCGCACCTGGCCCGGTGTGCTGCTCAGCCCGCTCGGCCTCGTCGACGCCACCGTGCTCGGCGCCCGCTGGGCCTGGGCCGGGCTGCGCGCGCGGGGCAGCGGGGTCAACCGGGAGCGGTGGGTGCCGGTGGCCAAGGCGGCCGCGGTGGCCGCGGTCCTGCTGGTGCTGTTCGGCGCCCTGTTCGCCTCCGCCGACGCCGCCTTCGCCGATCTGCTGGGAGGGTTGACGCCCGAGGTGTCCGTCGGCGACGGTCCGGTGCGTTTCCTGCTGTTCCTGCTCGGGACCCTGCTCGCGCTGGCCGCCGCGCGCACCGCTGCCGCGCCCTCGCGCTGGGACCGTATCCGGGTGGCCCCCGGAAAGCCCCGGTCGCGCATCGAATGGGCGCTTCCGCTCGTCCTGCTCAACCTGCTCTTCGCCGGCTTCAACGCGGTCCAGCTGGCCGTCCTGTTCGGCGGCTACGACAAGGTCCTGGAGAGTACCGGCCTCACCTACGCCGAGTACGCGCGCCAGGGCTTCTGGCAGCTGCTCTGGGCCACCCTGCTGACCCTCGCCGTGATCGCCCTCGCCCTGCGCTGGGCGCCGCGCGGGGGAGCCGGCGACCGGCGGTTCGTACGGGTCGTCCTCGGCACGCTGTGCGCGCTCACCCTGGTGGTGGTCGCTTCCGCGCTGCGCCGCATGGACCTGTACGTGGACGCGTACGGCCTGACCCGGCTGCGGGTGTCCGTGGCCGCCATGGAGCTGTGGCTCGGTCTGGTGATCGTACTGATCATGGCCGCGGGGATGTTCGGTGCGCGCTGGCTGCCGCGGGCGGTGGCCGCGAGCGCGGCGGGCGCAGTGCTGGTCTTCGGCCTGATGTCGCCGGACGGGCTGGTCGCCGAGAAGAACGTGGCCCGCTACCAGAGGGCCGGCAAGATCGACCTGGCCTATTTCCAGTCCCTGTCCGCGGACGCGGTGCCCGCCCTGGACCGGCTGCCGGAGCCGCACCGGTCCTGCGCCCTGCGCGGGATCAACGACGAGATGGCGAAGGACCGTCGCCTGCCCTGGTACGCCATGAGCCTCGGCGAGTACCGGGCCAGGAAGATCCTGCGGGAGCGCCCGGTGACGGCCTCGTACGAGGTCTGCTCGCGGCTCGGGACCTTCGCCCGCCCGGTGGAGTAGACGCGGGAGGCGTACGCGTACGGCAGGCCCGGCCGCGGGAGGGGATCCCGCGGCCGGGCCTGCCGTACGGGGCGCCCGGTTCAGGCCGGCGGACCGGCCTCGGCGGCGGCTCCGTTGAGCGCGGCCAGGTCGCTCTTGCGCACCCGGATGACGATCAGCGCGGTGGCCAGGGCGAGCCCGGCCATGGCCACGGCCGCCGTGAAGGCGGTGGAAATGCCCTGGGTCAGGACGAGGTCGCCCCAGGGGTCGGGCAGCCGTCCGGTCTGCTTGAAGGCCGCCAGCTGATCCGGATCCGCGTGCTCCAGGAAGGCCGGTACCTGCTGGTGCGCCTCGTTGCGGCTCGACGTGCCGAAGACGGTGACCAGGATCGACAGCCCGAGCGAGCCGCCCACCTGCTGGCTGGCGTTGAGCAGCCCGGAGGCCGCGCCGGCTTCCCGCTGGGCCACGCCGGAGACGGCGGTGAGGGTGAGGGTCACGAAGTTCAGACCCATGCCGAAGCCGAACAGCAGCATCGGCCCGAGGACTCCGGAGACGTAGGAGCTGTCGGTCCGGATGAGGGTCAGCCACGCGAGGCCGACGCCGGTGAGCGCGGATCCGGCCACCATGAAGGGCTTGGGGCCGAGCCGCGGCAGGAAGCGCTGCGAGAGGCCGGCGGCGGTGATGATCGCCGCGGTTACCGGCAGGAAGCCGAGTCCCGACTGGATCGGCGAGAAGCCGAGCACGTTCTGCACGAACTGGACGATGAAGAAGAACATGCCGAACATCGCGGCGGCCAGGCCGAGCATGATCAGGTACGTTCCGGCCCGGTTGCGGTCGGCGAACATCCGCAGCGGGACGATCGGCTCGTGGGCGCGTGCCTCGATGGACACGAACAGCGCGAGCAGGACGACGGCCGCGGTGAACGAGACGAGGGTGAGCCCGTCGCGCCAGCCGTCCTCCGAGGCGCGGATGAACCCGTAGACCAGGGAGGCCATGCCTCCGGTGGAGGTGAGGGCGCCGGCGATGTCGAACCGGCCCGGGTGGCGCTCGGACTCCGTGATGTACAGCGGGGTGAGCACGGCGATCAGCAGGCCGATCGGCACGTTGACGAAGAGCACCCAGCGCCAGTCGAGCCATTCGGTCAGCATGCCGCCGGCCAGCAGGCCGATCGCGCCGCCGCCCGCGGAGACCGCGGCGAACACCCCGAAGGCACGGTTGCGGGCGGGCCCTTCGGCGAAGGTCGTGGTGATCAGGGCCAGCGAGGTCGGTGAGGCGATCGCGCCGCCGACCCCCTGGAGGGCGCGGGCGGCCAGCAGCTGCCAGGGCTCCTGGGCGAAGCCGCCGAGCAGGGAGGCCAGGGTGAAGAGCAGGATGCCGGTCAGGAAGACCCGGCGGCGCCCGAGGATGTCGCCGGCCCGGCCCCCGAGCAGGAGCAGGCCTCCGAAGGCGAGCGTGTACGCGCTGATCACCCAGGAGAGGTCGGTGGTCGAGAAGGACAGCGCGGTCTGGATGTGCGGGAGTGCGATGTTCACGATGGTCGCGTCGAGGACGACCATGAGCTGACATGCGGCGATGACGGCGAGCGCCACGCCGGGCCGCCCTTCCCGGCTGGCGGCGCCCGGTATTCGGGACGGGGCGAGTGGAGAGCTTTTCACCGTGGTACCCCCCATAGTGAAATAGTGAACGCATCCGTTCACTGGGGGACCACGGTAGGAGACCGCGGTTAGTGAACGCAACCGTTCACTAAGGCTGAAAATGCGTGCGAGCGGCGCCGGGGCCGGTCGGAGGTAGGGGTGATGGTGGGTTCGCGCTGGTCGGTCGCGCCAACGGGGCGCAGACGGGGTCCGGAACTCGAACGGGCCATCCTCGACGCCGCCTTGGAGCAGTTGAGCACCGTCGGCTGGAACGCGCTCACCATGGAGGGGGTCGCGGCGGCCGCCCACACCGGCAAGGCCGCCCTCTACCGGCGCTGGCCCTCGAAGGCGGACCTCGTGGCCGAGGTGCTGCGGACCGGGCTGCCGCCGGTCGGGGCGGTACCCGACCTCGGATCGATCCGGGACGACCTCTTCCGGTTGTGTGTGCGGATGCGTGATGTGATGGAGTCCCGGGCAGGTCAGGCCCTGCGGGCAGTCCTTCACGAATGCGATCACGCCCATGCGGACCGCTTCCATGACGTGATCCGGGCAGGCCTTCACGAGCCCGCCCACAGGCTGATCGGCGAGCTCGTCCGGCGCGGCATCGCGCGGGGGGACGTCCGCCTGGATGCGACGGGTCCGCTTGTGGTCGACGTGATTCCGGCGATGCTGATGTACCGCGCGAAGGTGTGCGGGAGCGAATGGGCCGATCCGGACATCGCGGAATTGATCGACCAGGTGATGGTCCCGCTGCTCAGGGCGTGACGCGTCGGGCGGACTGCGCCCGGGCCGGGGTGTGCAGGCGGCGCGGGGCGGCGTAACCTTGCTGGCGCCATGCCGTACGAAGCACCCACCCACACCGTCGAGCGCTCGATCCGCGCAACCACCGGCGCCAAGATCATCGCCGGGGTCGACGAAGTCGGACGCGGGGCCTGGGCCGGTCCGGTCACCGTGTGTGCGGCGATCACCGGTCTGCGCCGGCCGCCCGAAGGGCTGACCGACTCCAAGCTCCTCACCCACAAGCGACGCGACGCGCTCCTCGACGTCCTGGAGAAGTGGGTCACCGCCTATGCCCTGGGCCACGCCTCCCCGGAGGAGATCGACCAACTCGGGATGACCGCCGCACTGAGGCTCGCCGCGGAGCGCGCCCTGGGGGCGCTGCCGGTACGGCCCGACGCGGTGATACTCGACGGCAAGCACGACTACCTCGGCCGGCCCTGGCAGGTCCGTACGGTGATCAAGGGCGACCAGTCCTGCGTCGCGGTCGCGGCGGCCTCGGTGATCGCGAAGGTCAGGCGCGACCGGATGATGGCCCGACTCGGTGAACTCGGCGGCGGCTTCGAGGACTTCGCCTTCGCCGACAACGCCGGCTATCCCTCGCCGGTGCACCGGGCGGCGCTGGAGGAGCGGGGGCCCACGCCCTACCACCGGCTCTCCTGGGCCTACCTCGACGCGCTGCCCCGCTGGCGCCACTTGAAGAAGGTGCGCCGCAGCGAGGAAGCGTTGGAGCTGGAAAACGGAGGCCAACTCGGCTTCGATTTCTGATCGCACCCACGTGCCACCCGCCGGTACGTTTCGTACCGGTGTTTGATAGACATCAACTCATGCCTCTCACCCCCGAGGAGCCTCAGATTCACGAGAGTGCCCAGGGTCCCCGCGTCACCCCGGCCGCGAGCCGCACCGCGCAGACCCCCCGCCCCGTACCTGGTCCGCGTCCCGCCGCAGTTCCGCGGCCCGGGCGCCCCGGTCCCGCCCGGCCCGCACCGCCCGCGCAGCGCGCGCCGCAGGCCGCCGCCCCGGGACCCGCTTCCGCAGCCACGACCGCACCGTCCGTCTCGGCGGCGGTGCCGCAGATCCAGCTGATCCCGGCCTCCGCCGAGGGTGCGCTGGACGCGGCCGAAGAGGCCGTCGACCTGCTGCTCGACACCGGGCGCGCGCCCGGTGACATCCTGGTGCTGACCACCGGCGACCCGCACCCGTGGGCCGCTCACGAACTGTCCTTCGGCGAGGCCGCGTACTGGGCCCAGCACGATGCCCGGGACGACGTCTTCTACGCGGATGCGGCGCAGGTCAAGCGCGCCGCCGGCCGTCCGGTCGTGGTCTTCGCGGCGAACGGCGGACCGGTCGAGGCGGCCGCCACCGCACTGCCGGTCGCACTCGCCCGAGCGGGCGCGCTGCTCATCGTGTGCGGGGATCCCCAGCAGATCAACAGCGTGCTGGGTGCGGGCGTCTGACACCCCGTGACCCGGCGCGAGCACGGGACGGGGCATGGGGTGGGGCCGGCCGGGCGCCGGCCCCGCTGATGTCCCGGGCTGGACCGTCAGCGCGCCCGGGGTCAGCCGTGCGGCAGTGCCGGGTCAGCGTGCGGCGGTATGGCGCAGGGCCTCGCTCGCGCCGCCGCCGGTGCGCAGGGTCAGTGGGGCGAACTCGGCCCCGGCGTCGCCGAGCCGTCCGGGCCGCGAGTCCGAGCTCGGATGCCGGCCGCCCCGGCCTTCGCCGAGCACTTGCCAGCCGCCGCGGGTCAGCGTGATGTACGCGCCGCAGCGCAGCCCGTGCAGGGTGCAGGCGTCCCGCAGCCCCCACATCCAGGCACCGTCCTCCTCGGTCCAGCGTTCATCGCCCTCACGGCAGTACATCAGCACTGCCGTCCGTACCGGGGTGCGGCGCCGCAGGTCGTGCGGGAGGACCCGGCGCAGCCGCGCCAGGAGGGCGTTGCGGTAGTCCCAGCCGTCGGCCGAGGCCGACCGCTGCACGAAGGAGGCGCTGGCGACGAGCCGTTCCTCCGGGCCGAGGACGGCGATCACCGCGGTGGAGGGCTCGGGGCTGTGCCGGGAGTGCAGCCCGCTGACGATCTCGCGCGGACTGCTCAGCAGCGGTATGCCGGCCGCCGTCCACTCGGCGGGTTCCAGCAGTCTGCCGTGCCGGCTTCTGCCACCGGCGGCCATGGTCAGGGACGTCGAGGGCGGGGCGAATCCGAAGGTCACGGTCCTCCCTTCGGGTACACGCCCGCGGACGGGCACAGCTGGAGTGCGGGCACGCCGCGGCAGGGCTCAGAAGAGCACCGTCGAGCCGAGCGGGAGCACCCCAATTCTCGCGTGGCCCGAGAGCATGCGGCAACGAGCAATTGGCGCCGCCGACCGGAATTCGCCGGTATGCCGTTCATATCCTTGCCCCGCCACGCCGCTGACGACTCCTCGGCTACCCCTGGAGTGCCAACACCAGCGGAAACACGCCCTCTGCTCCGGCCTTCCGCAGCAGCCGGGCGGCCACCGCGAGGGTCCATCCGCTCTCCGCGCGGTCGTCCACGAGGAAGACCGGGCCCTGCGCCCGGGCCAGTGCCTCCGCCAGCGCCGGAGGGACGGCCAGTGCCTGGTGGAGTCCGCGCACCCGCTGGGCGCTGTTCGAGGAGGGCAGCCCGAACTCCGGGACCTGGTCCGTGTACGCGACCGAACCGAGCAGCGGGATCCGCCCGACCTCGGCGATCCGCGCCGCGAGCGAGCCGACCAGCTGGGGACGGCTGCGCGAAGGCAGGCAGACCACACCCACCGGCCGGGCCGGTGCGTCCGGTGCCCCCGAGGCCCAACCGCCCGGTCCGCGCGCCCAGTCGGCGAGCACGGCCACGACGGCCTGCGCCACGTCGTCCGGCACCGGCTGATCCGGAGCATGGGGGTCGAGCATCGGCCGCAGCCGATTGCCCCAGCCGATGTCGGAGAGCCGGCCCAGCGCCCGCCCGGTTGCGGCCTGTTCTCCTGCGGGGATACGGCCCTTGAGGTCCACCCCGACGGCGGCGAGGCCGGTCGGCCACATCTTGCGCGGCTCAAGCTCGACGCCCGGCCGGCTCAGCTCGCCGCGGGCGGTGTCCAGCGCCGCGTCCGAGACCCCCGCAGTGAAGCGGGCGCCGGCGCAGTTGTCGCAGCGGCCGCAGGGCGCCGCCTCCTCGTCGTCCAACTGGCGGCGCAGGAACTCCATCCGGCAGCCGGTGGTCGCCGCGTAGTCGCGCATCGCCTGCTGCTCGGCGGCGCGCTGACGGGCCACCCAGGCGTAGCGCTCGGTGTCGTACACCCAGGGCTCGCCCGTCGAGGTCCAGCCGCCCTTGACCCGGTGCACGGCGCCGTCCACGTCGAGGACCTTGAGCATGGTCTCCAGCCTGGTGCGCCGCAGGTCGACCAGCGGCTCCATCGCAGGCAGAGACAGCGGCCGGCCCGCATGCGCCAGGACGTCCAGGGTGCGGCGCACCTGCTCCTCGGGCGGGAAGGCCACCGAGGCGAAGTACTGCCAGATCGCCTCGTCCTCACGGCCCGGCAGCAGCAGGACCTCCGCGTGCTCCACACCGCGGCCGGCGCGGCCGACCTGCTGGTAGTAGGCGATGGGGGAGGAGGGCGAGCCCAGATGCACCACGAAGCCCAGGTCCGGCTTGTCGAAGCCCATCCCGAGGGCCGAGGTCGCCACCAGCGCCTTGACCCGGTTGGCCTGGAGGTCCTCCTCCGCCTGCTGGCGCTCCGCGTTCTCCGTCTTGCCGGTGTACGAGGACACGGTGTGCCCGCGGTGGCGCAGGTAGGCGGTGACCTCCTCGGCGGCGGCCACCGTCAGGGTGTAGATGATCCCGGAACCCGGAAGCTCCCCCAGGTGGTCGGCGAGCCAGGCGAGCCGGTGGGCCGCGTCGGGCAGGGTCAGCACCGCGAGGCTGAGGCTCTCGCGGTCCAGCGGGCCGCGCAGCACCAGCGCGTCCGTGCCGGCTCCGGTGCCCAGCTGCTCGGCGACGTCCGCGGTCACCCGGGCGTTGGCCGTGGCGGTCGTGGCCAGCACCGGAACGCCGGGCGGCAGATCGGCCAGCATCGTGCGCAGCCGCCGGTAGTCGGGGCGGAAGTCGTGGCCCCAGTCGGAGATGCAGTGGGCCTCGTCCACGACGAGCAGGCCGGTCGCCGCGGAGAGCTTGGGCAGTACCTGGTCGCGGAAGTCGGGGTTGTTGAGCCGCTCCGGGCTCACCAGCAGGACGTCGACCTCGCCCGCCGCGACCTCGTCCTGGATGGTCTCCCACTCCTCGGGGTTGGCCGAGTTGATGGTGCGGGCGTGGATGCCGGCGCGGGCGGCCGCCTCCACCTGATTGCGCATCAGCGCGAGCAGCGGCGAGACGATGACCGTGGGGCCGGCGCCGCGCGCACGCAGCAGCGAGGTGGCGACGAAGTACACCGCGGACTTGCCCCAGCCGGTGCGCTGGACCACCAGGGCGCGCCGCTTGTGCGCGACGAGGGCCTCGATCGCCCGCCACTGGTCCTCGCGCAGTCGGGCGGCGCCCGTGGGGTCGCCCACGAGACGGGCCAGTACGGAGTCGGCCGAGGACCTCAGGTCTGCGTTCATGCCCCCATGCAACCCGATGCCTGTGACATCGCGCCAATGGCCGTCCGAACCTGTGGATGTTGAACGATCAACACTTATCCACAGGGGTTTCCGGATCGGATCGTGCACGGGACCGTCGAGCCATGACGAAGAACCACGAACCGCGCACCCCGTCCGACCGGCCCTCCATGGGCCCGTCCGGGCCGTCCGGCCGGGCCGGCTCCACCACCGGTCCGCAGATCACCCTGCGCAGCCCGGCCGAGCTGGCCGACGCGCTGCCCTACATGCTCGGCTTCCATCCCACCGACTCCCTCGTCATGGTCGCCGTGCACGGCGAGGGCGGGCGCTTCGGCGGCCGGCTCCGCGTCGGCATCCCCACCGCCCCCGCGGAGTGGGAGGACACCGCCCGTCAGGCGGCCGAGTGCCTGGTGCGGGGCAGCGAGCGGCGCGCGGGCAAGCCCGACGGAATCGTCGTCTTCCTCTGCCAGGACCCGGCCGCCGGCGAGAGCGGCCAGCGGGTGATGACCAGGCTGAGGCCGCTCGCCCAGCGCATCCGGCTCGCCTGCGGGGCGCTCGACGTGCCCGTACTGGAGGCGCTCTGCCTCTCCGGCGGGCGGTACTGGTCGTACTGCTGCCCCGACGAGCGCTGCTGCCCGGCGGAGGGCAGGCCGCTGGCCGCGACCGGAACCTCCGTCATGGCGGCCACCGCGACCTTCGCGGGGCTGCGGGTCCGCGGCTCGCTGCGCGAGATCGAAGGCCGCCTGGCGCCCCTGCGCGGGCCGGTCGCCGCCGAGATGGAACGGGCCCTGGACCGGGCGGCCGCCGCCCTCGTGCCGAAGATCCTCGACGGGGCGACCCGCCAGGAGGTCGGCGCGGAGACGGTCACGCTGGCCCGCACCCTGATGCAGCGGATGACCCTCGCGCCACCCGTGGAGGCAGGCGCCCGGGCCGACGGGTGGGACGACGCCCTGCTCGGGCACGACGAGGCCGCCTCATTGATCCTCGGACTCCAGGACCGGGAGATCCGGGACATCGCCGCCGAATGGATGGAGGACGAGGAGGCCGCCCCCGCCCTGCGCCTGTGGCGCGCCCTGGCCCGGCGCTGCGTCGGCGCCTACGGGGAGCATGCGGCCGCCCCGCTCACCCTCGCCGGATGGGTCTCCTGGTCCACCGGGGACGAGCCGACCGCCCGGATCGCCCTCGGGATGGCCCTGGAGGCCGACGCCGAATACCGCTTCGCCCAGCTCCTCCACCACGCCTGCAACGAAGGCATCGATCCGGAAGGGCTGCGGGCCTGCCTGCGCGAGGAGCGGCGGCGCAGGGAACCCCGCCGCAAGCGGGCCGCCGCCACCCGGCCGCCGGGCCGCAGGGACCGGCAGGGGCGCCGCGCGTCCCGCCGCGCCGCGGGGAGCGAGCAGTGAGCCGGGACCGGGCCCGGGCGGTGTGCCGGATCCGGAGCCTTGCGGACACCGCCCTGCGAGGGCCACTCCACCGGTGCTCCGCGCTCCGGCTGCGCCCGCGGCTTGCTCCACCGGGGGGCCGGGGGCTCCCCCGCACCGTGACCCGGGCGGGGGCGGGGGCGTTCCCCTGGTGGAGGGCGGTGGGGCCCCGTCCGCTCCGCCGCCCGGCGAAACCCACCGGAGCGAAGACAGCCCGAACGCACACAGCCCAGACAAGGCGACCCATGGCTCACCCCGTACCGCCCGCCCGCAGGCCCGAGTTGCCGCCGGTGCACGGCGCCGTCATCTGCGTCGCCGCGCCCTGCCTTGTCATCTCGCCCGAACACGGCCAGCTCACCGGCCGGGGGATCGACGGGATCTACCGCTCGGGACGCCGGCTGCTGTCGCGCTGCGTGCTGCGCGTCGGCGGGCGGGATCCCGTCGCCGTCCAGGGGCGCAGCCTCGGCGCGGACCGGGCCGCCTTCACCGCAACCGTCCGCACGGGAGCCGAAACGGGCCCCGATCCCGACATCGGGGTGGAGCGGGTCCGGCACGCGGACGGGACCGAGCGGATCACCCTGCGCAGTTTCACCACCCGTCCGGTACGGCTTCCGGTGGAGGTGTCGCTCGGCACCGACCTGGCCGAGCTGGCCGCGGTGGCCGCGGGCCGCGCGGGGCCGGAGCTGCCGGCCGGGGTCCACGCCGCAGGGCTGCGCTGGAGCACCGGGGAGGCCCAGGCCGTTGTCACCGCCGAGCCCGCCCCGGACGACGCGCTCGCCTCGGCGGGGCTGCTGCGCTGGCAGGTGGAGCTCGGGCCCGGCGAGTCCCGCACCATCGAGCTGCGGACCAGCCAGGCCCGCGCCGGGCGCGCTCCGGCCGGCCAGGTGGCGAATCCGCTGGCGGACGCCCGCGCCGAGGGGGACGACCCGCGGGCCGAGGCATGGTTCCGGTCCAGCGTCGCGGACCTCGGAGCGCTGCTGCTGCGCGACCGGGACGAACCGGCCGACGCGTTCGCCGCGGCGGGGGTGCCGTGGCGGCTCGGACTGGCTCCGGCCGAATCCCTGTGGGCCGCCAGGATGGCGCTGCCGCTCGGGACCGGGCTGGCCGCGGCCACCCTGCGCACCCTGGCCCGGACCCAGACCGGAGGCAGCGGCCCCGACGCGGGCAGGATTCCGGGGCCGCTGCGCGGCGGGGGCCCGCACCTCCCGCCGGGGTGCACCGGCACGGAGGCGACCCTCGCCTTCCCGGCGGTGCTCGCCGAGGCCCGGCGCTGGGGACTGCCCGAGGAGGAGGTGGCGCGGCTGCTCCCGGCGGCGGAGCGGTGCCTGGGCTGGCTGCGGGCGGCGTTGGGGGAGGACGGGTTGCTCGCCGATCCCGACCCGGGGCCGCGGCGCTGCGAAACCCAGGCCCACGCCCACCGGGCCGCCCTGCTCGGCGCCGACCTGCTGGAGGGGTGCGGGCGGCCCGGCGCCGACGCGTGGCGGGAGTGGGCGGCGCAGCTGCGCGAGCGGTTCCGCGAGAGCTTCTGGCTCGACGGCCCGGACGGCGGACGGCCCGCCGCCGCCCTGCACCCCGACGGGCGGCCCCTGCCCCGCCTGACCGGGGCCGCCGCCCACCTGCTCGACACCGGACTGCTGGGCGGCGGCGCCCTCGCCCCGGGGCTGCTCGACCGGGTGCGCACCGAACAGCTCGCCCGCCTCCTCGGAGCGCCGGCCATGGATTCCGGGTGGGGGCTGCGGAGCATGGCCTCCCGGGAGCCGGGGCACAACCCGTTCGGCCACCGCTCGGGCGCGGTGCGTGCGTACGAGAGTGCGGTCGCGGTCGCCGGGCTCGCCCAGGCCGGCTTCGAGAAGGAGGCCGCCGGGCTGCTGCGCGGGCTGCTCGACGCGGCGGAGAGCTTCGGGTACCGGCTGCCGGAGATGTACGCCGCCGAGCAGCGCACCTTCGGCAGTGTGCCGCTCCCGCACCCGGCGGCCTGCCGCCCCGCGGCCGTGGCCGCGGCTGCCGGGGTGCACGCCCTGACGGCCCTCGCCGGGATCCGGCCGGATGCCCCCGCGGGCACGGTCACACTCGTCCCCCTGGCCGGTGCCCCGCTCGGCGCCCTGAGGCTCTCGGGACTGCGGGTGGCGGGAGAACCCTTCGCCGTCCGGATCAGCCGGCTCGGCCTGGGCATGGTGGAGGAGGCGGCAGATGCGCTCCAGCTGGGCGGGTAACCCGTGGATTGCCGCCTTCAGGATCACCAAAGCTCTGTTTATCGTCAGGCAGACGACTATGATCGCGGCATGTCGCCCTACGACCCGTCGGCCTATCCGCCCTTCGCTGTCACCGTCGACCTGGTCGTGCTCACCGTGCGGCGCCATGCGCTCTGTGCGCTGGTCGTCCGGCGGGGTGAGCAGCCGTTCCAGGGACGCTGGGCCCTGCCCGGCGGCTTCGTCCGCGGGGACGAGGACCTGGCGGCAGCCGCCGCCAGGGAGCTCTCCGAGGAAACCGGCCTCTGCGCGCACGACCCCGCCCAGCCCGGCGCTGGCAACGGGGCGCATCTGGAGCAGCTCGCCACGTACGGCGATCCGAAGCGCGATCCGCGGATGCGCGTCGTCAGCGTGGCGCACCTGGTGCTCGCTCCGGACCTGCCCGCGCCGCGCGCGGGCGGCGACGCCAACAGCGCGCGGTGGGCCCCGATCGACGAACTGCTGGCCGTGGAGGACCAGGAGGCCGCCGGGCTCGCCTTCGACCACGCCACCATCCTCGCCGACGGCGTGGAACGGGCCCGCTCCAAGATCGAATACTCCTCCCTGGCCACCGCGTTCTGCCCGCCCGAGTTCACCGTCGGCGAGCTGCGGCGGGTCTACGAAGCGGTGTGGGGTGTGGCGCTCGACCCCCGCAACTTCCACCGCAAGGTCACCGGCACACCCGGGTTCCTGGTGCCGGCCGGGGGGACGACGACCCGTCAGGGCGGGCGGCCCGCACAGCTGTTCCGTGCCGGCGGGGCGACCCTGCTCAACCCGCCGATGCTGCGTCCGGAAGTCTGACGCGGCGACACCGGGGACGGCTCCCGCGTCGACACGGGAGCGCATGCGGGCCCGGTGCCTCGAAAATCGGACATATCGCGTTATCTTGCTGCTGGTATTCACGCTGCCGCAGAGCGGTCTCACACCCCGCGAGAGAAGCGATGATCCAGGCCATCGGACTCACCAGCACCCCCCGTCGAGACCTCCCGCCCCTCGTGGACGACCTCAGCTTCGAGGCCCGCCCGGGAGCCGTGACCGCCCTGCTCGGCGAGCCGGGTTCGGGTAAGACCACCGCTTTGCGGCTCATGCTCGAACTCGAACCGGGCCGCGGCGTCACCTACTTCCGCGGTCGCCCGCTGCACCGGATCCCGTATCCCGGCCGTGAGGTCGGCGTGCTGCTCGGCGACGTCCCCGGCCATCCGTCGCGGACGGTGCGCAGCCAGCTGCGTATGCTGTGCGCCGCCGCCGGGGTCCCGGCCTCCCGAGCCGACACCACGCTCGAAGTCGTCGGCATCGCGGGCCTGCGGGACCAGCGGCTCGGTTCGCTCTCCCTCGGCATGGAACGCCGGGTGGGGCTGGCTGCGGCGCTGCTCGCCGACCCGTGCACCCTGCTGCTCGACGAGCCCGCCGCCGGAATCCCGCCCCGCGAACGCGGCTGGCTGCACGGGCTGCTGCGCGGGCACGCCTCGCTCGGCGGCGCGGTCCTCTTCACCACCGACGATGCGAAGGAGGCCGTCCGCGTGGCCGACCGGGTCGTCAGCATCGAGGCCGGCCGGCTCGTCGCCGACCAGGACGCGGCCGAGTTCGCCCGGACCCGGCTGCGGCCGCGCGTCGCCGTGCGCACCCCGCACGCCGCCCGGCTGGCCGACGTACTGGGCCGGGAGGCGAGGGCCGCCCAGCGCGCGGTCGAGATCGTCGAGGAGAGCGGGAGCCGCCTGTCGGTGTACGGCAGCACCTGCGCCGAGGTCGGCGAGGCGGCCTTCCGGAACGGCGTCCTGGTCCACCAGCTGGCCGACGAGACAGGGCCGACGGGAGACACCGGCGCGACGGGCCGCCCGGTACCCTCGGCCCGCACCGAACCGGGCGCCGCCGTCCCCGCCGACCGCAGTGCCCCCGCCGTCCCCGCCGACCGCAGTGCCCCCGCCGTCCCCGCCGAGGGCGCCGCCCCCGCCGAGGTGTCCGCCACCGAAGCCGGTGACCTGCCCGCCCCGGGAAACCCGCGGTCGGCGGAAGCGCGCTCCGGCCGCCCGCCATCGGCGGTGCGCAGGGTCGGCGGGCCGCTGCGGCCGCTGCGCTACGAGGTGCGCCGTGTCTCCAGCACGTCCGCCCCCGTCCTGACCGCGGCCGTGGTCGTCGCCGTCTCCGCCGTCACCTCCCTCGTGCTGGCCCGTGCCGGCCACACCCCGCAGAACCGGCTGCTCGCCGCCTGGCCCGAGCTGCTGCCCCTGCCGCCCGCCGCGCTCGGCGCCGGGCTGCTCGGTGCCCTGGCCTTCGGTGAGGAGTACCGCTACCCCGCGCTCGCCGCCGACCGCGGCACCGTGCCGCGCCGCCTGGGCCTGCTCGCCGCCAAGCTCTCCGTCGGCGCGGCCCTCGCCCTCCTGCTCGGTGCCCTCGCGGTCGCCGTCGACGCCGCTGCCCTGCGGCTCGTCTTCGACAGCGGCCCCCTGCGCACCCCCGCCGAGTGGGTTTCACCGGCCGTGAGTTGGGCCGGACTGCTCATCGGCTGCTCCTGGGCCGGTGTGCTCGCCTCGGGCGTCTTCCGGTCGGCGACCGCAGGGCTGGCCGCGGTGCTAGCCGTGCCCGTGATGGTCGTCCCCCTCGTGCGCAAGGCGCTGGACGGGCCCTCCGCGTACCCCGTCACAGGGCTCGCGGCGCGGCTGCGCGGACTGGCCTGGGCGCAGTGGCCCCCGGAGGCGGACCGCCTGGTCATGGGGGCCTTGCGGGTGATGGCCCAACCCGTCGGCACCGCACTGGTGTTGTCGCTGATGGTCCTGTTGTGCGCCTATGGGTTCACAGGACTGCGCAGTCGAGTCCGATGGTGATCGTTCAGGCGCCGGTAAAGGCCCTCGCGGGACCGATCGTGCCCGCATCATGCGAAGCGGACCGCAACTCCCCGCAATAGGCCCGGTTCTTTACGATAAGTCGTCAATTGCGCAGGTGGCACCGATCACCCTTTCGTGTGCTTTTCACCAAAGACCTCAAGGGACATCGAGGCACGACCGACAAAGGATTCGTGAGTACCCTTGCGCACACCATGATGACCGCCGCCCGCCACGCCGATTCCGGCCTCGCCGGCCCGGGCGAACTCGACCGCTACCCCTACGCGGAGACCCCCGGGTCCGACCGCGCCGGAGCGCCCCACTGGGACGGCGCCGACGTCGAGTTGAGCCGCGTGGGCCGCCGCGCGGCAGGCAGCCGCGGCCGCGGACTGCACGGCCAACTCGTCCAGCAGCTCGGCCAGATGATCGTCTCCGGCGACCTCGGCGCGGACCGCCCGCTCGTCCCCGAGGAGATCGGCCAGCGCTTCGAGGTCTCCCGCACCGTGGTCCGCGAATCGCTGCGGGTCCTGGAGGCGAAGGGCCTCGTCAGCGCCCGCCCGAACGTCGGCACCCGCGTCCGCCCCGTCGCCGACTGGAACCTGCTCGATCCCGACATCATCGAGTGGCGCGCCTTCGGGCCCCAGCGCGAAGACCAGCGCCGCGAGCTCAACGAGCTCCGCTGGACGATCGAGCCCCTCGCCGCCCGTCTCGCCGCCGGCCACGGCCGCCCCGACATCCAGCAGCGTCTCGCCGACATGGTCGAGATCATGGGCCACGCGCTCGGCCAGGGTGACGCGATCACCTTCGTCCGCGCCGACAACGAGTTCCACGCGCTCCTCATCCAGGTCGCCGGCAACCGCATGCTGGAGCACCTCTCCGGCATCGTCTCCGCCGCCCTCCAGGTGTCCGGGAGCCCCGCCACCTCCTGTGACCGGCCCAGCGAGGCCTGCGTCGCCCACCACGCACGGATGGTCGAGGCCCTCGCCGCCGGCGACGCCACCGGGGCCGAGAGCGCCATGCGCCAGCTCCTGACGGTGCACCCGGAGGTCGAGCGCGTGGTGCCCGCTCCGCGCGAGCACTGAGGGCGGTCGGGCGGGCCGCGGGGGTACGCGTACGTGTCGCCGGGTCCGGTTCGGGCCCGGCGACAGCAGCATCCGGGACCCTCTGGAGCCGCCCGGCACCGGCTCCGCGCCGGGCCAGCGGCCGGGCTTCGGACGGGCCGTGCCGGGCCGCGCGTACCAGCCGACCGGCATCCGCCCATCGGGGTGTGACTCGGGCCACGAAGATTGGGGCGTAACACTCCGCGAGGTCACGCGATGACCTAGAGAGGTGATGGCCGACGGAGGGAAGACAGCAGCCCTTGCGGGTGCTGTGCAGCTCCCCGGCCCCTGCCCGCGCCCCCGGCCCATTCCGTCGGTGGTCGTCGGCTCCGGTCCAGCACCACCAGGCCGGGGTCGGAAGCCGTTTCCATCGTTCCGAGAGGTTGTTCGTGTCGGCCAGCACATCCCGTACGCTCCCGCCGGAGATCGCCGAATCCGAGTCTGTGATGGCGCTCATCGAGCGGGGCAAGGCCGAGGGGCAGATCGCCGGCGATGACGTGCGTCGGGCCTTCGAGGCTGACCAGATTCCTGCGACCCAGTGGAAGAATGTCCTGCGCAGCCTCAACCAGATCCTTGAGGAAGAGGGTGTGACGCTGATGGTCAGTGCCGCGGAGTCGCCCAAGCGCGCCCCCCGCAAGAGCGTCGCAGCGAAGACCCCGGCGAAGCGGACGGCCACCAAGACCGTCGCGGCCAAGACGACGGCTGCGCGGACCGCCGCCGCCGAGGCCGCGGCTGCCGAGACGGCGGAGCCCGAGCCCCTGGACGCCCTCGCCGAGGAGCCGGGCACCGAGCCCGCCGCGAAGAAGACGGCAGCGAAGAAGACGGCGGCCAAGAAGGCCGCACCCGCGAAGAAGACCGCCGCGAAGAAGACCGCGGCGAAGAAGACCGCCGCCAAGAAGGACGCCGACGAGGCCGGCGAGGAAGAGGTCCTTGAGGAGGGCCCCGGCCCGGTCAAGGCCGAAGCCGAGGACGAGGAGGACGGCGGCGAGAGCAAGGGCTTCGTCATCTCCGACGACGAGGACGACGCCCCGGCCCAGCAGGTCGCCGTGGCCGGCGCCACCGCCGACCCGGTCAAGGACTACCTCAAGCAGATCGGCAAGGTCCCCCTCCTCAACGCCGAGCAGGAGGTCGAGCTCGCCAAGCGGATCGAGGCGGGCCTGTTCGCCGAGGACAAGCTGGCCAACTCCGACAAGCTGGCGCCCAAGCTGAAGCGTGAGCTGGAGATCATCGCCGAGGACGGCCGGCGCGCCAAGAACCACCTGCTGGAGGCCAACCTCCGCCTCGTGGTCTCCCTGGCCAAGCGCTACACAGGCCGCGGCATGCTCTTCCTGGACCTGATCCAGGAAGGCAACCTGGGTCTGATCCGCGCGGTCGAGAAGTTCGACTACACCAAGGGCTACAAGTTCTCCACGTACGCGACCTGGTGGATCCGGCAGGCGATCACCCGGGCCATGGCCGACCAGGCCCGCACCATCCGCATCCCCGTGCACATGGTCGAGGTCATCAACAAGCTCGCCCGCGTGCAGCGCCAGATGCTCCAGGACCTGGGCCGCGAGCCCACCCCCGAGGAGCTGGCCAAGGAACTCGACATGACCCCGGAGAAGGTCATCGAGGTCCAGAAGTACGGCCGTGAGCCGATCTCCCTGCACACCCCGCTCGGCGAGGACGGCGACAGCGAGTTCGGCGACCTGATCGAGGACTCCGAGGCGGTCGTCCCGGCCGACGCCGTGAGCTTCACGCTCCTGCAGGAGCAGCTGCACTCGGTGCTCGACACGCTGAGCGAGCGCGAGGCCGGAGTGGTCTCCATGCGCTTCGGCCTCACGGACGGCCAGCCGAAGACCCTCGACGAGATCGGCAAGGTCTACGGCGTCACGCGCGAGCGGATCCGCCAGATCGAGTCCAAGACGATGTCGAAGCTGCGCCACCCGTCCCGCTCCCAGGTGCTGCGCGACTACCTGGACTGACCGGGCCGCAGAAGCGGCGGTGGCCGTGCGCGGGTGCGCACGGCCACTTGGCGTCCCACTCTGGGTGGAGTCATGCACACCCAGAGTCAGGAGGCCCCATGCGTCGTCCCTTTGCCCGTGTCCTGGCAGGCGCGCTGGCCCTGGTGGCGGGAGCGGCCGCAGTGCCCTTGGCGCAGCTGCCCGAGGCGGCCGCGGACAGTGTGGTGATCGGTGGGAAGCCGGTCAAAGCGGCCGACAGCCCTTGGGTCGTGGCCCTCACCAGCCGTGACCGGTTCGGGGGTACGCGAGCCGGGCAGTTCTGCGGGGGCGTCGTCGTGGCGCCGACCAAGGTGCTGACCGCGGCCCACTGCCTGGCCCGCCAGGTGCTCGGCACCACGGTCGAGGCCGTTCCCGACCTGCGCGTGGTTGCGGGCCGCACACAGCTGACGGCGGGTGACGGCCGTGAGATCGCGGTACGGGCCGCCCGGGTGAACCCCGCCTACGACCCCAGGACCAATGTCGGGGACCTGGCGGTCCTGGAGCTCGACGAGGCCGTGCCCGCGGGGTACGTGCTTCCCATGGCGGGGGAGGGGGATCCCCGCTACGCACCGGGCTCCGAGGCGGCCGTGTACGGCTGGGGCGACACCAGCGGGTTCGGTGACTATGCGTACGGCCTGCGTGCGGCCCGGGTGACCGTGTTGGACGACGAGGTCTGCCGCCGGGCGTATCCCGGAAGCGCGGAGGGCCAGTACCGGCCGGAGTCCATGCTGTGTGCCGGACACCCGGGCGGCGGCCGGGACGCCTGCCAGGGGGACAGCGGCGGGCCGCTGGTCGCACAGGGCCGGCTCATCGGCCTGGTGTCCTGGGGGCGCGGCTGCGGCCGGGCCGACAGCCCGGGGGTCTACACCAAGATCGCTCCGCTGGTCGGCTTCGTGACGGCTGCGGAGACGGGCTCGCAGCCTGCGCCGGGTCCCGAGGCCTGGTGGGAGGCGCCCAGGCACCTTGGACCGGCCGCACGGGCCGTACAGGGGCAGGCGGCGGGCGCCTCCGACGGCTCCGCCCGGGACGAGGGCGGCGCCCCCTGACCGTGGGCACGGGGACGGCGCGGTGACGGCCCGCGGCGGAGTCGGAGGGCAGATGTGAGGACGGGCGGCGTCTCTGGGTCTCAGAGACGCCGCCCGTCGCCCGGCCTGGCCGGGCTGTGGCTCGTCGGATGCGAGGTGCAGGCCTGTGTCAGCGGTCCTCGGTGTCGGCGTTCGCCGCCGGAGCGGACGTAAGCCGCTCGGTCTCATCCTGTATTTCCGCGGCGATCTTCTTGAGTTCCGGCTCGAACTTGCGCCCGTGGTGGGCGCAGAAGAGCAGTTCACCGCCGCTCAGCAGGACGACGCGCAGATATGCCTGGGCGCCGCAACGGTCGCATCGGTCAGCGGCCGTCAGCGGGGTCGCGGGTGTCAGAACAGTAGTCACGTCGCCTCTTCTCTAGCTCGACGAGCTGTCGTACCAGGGTCAACATCCAACCAGGCCGAAAACGTTCCCGCTCTCGGCTTTTCCTCGAAACTTCCTTCCGAAGCTGGCCGGCTGTTGCCGGTTGGCGGCGAAGGAGCCGTATTGCGTTGCTTTACGGTTTCGCGTTGTCAGTCGTTCGCTTGCTGCAGTCCGTCCTCCCCGGCGTGAGTGCCGGTTTGTTCATGAGGACGTGCCCGAACCCTAAATGGTTCATGCGTGGAAGGGAACGTGATGTTTGCTTCACCCCTGCGGAGGATCGAACATCCGTGCGGATCTGCACTAGGCTGATGAAGGGCGAGGGTGGCGTTGCATCCGCTCTACCAGGCCTCGGTACCCTTCGACGGGCAACCGAGCCACCCTGCGCCCAACCGGGCCAGAAAAAGAAATTCAGCGAGGAGCGAACTGCGTGACCGCCGACACGTCCGTGCCTTCCAGCGCGCTGCTGTCCGGAGCAGACCGGGACGGCTCCAACTACACCGCGCGGCACCTCCTCGTCCTCGAAGGCCTTGAGGCCGTCCGCAAGCGCCCCGGCATGTATATCGGCTCCACCGACAGCCGGGGCCTCATGCACTGCCTCTGGGAGATCATCGACAACGCCGTCGACGAGGCCCTGGGCGGGTACTGCGACCACATCGAGGTGATCCTCCACGAGGACGCCTCCGTCGAGGTCCGGGACAACGGCCGCGGCATCCCCGTGGACGTCGAGCCCAAGACCGGGCTGTCCGGCGTCGAGGTCGTGATGACCAAGCTGCACGCCGGCGGCAAGTTCGGCGGCGGCTCCTACGCGGCCTCCGGCGGCCTGCACGGCGTCGGCGCCTCCGTGGTCAACGCGCTCTCCGCCCGTCTCGACGTCGAGGTCGACCGGGGCAGCTCCACGCACGCGATCAGCTTCCGCCGCGGCGTCCCCGGGATGTTCACCGAGCAGGGCCCCGACAGCCCGTTCGACCCGTCCAACGGCCTCCACAAGATCAAGCGGATCCCCAAGGGCCGGACCGGCACCCGCATCCGCTACTGGGCGGACCGCCAGATCTTCCTCAAGGACGCCCGGCTCTCCCTGGAGACGCTCTACCAGCGCGCCCGCCAGACCGCCTTCCTCGTCCCGGGCCTGACGATCGTCGTCCGCGACGAGCGCGGCATCGACGGCGCCGGCAAGACCGAGGAGACCTTCCGCTTCGACGGGGGCATCAGCGAGTTCTGCGACTACCTGGCCCAGGACAAGGCCGTCTGCGACGTGCTGCGGCTGACCGGCCAGGGAACGTTCAAGGAGACCGTGCCCGTGCTCGACGAGCGCGGCCACATGACCCCCACCGAGGTCACCCGCGAGCTCGGCGTGGACATCGCCCTGCGCTGGGGCACCGGATACGAGACCCAGGTCAAGTCCTTCGTCAACATCATCGCCACGCCCAAGGGCGGCACCCACATCGCCGGCTTCGAGCGCTCGGTCACCAAGACCGTGAACGAGGTGCTGCGCTCCGCGAAGCTCCTGCGCGTCGCCGAGGACGACGTGGTCAAGGACGACGCGATGGAGGGCTTGACGGCGGTGGTCACCGTCCGGCTGGCCGAGCCGCAGTTCGAGGGCCAGACCAAGGAGGTGCTCGGCACCTCGGCCGCCACGCGCATCGTCGCCGCGGTGGTCGCCAAGGAGCTCAAGGCCTTCCTGACCTCCACCAAGCGCGACGACAAGCAGCAGGCCCGCGCCGTCCTTGAGAAGGTCGTCGCGGCCGCCCGGACCCGGATCGCGGCCCGTCAGCACAAGGAGGCGCAGCGCCGCAAGACCGCGCTGGAGTCCTCCTCGCTGCCCGCGAAGCTGGCGGACTGCCGCAGCGACGACGTGGAGCGCAGCGAGCTCTTCATCGTCGAGGGCGACTCGGCCCTCGGCACGGCCAAGCTGGCCAGGAATTCGGAATTCCAGGCGCTCCTGCCGATCCGCGGCAAGATTTTGAACGTCCAGAAGTCGTCGGTCTCGGACATGCTCAAGAACGCCGAGTGCGGGGCGATCATCCAGGTCATAGGAGCCGGCTCGGGCCGGACCTTCGACATCGACGCCGCGCGCTACGGGAAGATCGTCCTGCTCGTCGACGCCGATGTCGACGGCGCGCACATCCGCTGCCTGCTCCTGACGCTCTTCCAGCGGTACATGCGGCCGATGGTGGAGGCGGGCCGTGTCTTCGCCGCCGTTCCGCCGCTGCACCGCATCGAGCTCGTGCAGCCCAAGAAGGGCCAGGACAAGTACGTCTACACCTACTCGGACAACGAACTGCGCCAGACCCTGCTGGAGTTCCAGCGCAAGAACATCCGGTACAAGGACTCGATCCAGCGGTACAAGGGCCTCGGTGAGATGGACGCCGACCAGCTGGCCGAGACCACCATGGACCCGCGCCACCGCACGCTGCGCCGGATCAACATCGGCGACCTGGACTCGGCCGAGCAGGTCTTCGACCTGCTGATGGGCAACGAGGTGGCGCCCCGCAAGGAGTTCATCACCGGCTCCGCGGCGACCCTCGACCGCTCGCGCATCGACGCCTGAGCGGAAGGCGTCCCGGTCCACGGCACACCGGTGGTCCTCGCTCCCTCACCTGAAGGAGTGAAGACCACCGGTACACCAGTCCGGAAACCGTCCATACCGCACATCCTTGTGGGCACGCGGCCAATGCGGCAGCGGACAAGGAGAGTTCGGTGGACAAGCACGAAGGTCCCGACGCCGGAACGATCCGGCTGGACGATCCCTGGTACGACGCGCTCGCCGTCGGCTGGGGCGAAGGCGAGGACGCCCCTGTGCCGCGCCCGGCCACCGGCGGGCGGGCCGCCCCAGGGACATCCGACATCTATCTGGAAGTGCAGCGCAGCGCCGCCTTCCAAGAGGTCCGCAGCCGCTACCGGAGGTTCGTCCTCCCCGCGACGGCCTGTTTCTTCCTCTGGTACGTCGCCTACGTGATCGCCGCCACCACGGCGCCCGGGCTCATGGCCCGGCCCGTCGCCGGGGCGGTCAACGTGGCCCTGCTCGCCGGCCTCGGCCAGTTCCTCAGCACCTTCCTGCTGACCTGGGCGTACGCCCGGCACGCGCGGCTGCGCCGGGACCGGGCGGCGCTGGACCTGCGCTGGACGGTCTTCGAGCAGGAGCGCGGCCAGGAGCGCAACAAGGGCCGGGAGGAGGGCCGGTGAACACCGAACACCAGATGCTCGCGCTGTCCCTCTTCAGCGTCGTCATTGCGGTCACCCTGGGCATCACCACCTGGGTGAGCCGCAACCGGCACGGCTCCGCCGAGGAGTTCTATGCGGGCGGCAGGCTCTTCTCGCCGCTGGAGAACGGGTTCGCCATCGCCGGGGACTACATGTCGGCCGCGTCCTTCCTCGGCATCTCCGGGCTGATCGCCCTGTTCGGCTACGACGGGCTGCTGTACTCGGTGGGCTTCCTCGTCGCCTGGTTGGTCGTGCTGTTCCTCGTCGCCGAACTGGTCCGCAACTGCGGCCGCTTCACCCTCGCCGACGTGATCGCGGCCCGGATGAGCGAGCGGCCCGTCCGGATCGCCGCCGGGATCTCCTCGGTCACGGTCTCGGTGCTCTACCTCGTGGCGCAGATGGTCGGTGCAGGCAGCCTGGTGGGGCTGCTGCTCGGCGATTCGGGCACCGCGGCCCGCACCCTGACCGTGGTCGGGGTCGGGGCGCTGATGGTGGTCTACGTGTCCTTCGGCGGGATGCGGGCCACCACCTGGATCCAGATCGTGAAGGCGGTGCTGTTGATGGGCGGGGCCGTCGCCCTCACCGTGCTGGTGCTGCTGCGCTTCCACGGCAACTTCGACCAGCTGCTCAGGAGCGCCGCCGAGCGCAGCGGCCACGGCCTGCGGTTTCTGAGCCCGGGGCTCAAGTACGGCGCCGACTGGACCGCCCGCTTCGACTTCATCAGCCTCGGCCTCGCACTGGTCCTGGGGACCGCCGGGCTGCCGCATATCCTGTCGCGCTTCTACACGGTGCCGACCGCACGGGCGGCCCGCCGGTCGGTGGTGTGGGCGATCGGCCTGATCGGCGGCTTCTACCTGATGACCATCGTGCTCGGCTTCGGGGCGGCCGCGCTCGTGGGCCCCGACGCGGTGCGGGCGTCCAACGCCTCGGGGAACACGGCAGTGCCCCTGCTGGCCGCCTTCCTCGGGGGCGGCGCCGAATCCACCGGGGGCGCGGTGCTGTTCGCCCTCGTGGCCGCGATCGCCTTCGCCACGATCCTGGCCGTGGTCGCCGGGATCACCCTCGCGTCGTCCGCCTCCGTCGCGCATGACCTGTACGCCTCGCTGAAGCGCCGCCACGCCAGGCAGCGCAGCGAGGTCGCGGTGGCCAGGGTCGCGGCCGTCGGGGTCGGCGCGGTGGCGATCGCCCTCGGGCTGCTCGCCCAGGACCTGAACGTGGCGTTCCTGGTGGGGCTCGCCTTCGCCGTGGCGGCCTCGGCCAATCTGCCCGTGCTGCTCTACTCGCTGTTCTGGAGCGGCTTCACCACGCGGGGAGCCGTCTGGTCGGTGTACGGGGGGCTCGTGCCGGCCGTGGTGCTGGTGGTCCTGTCGCCGGTGGTGTCCGGCAGTGCCGAGTCCCTCTTCCCCGGTGTGGACTTCCAGTTCTTCCCCCTGCAGAATCCGGGGCTGATCTCGGTCCCGCTGGGCTTCCTGGCGGGCTGGATGGGGACGGTCACCTCGGTGGAGGAGCCGGACGCCGCGAAGCACGCCGAAACGGAGGTCCGTTCGCTGACCGGCGCGGGAGCCGTGTGAGCCGCATGCCGCCTTCCGTCAGCCGCCTTCCGTCGGGCGCCAGGAGTACCGGTGCTCGGGGCGGCCCGTCTCGCCGTAGCGCAGGGCCAGGGTGATCCGGTCGGCGCGTTCCAGGAGCTTCAGGTAGCGCTGGGCGGTCTGGCGGCTGATGCCGGCACGGTCGGCGATCTGCTGGGTGGACAGCGGCCCTTCCGCGGAGCGCAGGACCCGGCGGACCAGGTCGGCGGTGGTGGGGGAGTGGCCCTTGGGCAGCTCGTTCGGGGTGCCGGCGGCGGCGAGCGCACCGAAGATCCGGTCCACTTCGGCCTGTTCGGCCTCGCCGCCGGTCCCAAGGGTGCGGCGCAGGCCGGCGTACGCCTCCAGCCGGGCGCGCAGACCGGCGAACGTGAACGGCTTGACGAGGTACTGGAGGGCGCCGAGGCGCATGGCGGCCTGCACGGTGGCCAGGTCACGGGCGGCGGTGACCATGATCACATCGGTGTGGTGGCCGAGCTGGCGCAACCGGCGGACCAGGTCGAGGCCGTTCTCGTCGGGGAGGTAGTGGTCGAGCAGGACGAGGTCCACGGGGTGGGCGGCGAGGAAGTCCAGTGCCTCCGCCGCGGAATGGGCCCGGGCCGCGACGCGGAATCCGGGAACCTTCGCCACGTACGCAGCGTTGATCCGGGCAACACGCACGTCGTCGTCGACGACCAATACGTGCATCGGGGTCTCGTTCATCGCAGGGCCTCCGGGAGTACGACGGAGAACTCCGCCCCTCCGTCCGCTGCCTCGCCGGCCCGGACCGTGCCGCCCTGCCGCTCCGCGAGGCGGCGTACGAGCGCGAGCCCGAGCCCGCGCTCCCGGTGGCCGCGGGGCTGCTTGGTCGACCAGCCCTCGGTGAAGATCTCCTCGCGCCGGGCGGGCGGCACACCCGGGCCGCTGTCCCGGACCCGGAGGATCGCCGTACGGCCTTCGGAGCGCAGCTCGACCTCGACGAGCGGCGTGGCCGAGCCCACGGCCGCGTCCAGGGCGTTGTCCACCAGGTTGCCGGTGATGGTGACGAGACCGCCGGGATCGACCAGGCGGTCGGGCAGGAGCGTGGCGTCGGCGAGGCGAAGCGGCACGCTGCGCTCGGCCGCCACGGTCGCCTTGCCCACCAGAAGGGCGGCCAGCAGGGGGTCGTGCACCCTCTCGGTGACCTGCTCGGCCGTGGTGCGGTGGACGCCGACGACCTCGGTCACGAAGGCCACGGCTTCCTCGTGCAAGCCGAGCTCCAGCAGCCCGAGGAGGGTGTGGAGGCGGTTGGCGTGCTCGTGGTCCTGGGCGCGCAGGGCGTCGATGAGGCCCCGGGTGGAGTCGAGCTCGCGGCTGAGGTGTTCCAGCTCCGTGCGGTCGCGCAGGGTGGCGACGGCCCCGCCGTCGTCGGTGGGCATCCGGTTGGCGATCAGCACCCGCGGGCCCTGGACGGTCAGCAGGTCGCGTCCGGTGACCCGGCCGGTGAGGACGTCGGCGGTGCGGCCCGCGCCGAGGACCTCGTCCAGCGGGCGGCCGGCAAGGGTGCCGGCGGTGTCGACGCCCTCGGGGACGAGGCCGAGCAGCCGGGCGGCCTCGTCGTTCAGGAGGCGGATCCGGCCGTCGCGGTCGAGGGCGATCACGCCCTCGCGGATCGAGTGGAGCATGGCCTCGCGTTCGGCGAGCAGTCCGGCGATGTCCGAGAAGGCGAGGTCGCGGGTCTGCCGCTGGATCCTGCGGGAGAGCAGGTAGGCGGCGAGCGCGCCGGCCGCCAGGGCGCCACCCGCGTAGGCGAGCAGGCCCGGGATGGCGCCGAGCAGCCGGTCGTGGACGCTGTCGTAGGCGATGCCGACGGAGACCGCCCCGATGATCTCGCCGTCGGCCGCGAGGAGGGGGACCTTGCCGCGGGCGGAGCGGCCCAGGGTGCCCTCGTCGATCTCCATGACCTCGTGGCCCGCGAGGGCCTGGCCGGGGTCGGTGGAGACGGGCCGGCCTATCCGGTCGGGGCTGGGGTGGGAGCGGCGGATGCCGTCGAGGTCGACCACGACCACGTACTCGGCGCCGGTGGCGCGGCGGATCCGCTCGGCGGAGGCCTGTACGGGGCTGTCCGGCGTCGGCCCCGAGGCGAGGAGCCCGGCCGCCAGGGACGGGTCCGCGGCCGCGCTCTGGGCGATGGCCAGGGCGCGGCGCATGGCCTGGTCGTCGAGCTGCGCGCCCAGCGGTGCCAGGAACAGGCCGGTGGCCAGCACGACGACCCCGGCGGCGATGGCCAGCTGGGTCAGCAGGATCTGTGAGACGGCCCGTCTGGGCAGCCCGAGGCGCCGTGAGCGCGGGGGGAGGAACCGCATGGGCAGCAACGGTAGGCGGGCACGGCTCCAAGCGGAATGCCAAGCCGTTCCCCGCGGAGCCGATCCGGGGCTACGGCGACACCGCCGGCGCCCGCGTCCGCCGGGACCCCCTTGGCCGCCGAGGGGCCGGCCGACCCGGCCCGGCCTGGTAGGCCGCGGCTCGCGGGCCCTGGCCGGGCCCGTGCGGGAGTGGCCGCACGGCGGCCTGTTGACCGGAGGGTGCGGGGGCCCGGGCAGGGGAGGGCTTGGCATGCGGAAGCCGCGTTCGGCCTCCCGGGCCGCGGTGCGCGGGGCCTGCTTGCCGGGCCGGGGCGGCGGCTCAGGGGAGGGGCTGAGGCGGGCGGGGGCCCGTGTAGTGGCCGGTGGGGCGCATGCGGAGGGGGCGCTCCTGGTACTCCTCCAGGGCGTGCGCGATCCAGCCCGCCGTGCGGGCCACCGCGAACACCGTCTCGCCCGCCTCGGCCGGCATCCCGAAGGCCGTGGTGACCACCGCCAGCGCCAGGTCCACATTGGCGTGCAGCCCGCGCCCGTCGCGGGCGGCCACCGCTGCCACCTCCCGGGCGGCGGCGAGCGCCGGCTCCGCCTGGGGCAGTCCTTCGAGCCGGGCGAACACGGCGGTGGCCCGCGGGTCCTCCCGCTGGTAGAGCCGGTGGCCGAAGCCGGGGAGCCGCCGCCCCGCCCGCAGGTACTCCGCCACCACCGGCGCGGCCCCGCCGCGTTCGAGGACCTCCGCCAGCATCCGGTGGGCGAGCCGGCCCGCCGCTCCGTGCAGGGGGCCTTCCAGTGCACCGAGGCCGGCCGACACCGCCGCGTACGGATGGGCCCGCGCCGAGGCGGCCACCCGTACGGCCAGGGTGGAAGCGGCCAGGTCGTGGTCGACCAGCAGCGCCAGCGCCAGGTCCAGTACGGCCAGGGCGTCCGGGTCCGGTTCCTGCGCCGTCAGCCGGGACCACAGCTGCCGGGCCAGCCTGCCGTCACCGCGCCACTGCGCCGGGGCGGCCTCGGGCAGGGCGCCGACCAGCGTGGGGATCAGGCCGCGCGCGGAACCCAGTACGGCCTGCTCGGACAGGTCGAAACGCAGCGGATCGACGACCGCCGCCGCGGCCACCGCCACCCGGAGCCGGTCGATCGGACCGCTGTGGTCCGGGAGTGCGGCCACCGCGCGCCGGGCTGCGGCCAGCAGCTCCGGGGGTGCGGTGAACCGGGCTCCGCGGTGCACGGTCCCGGTCCAGAGCCACTCGGCGACCTCCTCGTAGCGGAAGGCGGTGGCCAGCTCCACCGCGTCCACCCCGCGGAAGTAGTACCGGTCGGACTCGATGGCGGTGAGCGCGGTGCGGACGGAGAGCTCCCCGGCGGGAGCGGCCGCCTCACGCCTGCTGCGCCGGGCCAGCGCCTCCACCTCGTGTGCGTCGAAGGTGCTGCCCCTTCCGACCGCATCGCGGCGGCTCGTCAGCTGACCGCGGCTGACGTACGCGTAGACGGTGGCGGGCTTCACCCCGAGCAGCTCCGCCGCTTCCCGGGTGGTGAGCCGCCGGCCGCCCGCTGCCTGATCGTCCGTCCGGGGCGGGTGCTCGTTCATGAACACCACCCTATACATATTGATTCAATCAATATTGACAAGTATTGAGTCAAGCATGGATGGTCAATCCATGAACACCACCGTCGATGTACCCCGCGGCCTCGCCGGAGTCGTGGTCACCGAGACCGAGCTCGGTGACGTCCGCGGCCGCGAGGGCTTCTACCACTACCGTCAGTACTCGGCCGTCGAGCTCGCCGCGGGCCGCACCTTCGAGGACGTGTGGCACCTGATGTTCCGGGGCGCCCTGCCGGGTGACGCCGCCGAGCAGGCGGCCTTCGCCGCCGAGGTCACCCCGCTGCGCCGGCTGCCGGCAGAGGTCCGCGACGCCCTGCCCGCCCTCGCCAGGGCCACGGCGCTCTCCGGCCCCCTCGCCGGGCTGCGGACCGCGCTCTCGCTGCTGGGCGCCTCCGCCGGCTTCCGCCCCGTGTACGACATCGATCCCGCGCGCCGGGCCGCGGACGCGCTGGCCGCCTGTGCCGCCGTCCCGACCCTGCTCACCGCGCTGCACCGGCTGGGACAGGGCCTGGAGCCGGTCGAGCCGCGCGCCGACCTCCCGTACGCCGCCAACTACCTCTACATGCTCACCGGGCAGGAACCCGACCCGGTCAAGGCGCGGGCCGTGGAGCAGTACCTGATCTCCACCGTCGACCACGGCTTCAACGCCTCCACCTTCACCGCCCGCGTGATCGCGTCCACGGGTGCCGACGTGGCGGCCTGCCTCACCGGGGCGATCGGAGCGCTGTCCGGGCCCCTGCACGGAGGCGCCCCCAGCCGGGCCCTGGACACGCTGGACGCGATCGGTACGACCGACCGCATCGCGCCGTGGATCCGCGAGCGCGTCCTGGCCGGCGACCGGATCATGGGTTTCGGACACCCCGTGTACCGCACCGAGGACCCCCGCTCCCGGATGCTGCGCGAGATCGCCCTCCGGTTCGGCGGCCCGCTGGTGGACTTCGCCGTCGAGGTGGAGCGGCAGGTCGAGGACATCCTCGCCGAGCTCAAGCCCGGGCGGGAGCTCCACACGAACGTGGAGTTCTATGCGGGCGTGGTCATGGAGCTGTGCGGGCTGCCGCGCGAGATGTTCACCCCCACCTTCTGTGCGGCCCGCGTGGTCGGCTGGAGCGCGAACATCCTCGAACAGGCCGCCGATTCGAAAATCATCCGTCCGGCCGCCCGTTACACCGGCCCGACCCCGCCGCAGCCCGTCCCGTCCCTCGGCTGACTACGATCGGCGGGGTGAACAGCAGGCAGCCCGTCCCGAGCGTCCCGTCCGCCCAGCCCATTCCCGTCGTCGTCCTTGCCGGTTTCCTGGGATCCGGCAAGACGACCCTGCTCAACCACCTCCTCGGCAACCGCGGAGGCACCCGGATCGGTGTCGTCGTCAATGACTTCGGGTCGATCGAGGTCGATGCGATGTCGGTGGCCGGACAGGTCGGCGACTCGATGGTCTCGCTGGGCGGCGGCTGCCTGTGCTGCGCGGTCGACGGCAGCGAGCTCGACGCCTACCTGGAGAAGCTCTCCGCGCCCGTCCACCGCATCGATGTGATCATCATCGAGGCCAGCGGCCTGGCCGAGCCCCAGGAACTGATCCGGATGCTGGTCGCCAGCGAGAACCCCGCGATCCGGTACGGCGGGCTGGTGGAGGTCGTGGACGCGGCGGAATTCGACGCCACCCGGGCGAAACACCCCGAGACGGACCGCCACCTCGCCGTGGCCGACCTGGTGGTCCTGAACAAGACCGACCGGGTGGACGCGGCCGAGCGGGCCCGTATCCAAGCCGAGCTGGCCGCTCTGTGCCCCGGCGTGCCTCTCGTCACCGCCGATCACGGCAGGATCGACCCGGAACTGCTCTTCGACCGGCGCCCGTGGACCGAGACCCGGGGCCAGCTGTCCTTCGAGGACCTCCTGTCGCAAGCCGCGGACGAGGAGGACCACACGGACCACGTCCACACGGCGTACGAGAGCACGGAGTTCCACTCGGAGCAGGCCTTGAGCCCGCGCCGGTTCATCGACTTCCTGGACAGCCGCCCGGCCGGGCTGTACCGGGTCAAGGGCTTCGTCTACTTCGGCGTACCCGGCCACGAGGAGCGCTACGAGGTCCACGCGGTCGGCCGCTTCCTCCGCTTCGCCCCCGGCCCCTGGGCCGGAGGCGAACCCCGCCGGAGCCGACTGGTCCTGATCGGCTCCGGCACCGACGGCCCCGCGCTCCTGCGTGAGCTGGAAGCCTGCCGCGAACCGGCGCCGCAGCACGCCCCGCCCGAGAGCATGTGGGGCATCCTGCGCTACGTCGCCCGGCCGCCGGAGCCGGAGGACGGCGCCGAGGACCGGGCCGACGCGGTCGCCGACCCCGAGGACCTCATGGACGTCGGGGATCCGGCGGAGTTCTAGGCGACCTCGACGCCGTACTCGCGCAGGAGGTCCTCCAGCCCGCCGCGGTAGCCCTTGCCGCCGATCACGAAATCCCAGTCTCCGTTGGAGCGGCGACGGAAGGAGCCGAGGACCAGGGCGGTTTCGCCGGCGCGGCCGTCGGAGACGTCCAGACGGCCGAGTTCCTCACCCGAGGCCGACAGGAGGCGGATGCCGGCGTCGGTGAAGCCCGCCAGGTCGGCGTGCGGATCGGCCTCCGGGTCGATGGCGGCGACGAGGACGAGCCGGTCGGCGGGCTGCGGCAGGGCGTCGAAGGCGACCTCCAGTGCTGCCTTGTCGGGTGCGGTGTGCGGGCGGGTCCGGACCGAACCGTCGGGGGTCCGCGGGTTGTTGTAGAAGACGAAGTGGTCCTCGCTCAGCACCCGCCCGCCCTCGCAGACGAGCGCGCACACGTCCAGCGCCACCGCCCCCGACCAGGACATGCCCAGCACGTTGTGCTCCGCCGAAGCCGAAGCCGAAGCCGAGGCCGAAGCCGAGGCCGAAGCCGAGGCCGAAGAGGCCGCGGGGGTCCTGCGGGCCGCCTCCGTGCCGCCGCCCAGCCGGCCGCGCAGTCCGTACCGGTGCAGCAGTTCCACGAGATCGGCCCCGGGAACCAACTCCAGCGGCTTGCCGTTGGCAAAGGTGTACGACCCCGGTCCGAAGGACGCCGTGGTGACCAGCACGCCCTTGTTGGCCCCCTTGTCCTGGACCGTGCCGTACAGATCGCGCACGGCCGTCGGCGGCACCGTGCTCCGGTAGCGCTTGACCTGCACCACGATCCGCCCGCCCCGGATCGGAGCGGGGTCCAGCGCCTCCACGTCCACCCCGCCGTCACCCGACCGCTGCGTGGTCACCGCCTCCATGCCCATCGCCCGGAAGAGCTCCGCCACCAGGTTCTCGAAGGCGATCGGGTCCATCTCGAAGAGGTCGGGCTCGTCCTCATCGCCGCCGGCGTGCCCGCCATGGCTGACGACGCCGCCGACCTCGCCCGGCCGGCGCCCGGGACGTACGGCGGTCAGTTGGTCGGGCCGCGCCGACAGCTGTCCGCGCAAACCCTCCACCAGGCAGTCCACCGCGCTGACCTGCTCCAGCCGCAGGCCGGCGAAAGCCGTGCGCGCCGCCGGGACGGTGGCGAGCACGAACTGCGCCTCCTGCCCGGTCACCGGATCGTGGCAGTCCACGAAGCCGTTGACCACGACCGAGTCCAGCACGCCGAACTCGTCCGCCGCGTACAGCTCGCGCACCACGAGCAGCATGCACTGCGCCAGCAGGTCCCGGTACAGTGCCCGCCGCTCTGTGACCGGGCGGGGTCTCACCTTGTCCTGGTCCGTGCTCGGCAGGTACTGCACCGACCTGGCCTCCGGCACCACCGCGAACCCGGGTAGCTCCCAGTCGAGCACCAGCTGGCGCGCCGCCGGATCGTACGCGGCCGCCACCTGCCTCGGCAGCGCCTCGGGCCAGGCCGTCGAGGCGTACAGGGCCGCCGAGAAGTACTCCACCGCCGCCTCGGCATCGCCCGCGCGCAGGGCGGCGGCCAGCTCGGTGAGCCCGCTGTTGTGCGCCCGTATCCCGGCGAGCTGCTCGGCTGCCCACCGGTCGTACTGTCGGCGGTACGCCTCCAGTTGCTGCTGCCGCTGCGCCTCCGCGGCGTTCGCGGCGTGCCAGGCCTCGGTGTACCGCGCGTGGGCTTCCCGCTCCGCCTGGGCCCGGTGGTTCGAGCCGAGGGTCCAGCCGCTGCTCTGCTGCTGGAACTGCTCGATGCGGGGCAGCGGCACCGGCTGGGCCAGAGCCCCGGGGTTGAACGGCTCCAGCTGCTCCGGCCGGATCAGGGAGGTCATACGGAACGCCGGTGCCCGGCAGCCCGCGACCAACAGCCCCTGCAGGGCCGCGACCTCGGCATCGAGCTGTTCCGTGCGCCGCCGGGCCTCGGCCTCGCGGTGCTGCCGGTGGCTGCGGGCCGCGTCCCGCTGGTAGGCCCGCTGCCGGCGCTCGGCCTCCCGCTGCTGGATCAGCAGGGTCTGCTGCTGCCGGCGCTGGGCCTCGGCCCAGTCCCCGATCAATCCGCCCGACCGACGACTCATCAGCTGTGTACTCCCCCCACCAACACCGAGGGGCAAAACACTAGTCGGCATTCGGGTTGTACGTCCCGCGGGTCGCACCACCCGAACGCCGTCGTACGTCCTACAGCGCGCCCCCCGCCAGAGCGGCGACGGATGCGGGCAGCGCGGCCCCCGAGCCGTCGCGGCGCGGGTCCACGGCCGGCAGTTCGGCCGGGCTTCCGTTCGCCGATGCCGCGCGGACCGGCGCGTTGCCCGTCCAGGCCAGCACCAGCAGGTCCTCGCCCTTCAGGAAGCGCTGGCAGCGCACGCCGCCGGTGGCCCGGCCCTTGCGCGGGTACTGGTCGAACGGGGTGAGCTTGCCGGAGAGCATCGAATCGTCCAGCGTCCCGTGCGAGCCCGCCACCGTGAACACCAGTGCGTCCCGGGCCGGGTCCACCGCCGAGAAGTGGATCACCTTGGCGTTCTCGGAGAGCTTGATGCCCGCCATACCACCGGCCGGGCGGCCCTGCGGGCGCACCTGGGCCGCCGGGTAGCGCAGCAGCTGGGCGTCGTCCGTGATGAAGACGAGGTCCTCCTCACCGGTGCGCAGCTCGACCGCGCCGACGATCCGGTCGCCCTCCTTGAGGGTGATGACCTCCAGCTCGTCCTTGTTCGCCGGGTAGTCCGGCACGACCCGCTTGACCACCCCCTGCTCGGTGCCCAGTGCCAGGCCCTGGGAGGACTCGTCGAGCGAGGTCAGGCAGACCACCTTCTCGTCCGCCTCCAGCCCGGAGAGGAACTCCGAGACGGGGGCCCCTCCCGCCAGGTTCGGAGCGCTGTGGGTGTCCGGCAGCTGCGGCAGGTCGATCACGGGCAGCCGCAGCAGCCGCCCGTACGAGGTGACCACACCGACATCGGCCCGGGCGGTCGCCGCCACCTGCGAGACGATCAGGTCGTGCTTGGCGCGGGGCCCGTCCTCCTCGGGCAGCGGTTCGCCCGTCACCGTGCGCGCCAGCAGGCCCGTCGAGGACAGCAGCACCCGGCACGGGTCGTCCGCGACCTCCAGCGGCACCGCCCCGACCGTCGTGCCCGCCGACTCCAGCAGGACTGTACGCCGCTCGGTGCCGAACTTCTTGGCGACGGCCGCCAGTTCCGTGGAGACCAGCTTGCGCAGCTCCGTGTCGGACTCCAGGATCCCGGTCAGCTCGTCGATCTCGCCGGTCAGCCGGTCCCGCTCGGACTCCAGCTCGATCCGGTCGAAGCGGGTGAGCCGGCGCAGCGGGGTGTCCAGGATGTACTGGGTCTGGATCTCGCTGAGCGAGAAGTGCTCGATGAGCCGCTCCTTCGCCTGCGCCGAGTTGTCGCTGTCGCGGATGATCCGGATGACCTCGTCGATGTCGAGCAGGGCCACCAGCAGCCCCTCGACCAGGTGCAGCCGGTCGCGCCGCTTGCCGCGCCGGAACTCGCTGCGCCGGCGCACGACCTCGAAGCGGTGGTCGAGGTAGACCTCCAGCAGCTCCTTGAGGCCGAGCGTCAGCGGCTGGCCGTCGACCAGCGCCACGTTGTTGATGCCGAAGGACTCCTCCATCGGCGTCAGCTTGTAGAGCTGCTCCAGCACGGCCTCCGGGTGGAAGCCGTTCTTGATCTCGATGACCAGGCGCAGGCCGTGCGAGCGGTCGGTCAGGTCCTTGACGTCGGCGATGCCCTGGAGCTTCTTCGAGCCGACCAGGTCCTTGATCTTCGCGATGACCTTCTCGGGACCGACCGTGAAGGGCAGTTCCGTGACGACGAGGCCCTTGCGGCGCGCGGTCACGTTCTCCACGGTGACCGTCGCGCGGATCTTGAAGGTGCCGCGGCCGTTCTCGTAGGCGTCCTTGATCCCCGAGAGGCCCACGATCCGGCCGCCGGTGGGCAGGTCGGGGCCCGGCACGAAGCGCATCAGCGCTTCCAGGTCCGCGTGCGGGTAGCGGATCAGGTGCCGGGCGGCCGCGATGACCTCGCCCAGATTGTGCGGGGGCATGTTGGTGGCCATGCCGACCGCGATTCCGGACGCGCCGTTGACCAGCAGGTTCGGGTAGGCCGCGGGCAGCGCGACGGGCTCCCGCTCCTGGCCGTCGTAGTTGGCGGCGAAGTCGACGGTGTCCTCGTCGATCGACTCCGTCATCAGTGACGTGGCGTCCGCCATTTTGCACTCGGTGTAGCGCATGGCGGCCGGCGGGTCGTCGTTGCCGAGCGAGCCGAAGTTGCCGTGCCCGTCGACCAGCGGGAGCCGCATGGAGAAGGGCTGGGCCATGCGCACGAGGGCGTCGTAGATCGACGCGTCGCCGTGCGGGTGCAGCTTGCCCATCACCTCGCCGACGACGCGGGCGCACTTCACGTACCCGCGGTCGGGACGCAGGCCCATCTCGTTCATCTGGTACACGATGCGGCGGTGTACCGGCTTCATGCCGTCCCGGGCGTCGGGCAGGGCCCGGGAGTAGATCACCGAGTACGCGTACTCAAGGAAGGAGCCCTGCATTTCGTCGACGACGTCGATGTCGAGGATCTTCTCCTCGAACTCCTCCGGCGGCGGGGTCTTCGTGCTGCGGCGGGCCATCGCTGCGCGGCTCCTTAACCAAGAATGACGGTGTACGGGTGTGTGACAGGGGTTGACGCGGACCATTGTGGCCCGAGGCACGGACAACGCCCACTCCGACCCCGGGGCTCACCCAGGACGGAGTCCGGGGGAGTGCCCCGGGAACTTCTCCGGCCGCCGACGCGCTTGCATACAGTGGCAGGTCTGACAGAAATCTCTGCATCGCGATCGAAGGGACCACATGCCCATGGGTCACACGGCCACCGCCCAGGCCGGCTCCGGCGGCCTGACAGCGACCGAGCACCGGCTGGCCAACGGCCTGCGCGTGGTGCTCTCCGAGGATCACCTGACCCCGGTCGCCGCAGTCTGCCTCTGGTACGACGTCGGCTCGCGCCACGAAGTCAAGGGGCGGACCGGTCTGGCTCACCTCTTCGAGCATCTGATGTTCCAGGGCTCGGCGAGCGTACCGGGCAACGGGCACTTCGAGCTGATCCAGGGGGCCGGCGGTTCCCTGAACGGCACGACCAGCTTCGAGCGCACCAACTACTTCGAGACCATGCCGGCCCACCAGCTGGAGCTCGCGCTCTGGCTGGAGGCGGACCGCATGGGCTCGCTGCTGGCCGCCCTGGACGACGAGTCCATGGAGAACCAGCGCGACGTGGTCAAGAACGAGCGCCGCCAGCGGTACGACAACGTCCCGTACGGAACGGCCTTCGAGAAGCTGACCGCCCTCGCCTACCCCGAGGGCCACCCGTACCACCACACGCCGATCGGCTCGATGGCCGACCTGGACGCGGCGTCCCTGGAGGACGCCCGCACCTTCTTCCGTACGTACTACGCGCCCAACAACGCGGTGCTGTCGGTGGTCGGCGACATCGACCCCCAGCAGACGCTCGCCTGGATCGAGAAGTACTTCGGCACCATCCCCGGCCACGACGGCAAGCAGCCGCCGCGCGACGGCACGCTGCCGGAGATCATGGGCCGCGAGCTGCGGGAGGAAATCACCGAGGAGGTCCCGGCCCGCGCGCTGATGGCCGCCTACCGGCTCCCGCACGACGGCACCCGCGAGTGCGACGCCGCGGACGTCGCGCTGACCATCCTCGGCGGCGGGGAGTCCTCCCGGCTGCACAACCGCCTGGTACGCCGCGACCAGAGCGCCGTGGCGGCGGGGTTCGGCATGCTGCGGCTCGCCGGCGCCCCCTCGCTGGGCTGGCTGGACGTGAAGACCTCCAGCGGGGTCGAGGTGCCCGCCATCGAGGCGGCCGTCGACGAGGAGCTCGCGCGGTTCGCCGCCGAGGGCCCGACGGCCGAGGAGATGGAGCGCGCCCAGGCGCAGCTGGAGCGGGAGTGGCTGGACCGGCTGAGCACTGTGGCCGGCCGCGCCGACGAACTGTGCCGCTTCGCGGTGCTGTTCGGCGACCCGCAGCTCGCCCTGACCGCCGTCCAGCGCGTCCTCGACATCACCCCCGAGGAGGTGCAGGCCGTGGCCGCGGCCCGACTGCGCCCCGACAACCGCGCGGTGCTGGTGTACGAGCCGCTCGCGGCCGATGCGGCCGGCGGCTCCGCGGCGACCGAGACCGAGACCGAGAACGAGGGGGCGGAGCAGTGAGCGACACCGCAGCCGTCACGATGACCTTCCACCCGCAGCCGCAGGCCGGGCAGCCCAAGCCGTGGGCCTTCCCGGCCCCCGAGCGCGGCGCGCTGCCGAGCGGCCTGACGGTGCTGCGCTGCCACCGGCCCGGCCAGAAGGTGATCGCGGTCGAGGTCAACCTCGCCGCCCCGCTGGACGCCGAGCCGCAGGGCCTGGACGGGGTGGCGACCATCATGGCCCGCGCGCTGTCCGAGGGCACCGACAAGCACTCCGCCGAGGAGTTCGCGGCCGAGCTGGAGCGCTGCGGCGCCACGCTCGACGCCCATGCCGACCACCCCGGCCTGCGCCTCTCGCTGGAGGTCCCGGCCTCCCGGCTGCCGAAGGCGCTCGGGCTGCTCGCCGATGCCCTGCGCGCGCCGGCTTTCGCCGACAGCGAGGTCGACCGGCTGGTGCGCAACCGGCTCGACGAGATCCCGCACGAGCTGGCCAACCCGCAGCGCCGCGCCGCCAAGGAGCTGTCCCGGCAGCTCTTCCCGGCCTCCCTGCGGATGTCGCGGCCCCGCCAGGGCACCGAGGAGACGGTCGCGCGGATCGACTCCGCGGCCGTACGCGCCTTCTACGAGGCCCACGTACGCCCCGCCACCGCCACCGCGGTGGTCGTCGGCGACCTGACCGGAATCGACCTGGACGCCGTCCTCGCCGACACGCTGGGCGCCTGGACCGGCAACACCGCGGCCCCGCACCCGGTGCCCCCGGTTACCGCCGACGACACCGGCCGCGTGATCATCGTGGACCGGCCCGGCGCGGTCCAGACGCAGCTGCTCATCGGCCGGATCGGGCCGGACCGCCACGACCGGGTCTGGGCGGCGCAGGTGCTCGGCACGTACTGCCTGGGCGGCACCCTCACCTCGCGCCTGGACAAGGTGCTGCGCGAGGAGAAGGGCTACACCTACGGCGTGCGCGCCTTCGGCCAGGTGTTGCGCTCCACCGCCGACGGCAAGGGCGCCTCGATGCTCGCCATCAGCGGCTCGGTGGACACGCCCAACACCGGCCCGGCGCTGGACGACCTCTGGAAGGTGCTGCGCACCCTCGCCGAGGGCGGCCTCACCGACGCCGAACGGGACGTGGCCGTACAGAACTTGGTGGGGGTGGCCCCGCTGAAGTTCGAGACGGCGGCGGCCGTCGCGGGCACCCTGGCCGACCAGGTCGAGCAGGAGCTTCCGGACGACTACCAGGCGCAGTTGTACGCCCAGCTGGCCGAAACCGGCACGGTGGAGGCGACTTCGGCGGTCCTGGCGGCCTTCCCGGTGGACCGCCTGGTCACGGTGCTGGTCGGTGATGCGGCGCAGATCGAGGAGCCGGTGCGCGCCCTCGGGATCGGCGAGGTGACCGTCGTCGGCAACTGACCGATACGTCCAGGGCTCCGGCGGGCTTGTCCGCCGGAGCCCTTTTTGTCTGTTTGGCGGAGAGCGGGCTCGTATGGGCTGTGGCGTACGCAACAAAAGAGCGCGTCTGTTTGGCGATTGACTGATGATCCGCCTAGCGTCGGGCGTGCTGTCCGTCAGTTGTACGCGCCGCACCCGCGGCACCGGGCAGCGATCGCCGAGTCCCCGTCAGGCGCGAGCCTGGGGAGCCGGGGACCCACAAGCGTCCCTGGGGTGAATCGGACCGCCTCGCCAGAGGGGGCCCGTAGGAGACCTTCCTGCTCCGAACCCGTCAGCTAACCCGGTAGGCGAGAAGGAAGGAAAGGATCAGCCCCTTCATGGCGTTTGGCAGTCGTGCCGCCGGTAAGCACCGTGGTTCCAGCCGTCTGAGCCGCAAGACCGCCGGTTACGCCGGCATCGCCGCCCTCGCCACCACCGGTGTCGTGGGCTCCCTGGCCGGACCGGCGTTCGCCGCCTCGGACAAGGCCCCCTCGATGGAGGACACCGGCCTGAACGCCGTGGTCACCGCCGAGGACCTCGCGGGCGAGATCGAGGCCCAGGCCGAGGCGCAGCAGAACGCGGCCGATGCCGCCGCCGCCAAGGCGAAGGCCGAGGCCGACGCCAAGGCCCGCGCCGCCGAGGCCAAGCAGAAGGCCGAGGAGAAGGCCAAGGCGGAGCGCGAGGCCGCGGAGCGTGCGGCCCGCGAGGAGGAGCGCAAGCGCCTCAACACCTTCGTCTCCCCGCTCGACGAGTCGTACGTCAGCACCCAGTACCACGCGGGTGGCGGCATGTGGTCCTCCGGCAGCCACACCGGCATCGACTTCCACGCGGCCTCCGGCACCTCGGTGCACGCGGTGGGCTTCGGCACCGTGGTCGAGGCCGGCTGGGGCGGCGCCTACGGCAACAACGTCGTCATCAAGCACAACGACGGCACGTACACCCAGTACGGCCACATGTCCTCGCTGAGCGTCTCCGTCGGCGAGCAGGTCACCCCGGGCCAGCAGATCGGCCTGTCGGGCTCCACCGGCAACTCCAGCGGTCCGCACCTGCACTTCGAGGCCCGTACCGGCGCCAAGTACGGCTCGGACATCGACCCGGTCGCCTACCTGCGCCAGCACGGCGTCGACGTCTGACGGACGGGCCGGGCCTGCAACGCCCGCCTGCCGCGCACCACATCCTTTCGCAGACCCCGGCTCACCGAGCCGGGGTCTGCGCGTTGTGGCCATAAATATCCGTGGAATTTCTGTCCGTGCTCGGAAAATATCGCGTGTTGCAATAGAGTCGCACTGCGGCCCACAAGGTCGCGCCAAAATGACGTCGGCAGTCGGAAATAGGCGGAGGTCCGGTCTTGCGTATTCCTGCGCACGCGGTATGCACAGCGATCCGCGACGACATCGTCTCCGGGGTGTTCGAGCCGGGCGGCAGACTGACCGAGGAGGTCCTGGCCCGCCGCTACGGGGTCTCCCGCGTCCCGGTCCGCGAAGCGCTGCGCACTCTGGAGTCGGAGGGCTTCGTCACCACCCGGCGGCACGCCGGCGCGTGCGTCGCCGAGCCGACCGAGCAGGAGGCCGCCGACCTGCTGGAGGTGCGGATGCTGCTGGAACCGCTCGCGGCCGCCCGCGCGGCCCGCCGTCGCACGGAGGCTCATCTCAAGGTGCTGCGCGGTCTGGTGCGGCTGGGTCAGGAGCGGGCCAGGCGGGGCCAGGGGGAGGACCTGCGGGCCCTCGGAGGCTGGTTCCACGAGACGCTGGCCCAGGCCTCGGGCAGCCCCGGGCTGATCGCGCTGCTCACCCAGATGCGGCACAAGATCGCCTGGATGTACGCCGTCCAGGCCCCGGCGCGGCCGGTGGAGTCCTGGGCGGAGCACGGGGCGATCGTCGACGCGGTCGCGCGCGGAGACGCGGAACGGGCCCGCGCGCTGACGGCGGTCCACGCCGACCGGGCGGCGGGGGCGCACCGGCTGCGGGTGAGGACTTCGCAACCTGTCGTAAACATGGCGAGCGGCCCCCATTAACAAAGCCCGGATAAAAAGGACGGATATCCGGGCGAGGGATATGCGGGCTGCGGATATTCGGGTGACGCATATCCCGCGGATGCGTATGAGCGGGTCGGATTATGGGCGGGACGGAAATGCGCGCGCCCGCGTCCGTACGCCTTTTCGCCGGGCGGCCGGCGCGGCGCCCCTGCGCACCACCCGGGCAAGCGGAATCCCCGAGGGCGGAACAGGACGAAGCCGCGGCCACCGCACACCGGTGGCCGCGGCTTCGCCGCACGCGGACGCGAACCCGAAGGGGCCGGGGTCAGACGGTTTCCGGGAGCTCCTCAAGGCCCTCGGCGACCAGCTTGGCGAGGCGGTCCAGCGCCGCCTCGGCACCCTCGGCGTCGGACGCGAGGACGATCTCCTCGCCACCCTGGGCGCCCAGGCCCAGCACCGCGAGCATGGACGCGGCGTTGACGGGGTTCCCGTCGGCCTTCGCGATGGTCACCGGGACCCCGGAAGCGGTCGTCGCGCGGACGAAGATCGAGGCGGGACGAGCGTGCAGGCCCTCGGCCCAGCCGACGTTGACGCGGCGCTCTGCCATGGTGATGCCCTTCAGGTTCTAGCGGTTGTCTAGACCAGTCTCTCACGACGCCCCGAATGCTCCGACCGACCTTCGGCCCCTTTCGTCCGCCGTTCGATGCTCCCCAGCTTGCACCGATTTATCCTGGCTTGCCTCATGCGCCGCGCAGGAGCAGTTGGGCCGGCGCCGGCCTTAGGATCACCGCATGACCACCGCGTCGGATCCTTCGTACCCGGCCCACTGGGAGGCCGACGTCGTCCTGCGCGACGGCGGCACCGCCCGGATCAGGCCCATCACCACCGAGGACGCCGCCCGGTTGGTCAGCTTCTACGAGCAGGTCTCGGACGAGTCGAAGTACTACCGGTTCTTCGCCCCCTACCCGCGGCTCTCCGACCGGGACGTGCACCGCTTCACGCACCACGACTACGTGGACCGGGTCGGCCTCGCGGCGACCGTCGGCGAGGAGTTCATCGGCACCGTCCGCTACGACCGCATCGGCCCCGACGGCCGGCCCGCCTCCCTGCCCGCCGACGAAGCCGAGGTCGCGTTCCTGGTCCAGGACGCCCACCAGGGCCGCGGGGTCGCCTCGGCGCTCCTCGAACACATCGGCGCGGTGGCCCGGGAGCGGGGCATCCGCCGGTTCGCCGCCGAGGTGCTGCCCGCCAACACCAAGATGATCAAGGTGTTCACGGATGCGGGCTACCAGCAGAAGCGCAGCTTCGAGGACGGCTCCGTCCACCTCACCCTCGACCTCGAACCCACCGAGGAGTCCCTCGCCGTCCAGCGGGCCCGCGAACAGCGCGCCGAGGCCCGCTCGGTGCAGCGGCTGCTGACCCCCCGCTCGGTGGCGGTGATCGGAGTCAGCCGCTCCGGCGGCGGCATGGGCGCGGCGGCGCTGCGCAACCTCCGGGACAGCGGCTTCCACGGCCACCTCTACGCCGTGAACGAGGCCGTCACCACCGACCTGCTGGAGGGCGTGCGGGCCTACCGGGCCCTCGCCCAGGTCGACGCCCCGGTCGACCTCGCCGTGATCGCCGTGCCCGCCGAGCGGGTCCCGGAGGCGGTGGCGGCCTGCGGGGAGCACGGGGTGCAGGGGCTGGTGGTGCTGTCCGCCGGATACGGGGAGAGCGGCCCGGCCGGACTCGACCGGCAGCGCGAACTGGTGCGCCAGGTGCGCTCGTACGGGATGCGGCTGATCGGCCCCAACGCCTTTGGTGTGATCAACACCGCGCCGGACGTGGGGCTCAACGCCTCGCTGGCCCCGGCCCCGGCGCCGCTGCGCGGCCGGATCGGGCTGTTCACCCAGTCCGGGGCGATCGGTATCTCGCTGCTCTCGGCGCTGCTCCGGCGCGGCGAGGGCCTCTCGTCGTTCGTTTCGGCGGGCAACCGGGCGGACGTCTCCGGCAACGACATCCTCCAGTTCTGGTACGACGACGAGGCCACGGACGTGGCGCTGATGTACCTCGAAACCCTGGGCAACCCGCGGAAGTTCACGCGGCTCGCCCGCCGGACGGCGGCCGTCAAGCCCGTGGTCGTCGCCAAGGGGGGCCGCCACACCCCGGCGGGGCACGTGGTGCCCGGGACCAGGCTCGCGGAGACCACCGTCTCGGCGCTGCTGCGGCAGGCGGGCGTGATCCGGGTCGACACGGTGACCGAGCTCGTGGACGTCGGACTGCTGCTGGCCTCGCAGCCGCTGCCGGCCGGGCCGCGCGTGGCGATCCTCGGGAACTCCGAGTCGCTCGGCGTCCTCACCTACGACGCCTGCCTCACGCAGGGGCTGCGGCCGGGTACCCCGCTGGACCTGACGACGGCGGCCGGTCCGGCCGAGTTCCGGGCGGCCCTGGCCGCCGCGCTGGCCTCGGACACCAACGACGCGGTCATCGTCACGGCGATCCCGTCCGTCAGCGAGCGCCCCCTGGTGGACGACCTGGCCGGTGCGCTGCGTGAAGCGGTGGCTGAGCACCCCGGGAAGCCGGTGGCGGTGGTCCACGTGGAACTCGCCGACCTCGCGGACGCCCTCTCCCCGGCAGGAGGCTTCGCCGCCACCCCGCCCGGGGACGAAGCCGGGACCGGGGCCGGGGCCGTGCCCGGGACCGGGGACCCCCGGTCCGAAGCGGCGCCCCGGCCCCGCGCGGCGGATGCGGTGCGCCTGCCCGCCTACCCGGCAGCCGAGCGGGCCGTACGGGCCGTGGCCGAAGCGGTGCGGTACGGGCAGTGGCGGCAGGCCAACGCCCACGCCGGCCAGGTGCCCGCGTACGAGGACATCGACGAGGCCGGAGCCGCGGCCCAGCTCGCCGGGCTGCTGGCCGACCTCGGGCCGGGCGGTGACCCCGGTGCCGGTGCCGGTACCGGCACCGGGGCCGACCCCGGCGCCCTCACCCTCGGCGAGGCCGACGCCGCCGAGCTGCTCGCGCGGTACGGCATCCGCGTGCTGCCCACCCTGCCCGCTCCCACCGCCGACGCCGCGGTGCGGGCCGCCGAGACCCTCGGCTACCCCGTCGCGCTCAAGACCACCGCCCCGCACCTGCGCCACCGCGCGGACCTGGGCGGCGTACGCCTGGACCTGACGACCGAGGCGGAGCTGCGCCGCTCGTACGACGAACTGACCGACCTGCTCGGCACGCCCGCCGAGCTGCTCCCCGTCGTCCAGGCCATGGTGCCCCGCGGGGTCGACACCGTCGTGCGGTCCGTCATCGACCCCGCCGCGGGCGCCGTCCTCTCCTTCGGGCTCGCCGGGGTCGCCTCCGAGCTGCTCGGCGACACCGCACACCGGCTCGTCCCGGCCACCGACCGGGACGTCGCCGGACTGATCCGGTCCATCCGGACCGCTCCCCTCCTCTTCGGCTGGCGCGGGAGCGAGCCCGTGGACACCCCGGCCCTGGAGGAGCTCCTCCTGCGCCTGTCCCGGCTCGTGGACGATCACCCGGAGGTCGTCGGCGTGACCTTGGAACCGGTCGTCGTCGCGACCGAGGGGCTGTCCGTCCTCAGCGCCACCGTGCGCATCGCCCACCCCCCTGCCCGCACCGACCTCGGTCCCCGGATACTCCCCAGCTACTGAGGGCGGCCGGGGCGCCCGCCCAGGGCCTTAGGATGGACCCCATGGCGAAATCCGGTACGACGACCCAGGGGCTGCGCACGGCGATCGAGCGCAGCGGCTACTACCCGGCCCTCGTGGCCGAGGCCGTGGAGGCCGCGGTGGGCGGCGAGCCGATCTCGTCGTACCTGGTCCACCAGGAAACGACCTTCGACTCGAACGAGGTCCGCCGGCACGTCACGGTCCTCGTCCTGACCGGCAACCGCTTCATCGTGAGCCACACCGACGAGCAGGCCGCCGACGCCGGGTCCCCGTCCCCGTACGCGACCACCTCCACCGAGTCGGTCAAGCTCGCCAGCATCTCCTCGGTGGTGCTCAGCCGCGTCGTCGCCAACCCCGAGTCGTACACCCCCGGCACCCTGCCCCGCGAGGTCGTCCTGACCATCGGCTGGGGCGCGGTCTCCCGGATCGACCTGGAGCCCGCCGCCTGCGGCGACCCGAACTGCGACTCCGACCACGGCTACACCGGAAACTCCACCGCCGACGACCTCAGCCTGCGCGTCAGCGAGGCCGGCGACGGCCCGGAGGCGGTCCGCCAGACCCTCCTCTTCGCGCAGGCACTCTCCGAGGCGACGGCGGCAACCGCCGCCGGCCCCCGCTGATGGCCTACTCCGCAGCGCAGGACTGGCAGGAGCCGGAGCTCCTGGAGCCCGCGGGCGCCCCGGTGCCCGAGTACGGAGCCGGCTCGCTCGCCGATCTGCTGCCGACGCTGGTGGCCGGTCAGGGCGTCCCCGGGTTCAGCGCCGCCATCGCCGAGCTGACCCCGGCCGACCGCAACTGCGTGTTCCTCGTCGACGGCATGGGCTGGGAGCAGATCAAGGCCCACCCGGACGAGGCCCCGTACCTGACCTCCCTGCTCGGCAGTTCGCGCGGCGGCACCGGCCGCCCGCTCACCGCCGGGTTCCCGGCGACCACCGCGACCTCCCTGGCCTCGGTCGGCACCGGCCTCGCGCCCTCGCGGCACGGCCTGCCCGGCTACGCGGTCCGCAACCCGGCCACCGGCGAGCTGATGAACCAGCTCCGCTGGCAGCCGTGGACCCCGCCGGCGCCCTGGCAGCCCTACCCGACCGTCTTCCAGCAGGCCGACGCGGCCGGTGTGGCCACCGCCCAGGTGTCCTCGCCCGCCTTCCAGACCACCCCGCTCACCAAGATCGCACTGAGCGGCGGCACCTTCCTCGGCCGGATGACCGGCGAAGAGCGGATGGACCTCGCCGCCGAGCGGCTCGCGGCCGGCGACCGCTCGCTGGTGTACACGTACTACAGCGAGCTCGACGGGGCCGGACACCGGCACGGGGTGAACTCCGACGCCTGGCGCGGCCAGTTGATGTACGTCGACCGGCTGGTCCAGCGGCTGGCCGAGCAACTGCCGCCGCGCACCGCGCTGTACGTGACCGCCGACCACGGGATGGTGGACGTCCCGTTCGACGAGGACTCCCGGATCGACTTCGACGAGGACTGGGAGCTGGGCGCGGGCGTGGCCCTGCTCGGCGGCGAGGGCCGGGCCCGGCACGTGTACGCCGTACCGGGCGCCGAGGCCGACGTCCTCACGGTGTGGCGCGAGGTACTGGGCGACCGGTTCTGGGTCGCGAGCCGGCAAGAGGCCCTGGACCTGGGCTGGTTCGGTGCGCCGGGGGAGTGCGACGAGCGGGTGCTCGGCCGGATCGGCGACGTGGTCGCCGCGGCCCACGCCGACGTGGCGATCACCGCGTCCGTGAACGAGCCCAACGAGTCGGCGCTCGTCGGCATGCACGGCTCGATGACCGCGGCTGAGCAGCTGGTCCCGCTGCTCGAAGTCCGCACCTGACCCGCCGACTTCCCGGCCGCCGTTCCCCTCCTGCTCCCCCTGACCCGAAAGGTCCCGCTCCCTCCATGCCTGAACTGGTCTTTTTCTCCGGCACGATGGATTGCGGGAAGAGTACGCTGGCGCTCCAGATCGGCCACAACCGGTCGGCGCGGGGCCTGCAAGGCGTGATCTTCACCCGTGACGACCGTGCGGGCGAGGGCAAGCTGTCCTCCCGCCTCGGCCTGGTCACGGAGGCGGTCGAGGCCGGCGAGGGCATGGACCTGTACGCCTACCTCGTGGACCAGCTGTCCAGGGGCGGCAAGGCGGACTACGTGATCGTGGACGAGGCGCAGTTCCTCGCCCCGGAGCAGATCGACCAGCTGGCCCGCATCGTCGACGACCTCGACATGGACGTCTTCGCCTTCGGCATCACCACGGACTTCCGCACCAAGCTGTTCCCCGGCTCCCAGCGCCTGATCGAGCTCGCCGACCGGATCGAGCAGCTCCAGGTCGAGGCCCTGTGCTGGTGCGGCGCCCGCGCCACCCACAACGCCCGTACGGTGGGCGGCGCGATGGTGGTCGAAGGCGCGCAGGTCGTGGTGGGTGACGTGAACCGCCCGGCGGAGGAGATCGGCTACGAGGTCCTCTGCCGCCGACACCACCGCCGGCGGATGACGAGTGCCGCGTCGCGGGCGGGTTCGCTGTCGCCGGACGTGCTGCCGGTGGCTTCCGGCTGATTCCCGGTGCGGCCGGGGCCGGGCAGCCGGGCGCGTGCGGCTGAAACCCGCCCTGACCCGGGCACGTCGGTCATAGCCTCGTGCCATGACCGCGCTCAGTGACACGACGTACGAGTTCCGCATCGCCCGTCCCGAGGACGCCGAGGCCATCCAGGCCCTTGACGGGTCCTTCACCACCAGCACCGTATTCGATGTCGTCGCGACCGGCGACGGTTTCGCCCTCCGCGAGGTTCCGGTTGACCCGCCGCTGGTCAAGGTGTTCCCCGAGGACGAGGACGGCGACGACGGGGAGACGGACGGCGAGGACGCCGACGCCGACAGTCGCACCTTCGTCGCCGTCGGCGCCGACGGGGGCCTCGCCGGCTTCGCCGCCGTCTCCTACTCCGCGTGGAACCGGCGGCTGACCATCGAGGACATCGAGGTCGCCCCCGGCCACCGGGGCCGCGGCGTCGGCAGGGCGCTGATGGGGCACGCGGTGGACTTCGCCCGCGAGCGGGGCGCCGGGCACCTCTGGCTGGAGGTGACCAACGTCAACGCCCCGGCCATCCACGCCTACCGGAGGATGGGCTTCGCCCTCTGCGGCCTGGACACCGCCCTGTACCTGGGCACCGCATCCGAGGGCGAGCAGGCGCTCTACATGAGCATGCCCTGTCCCTGAGCCGCCAGCAGCCGGCCCACGGCGGGCTCGGAGCCGTCGCCCGGCGCGACGGTGACGGTCAGCAGCCAGGCGGCGGCCCCGTCGGGCGCCGCCGCCGGCGCGTACCACTCCACGCGCGCGTCCAGCAGCCGGTCCCCGGCCTCCCGGCAGGCGGCGTACCACGTGCGGAACGGACCGGTCCGCCACACCGTCAGCGGCACCGCCCGTTCGCCGGCGGTGCGCACGGAGCCCGGCCCGACCGCCCGCAGTGCGGCCTCGGCAGCGCCCGCCGGCGTCCGCTCCACCGGGACCCCCAGGACGGCGGCGAAGTGGAGCAGGTACTCCATGCGTTCGGCCTCCGGCGGCGCCCCGAGCACGGCGCGGCCCGAATCGCACCACGCGCCCCACTTGATGTTGGACACCAGGCCCGGCAGCCGGGCCATGTCGCGCGGGATCCAGAACAGGACCACGTCGGACCGGTGCATGGCGTCCTCCTCCCATGCGATCTGGTCCCCGTACGCCGGGTAGCCGCCGCCGGGCGCCGGTTCAGGCAGGAACACCACCAGCCGTCCGGCACCGGACCACGCGGACCGCAGTGCCGCCACGGCGGCCGGCCGCCACGACGGCTCGACGGGGTCGGTCGGGGTCGGGCCGCACAGGTACACGGCCGCCGCCCAGGAGTCCGGCGGCTCCTGGCCGACGTGGACGACCTCGACCTCTCCGGGGGCGGGGGCGGGGGAGTGGGGCTCAGGGGACACGGGACACTCCTGGGTCGGTCGAGGCCAAGGCGGCGAGGAAGTCCAGCAGGACGGTGTTGAACGCCCCGGGCCGTTCCAGGAACCCGAGGTGGCCGGTGTCCGGCAGCTCCGTGTAGCGGGCGCCGGGGATCGCGGCGGCGACCTCCCGGCCCAGCGGGGCGGGCGCCAGCACGTCGTCGGCGAACCCCACCACCAGGACGGGCACGGGGATCCGGCCGTAGTCCGCGAGCCGGTCGCGGACCGGGGGGCCCGGCTGGTACGCGGCCGACCCGCCGGTCAGCGCAGCGAATTCGAACAAGTCGAGCCATTCTGCGGTCGCGCCCTCGTCGGCCAGCGTCCTGGGGGAGAGGTGCTGCACCAGCCGGACGAAGGCCTCGTACTCCGCCGGCAGCCGGGTGCCCGCCCCGGCGAAGGCGGCCTCCGCACGGGCCACGGCCTCCCCCACCGCGTCGGGCCGGCCACGGGTCGCCACGAGCAGCGCCCCGCTCGCCCGGTGCGCATCGGTCAGGAGCAGCTCCTGGACGGCGAGCGCGCCGAGGGAGTGGCCGACCAGCGGGCAGGGCGGCAGGTCGAGGGCCCTCAGCACCTCCCGCGTACGAGCGGCCAGGTCGGCCGGCCCGGTGGCCGGCGCAGGCCCGTGGTCGAAGGTGACCACCCGCCGGCCGGCGGCGGTCAGTGCCGGCACCTGGTGGTGTTCCCAGATCCGTCCGGTGCCGCCCGCGCCCGCGACCAGCACCACCGGCAGGTTCCCGGTCCCGTGCAGGGCGTACGCCGTCCCGCCGGGCGTGTGCCCCGTCGTACGCGCGGAGCCCGCCGCGCCCTCCGTGCCGTCCGCCCCCTGAGGGCGCCGCCCCGTGCCCCTCACGGCGCCATCCTGCGCAGTGCCGTCTGCACCCATGCGGGGCGGCCGGTGTCCAGACCCCGCAGCGCCACGTGGACCCACAGGAAGGAGGCGCGTGCCAGGATGTGTGCCCGCATGCCGTCGCGCACCTCGCCGCCCGCCGCCCGGTAGGCCTCCAGGAGCCGGTCGAGGACGGCGGTGCCGCCGGCGTACAGCATGTCGACGAAGTCGGCCGCGGGATCGCCGACATCGGCGTTGGCCCAGTCCAGCAGGCCCGACAGAGCCGGCGGACCGGACCGCGGGCGCACCACCAGGGTGTGCCCGGGGTGCACGTCGCCGTGGACGAGCGTCAGCCGGCCGGGCCACAGCCGGTCGTCGTCCAGCCAAGCCCGCCAGCGCCGCAGCCCGGCGGCGGGCAGGGGGAGTTCGGCGCGGGCCCGGGTGAGCCGGTCCGCGATCCGGGCGCGCACGGCGCCAGGGTCCGCCTGCCCCCGGCCCGCCGGGAGGGCGGGGCTGTCCAGCGGGGTCGTGTGCACCGCGACCAGCGCCCGGGCGAGGGGCTCCAGGTAGTGGCCGGGGTGCGCCAGCGGGTCCAGGGACCAGCCGTAGACCAGGGTGTCGGGATCCTCGGTGCCCGCCGCCTCACCGGGCAGGCGGGGGTAGGCGACCAGGTCCGGGGTGTGCAGGCGCCAGTCGGGTACCGGCACGGGCGTCCGGTTGCGTACGGCCGCCAGCACCGCGCCCTCGAAGGCCAGTTGCTCCGAGGCTTCCGGCCGGCGCGGCTGCCGCAGGATCCACCAGGTGCGGTCCACCGCCCGGATGTGTGTGACCCGGAAGTCCCACCCGCTCTCGTCGGCGCGAGCGGTCGCCGGGTCGAGGACCACGCCCAGGCGGCGGGAGGCGTACGCGGCCAGGCCGGCCGGGCCGGACTCCCCGGCGGGTTGCGGCGCCCCCGCCGGCGCCCCCGTCGGCGCCCCCGTCGGCGCCCCCGACGGCGCCCCCGACGGCGCCTGCGACGGCCCCCCGGGTACCGCGGCCCGTGCGGCGCCCGCCGCGGCCCTCATCGGTTCGCCCCCGTCGTGACCAGGTACCGGTCCCTGGTGGCGTTGCGGTCCACCTTCCCGGTGTGGGTGCGTTCCAGCTCCGCGACCGGCACCAGCAGGCTGGGCACCAGGTGCGGGGCCGCCGTGCCGGCCAGCCGGGCGCGGACGCCCGTCGCCACCTCGCCGGGGTCGTGGTCGGGCAGCGGTACGAAGAAGGCGGCCAGTGTGCTGTGCTCGGCCCGGTCCACCCGCGCGGCCGCCACCTCCAGGACCCCCTCGCAGCTCCCGACGAGAGCCTCGACGTCCACCAGGTCCACCCGGTGACCGCGGATCTTGACCTGGTGGTCGGAGCGGCCCCGGAACACCAGGCCGCCTCCGGGCACCATGGAGACCAGGTCCCCGGTGCGGTACCAGCGGGTCCCTCCCTGTTCGGTGAACCTGGCCGCCGTCTCCTCCGGCGCGGCGTGGTAGCCGAGGGCCAGTCCTGGCCCCGACACGTACAGCTCGCCCGTGTCGGCCACGCGCTGGCCCACGTGCGGCAGGGGCAGCCCGATGGGCAGGTCGCCGCCGGACTCCGGCAGTTCGGGTGCGCCCGGCCCGGCCAGCTGCACGGCGTGGGTGACCAGGGCCGTCTCGGTGGATCCGTACGTGTTGAGCAGCCGCACCCCTTCGGTGCCGAGTCGCCGCCAGCGCTCCAGCATGTCGGCCCGCACCGCCTCCCCGCCGATCACGACCGTACGCAGGGACGCGGGGAGGCCGGTGCCCTGCTGCAGGAGGTCACCGGCCAGACTGTGCCAGAAGCCGGTCGGCAGCACCGCGACGGTGACCTCCTGGTCCTCGGCGACCTGCGGGAAACCCTCGCGCGCCGCGTCGTCGACGACGAGGGTGGCGCCGCCGGTCAGGGTGGGGAGGATCTCCTCCAGGCTCGTGTCGCCGCCGGCGCCGTGGAAGTGCAGCACCGCGGAGTGCGGGCCGATGCCGTACAGGTCGCGCAGCGCCGGCACCACGGCGGCGAGGGCCCGGTGTGGCACCACCACTCCCTTGGGCTCGCCGGTGGAACCGGAGGTGAACAGCACGTACGCCGGGTCCTCGGGCCCCACGACCGAGCCGTGCAGCACGGTGGCCGCAGGGGGCGGCTCCGCGGCGGGCGCCCAGCGGGGACGGACCGTCCGCGCGACCGCGGGCTGCCAGCCGGTGTCCGCGGTCGCCACGGCCTCGCGGACCCCCAGCCGGGCCAGGACGGACTCCAGCCGGGCCGAGGGGTGGCCTGCCTCCAGCGGCACGTAGGCGCGCCCCGCAGCGAGCACGCCCAGGAGGGCCGCCACGTCCCGGGCCGAGTGGTGCACGACGACCCCGACCGGCGGCTGGGGCCGCTCCGTCCGCGGCGAGACGGCGCCGGCCACCTCCCGTACCCAGGCGGCGAGGGTGCCGTAGCCGACCACGAGCCCGTTGTCGACCACGGCCGGGCGGGCCGGATCCGTACGCGCCGTCTCGAAGAACGGTTCCAGGAAATGGATTCCGGAGGACTGCATTGTGAATTCCCTCGTCCTGATGGAATATGGGCGGGTGCGTATTGTTGTGGAACACGATCTGAAAATACCGGTGCGTGACGGCACCTTATTGAGTGCCGACCTCTACCGTCCCGATTCAGGCGGCCCGGTGCCGGTGCTGGTGCGCCGGACGCCCTACGGGAAATCCGGCAGTCCGGGCGGGGCCTCCGTCGACGGCCTGCGCCTGGTGCGCTCCGGTTACGCCCTGCTGGTGCAGGACGTACGCGGCCGGTTCGGCTCCGGCGGCACCTTCGACCCGTACTGGCACGAGGCGGCGGACGGCGCGGACACCGTCGCCTGGGCGGTGGAGCAGCCCTGGTGCGACGGATCGGCCGGCCTGTTCGGCCGCTCCTACGAGGCGATGGCCGCACTGCTCGCCGCGGCCGAGCGCCCGCCCGGCCTGGGTGCGATCGTCCCGCACGTGGCCGGATCCGGCTTCGATGAGGGCTGGACCCGCCAGGGCGGCGCCTTCCAGTGGGGCTTCGTCCTGTACTGGGTGCTCTACGACCTGCTGCTGGAGGGGGCCGGACTGACCGGGGCCGACCTGGACGAGGTGGCCCGTGCCGTCGACCGGATCGACGAGCTCTACCGGGACCCGGAGGCCGCCGCGGACCTGCTGGACCGGCTGGCCCCCTACTACCGGCAGTGGCGCGCCCACCCGGGCGGCCACCCGTACTGGCGGCGCGCCGCCCCCCGGGAGTCGTATCCGTCGATCGGCGTCCCGGTGCTCCACCTCACCGGCTGGTACGACATTTTCCTCGCCGGCGCCCTGGAGAATTACCGGGGAATTCGGGAATGTGGAACTCCGTCGCACTTGGTGGTCGGTCCGTGGTCCCACTGCGTCACCGGCGGGATATTCCCACAGCGTCGTTACGGGCTGGCGGCCGACGAACGCAGCATCGATGTCACCGGTCTCCATCTGGATCATTTCGACCGCCACCTGCGGCGGCGGGTCGGCGGTCCGCAACCCGAACCGGTACGGCTGTTCGTCACCGGCGCCGACGCATGGCGCGCCTTCCCCGACTGGCCCGTCCCCGGCGCCCGGGACCTCGTCCTGCACCTGCACGGCCGCGGCCTGACGCCCGGCCCCGCTCCGGAGGCCCCCGGCTGGGACCGGCTCCGCCACGACCCGGCCGACCCCGTGCCCACGGCCGGGGGCGCCACCGCCCTCCCCGGCCAGTTCACCGGCGGCGACTGCGGTCCGATGGACCAGCGGGAGGTCGAACGGCGCGCCGACGTGCTGTGCTTCACGAGCGAGCCGCTCGCGGAGCCGCTGACCGTCGTCGGCGACACCGTCCTGACGGTGTACGTGACCCCGGACGCGGCGGGCGCCGACGTGACCGGCAAGCTCGTCGACGTGCACCCAGGCGGCCGGGCCGAGCTGCTGTGCGACGGCGTGCGCCGCCTGGAGCCGGGGGCGGACGCGGCATCCGCCCCCGACGAGCCGGTCGAGGTCACCGTCGCGCTGGGTGCGGTCGGTCACCGGTTCGGCGCCGGCCACCGGATCCGGCTGGAGATCGCGGCCAGCAACGCGCCGCGCTTCGACGTCCATCCGCGGGTCCTCGCCCACCACACCGTCCACCACGGCGGCGACCATCCCTCACGCCTGCTGCTGCCGTGCCTACCCGGCGGCTGACGCCGTACCCGGGTCGGCGGCGTCCGGGTGGAAGACCGACAGGTCGGCCACCTTCTCGATCCGCCGGCCCGCTTCCCAGTGCGCCCGCCGCAGCCGTCGCAGCTGGGCGCCGGTCAGCTTGGTGCTGTGCTGCGGGATGGACCGCACCATCCGCGCCCGTTTCGCCGAGGCGGGGTAGCGATCGCGCACCCCGTACGGGTCGTTGAGCAGGTGGTGGGCGGTGCCCGTGTGGAAGGCCGCTTTCAGCAGCGCGTAGTAGGCCGCCGCGCCCGGCCCCTTGTCGCGGGCGCAGTGCACCAGCGTCCGCGACGCCTCGAACAACCGCCACGCCACCGGCACCGCCGGAGTGGTGAACACCCCGGTCTCCTGGCCGATGCCCTCGCCGACGCCGTAGCGGAAGTAGCTGCGCATGTTGGCGAAGCCGTGCTGGGCGTCGTGGAAGATGCGCGCCTCGGGCAGGTGCACCACGGGGATGCCCGCCAGCTGGAGCCGGAAGTCGAACTCGCGGTCCTCGCACCAGTGGATCAGCTCGTCGAAGTGGTAGCCGCCGATGTGGTCGACTATGTCGCGGTTGTAGATCAGCGGCGGGGACAGCGCGCTGACGTAGTCCCCCTCGTCGAACTCGCGGACCCGTGCGGTGAGCTTGCTGAGGAGCCCGTCCGACTCCCCGTACACCACCTGCCCTTTGACCACCGGATCGGTGAGCACCGCGCGGACCATGGCGCGGACCACCCCGGGGGCGAAGGTGCAGTCGGAGTCCATCAGCAGCAGGTACTGCCGGTCGGTGGCGGCGGCCCCCGCGTTGTAGGCGGCGCCCAGGTTGCCGACGTCCTCGATCTCGGTGACGGTCAGCGGGCGGGGGTGCTCGGCGATCAGTGCCAGCACCGCGTCACTCGGTCCGTTGAGCGCGAGGACGATCTCGACGTCCTCGTCGATCGAAGCGATGCAGTCGGCGATCCGCAGGTCGTCACGCAGGGCGATGATCACGCTGGTCCGGGCGATGCCCTTGTCGACCGCCGCCTCGTCCACCGGGTCGGTGGCCATCTCTGTTCTCCCTCGTCAGGCTCGTGCGCGTACGGGTGCCCGCTGAACGGGCTCTGTCATGGAGACCCGGCCTTGAAGCGCAAGGGCAGGGCGCGCAGGGTGCGCTCGGCGATGGCCTCGGCCTCCGCCGGCTGCGCGGCGTGGGCGATCACCCCGGCCAGTACGTCGGCGCCGCCGCGGTAGGGCGGCACCACGGTGCCGGGCTTCAGGTCGAGGCCCCAGAACACGTCGTGCACCCCGGCCCGGCGGGACACGTCCCGCGGGTCGCCGACCCACTCGACGACGCCGCCGTCCGCCGGGACGAACCGCTGGACCGCGGCGCGGCTGTGCCGGGGCACCAGTTCGGCCGGCTCCAGGGGGCGGCCCAGGGCCAGCCGGACCACGTTGGGCAGCGGGTCCACCCCGGTCGCCAGCCGCATCACCTCGGTGGCGATCCGGGCACCGGTCAGCCGGCAGGTGATCTCCAGGAGGACCACCCGGCCGTCGTGTGTGCGCAGGATGTCGGTGTTGATCACCGCCGGGTCCAGGCGGAGGGCGCGCGCCCCGCGCCGCACCGTGTCGGTGACCTCCTCGATCTGCTCGGCGGTCAACCGGCTGGGAAGAGTGTCGCCGCCCTCGAAGAAGTGGGGGGCGAACTCCTCCTTGCGCCCGTACTCCCGGTCGGCGAACCCGAAGCGGTGCAGCTCACCGTCGACCATGAAGGCCGCCAGGGTGTGCTCGGTGCCCTCCAGGAACTCCTCCACCACGATCCGCCCGCCCGGGCTCAGCCGCAGCGCTTCCTCCGCCAGCGCCCGTACCTGCCCGGCCGACTCCGCCTTCAGCACCCCCAGCGACCCCGTCTGGTCGCTGGGCTTGACGACCGCCGGCAGGCCGACGTCGGCGACCGCCCGCACCGCCTCGCCGACGCTCTCGGCGGTGGCGAAGCGGGGCAGGTCCAGCCCGGCCGCACGCAGGATCCTCAGGCGCCGGTCCTTGAGCGTGCAGTCGAGGGCCGTCTCCAGCGGCAGGCCCGGGCAGCCGAAGCGCTGCGCGATCGTGCTGATCACCGGCGGGTTGTCCGCGCCGAGGGAGAACACCCCGTCGATCCGGTCGATGCCGGCCGCCGACAGCTCCGCGAGGACCGCCACGGCGTCGTTCGGGTCGCACACGAGCAGGACGTCCGCAGCCGCCTGCGCCCGGTCCGTCGGGTGGTCCGTCACCACCACCAGTTCCCGCCGGGGCGAGCGCAGTTCGGACAGGGACCGGTCCATGCCCGAGCCGAGCCCGCAGACCAGGAGGCGGTCAGTCATGGCCGCCGCCCGCCCCGCCGGAGGAGGGCAGGGAACCCAGGCTCAGCACCTGGAACACCTCCGCGTACCCGGAGCCGGCCGAGACCGCGCCGCGGTAGCGGGCCAGGCCGCGGATGCCCTCGTCCCATGCGGCGTGCCGCAGCTGGGAGGCGTACGCCCGCATCGCCTCGACCTTGGTCTCGATCTGCCCGTCGATGGCCTCGGCGTACTGGAAGCGCGCCATGGGCGCCCACACCTCGTAGCCGAGCACCAGCCGGGGTGCGGGCATCGGCCGGCCGCCCGTCTCCTGGAAGAACTCCGACTGGGCCATCCACAGCGCTTCGAGGGTGAGCTGGTGCACCATGCGGTGCTCGACATCGTCGTCGTTGTCGTGCGGCAGGTACACCACCTGCGGACGCACCTCCCGCAGGACCCGGACGAGGTCCAGATGGACCCGGCGGTCGAGGACGAAGTCCCGCGAGGGTTCCTCCAGGCGGATGCAGCGGTGCACGCCCAGGGCCTTCGCGGCGCCCTCCGTCTCGGCGGCGAACTCGGCGTCGCTGACCGAGTCGTCGAGCGCGCTGCGTTCGCGGCCGATGACGATGACCACCGTCACCCGTGCGCCGTCGCGCACGTGCTTGGCGATGGACCCGCCGCAGCCGATGACGTCGTCGTCGGGGTGCGGCGCCACGACCAGGACGTCGGTGACCCCCGTCATGCGCCGGCCCCCGGCAGTTCCCCGGCCCAGCGGGCCCACTGCCCGGTCAGGGCGGCTCCCTCGGCGAACGGGGTGCGTGCCGTGAAGCCCAGGATGCGGCGGGCCTTGCCGTAGTCGGCGCGGGCGGTCGATCGGTACAGCTCCAGCTCCCAGTCCGCGACCGGCTCCCCGGCGGGCAGCGCCGAAGGACCGCCCAGGCCGCGAAGCGTGCGGAACGCGTCGAAGAAGGTGCCCCAGCGAACTTCCTCGGCATGGCCGACGAGGAACCGCTCGCCGGCGGCGGCCGCGGTTCCGACGGCCAGGAGGACGGCGTCGGCCAGGTCGTCGACGTACACGGCGTTGCACACACCGCCCTCGGCGCCCGCCGGAAGCTGCGTGAAATCGGTTGCCGCGCGCCGCAGTTGGGCGGTGGTCCACTGGCCGCCCCACGGGCCGTAGACGACACCCGGCTGGAGGACGACCGTTTCCAGGCCGTCACCGTGGGCCTCCAGGACCAGCTGCTCGGCGGCGAGCTTCTGCTGCTCGTACTCCCGGTCGGCGGGGTCGGCCGGGCGGGCGGGGGAGTCCTCGGTCAGGGCGCCGGTGACGGCCGGGTCGTAGACGTCGACGGTGCTCAGGTGCACCACGCGGCGGACGCCGGCGGCGCGCGCCGCGGCCAGGACGGCCGCGGTGCCGTCGACGGAGGCCGCCCAGCGGCCGGCCTCGTCACCGGTGCTGCCGAACGCGCAGTGGACGACGGTGTCGCAGCCCTCGAACGCCGCGGGCAGCGAGGCGGGGTCCAGCAGGTCGCCCTGGCGGAACCCCAGCCGGTCCTGCGGCAGGACGGACAGCCGCGCGGCCCGTCCGAAGCCGCGGACCACGGGCCGGACCTGCGCTCCGGTGCCCAGGACCAGACGCTCGACGATCCTGCCGCCGATGAACCCGCTCGCGCCGGTGACCGCCACGGTGCGGCCGGTGAGCGTGAGGCCCGGGCCGGGCAGGCCCTCGCTGCCGCGCGTGGTCCACGGCTGGGCGGAGCGCCGGTGGGCGGGGCCGCCGTAGCACTCCTGGATCAGCTCGACGACGCGTACGCCGTCCTGCGGGGTGGAGTGGGCCGGCGCCGCACCGCGTACGGCGGCGGCGAAGTTGCCGAGCTGCTCGGTGAAGAGCAGTTCCCACTCGCCCTGGGCCGGGGCGACGGCCTCCACGTCGCCGCGGTGCAGTTCCACCCCGTCCGCGGTGACCAGGGTGCACTCCCCGGCAGGGAAGTCGGTGCCGATGGTGGCGGTCGCCCGGGTGCCGGTGATCGTGCAGCCCGTGCCGAGCCCGCGCAGCCGGCTGAAGTCGCAGTGCACATCGGTGGCGCCGAAGCGCAGGTGGGCCGAGGCGTCGCTCTCCACCCCGCCGAGGGAGTCGTCCTCGTAGTGGACCACCTCCGCGTCCGGACCGAGCCACCACAGCAGGGTGTCGAAGACGTGGGAGGCGGTGTCCGTGAGCACGCCGCCGCCGGCGAGCCGCCGGTCGAACATCGACCAGGAGACCGGCTCATGGGCGTAGGGGTGGCCCTCCGACCAGTCGATGCTCACCACCTCGCCGAGGTCTCCGCCGTCGATGAGCCGCTTGACCCAGGCGTAGGCGGGGAAGAGCCGCCGCGGGTGGGCCATCGCCAGCACCGGCGCGCCCTCGGCCGCGGCGGTGGCGGCCAGGTCCCTGGCGTCCTCGACGGAGGTGGTCATCGGCTTCTCCAGCAGGACGTGCTTGCCGGCAGCCAGGAGCGCCCGCACGATCGGCGCGTGCAGGGTGTGCGGCGCGACCACCACGGCGGCGTCGAACGCGTCGGCGGCTTCGGCAGGGTCCGTGGCGAGCACCACCTGGTCGGCGTCGGTGCCGCCCAGCTCCCGGTACAGGGCGAGGGCGGCCTCGGCCTTGGGCGGGTCACGGTCGATGAGCGCGGTCAGCTGCACGTCCCCCTTGAGCGGGGGCAGGGCCGGCAGGTGACAGCCGCGTGCTGCGGCGCCGCACCCGATGATGGCGAGGCGTACGGGAGGCATGGTTCTCTCCAGGGTTCGTCGAAGAAGGGAATGACACGGGGGCGGGTCGGGGAGGCGGCCCCGGCTACGGCGTATCGCGCCCGGCAGGGTGGTGGACCCACACGTTGGGCTCGGCGTACGTGCCGTAGCCGTCCTCGGAGACGCGCAGCGGTACCAGGGCCCCGGGCAGGGGGTGGTCGCCGGGGCCCGGCAGCGCGTGCCCCAGGAACTCCTCCCAGCGGGCCACCGGCTGGCGGATCACCAAGGACCGCTCGGCGACGCCGAGTTGCCGGGCGCCCAGCTCCAGATGGGTGCGCAGCCAGGGGTCGAAGCAGCGCCCGTCGGGCCGGAGCCAGGCTGCGTACTCGCCGATCGGGATCAGCGGGTAACGCGCCTTGCGGGTGGGCCGGACCGGGATGATCACCCCTCGGGGGGCCGTCCCGGCGGCCCGCCGCCGCACCTCGGTGAGCAGCCGCTCGGCGTGGCCGGCCGCCCGGTGCCCGGGATCCACGGACACCGACAGCATGCACACGGCGTCCGGCTGGTCCGGCGGGCCGTGGTCGACGGCCTCCACCAGGACCTCGTCACTGCCGGACGGCAGCGAGGAGGCGCTGCCGTCCCAGCGGACCGGCAGCCCGTTGGCCGCCGCGACCAGGCGCCCGGCCCCGTCCACCAGGCACAGCTGGTGGGCGGCGTAGCGGTCGTACATGCCGTGCCAGCGCCAGTTCCCGGGGGACTCCCAGCTCATGAACGCGGGCATGTTGGCGCCGATCAGGGCGTCCACGTCGGGCAGCAGCCACGGGTCCCGGGACAGGTCGGTCAGGGTGAGGGACACCGGCGCGTCAGCCCAGCAGCCGCGTCTGGGCCGTGGCCCGCATCTCGCGGGAGCGGCGCAGGTCGGCCGTCACGCAGACCCGCTTGAGCCAGCGGTCGGTGCCGTCGTAGCGGGCCTGGAACGGCAGCCGGCCGTGCACCGCGCGGTGGTTGTCGATGAACAGCACGTCGCCCTCGTCCGCGACCACCTCCCGCATCCCGGCGTCCACCACCTTGAACAGCGCGTCGTAGGCGCGCCGGGCGTCGGTGTCGTCCTCCGGCACGGAGGTGAAGTACGGGTCCAGCCGCATGTACGGGTCCAGGCGCGAGCCGTAGAGCAGCGGGCCGAGCGGCCGTTCGTCGATCATCCGCTGGATGGTGGCGAACCGGGCCGCCTCCTCCTCGGACGCGAGCGTGTTGTTCTTCGGCAGGTGCGACTCGTCGGGTGCGATGTGGAAGCGCGGCTCGAAGAGGACGTCGATGTCCTCGGCGGACAGCGAGGACAGGTCCAGGTCGCCGACCGTCGTGGGCACGTGGTCGGGGTTGCGCAGCGCGCCCAGGATCAGGTAGTCGCTGCGGTACGGGTGGAAGGCGTCCTCGGTGTGCCAGGTCAGCAACTCCTTGCTGCCCATCCCGAGCTGGTCGTGCTCGTGCTGGCGGATCGGGAAGATGTCGTGCACGAGGTGGCCGTCCTGCTGCGTGGCCCATCCGAAGGGCTCGCCGAGCAGCGCCGAGTACAGCATCAGCAGCAGCTCCTCGGGGAATTCCGGGCCGGGCCGGCTGCGGCCCCGCCAGTGGTCGGGGGTGGGGCCGATGCGCTGCTGGTCGAAGTCGTGCCCGCGGATCACCGTGTGGCCGTGGCGGTCGGCCAGCTTGAACTCGCGCAGGAAGTCCTGCACGCCCTCGGGGAGGCGGGCCGCGAGCCGCGGCAGGTCGCGCAGCAGTACGGGATCGCCGAAGGAGGGGTAGGAGACGGCCAGTTCGAGGCTCAGCTCCGCGATGGCGGAGGCCTCGTCGGCCGTCAGGGTGTAGCTGGGTGCGGACTGGTCGGTGAGGTTCGACATGCCAACTCTCGCTGAGTGGTCGGGGATGGTTGCTGCCCGCGGGCGGCCGGAGCCGGGTCTGCGGGCCCTCGGGTGACGCAAGTGCACGGGACCGGAGCTGGGTGGCACCCCGTCGGTGGTGCGGTGGTCAGGGCCGGCCGGTCGCACGCTCGCCGAGCGCTCCGGCGAGCAGCCGGGGGGTCGGGGAGGTGAAGAGGGCGCTCGCCCGCAGGCCGGCTGCGGCGGGGTGGGACTCGCGCAGCCGCGCGAGCAGGCGCATGGCGAGCAGGGACTGGCCGCCGTGGTCGAAGAAGTCGTCGTCGGGGCCGAGCCACGGTGCGCCCAGGACCTCGCGGAAGAGGACCAGCACGCTGTCCAGGGGCTCCCCCCGGGAGGGTTCGGCGACGCCCTGGGAGAGCGGTGCTCCCGGGGTCCGGTCGGCCGGCGAGCCGGCCTGGGCCGGGGCTTGGACCGGAGCGGCCGCCCAGGTGGCCAGCTGCCGCTTGTCGACCTTGCCGTGCGGGTTCTTCGGCAGGACGGCGACCCGGTACAGCACCCGGGGCACCGCCCAGTCCGGAAGCTGTGCCTCCAGCGGCGCCACCAGGGCGTCCCGGTCGGCGCCCGTCAGCCGCACTGCCTCGCCGGGCAGCGGCGCTGCCGCCGGGTCGGCCGGCACGACGAACGCCCACAGGACGGTGCCGGTGTCCGGATCGGGGAAGACCACGCTCTGGCCCACGCCGGCGACGTCGCACAGGGCGCGCTCCACCCGGGCCGGCTCCAGGCGGTGTCCGCGGATCTTGACCTGGTCGTCGACCCGGCCGATGAAGACCAGCTGCCCGTCGGCGTCGATCCGCCCGAGGTCGCCCGTGGCGTACAGGCGTGCACCGGGCTCGGCGGCGTACGGGTCGGGTACGAAGCGGCGGGCGGTGGCATCCTCGTCGTCGAGGAAACCGCGGGCGAGCAGCGGACCGCCGATGTGGATCTCACCGCTCTCGCCGTCCGGCACCGGGCGGCCTTCCCGCCGGATGGTGACGTCGACGCCCTGAAGGGGTGTGCCGAGCGGCACCTCCTCGGCGTCGGAGGGCAGCAGCCCGGTGTAGAAGGTGGAGCTCACGGTGCATTCCGTGAGCCCGTACACGTGGGCGAGGCCGGCGGGCTGCCGGGCCTGCCACGCGCGGTAGGGCCCCGGATCCATCCGTTCGCCGCCCACCACCACCGTGCGCAGGGCCGCCGGAGTGGTCGTGCCGCTGGCGTCGAGCCAGCGGGCGTACTCCAGCCAGTACTGGGTGGACAGCTCGACCACAGTGGTCCGGGTCCGGGCCATGGCGACGTGCAGTTCCTCGGCGTCCAGGGCCCGGGTGTCCTTCCGGCAGACCACGGCCGCGCCGGCGGCGAAGGCCGGGAAGACCTCCTCGATCAGCACGTCGAAACCGAGCGAGGCCACCTGGAGCCAGCGGTCGCGCGGTGTCAGCTCCAGCCGGGCGGCGACCGCGGCCGCGAACCGGCCCAGTGCATCCCGCTCGACGACGGTGCCCTTGGGGCGGCCGGTGGAGCCGGAGGTGAACAGCACGTACGCCACGTCGGACCCGCCGGCCCGCTGGGCGGGACGCGCCGGCCCCTTACCGTCCGTGCCGCGGACCACAGCGCCGCCGTGGTCGGGGCCGGCCGGTACGTACGCCGCCCGGGGCGCGTGGCTTCCGTCGCCCAGCCACACCACCGCACCGGTACGGCGCACCAGTTCCGCGCGGGCAGCGGGGGGCAGCCGGTCGTCCAGGACGGTGAACCCCGCGCCGGCCTTCAGCGCCGCGAGCATGCCGAGCACGGTGCGGGCAGGGTCGCCGAAGGCCAGGCCCACCAGCTCCCCCGGGCCGGCGCCGCGCTCCGCGAGATCGGCGGCCCAGGCGTCGGTGAGCCGGTCCGCCTCCCGGTACGACAGCACCCGGTCCGGGGTCACGAGCGCGGGCCCCGTGGCCAGGTCGCGGACCGACCGGTCCCAGAGGTCGAGCACGTCGGGCACCTCGGGCCCGCTCACGGCGGTCACCGCCCGGCCTCCCGTGCCCGCAGGAACTCGGACAGCCCCGCGAGGCCGGCCCGGAATCCCTCCTCCGGGCCGCCGAAGCCGAGCCGCGCACCGTGCGGCATGCCGAAGGCCGTACCGGGCACCAGCAGGGTGCGGTGGCGGGCGAGCAGCTCCAGGCAGAAGAGTTCCACCGCCTCCGGTCCGGCCGCCGCCCGCTCCAGCTCACGGAAGACCGGCAGCGCGCACACACCTCCCTCCGGCGGGGTCCAGCGGACCAGGTCCTCGTGCTCGGCCATCCATACCGTGAGGTAGGCGAGGTTGCGCCGCGCCTCGGCCGCCCGTATCCCGATCAGCTCGTCGGCGTGGCGCATGGCCCGCTCGGCGACCAGCTCGACCAGCGGGGAGAGGAACAGCGTGGTCCGGTCACGCAGCGGGAAGGTGGCGGTGATGAGCTCCTTCGGTGCGACGGCCCAGCCCACCCGCAGACCGGGCAGGCCGAACGTCTTGGAGAAGGTGCCGTAGGACACCGTGTCGCCCCCGTCGGCGCCGGGGTCGGGAAGCACCTCCCAGCGGTGCGCGATCTCGGCGGTGGCGGCGTCCCAGACGAGCACGGCGCCGGTCACCGCGGTCCGCTCCCTCAGCGCCTTGAGGCCCTGCGGGGACAGGGTGACTCCGGTGGGGTTGTGCGGGAAGTTGACGATCACGGCCGCGGTGCCGGGAGCGATCACCTCGGCCAGGACACCGGGGTCGATCTCGCCCTCGTGCAGCGCCTGCGCCGGCAGCTCGACCACGTCGCAGCCCGCTGCCCGCGGGTAGTGGCCGAGTGAGTGGTAGATGCCCTCCTGGACGACCACCCGGTCACCCGGGTGCAGCAGGGTGCCCAGGGTCAGCGCGATGGCCTCGCTGGAACCGTGGGTGACCAGCACCCGCTCGGCATCGCCGCCGGCGTAGCGGTCGGCGATGGCCTGGCGGATGCCCGCCCCGCCCTGCGAGACGCTGTCGTCCATGACGATCCCGTCGAGGTCCGCGGCTCGGATCCGGCACAGATCGCGTATCTCGGCGAAGGTGTACGGGTGGACCCCGCTGGAGCTGATGTCGTGGATGTCCGGGCCGAGGTGCCGGCGGTACCACTCCTCCAGCACCGGAGGGTCTTCACGCCGTGGACGAAGACTGCTCATGACTGTGCAACTGTCCCTTCTCTACCCTTGACGGGTTTCCCGCCACCAGCGCTGTCCGGAGAGCGGAAGCGTGTCGATCGGGTCGTAGTAGTGGTAGGAGCCGCTGTGGTTGTCCGGGTCCGCCGCTTCCAGCGGGGTGAGGTAGCTCTTGCTCCAGTGCGACACCCCGAGCTCGCGGTCGTAGGAGTCGGCCTGGTCCACCCACCGCTTGCCGGCCATCGGTACGTCGCACACGATGCGCGGCGTGGCGAACCCCGGCAGATAGCCCATGATCTGACGCTGGATCATCTGGGCGCGGTGCAGCGGCACCCGCCAGTGCTCGGCGTTCGGGATCATGTCGCACATGTAGAAGTAGTACGGAGTGATGCCGGCATGGTCGGCGAGCGCGAAGCACAGGTCGAGCAGGTCGTGGGCGCTGTCGTTGATCCCGCGCATCAGCACGCCCTGGTTGCGTACGTCGTGCAGACCGGCGTCCAGCAGGGCCCGGGCCGCCCGGGCCACCCCGGGCGTCACCTGCTGCGCAGCGTTGGCGTGGGTGTGGAGCGCGATGCGCACACCGCGGGACCGGGCCGTGCGGGCGATGCGCTCGACGCCCTGGAGTACCGGGCCCGAATTCCAGTGCTGGGGCAGTCCGATCAGGCCCTTGCTGGCGAGCCGGATGTCGCGGATCGAGTCGATGTCCAGCAGCCCGTCCACGAAGCGTTCGAGCCGCGGCCAGGGCATGTTCGCCAGGTCGCCGCCGGAGACGACCACGTCCCGGATGCCGGGGGAGGAGCGCAAGTGCTCCAGGATGCGCTCGGCACGGTCGACCGGTTTGAGCCGGAGCCTGTTCTTGGCGACCTGGGGCGTGGAGTTGCCCACCAGGTCCATGCGGGTGCAGTGCCCGCAGTACTGGGGGCAGGTCGACAGCAGCTCCGCCAGCACCTTGGTCGGGTAGCGGTGGGTGAGACCCTCCACCACCCACATGTCCTGCTCGTGCAGCGAGTCCCGGCTGGCCATCGGGTGTGAGGGCCAGTGCGAGTGCCGGTCGGAGAACACCGGCAGCATGTACCGGCGTACCGGGTCGTCGTAGAAGGCCTTGGTGAGCTCGCCCGGGCGGGCCGCTGCCGCCTCCGGGGCGATGCTGTTGACCATCTGGGGCGGCAGGAGCACCGACATGGTGGCACGCTGCAGCCGGTCCTGTTCCCAGTCCTCGTAGAACCCCTCGTCGAGCAGGTCGCCGACGACCGCGCGCAGACCCTTCGCGTCCTTGACGCAGTGGGCGCGCTGCCACTGCGGATCCGCCCATTCGGCCTCGGTGACTCCGCGCCAACCGGGGAAGCGTCGCCAGTCCGGCTCCACGAGCGGACTGCTCCGGTATGCGTAGACGCCCTCCAGTGCTGCTGATTCCGTCTGGCTGCGTGCTGTGTCCACCAACCCGCCACCCATTCCCGTCGGTTTCGGCCGTATCGCCTGACAGGAACCGATCTTGCAGAGCGCCGGCGTTGTACACGAGGCCAGGTTGTACGGGGCACCGGAGGCTGGCGCCCCTATACAATCCGGCGCCGAAGGCGGAGAGTTGTACGGGGCGCCGGGCGGAAGTGACCTTGTACACACCGAGTGGGCGTGACGGGAACCGGAACAACCGGAGAACGGGCCCCGGCGGGGGCCCGGCGTGTGAAGTTAGGTGAACCTAATTCGGACATTCCCGCACCGCAAGTGGCCGGAATCCTCGGCTGGTGATTGATGGATATATCACTGGCATGTACCAATGTCCGAGAGGTCCGGTGCGGCGATTTCTCGCCGCCTCCGGGCCCCCACGTCCGGACGTCATGCCGGACCGTGCGCCACTGCCCAGGTTGTACGGCACTACGGAACATGCGCTTCGCTCGACACCATCCATCCCCAGGGGAGAAGCATGCCCAGGCCAGAGCGGTTATTGGACCCCACAGCCGGACCGCTGGAAGAATTCGCCCACGCGCTGCGCGGACTACGAAGGCAGGCCGGGAACCCCTCGTACCGCACCATGGCGAAACGTGCCCACTACTCCGTGGCCACCCTCTCGGAGGCGGCCCGCGGACTGCACAAACCATCGTTGAAGGTGACGCTCGCCTACGTGGCCGCGTGCGGCGGCGACCCCGAGCTGTGGACCCGCCGCTGGTACCGCCTCAGCAGTGAACTGGAAGGACGCGACAGACCCGCCCGGGGACAGCCGGGAGGCTCCCGGCGGGTGCCCTCCCAGCCGACCGCCGACCGCCGCCCCGTTTCCGGCGCCCCCGCAACGGCGGCCCGGCCGGGCGGCCCCCGTGCCGCCGGGCCCCGTGCCGCCGGGCCCCGCCGGGCAGCCGCCCCCGGCCCCGCCGCGCCGGCCGCCGCCGCCGCGCGCCGCCCCGCCGCGGACGCGCTGACCGGCGACGAGCGGGCGGAACTGCGGCGGCTGCGCAGCGAGGTCGAGCAACTGCGGCACGCCAACGCGGTGCTGAAAGCCGCGTCGGCGATCTTTGCCGCGGATCTCCGCACAAACTCCCAGGTCGTGTACAACCCGGCCGACCGACAAGATCCGTTGGCGTGACCGGCCGCTGAGCCCCCCACGGGCCCGAGGCGGAGCCGGAAGATCCCGACCGACCTTTGGGGACTGACCATGCGTGTGCTCGGAGTCAACGGCTGGCCCGGCGCCAGCCACGACGGTGCAGCCTGCCTCGTGGTGGACGGCGACGTCGTCGCCCTGGCCGAGGAGGAACGTTTCACCCGTCACAAGCACGCCTACGGGGAGGCACCTCTCCACGCGGCCGCCTCCTGCCTGGCGGAGGGTGGTCTCACCCTGGACGACATCGACGTGGTCGCCCACGGGTGGGACCTTCCCGCCCTCTTCGCGGACCGCGGCCTGGACTGGTTCGACAGCGACGCCGCCGCCCTGGAACACCTGCTGCCCAAGGCGCTGTTCCCGCGCACCCGCGACCCCCGGCTGACGTTCGTCGGACACCACATCGCCCACGCCGCCAGCGCCTACCACCTCTCCGGGCGCGACCGCGGCGCGATCCTCGTCCTGGACGGTCAGGGCGAGAACGAGAGCACCACCCTCGCCGTCGGCATCGACGGCGAGATCAAGACGCTGCGGGCGCACACCCCCGGCTGGTCGCTGGGCTACTTCTACGCCGCAGTCTGCGAGTACGCCGGTCTCGGGGCCGACGCCGCCGGCAAGATGATGGGCCTGGCCTCCTACGGCACCCCCGGCGACCTCACCTTCGGGGGCGCCCTCGGCTTCACCGACGAGGACTTCACCGTCGGCGTCGTCCCACCCGACCTGCGGTCCACGGGCAGCACGGACGAGGAGACGGCCACCATCCGGTACTGGCTGGAGCACCTGGAGAAGACCCTCCCGGACGCCCCCAACCGCAGCGTGCGCCGCTTCGACCCGCGCGCCGGCCGCTACACCAAGGTCAGCGACCGGGACCCCTTCGAGTACCGCGACATCGCCGCCACCGCACAGGCAGCCCTTGAACGGGCCGTCATGGGCCTGGTCCGCGGCCTCCTCCGGGAGACCGGTGAGACCACGCTCCTCATCGCCGGCGGCGTGGGCTTCAACGCCACCCTCAACGGCAAGATCATGCGGATGCCCGAGGTCCGGGACCTCTTCGTCCAGCCGCTCGCCGGCGACCAGGGAGTCTCGCTCGGTGCGGCGGTCTGGGTCGCCGCGCAGGAGGGCGACCGGATCACACCCATGAACGGCTCGGTCGCCTGGGGCCCGCAGTGGTCCCCCGACGCGATCCGCCACGTCCTGGACGCCTCCGGCACCGCCTACACGGAGCCCGCCGACATCGCCGCCGCCACCGCCGAGGTGCTGGCCGCCGGCGGGGTGTCCGGCTGGTTCCAGGGCCGCGCCGAGGGCGGACCCCGCGCGCTGGGCCACCGCAGCATGGTCGCCGTGCCCGACCCCGAGTCCACCCGCGACCGGGTCAACGTACGCATCAAGGACCGCGAGGCGTGGCGCCCGTTCGCCCCCAGCATGCAGGAGGAGGCCGCCGAGGCCCTCATCGGCACCGCCACCCCGCTGCCGTACATGATCGTCACGACTCCCGTGACCGAGGCCGGCGCCGCGGCCATGCCGGCCGTCGTGCACAGCGACCGCACCACCCGGCCGCAGACCGTCTCCGCCGCCGTCGACCCGCTCTACCACCGCCTCATCGGCGAGGTCGGCCGGCACACCGGTACCGCCGTCATCATGAACACCTCCTTCAACGGCCGCGACGAACCGGTCGTGTGCAGCCCCCGCGACGCCCTCGCCACCTTCCACCGGCTGCCCCTCGACGCCCTCGCCCTCGGCCCGTTCCTGGTACGGCGTTCCGCCGGACACCCCGGGGAGGCCGACGCGTGACCGCCCCGGTACGACCGGAGACCGCCGGGGCGGCCCCGGGAGCCGCCCCGGCCGCCCTGTCCGTTCCGTCCGAAGAGGAGATCCACTCCCGGCTCGTGGGCTGGCTCGCCGAAGCGGTCCTCGCCCCGAATCCGGACCCCGCTTCCCCGCTGCGCGATCTCGGCGTGGACTCCCTCGACCTGATCCGCACCGCCCGCCGCATCGAAGCGGCCTTCGGCGTACGGGTGCAGCTGCGCGAGCTGTTCGCCCCCGAGCTGACCACGGCCCGCCTCGCCGGGCTCGTCGCCGAGCGGGCCGCCATGCGCGGCGACGGCTCTGCGGCCGCACCGCCCGGCACCGCCCACGGCCCGGTCGTCCTCACCCCGTCCCAGGAACAGGCCTGGGAGGAGCAGACGGGCGAGCGCGGCCACTGGAACCAGGCCATGCTCTTCACCACCCGGCCGGGAATCGACCCCGAGCTGTTCGCCGAGGCCGTCCGGCGGCTGGTCGCCGGCCACGCATCGCTGCGCCTGGCCGTCGAGGAGCGCCCGGCCCGGCGGCCCCGGCAGCAGACGTGGGCCCTGGCCACCGACGGCCCGCCCGGTGCGGCGCTCGGCGCCGTGCTCGACACCGTCGACGTCTCGGAGCTCGTCGACGCGGACCTGTCGGCCGCTGTCACCCTGCGCTGCGCGGTCGAGCAGCGCTCCCTGGACCCGCATGCCGGCCGCGTGGCCCGCTTCGTCCGCTTCGACGCCGGCCCGTCCCGGCCCGGACGGCTGCTGATCGTCGTCCATCAGCTCGCCGTCGACATGGTCTCGTGGTCCGTCCTGCTCGCAGACCTGGAGGAGGTGTACACAGCGCTGGAGGAGGGCCGGCGCGACGTGTGGCCGGCCGAGGGCACCTCCTATCCGGAGTGGGCACAGGCCCTCGCGGCCCACGCCCGCACCCCCGAGGCGGAAGAGCAGGCCCAGTGGTGGACGGAGGTGGCCCGCACCCGGGCCGCCCTGCCGCCGGACCGCCCCGTAGCCGACCCGCGGGCCGTGAACACCGCCGCCACCGCGGCCACCCACCGCGAGGAGTTCCCCGCCGACCTCACCCCCCGCCTCCACGCGGCGGCCCGCGCCCACCGGGCCCACCCGGGCGACCTCGTCCTCCATGCCCTAGGTGAGGTGCTGGCCGAACGGCTCGGCGAGTCGGCGGTCCGCGTGGACGTACTGCGCCACGGCCGCGAGGAGAGTGTCGGGAGCACGCATCTGGCCCGCACCACCGGCTGGTTCACCACGACGGTCCCGGTCCGCCTGGACCTGACCCCCGGCACCCCGGCCGAACGCCTCGCGCGAACCGTGGGCCACCTCGCGGCCCTCCCCGGCGGCGGCGTGGGCCAGGGCGCGCTCGCCCGGCACGGCCGGCCGGGGATCGCCGCCGTCCTGCGCGCTGCCCCGCCCAGCGACGTCTCGTTCGACTACGAGGGCGGCGACGCCGACGCCCTGCCCCTGGGCACCCTCCTGCCGGACGTGGCCCGGGAACCGGTCGGCGACATCACGGCTCCGCACTGGACGCGCCCGCACCCGGTCGAGGTGATCGCGACCACCGAGGACGGGACGCTGCGCGTCGAGTGGTGGTACTCCACCGCCCTGCACGAGGAGGCGACCGTGCGCGCGCTCGCCACCCGCCACCGGGCCGCCCTCACCGCCCTCCTCCACGCTCTCACCGGGTGCGACGCACCCGGTGCTCCCGAGACGCCCACCCGCTGAACGCCCCACGGACAGACCGGAAGACGCCTGCCATGACCTTGCCCAGCGTGCTGGACCCCTTCTTCACCCTCGCCCGCTCGGATCCGGACCGGCCCGCCGTCGTCGACAACGGCGTGACCGTCGGATACGGCCAACTGGCGCGCTGGGCAGGGGCGGTGGCCGACCTGGTGGCCACCCGAGCCCCGGCGGGCGCACCACCGGTGGTGGCCGTCCACACGCACCACAGCGTCCGCGACATCGCGGCGATCCTCGGCGTCCTCGCCGCCGGCCGGGGCTACGTCCCGGTCGCCGACGGACCGGCCGGCCACGCCGACCCGGCCTTGCGCGCCCTCGGTTGCCGGGAGCTGATCGCCACCGCCGATACCGGCCGGCTGCCCGCCGTCGACCGGGTGCTGCGGCCCAACTGGGGCCGCTCGCACGCCCCTCTGCCCGACGCCGGCCAACCCGTCCGGGCGCAGGACCCCGCCTACGTCCTGTTCACCTCGGGCTCCACCGGCGCGCCCAAGGCGGCCGTCGTCCCGCACGGCGCGCTGCAGGCCGTCCTGCCGCACCTGCGCCGGCAGTACGGCGTCGGACCCGGCACCGTCGCTCTCAACTTCCACCGCGCGGACGGCGACACCAGCCTGGAGGAGACCCTGCCGGTCCTGCTCTCGGGCGGGCTCGTCGTTCTCGACGAGGACAGTGAGGCGGACCTCGACCGGGTCCTGACCGATCACGAGGTCACCCTCGTCAACCTGCCCGTCGACTACTGGCACCTCTACACCGGCCATCTGCTGGAGACCGGCCGTGCCCTGCCCCGGTCCGTCGAGACCGTCGTGATCGGTGGCGAGGCCGTCCGGCCCGACATGCTGGACCGCTGGCGGCGGCTCGGCGCCGACCACGTCGTCCTGCTCAACACCTACGGGTCCACCGAAACCGCGCTGGTCACCCACAGCGCCGTCCTCGCCGGCCCGGGCGCGCCGGCGGACTTCCCGGACGGGGTGCCGATCGGCCGCCCGCTGCCCTCCGTACGGCAGGCCGTGGTGCCCAGGCCCGACGTGCCGCACGGCCCCGGGGAACTCCTCGTGGCCGGACCCCAGCTGGCCACCGGGTACGCCGACGACCCGGAGCGCACCGCCGACCGGTTCGTCGAGACGGCTCACGGCGGAGTCACCGACCGGTGGTACCGCACCGGGGACCTCGTCACCGAGGGCGCCGACGGTGCGCTCGTCTTCCACGGCCGCCTCGACCACCAGGTCAAGATCCGCGGGCACCGCGTGGACCTGATGGACGTCGAGGGGGCCTTGGGCCGGCTCCCGGGTGTGACGGCCGTCGCCGCCGCGGCGCACACCAAGGGCGAACACACGGTCCTGGTGGCCTTCGTCGTCCTCGCGAACACGGCGTCCGAGGCGTCCCGAGCCTCCCACGGATCCGGCGGACCCGGCGGGCCCGGTGCCGACACCGCCGCCGCGGCCCTGCGCGAGCGGCTGCGGGCCATCCTCCCGGGCCCCCTCGTCCCCGACCGGGTCGTCGCCGTGCCCGAGCTGGTGCACACCCGCACCGGTAAGGTCGACCGCGCGAAGACCCGGGACCGGTACCTGTGACCAACCGACTCTTCGACGCCTCGGTCGCCCCCGCCGCCGTACCCGAGGCGGACGCCCGCGGCCCCTGGGCCTACCTGTGGTGGCTGGCACGGATCCGCCCGTGGCCGCTGGTCCTCGCCGCCGTCCTCGGCGCCCTCTGGATGGTCCCGCTGGCGCTGATCCCACTGGTCCTCGGACGGGCCGTCGACGAAGCCGGGCAGGCCACCGGCCAGGCCGGGCTCTACCTGTGGTCGCTGCTCGCCCTCGGCCTCGGCCTCGTCCAGGCCCTCGCCGGCGCCGGCCTCATCCAGGCCGCCGTCGGCGCCGAGGCCCACGCCCTGTCGGTCACACACCGCGTGCTGCTGCGGCAGGTCGTGCGGCTCGGCGCCACCCTGCGCGGCAAGGCCCGTGCAGGGGACGTGGCGGCCTCCGCGACGGCCGACGTGGAGAGCATCGGCAACGCCTTCGAGGTCGTCGGCCGCACCATCGGGGCGGTCGTCGCCGCCGTACTGGTGGCCGTGGCCCTCACCCTCACCTCGCCCGTCCTCGGGCTGGCCGTGCTCATCGGCGTCCCCGCCGCCGTCCTCGGCATCGGCCCCCTGCTGCGGCCCCTCCAGGAACGCGACGAGGCCCAGCGCGAGAAGATGGGCATCGCCACGTCCCAGGCCGGCGACATCGTGGCGGGGCTGCGCATCCTGCGCGGCATCGGCGGCGAGGCCGTCTTCGCCGAGCGCTTCCGCCGTACCAGCCAGCAGGTGCGCCGGGCCGGTGAGTCCGCCGGCCGGATGGAGGCCTGGCTCCAGGCCGCCGGGGTCTTCCTGCCCGGACTGGTCACCGTCGGCATCGTCTGGCTCGGTGCCCGCCTCGCGCTGAACGGCACCATCACCGCCGGTGAACTCGTCGCGTTCTACGGCGCCTCGGCCTTCCTCACCCTGCCCGTCAGCACGGCCACCGAAGCCGCCGAGACCCTCAGCCTCGCCAAGGTCGCCGCCGGCCGCGTCTGCACCCTGCTGCGCCTGGCCCCGGAGACCGTCCGCCCCACCCACCCCGAACCGCTGCCGGCCGGAGCCCTCGCCGTGGCCGACGCCGGCACCGGCATCACCGCCGCCGCGGGCCGCCTCACCGTGGTCGCCGCCCCCGCCGACCGCATCGGCGACCTCGCCGACCGCCTCAGCCGCCCCGGCGCCTGCGGCGGCACCGCGGCCGTCCGGCTCGGCGGCGTACCCCTGGACCGGGCGGATCCCGGCGAGGTGTCCGACCGGCTGCTGCGTTCCGGACCCGCCGACATCCTCTTCAGCGGCACCGTGCGGGAGGAGCTCACCACCGGCTCCGCCCGGTCCCAGGCAGCCCTGGACCGGGCCCTGTTCGCCGCCGACGCGGCCGATGTCGTCGACGCCCTGCCCGGCGGCCTGGACGCCTGGCTGGACGAGGGGGGCCGCGCCCTGTCCGGCGGTCAGCGCCAGCGGCTGGTCCTCGCCCGCGCCCTGGCCGCGGCCCCCGACGTGCTGGTCCTGGAGGACCCCACCGCCTCGGTCGACGCCCACACCGAGGCCCGCATCGTCAACAGGGTCGCCGCCCTGCGCGCCGGCCGGACCACGGTGGTCTTCAGTGACAGCCCGCTGTGGCGGGCCGCCGCCGACCATGTGGTCCGCCTCGGCGCGGAGCCCGTCCCCGGCAGCACCGACCGCTCCGCAGGAGTGCCCTCATGACCACCGCCCCCACCCAGGCCCCCGCGGCGGGCCCGGGCACCCCACCGGACCCCGGACCCGCCGGACCGTCCGCCGCCGGCCGGCTGCCGCTGGCCGACGGGGCCGAGGTCCGCGCCTGGATTGGCCTCTTCCTCCGCGGCGAGGCCCGCCGACTGGCCCTGACCTTCGGGCTGTTCGCCGCCGCTCTGGCTGCGAGCCTGGTCGGCCCCCGACTGCTGGGACACCTGGTCGAGTCGGTCAAGGACGGCACCACCGCCGGCCACGTCGACGTGCTCGCCCTCGCCTTCGTCGCCATCCTCGTCGGTCACGCCCTCCTCGCCCGTGCCGCCCGCACCCAGGCCACCCTGCTCGGCGAACGCGTCCTCGCCCGCACCCGCGAGGACTTCGTCCACCGGGTACTCGGCCTGCCCCTGTCGGAGGTGGAGGCGGTCGGCACGGGCGACCTGCTCAGCCGCGCCACCACCGACGCCGACCGGCTGAACGAGAGCATCCGGCAGGCCGTCCCCCGCATCGCGCTGGCAGCCGTCACCCTCGTGTTCACCTTCGCGGCCATCCTGCTCACCTCACCGCTGCTCGCCCTCGGCCTGCTGGCCGGCGTACCGTTCGCGGTCCTCTCCACGTGGTGGTACCGGCCGCGCGCCACCCGCGCGTACGAGCTGCTCCTCGCGCAGGAGGCCGACGTGCTGGCCGTCACCCACGAGACCACGCGCGGCGCCGCCACCGTCGAGGCCCTCGGGCTCGGACCGCGCCGGCTCCGGCGCCACGGCACGGCCGTGGACCGGGTGGTGCGCACCCGCCAGCGCACCACCTGGCTGCAGACCATCTGGTTCCCGAGCCTGGACCTGGCCACGATGGTCCCGATGGCGCTCACCCTCCTCATCGGCGGACTCGCCTACCAGCGCGGCGAGGTGGGGCTGGCAGAGCTGACCGCCGTCGTGCTCTACGTCCAGGCCCTCGGTGAGCCCCTGAACGACCTGTTGACCTGGACCGATGAACTCCAGATCGGCAACGCTGCACTGCGCCGGATCCTCGGTGTCGAGCGGTTGCCCCGCGAGGAGCCGCGGCCACCGGCCCCCACCGACGGGCACGCCATCCGCCTCGAAGGGGTCTGCTTCGGCTACGGGCCGGGCCGCGAGGTCCTCACCGGCATCGACCTCGACATCGCCGTCGGCGAGCGGCTGGTGGTCGTCGGCGCCTCCGGCGCGGGCAAGTCCACCCTCGGCAAGCTGCTCGCGGGCGTGCACCACCCCACCCGGGGAACCGTGCGGATCGGCGGCGCCGACGTCACCACACTGCCGGTGGGGCAGCTGCGGCGGGAGATCGTACTCGTCACCCAGGAACAGCACGTGTTCACCGGCACGGTACGGGAGAACCTGCTGCTGGCCCACGACGGTGCCGGGGGCCGTGCCGAGGACCGTACGGCGGACGCGGGACTGTGGGAGGTGCTGGAGACCGTCCTCCTCGCGGACTGGGTGCGGTCGCTGCCCGACGGCCTGGACAGCGGGATCGGGCCGGGCGCGGCCCCGGTCGCCCCCTCGCACGCCCAGCAACTGGCCCTCGCCCGGCTGCTGCTGTCGGACCCGTACGCGCTGGTCCTCGACGAGGCCACCGCGCTGCTGGACTCCACGGCGTCGCGCCGGGTCGAACGCTCGCTCGCCGCGCTCATCGAGGGGCGTACGGTCATCTCGATCGTGCACCGCCTGGACGCCGTACGCGACGCGGACCGGATCGCGGTCATGGACGGCGGACGGATCGTCGAGCTCGGCAGCCACGCCGAACTCCTGGCGGCCGACGGGGCCTACGCGAGCCTGTGGCACTCCTGGGACTCGGCACGCCGCGCCTGAGCAGCGCGCGCGGAACCGAGCCGGCCGCCGGGGCGGTGCATGCGGCGCCCGGCCCGGCGCCCCGTGCGGGCAGGCCGCGTCGGACGGGTTTCAGACGACGTCGCCCGGCCGTGACTGGAGCAGGGTGAGGACCGCGCCCTCCGGGTCCGTGACCGTGACCAGCCGGCCCGTGAGGGCCTCCCGGGGCGGCTGGACGATGCGTCCCCCGAGCAGCTGGACCTGTACGGCGGCGGCGTCGGCATCCGCGACCTCGAAGTACGTCATCCAGTGCGGCCCCCGGTCGTGCGGGAGCGAACGGCCGACCCCGTGCACGGCGGCGACCGGCCGGTCGTCCAGCACGAGGGTGAGGTAGTCGAAGTCCGCGCCGGCCGCGTCGTGGCTACGGGCCTCGTGGCCGAAGACGTGCTCGTAGAACTTGCCGACCGTCGAGGTGTCCTGGGTGACCAGTTCGTTCCAGACCGGCGTCCCGGGCACGCCCGACAGCTGGGTCCCGATGTGGTCACCGGCCTGCCAGAGCCCGAAGATCGCCCCCAGCGGGTCGGAGCAGATCGCCACGCGCCCGGAGCTGCCCGCATCGAGGGGGCCGACGGCGACCGTGCCGCCGCAGGAGCGGATCGTCTCGGCCGTGGCGTCGGCGTCGTCCGTCGCGAAGTACGTCGTCCAGGCCACCGGCAGGTGCCGGTCCGGCGGCATCTCGCCGATCCCGGCCACCTCCTGGCCGCCGAGCAGCGCGCGGACGTACGGGCCGAAGGGCTCGGGGCCGGGCACGTACTCCCAGCCGAACAGGTCGCCGTAGAACGCCTCGGTGGTCCCGAGGCCGTGCACCATCAGGCTCGCCCAGCACGGGGTGCCGGGCGGGCGCCGTGTCGGTTCCACTGCCTCGGTCATGTCAGCCGTCTCCTCCGTCGTCGGGCGCGCGTCCCGCAGGAGATGCTGTCACTCCGGCGGGTCCGGCGCGCCCCGACCGGGCCGATTCGGGGGAGCGGCGCGCAGATGACCGAATCGGTGCAGCCTGTCGGAGCCGGGCGGCCCGCGGCGGCCGCGAGGTGGGAGGAAGATGGGCCGTATGACTGAGAACCCCGCGCGCTCCCCGATCCTCTCCGCGTCCGAACTGATGGCCGAGCTGGCCGGTGGGCGGCCGCCGGTGCTGCTGGACGTCCGCTGGCAGCTCGGCGGCCCCGACCTGCGGCCCGCGTACGAGGCCGGCCACCTGCCGGGTGCGGTGTACGTCGACCTCGATCGCGAACTGGCAGGTCCGGTGCGTCCGGACGGGCGGGGCGGGCGCCACCCGCTGCCCGATCCGGAGGAATTCGGGGCGGTGATGCGCCGGGCCGGGGTCTGCGCCGACGTGCCGGTGGTGGCGTACGACGGGGGTCAGGGCTGGGGAGCGGCGCGGGCCTGGTGGCTGCTGCGCTGGACGGGGCACCGGGACGTGCGGGTGCTGGACGGGGGCCTGACCGCGTGGAGGGAGGCGGGCGGCACGGTGTCCGCCGACGCCGTTTCCGCAGCGGAAGGGGATTTCAAGCCAACTCCGGGGGCGGTCGGGCTCCTGGACGCGGACGCGGCAGCTGCGCTCGCGCGCCAGGGCATCCTCCTGGACGCCCGCGCGGGGGAGCGCTACCGCGGCGAGGTCGAGCCGATCGACCCGGTGGGCGGGCACATCCCGGGTGCGGTGTCGGCCCCGACCACCGAGAACCTGGGCCCGGACGGGCGGTTCCTCGCACCGGAGGACCTGCGGGCGCGCTTCACCGCGCTCGGGGTCACGGGGCGGGCCCCGGTCGGCGTGTACTGCGGTTCGGGGGTTTCCGGCGCGCAGGAGGTACTCGCGCTGGAGGTGGCGGGGATCCGGTCGGCCCTCTACGCGGGCAGCTGGTCGGACTGGTCCTCGGACCCGCGGCGCCCGGTCGCCACGGGAGCGGACCCGCGGTAACGGCGCCCGGAGCGGGCGGCCGCAGCGGGCGGAGCGGGCGGGCGGCGCCGAGGGGCGCCCGCCTGCCCGAGCCTCCTGCTACTCCTGTTTCTTGCGGCGGGTGCCGAAGACGATCTCGTCCCAGCTGGGAACCGCCGCGCGACGGCCGGGGCGGACCCCGTCGGCCTCCGCCTGGCGGTCGGTGGTGCCGGTCAGGCGTTCCCGGTGGCCCGCCACCGTGCGCGGCATGAGCACGTCCGCGTACGCGGCTCCGGCCCCGGCGCCCGCCGACGCGGCCGGGGGCTCCTCTGCCTCCGGCTCCTCCGCGGGGACGTCGGTGCGTTCGGGAACCACCAGGTCGCCGCGGAAGCTCGGGACCGCTTCCAGCAGGCTGGTCAGGGAGTCCCGCTCCTCCTCCGGCTCGGGTGTCGGGGCCGTGTGGTTGGCGGCCCGCTCCAACTGCCGGTCGAGGGCGCGGTCCAGCGGCCGGTCCCGCGGCAGCCGCGCGATCCTCGGCACGAACGGGAAGCTCGGCTCCGGGGTCGCGGGCAGGTCGTCCGCCTCGCCGATCAGGGAGCGGGCCTCGTCGTCCACGGCGACGACCAGCCGGCGCGGCGGGTCGTACGTCCAGCTCGCCGAGTGCGGTTCCCCTGCGACCCGGTACACCAGCAGTACTTCCCAGGTGCCGTCGTCGCGGCGCCAGGAGTCCCACTGGACCGACTCCTTCTCCGCGCCGCGCAGCGTCAGCCGCTCCTGCACGGCCTCGCCGAGCTGCGGTCCGGTGTTCTCGCCGGGACGGCGTACGGGAGTCTTGCGCGCCCGCTCCGCCATGAACGCGCGCTCGGCGAGCACGGGGCCCTCGAAGCGGCGTACGCGCTCGACGGGGATGCCGGCGAACTGGGCGACCTCCTCCGCGGAGGCACCGGCCCGTATGCGGGCCTGGATGTCGCGGGGGCGGAGGTGGCTCTCCACCTCGATCTCGATCTGATTGAGGCGTGCGCGGTCGTTGCGCACGGCAGCCCGCAGCCGTTCGTCGATCGGAAGCGTGTACTCCGTGCTGTCCGCAGCCTTGAGCACCAGTCGTGTGCCGTCATTTGAGACGGCCACGACACGCAGTTCGGGCATGGGGACCTCCCGGGTGGTGCCTGCCGACGTCACGTGCGTCGCTGCTTCCGCTAGTCGAGTGTGGCCTGCCCGGGTGCAGCCTGCCACAACCTTGCCGAGTTCAACCGGCGTGTCGGGCATGCGCCCTTGATCGCCGTTATGGCACGGTTACCTGTTGGGCACACACAGTGACCGAGTGATTACTGTGCGCAGCAGGATCCGTGCAATGCCGCGGCATCACCGGTCTTGAGTGCCGTTTCTCCATCAGCCGGCTCCCTCTCCCGGGTCCGGACATCCGAAAGGAAGGACGGCCCCAGGGCTCGCCACAGTACTCCATTCGGGCCACCTGGGTGGACCGCCGCGCCGCCGAACTTGTCCGAGGCGGCGGCAGTTGGGCTGCCCCGGATCGGGCCGGACCTGCGGACCTGCCCGTTTTCGGGTGGTGTGCTTCACAGAATCCGCAGAAATGGAACTTTGGCTTCGCCGGGTCGGCGGGGGAGCGGCCGGACGCCCCGCTGCCCGGCCGCTCCTGAGTCCCGGTCAGTCCCCGGGGCGCCTCCGGTCAGTCCCCGGGGCGCCTCCGGTCAGTCTCCGAGGACGCGCCGCAGGTAGTCGTTGCCGAACAGCCGGTCCGGGTCCAGCCGGTCCCGCAGTGCGGTGAACTCGCCGAAGCGCGGGTAGGCCCGGGAGAAGTACTCCGCGTCCCGCGTGTGGACCTTGCCCCAGTGCGGCCGGCCGCCGTGCGCCGTGAAGATCTGCTCGGCGGCCGTGAAGTAGGCCTGGTACGGGGTGCCCCGGTACATGTGCACCGCGATGTACGCCGTGTCGCGCCCCGAGGCCGTCGACAGCGCGATGTCGTCCGCCGGAGCCGTCCGCACCTCCACCGGGAAGCTGATCCGCAGCCCGGAGCGGTCCACCATCGCCCGCAGCTCCCGCAGGGCCTCGACCACCTGCTCGCGCGGAAGGGCGTACTCCATCTCCACGAAGCGCACGCGGCGCGGACTGGTGAACACCTTGTACGGGATGTCCGTGTAGGTCCGGGCGGACAGCGCCCGGCTGGCGATCCGGGCGATGGACGGGATGGTGGCGGGGACGGCGCGGCCCAGCGAGTTGACGGCCTGGAAGACGCCGTTGGACAGCAGCTCGTCCTCGACCCAGGCGCTCAGAGCCCCGGGCGGGGCCGCAGGGCCCTGGCTGCGGTTGTTGCGCTTGGTGTTGCAGTTGCCGGTGTGCGGGAACCAGTAGAACTCGAAGTGCTCGTTCTCCGCGAAGTGCTGCTCGAACTCCGCGGTCACCCGGTCGAAGCCCATGGGCTCCTCACGGGCGGTCAGGAAGAACAGCGGCTCCACGGCGAAGGTGAGCGCGGTGACGATGCCGAGGGCCCCGATGCCGATCCGGGCCGCCGCGAAGACCTCGGGATTCTCCTTCTCGGAGCAGGTCAGCAGCCGGCCGTCGGCGGTGACCAGCTCCAGGCCGCGGATTTGGGCGGCGATGGAGGCGGAATCGCGGCCCGTGCCGTGGGTGCCGGTGCTGGTGGCGCCGGAGACGGTCTGCTCCATGATGTCGCCCATGTTGGTGAGCGAGAGGCCCTCGCGCGCCAAGGCCCGGTTGAGGTCCTTGAGCGCGGTGCCCGCCGCCACGGTGACGGTGCCGGCTTCCCGGTCGATCGCGCGGATCCCGGCCAGCGCCTGCGGGCGTACGAGCACCCCGTCCGTCGCGGCGGCGGCGGTGAAGGAGTGGCCGGTGCCCACCGCCTTCACCCGCAGGCCGTCCTCGGCGGCCCGCCGGACCGCCTCCTGAAGCTCCCCGACCGAGGCCGGGGTCACCACCCGGGCCGGAGTGGCCGAGACGTTGCCCGCCCAGTTACGCCACGCGGTCCCGTAGTTCGCTGCTGTCGCCGTCCCCATCGGTGGAGCGCTCCTCCCCTTGCGCCGGCCTCGTCAGCCGGCGGAATCCCGCGAACGCCACCGCCGCCGCGGCCGCCCCCGCCGAGATGGAGACGACGTACCCGGTCCTGGCGCCGGCCGCGTCGATCACCCAGCCGGCCACCGAGGAGCCGATCGCGACGCCGACCGCGAGCCCGGTGCTGGTCCAGGTCATGCCCTCGGTCAGCTTTTCGCGTGGTACGTGCGCCTCGATCAGGGCCATCGTGGTGACCATCGTGGGAGCGATGGCGAGGCCCGAGACGAAGAGCGCCACCGACAGAAACGGAAGGTTCCCGGCCAGTAGGAGGGGGATCATACTCACGGCCATCGCACAGATGCCCAGGACCCAGCGGATTTCCACCCGGCCCTGGAAGCGCAGCAGTCCGAAGACGATGCCCGCCAGACAGGACCCGAGGGCCCAGACGGCGAGGACGAAGCCGGTGGCGGACTTGTGGCCGTGCTCCTCGGCGAAGGCCAGTGTCGCCACGTCGATGGAGCCGAAGATCGCTCCGGTCGCCACGAAGGTGGCCACCAGGACCTGCAGCCCGCGCGAGCGCAGGGCCGAGGAGGCGTCGGGCTGTTCGTGGCGCGGATGGGGCTTCGGCTCGGTGCCGCGCAGGGCGGTGAGCCACCAGACGCCGACGAGCAGGCAGACGGTCGCGACGAGCGGACCGGCCTCGGGGAACCAGCTCGCGGACAGCGTCGTGGCCACGGGCGGGCCCAGGATGAAGCAGACCTCGTCCAGGACGGACTCGAAGGAGTACGCCGTGTGGAGTTGGGGGGTGTCGTGGTAGAGGGCGCTCCAGCGTGCGCGGACCATCGATCCCACGCTCGGCACGCAGCCCGCGACGGCGGAGAAGACGAACAGGGTCCAGTCCGGCCAGCCGTTGGCAGCCGCGACGAGCAGGGCCGACACGGCGGCCACGGCCACCAGGGTCGCCGGCCGCAGCACCCGCCGCTGGCCGTACTGGTCCACGAGGCGGGATATCTGCGGGCCCAGGACGGCGGCGGAGAGCGCGATGGTGGCCGTGAGCGCGCCGGCCAGGGCGTAGCGGCCGTCGATCTCGGTGATCATCGTCAGGACGCCCACGCCGACCATGGCGATCGGCATCCGCCCGATGAGTCCGGCGGCGCTGAACCCCTTGGTTCCGGGGGCGGCGAAAATCGCGCGGTAGGGGCTCGGCAAGGAGGGCTCCGTAAGGGACGTGAACAGCCCGTACAGATTACGTCCGCTCTGCGGCGCCCGCACGGGGTGAGGAGAAGGGACGAGGGAAGTAAGGGCTACCTTACCTGTGGGAACGGGTGTCCGGCCGGTGAGGCCGGTTACCGGCGGTCGGCGGCGGGTGGCAGGATTCGGGACATGTCTGACCAGCTCCCGAACCCCGCCCCGGGCGAGGGCGGCACGGCCCGCCCGTACGACGCCCTGCTCCTGCTCTCCTTCGGCGGTCCCGAGGGACCCGACGACGTCGTGCCCTTCCTGGAGAACGTCACGCGCGGGCGCGGCATCCCGCGCGAACGCCTCAAGGAGGTCGGGCAGCACTACTTCGGCTTCGGCGGCGTCAGCCCGATCAACGCGCAGAACCGCGAACTGCTGGACGCCCTGCGCAAGGACTTCGCCGAGCACGGGCTGGACTTGCCCGTGTACTGGGGGAACCGGAACTGGTCGCCGTACCTGACCGATGTCCTGCGCGAGATGGTCCAGGACGGCCGCCGCCGGATCGCGGTGCTCGCCACCAGCGCGTACGCCTCGTACTCCGGCTGCCGGCAGTACCGGGAGAACCTCGCCGACGCACTGGCGACCCTCGAAGGGGAAGGCCTGGCGCTGCCGCGGGTGGACAAGCTGCGGCACTACTTCAACCACCCCGGCTTCGTGGAGCCCATGATCGACGGGGTGCTCGGCGCCCTGGAGTCGCTGCCCGAGGAGGTCCGGGACGGCGCGCACCTCGCTTTCACCACCCACTCGATCCCGACCGCCGCGGCCGACACCTCCGGCCCCGTCGAGGACCACACCGAGGACGGCGAGGGCGGGGCGTACGTCAAGCAGCACCTCGACGTCGCCCGGGTGATCGCCGAGGCGGTCGCGCAGCGGACCGGCCGGGCCCACCCCTGGCAGCTCGTCTACCAGTCCCGCAGCGGCGCCCCGCACATCCCCTGGCTGGAACCCGACATCTGCGACCACCTGGAAGCCCTGCACGGGGAGGGCGCACCGGCCGTCGTCATGGTGCCGATCGGCTTCGTGTCGGACCACATGGAGGTCCTGTACGACCTCGACACCGAAGCCGCCGCCAAGGCGGCCGAGCTGGGCCTGCCGGCGGCGCGCTCCGCGACCGTCGGCGCCGATCCGCGCTTCGCCGAAGCCGTACGGGAACTGGTCCTGGAGCGCGCCGCGAAGGAACGCGGCGAGTCGCCCGAGGAATGCTGGCTGGGACTGCTGGGCGCGTCCCACGACCTGTGCGCCGTGGGCTGCTGCCCCTCGCGCAGCCCGCGTCCGGCCGCCGCGGGCGCCGACAGCCCCTACGCGTAGGAGGGTGGGACCGATCGTGATCCCAGAGGAACTGAAGGCCGAGCTGCTCGACGTGGGCCTGGAGGCCGCCCGGCGGGCCGGAGAGCTCCTCCGGGACGGCCGGCCCGCCGACCTGGCGGTGACGAAGACGAAGAGCAGCCCGATCGACGTGGTGACCGAGATGGACATCGCGGCGGAGAAGCTGATCACCTCCGTCCTCGCGGAGCGGCGGCCCGAGGACGGGCTGCTGGGCGAGGAGGGCGCGGACAGCCCGGGGACGAGCGGCGTGCGCTGGGTCGTGGACCCGCTGGACGGCACCGTCAACTACCTGTACGGGCTGCCGAGCTGGAGCGTCTCGGTGGCGGCCGAGTACCGGGGCGAGACCGTGGTGGGGGTCGTGGCCGCGCCCATGCGCGGGGAGACGTACCACGCGGTGCTCGGGGGCGGCGCGTGGAGCGGCGGGGCCCGGCTGGCCTGCCGGGCGGCCGCACCGCTGGACCAGGCGCTGGTCGGGACCGGCTTCGCGTACCTCCAGGCCCGCAAGGAGCAGCAGGCCGAGGTCGCCCGGGTGGTGATCCCGCGGGTACGGGACATCCGCCGGGGCGGCTCGGCGGCGCTGGACCTCAGCGACGTGGCCGCGGGGCGGCTGGACGCGTACTACGAGCGCGGCCTGAACCCCTGGGACCTGGCCGCCGGCGAGCTGATCGCCCGGGAGGCCGGGGCGCTGACGGGCGGGCGCCCGGGGCGGCCCGCCTCGGGGGAGCTGGCGCTGGCCGCCATCCCCGCGGTGTTCGCCTCGCTCCAGCCGCTGTTGGAGGAGGCCGGGGCCTGGCACGACTAGTTGTATTGACCCGCACCTAGGCCGCCGGTTCCCGGCCCCCGGGCCGCGGAGTCCGGACCCCGGACCGCGGACCCCGGACCGCGGACCCCGGACATGAAGGAACCCCGGCTGCCGGGCGGGCGGCCGGGGTCCGGGGGGTGGAGTTCGGATCAGCAGGCGGAAACCGGCACTCCGTGCTCGGCTGCGAGGCGCTGGAGGTCTTCCAGTTCCGCCTGCTCCACTTCCACGAGGAAGTCGTCGCCCGTCTCACGGGCGTGCCTGAGGTCCGACTGCGTGGTCCTGATGCGCTGCAGGAGACCTGCGGTGAATGCGTCCATGTGGGTGCGCCCCCTCTGCGTGGGTCGGCGGCGGTCGGCACGCGGCAGTCCGCCGTCAGGGAGTGGATGGGGTGTGCTCTCGTCCTCCCCGGCACCCTGGGCGCAGAAACCTCGCAAGACGAGGGAATCCTCACTTCCATGGGACCCAGGGGGCCTGAGCGGCGTCTTACAGCCGGTTTACGGCTGAAAAGGGCAGGATGGACGACGCCCATACACGTGTGTGCCCTGATGGGGGCACGTCCCAGCGGTAGCTGGGGGAGCTCGGAGGAAGGAAGCGACGTGCGCGTACTCGTCGTCGAGGACGAGCAGCTGCTCGCCGATGCGGTGGCCACCGGACTGCGCCGGGAGGCCATGGCGGTGGACGTCGTGTACGACGGCGCCGCGGCCCTGGAGCGCGTCGGGGTGAACGACTACGACGTGGTCGTCCTCGACCGGGACCTTCCGCTCGTGCACGGCGACGACGTCTGCCGGAAGATCGTCGAGCTCGGCATGCCCACCCGGGTGCTGATGCTGACCGCCTCCGGGGACGTGAGCGACCGGGTCGAGGGGCTGGAGCTCGGCGCCGACGACTACCTGCCGAAGCCCTTCGCGTTCACCGAGCTGACCGCCCGCGTGCGGGCCCTCGGGCGGCGCACCACCGTCGCGCTGCCGCCGGTCCTGGAGCGGGCCGGCATCAAGCTGGACCCGAACCGCCGTGAGGTGTTCCGCGAGGGCCGGGAGGTGCAGCTGGCACCCAAGGAGTTCGCGGTTCTGGAGGTCCTCATGCGGAGCGAGGGGACCGTGGTCTCCGCCGAGCAGCTGCTGGAGAAGGCATGGGACGAGAACACCGACCCCTTCACCAACGTGGTCCGGGTGACGGTCATGACACTGCGGCGCAAGCTGGGGGAGCCGCCGGTCATCGTGACCGTGCCCGGCTCCGGCTACCGGATCTGACGCGGGTGGCAACGACCCCGGCGCCACCGACGGCGCCGCCGAAACCGACGTGGGACCCCGGGCAGCCCGAGGGTCCCTTCCCTTGGCTGCGGCCGACCATCCGCATACGCCTCACCCTGCTGTACGGCGGGATGTTCCTGATCGCCGGCATCCTGCTGCTGTCGATCATCTACCTGCTCGCGGCCCAGGCCCTGCGGGAGGGCAACGCCCTGCCGTTCAAGATCGTGGGCGGCCAGAAGGTCCAGGTCACCAGCAGCACGTGCCCCGGGGTGGTGGGGCTTGAGCAGTCGTACGACCAGTTCAACGCCGCCATCAGCCAGTGCGTCCTCGAACAGCGCCGGCACGCGCTCGACGATCTGCTCAGCCGCTCGCTGATGGCCCTGCTGGGCCTGAGCATCATCGCCTTCGCCTTCGGCTACGCGATGGCCGGGCGGGTGCTGTCGCCGCTCGGCAAGATCACCCGCACCGCCCGCCGGGTGGTGGGCTCCGACCTGACCCGGCGGATCGAGCTGGACGGGCCGGACGACGAGCTCAAGGAGCTCGCCGACACCTTCGACGAGATGCTCGACCGGCTGGAGCGGGCCTTCACGGCCCAGCAGAGGTTCGTGGCGAACGCGTCGCACGAGCTGCGCACGCCCCTCGCCATCAACCGGACCCTGCTGGAGGTGCACCTCTCGGATCCCGGCGCGCCGGTGGAGCTCCAGCAGCTCGGCAAGACCCTGCTGGCCACCAACGAGCGCAGCGAGCAGCTGGTCGAGGGCCTGCTGCTGCTCGCCCGGAGCGAGAACCAGATCGTCGAGCGCAAGCCCGTGGACCTGGCGGAGGTCGCCTCGCGCGCCCTCGACCAGGCCCGGGTCGAGGCGGCCGCCAAGGGCGTGGAGATCCGCGGGGAGCAGGCGCCCGCGGTGGTCCAGGGCAACGGCGTCCTGCTGGAGCGGATCGCCCTGAACCTCGTGCAGAACGGCCTGCGGTACAACGTGCCGGAGGGCGGCTGGGTGGAGGTCACGACGGAGGCGCAGCACGGCGAGGCGGTGCTCGTCGTGTCGAACACGGGTCCCGTTGTTCCCGCGTACGAGGTGGACAACCTCTTCGAGCCCTTCAGACGGCTGCGTACGGAGCGAACGGGCAGCGACAAGGGTGTGGGGCTCGGCCTGTCCATCGCGCGCTCCGTGGCGCGGGCGCACGGCGGACGGATCACGGCGACCCCACGCGAGGGGGGTGGCCTCGTGATGCGTGTCACTTTGCCCCTGTGAGCCCCGCCCTTCCTGTTCGCTCTCGGCTGAATATCGTGGGAGCGGGAAGGGATCGCGCTGTGTGATCGATCACATTGTCGAGTGTTGGGTCATGTGCGTTCAGTGACCCCAGGAAGTGCCGGAAAGCCCGGGAAGTCCGGGTTTCCGGCACCTCGAACGGCGGGAAATACACGGGGTGGCGTTTGTGCACGACGGCCCCCGGACCGTGTACGGTCCCGGTCGTCATCCCAGCCGATCGCTCCTTCAGGTGGGCGGCTGGGTGTCGATTGAGTAACAGACCTTGATGTGAGGCAAAATCTCCGCCTCAGGTCGGGCACAAGTCCGGCCTCTCGCGCGTTACGTGCGCTGAGACACCGCTAAATCCCAGAGGGGGAGAGCGAACAATGGCAACGGATTACGACACCCCACGCAAGACCGACGACGACGTCGACAACGACAGCATTGAAGAGCTGAAGGCCCGGCGCAACGAGAAGTCCTCGTCCAGCGTCGACGTCGACGACTTCGATGCGGCGGAGGGCATGGAGCTCCCCGGCGCGGACCTCTCCAACGAGGAGCTGGCCGTCCGGGTCCTGCCCAAGCAGGCCGATGAGTTCACCTGCATGAGCTGCTTCCTCGTGCACCACCGCAGCCAGCTGGCGCGCGAGAAGAATGGTCAGCCGATCTGCCGCGACTGCGACTGAGAGGCGTCGGCCGTGACCGGCTCGACCCCGTTTCGGAAGCTTCGCTTCCGGAAGTCTGGTGACCCGGCGGAGTCGCAGGCGGGAGCCACGGGCCCGGAAACGGGTCCAGGAGCCCCCGGCGTGCCCGCCGAGTCCTCCCGCTCCGCCCCGGCGGAGCGGTCGGCCCCGGGGGCCGAGGAGAGCACCCGGCACCGGTCCGGGGCTCGTCGGATGCAAGCCGTCAGAAACGGTGTGCGCAGGGGCGGCGAAGGCGCCAGGACCGCCGCCCTGTACATCACCGACCGCGTCATCGAGCTCGCCCCGCGCGTACCCGTACGAGACCTCGCGACCCTGCGCGCGCAGTTCCCGGGCCTCGGTCCCGATCAGCTGGCCGACAAGCTGATCGCGGGCGCCGCGCACGGCACGTCCACGGTGGGCGCGGGCATCGGCGCCGCGGCGATGCTGCCGGTGCCGCCCGCCATGCCGGCGGAACTGGCCGCGGAGATCACCGGTGTCGCGGCCATCGAGCTGAAGCTCATCGCGGAACTCCACGAGGTGTACGGCCTGCGCCCGCCCGGCAACCTCAAGGAGCGCAGCCTCGCCTACCTGACCGCGTGGACGCAGGAGCGCGGGGTGGACCTGACCAAGCCGACGACGCTGGATTTCGCGCTCGGCGGTCAGATGAAGCGCGAACTGCGCCAGCAGATCACGAAGCGGCTGGTCCGCAACCTGCCGAACCTGATTCCGTTCATGGTCGGCGCCACCGTCGGAGCGGTCATGAACCGCCGCGACACCCGCAGACTCGCCAAGAAGGTCCGTGCCGACCTGCAGGGCCGCGCGGTGCCCTGGGAGGCGCTGCCAGCCCGTCCGCCCCTGGAGCAGCCTTCCCAGCCCCTTGACGGGGCGGCCTGGGCCGCACTCGAAGGGCCGGAACCGGAAGGCAAGGACTGAGCGCCGCCGCCGGGCCTCGGTTTCCCCGCGAGCGTCGGGCCCGGTCTTCCCCGTGAGCGGGGCCCGCGCCTGCAGCCGGCTGGGCCCGCGCCTCAACCGCAGGGCCCGCGCCTCACCTGCCGGGCCCGCGCCTCACCTGTCGGCAGAGTCCGCCTTGGCCGCCCGGATCGCTGCCGCCAGGGCCTGCGGCTCCCGGGTCGAGACGTAGACGTACGGGGTCGGGTCGCCCGGGTCGGTGACCGGGACGCGGACCGCCGTCGGGATGTAGCTGCGCATCAGCATGTAGGCGCGGACATCCGCCTTGTGCGTGCGCCAGGCGCGCGCCTCCTCCGGCTCCAGGACCTCCGGCTCGCCCAGGGCCGCCACCGGGATCCGCGCGTCCCCCGCCGCCAGCGCACCGTTCACCACGCGCACGCGCGCGGAGCCGTACGCGCTCACCAGGATCCCCGCCAGCGCCGATCCGCCGACCAGCCCCGCCAGCAGCGGCAGCGTGCCCAGCGGCAGCAGCATCAGCGCGCACGCCAGGCCGATGAGTGCGGCGATGCCCCACCAGGAGCGGGGGGCGGTCAGACGTTCGTCGTGGTGCGCGGGGGAGAGCTGCATGGCGCCAAGCCTGCCACGAGGCGACCCGCGGGTAGCGGCGCGGGTAAGGTCAGCGCCTGTGAGTGGACGAAACACAGCGTTGACGCCCCCGGCCGATGCCTCCGCACCAGTCAGGCACCCCGATGCCCCGGCGCCCGGCGAGCTCCTCGGTGCGCACTACGAGCACTGTTTCGGCTGCGGCGGGGGTCAGCCCCACGGACTCCACCTGGAGGCCCGGGCGGGCGAGGGCGTGCGCGTCACCGCCGAGTTCACCGTCAAGCCCGCCCACCAGGGCGCCCCCGGCCTCGCACACGGCGGCGTGCTCGCCACCGCGCTCGACGAGACGCTGGGCTCCCTGAACTGGCTGCTGCGCGTCATCGCCGTGACCGGGCGGCTGGAGACCGACTTCGTGCTGCCCGTGCCCGTGGACACCGTGCTGTACCTGGAGGCGGAGGTGACCGCCGTCGCCGGGCGCAAGATCTACTCCACCGCCGTCGGCCGGATAGGCGGTCCCGGCGGCCCGGTCGCCGTGCGCGCGGACGCGCTCTTCATCGAGGTGAAGGTCGACCACTTCATCGACAACGGTCGGCCCGAGGAGATCCGGGCGGCGATGTCCGACCCGGACCAGGTCAGGCGCGCACGCGCCTTCGAGGTGAACCCCTGATGGCTTTGAACAACCACGACACCCGGCACTCGATCGACGTGCTGCTCAAGCGCCTCGATCCCGAGGTGCCCGTCCCCGCCTACGGTCATCCCGGCGATGCCGGCTGCGACCTGGTGACCACCGTCGCCGCCGAACTGGCGCCCGGCGAGCGCACGGTGCTGCCCACGGGGGTGTCCATCGCCCTGCCCGACGGGTACGCGGCCTTCGTGCACCCGCGCTCCGGGCTGGCGGCCCGCTGCGGGCTCGCGCTCGTGAATGCCCCGGGGACGGTGGATGCCGGGTACCGTGGGGAGATCAAGGTGATCGTGGTCAATCTCGACCCGCGCGAGAGCGTCCGGTTCGAGCGCTTCGACCGCATTGCCCAGCTGGTTGTCCAGAGGGTCGAGAAGGTGCGCTTCCACGAGGTGGCGGAGCTTCCCGGCTCGGCGCGGGCCGAGGGGGGTTTCGGCTCCACCGGTGGTCATGCGGCCGTGGCCGGATCCGGCGCTGGTCAGCAGGGTGGGAATGGCTACGCTTCGGTCGTATCCGACCGGGAAGGACAGTGACGTGTTCGGACGTCGCAAGAAGAACGACTCCGCCAAGGACGGCGGCGCGGCCGAGCAGGTCGTGGACGGCGTGGCCGGCGATGAGCAGGACGGCAGCGAGGACATCGACGCCGCCCCCCGCCGGGTGAATCTGCCGCCGGCCCCGCGGCCCGACGGCCCCTGGGACGTCTCCGAGGTACCCGGTTCCCCGGCGGAAGGCCGGGTCGACCTCGGCGGCATCCTCGTACCCGGTGTCGAGGGCATGGAACTGCGCGTCGAGGTCGCCGGCGACGCGATCGTCGCCGCGACGGTCGTGCTCGGCGACAGCGCCGTGCAGCTCCAGGCCTTCGCCGCACCGAAGAAGGAAGGCATCTGGGGCGAGGTCCGCGAGGAGATCGCCGCGGGCATCACCCAGCAGGGCGGCATCATCGACGAGGTCGAGGGTCCGCTGGGCTGGGAGCTGCGCGCGCAGGTGCCCGTACCGATGCCCGACGGCCAGACCGGCGCCCAGCTGGTCCGCTTCGTCGGCGTGGACGGCCCGCGCTGGTTCCTGCGCGGGGTCATCTCCGGCCAGGGCGCGGTGCGCCCCGAGTCGGCGGGCCTGCTGGAGCAGATCTTCCGGGACACCGTCATCGTCCGCGGCGACGGCCCGATGGCTCCGCGCGACCCGATCGTGCTGAAGCTGCCGAACGACGCCCAGATGGTGCCGGACGGCGTGCAGAGCGAGGACCAGGAGGGCTCCCGCTTCTCCGGCGGCATGGGCCAGCTGGAGCGCGGCCCGGAGATCACCGAGGTCCGCTGACCCGCCGACCCGGCTGCGTACGGGCGACCGCCGTCGCCGCGTGCGGACGACGAGGGTCGACGACTGTTTTCGGCCGCGGGCCGTACTCCTTCGGGGTACGGCCCGCCGTCGTCATGGAAGCGTCAAGAATCGCCGGAGAGCCGGTCAACGGTGCGTGAGCGGCGCGGGCGTCCCGGAGAATGGGGCGCATGGGACGCGGCAGGCTACGGATCCACCTCGGCGCGGCACCCGGTGTGGGCAAGACGTACGCGATGCTCTCCGAAGGCCACCGTCGGGTGGAGCGGGGGGCCGACTGCGTGGTCGGCTTCGTCGAGCACCACGGGCGGCCGCGGGAGGGGACGACGTCGTCGTGGAGGCCGACGGCTTCACCGTGGACCTGGCCGCCAAGAAGGCGGTGCGTGAGGGACGCGACGTACGGCTCACGCCGACCGAATGGCACCTGCTGGAGGTGCTGGTGCGCAACGGCGGCAGGCTGGTCGGGCAGAAGCAGCTGCTGCAGGAGGTCTGGGGGCCCTCGTACGGGACCGAGACGAACTACCTGCGCGTCTCCATGGCGCAGCTGCGGCGCAAACTGGGGGCCGACCCCTCGCATCCGCGGCACTTCATCACCGAACCGGGCATGGGATACCGCTTCGAGAGGTAGCGGGCCCGCCGGTACGCTTCCTGTATGAGTGCTGAACCGCGTCCCGAGAAGTCCGCCAAGCCGCTCCGGCCGGCGGGCCGGTTCCGCCGGATGATCGAGCGGCTGTCCACCTCGCAGGAGGAGCTGCATTCGGCGGAGCTGCAGGAGGACGCAGAGGCCGCGGGGTGCACGCGGATCTGCGATTCCCACGACCGCCAGATAGTCAAGGTGACCGGCACCTTGCGTACGGTCACCCTGCGGCCGCGGGCGGGCGTGCCCGCCCTGGAGGCGGAGCTCTTCGACGGTTCCGCCGCGCTGGACGTGGTCTGGCTCGGGCGTCGCTCGATCGTGGGAATCGAACCCGGGCGCCGCATGATCGCTTCCGGGCGGATCGCGATGAGCCACGGCCGACGGGTCCTCTTCAATCCGAAGTACGAACTCCGACCGCTCGGACAGGAGCACTGACCGGTGACGCCACTCGACAAACCGCCGACCCCCGGGTCCACGCCCGCGACGCACGCCGCGGCGGAGCCCGCCGAGGACCAGAAGGCAGTGACCCAGGCGGCGCTCTTCAACGCCTTCGGGGGGATCCGGGGCACCGTGGAGACGATGCTCCCGGGCCTGCTCTTCGTGATGATCTACACGTTCAACCGGGACGTGAAGATGTCCGCGATCGCGGCGGGCGCCGTCGCCGTGGCGCTGGTCATCGTGCGACTGCTGCGCAAGGACACGGTCAAGCACGCCTTCAGCGGGGTCTTCGGCGTGGGCGTGGGCGTGGCCTTCGCCCTGTTCACCGGCACCGCGAAGGGTTTCTACCTGCCCGGAATGATCTACGGGGCCGGGCTCGGGGTGGCCTTCACGCTGTCCGCGCTGGTGGGGTTCCCCCTGCTGGGCGTGGTGCTGGGGCCGGTGTTCAAGGAGAACCTGTCCTGGCGCACCCGCAACCCGGGGCGCAAGAAGGCGTACACCAAGGCCAGTCTGGCCTGGGGCCTGATCTTCATCGCCAAGTACGCGATCCTCTTCCCGCTGTACTGGTGGGGGGACGCGACGCAGCTGGGCTGGGTGCTGATCGCCCTGAAGCTGCCGCCGATGGTGCTGGCGGTGTACTTCACGTGGGTGTTCCTCGCGAAGGCGCCGCCGCCGATCGACGTGATCGCGGAGTGGGAGGCCAAGGAGGAGGCCGAGAAGGCCGCCGAGGCTGCTGCCGCTGCCGCTCGGGAGAACCGGGACTGACGGCACCGCCGCCGCCCACCCCCGCGATTTCGATGCCCCGCGGGGAGTGAGAAGGGGCGGTCCGACCCTCGCGGTCGGTCCGCCCCTTTCCCGTGTCCTCGTCTTTGCCGTGTCCTCGTCCGGGAAACCGGTCGGGGCTGCTACTGACGGGCCTGGAGGAGGTCCTCCAGCTGCTCCTCCCGGGCCTGGGCGGCCACGAAGAGCAGTTCGTCACCCGGCTCCAGGGTCTCCTCGGCGTGCGGGGTGAGCACCCGGTTGCCGCGGATGATCGTGACCAGCGAGGTGTCCTCGGGCCAGGTGATCTCGCTGATCTGCGTTCCGGCGACGGAGGAGTCGGCGGGCAGCGTCAGCTCGACCAGGTTGGCGTCGCCGTGGCTGAAGCGGAGCAGCCGCACCAGGTCACCGACGCTGACGGCCTCCTCGACCAGGGCCGACATCAGGCGCGGCGTGGAGACCGCGACGTCGACGCCCCAGGACTCGTTGAAGAGCCACTCGTTCTTCGGGTTGTTGACCCGGGCCACCACGCGCGGCACCCCGTACTCGGTCTTGGCCAGCAGAGAGACGACCAGGTTGACCTTGTCGTCGCCCGTCGCGGCGATGACCACGTTGCAGCGCTGCAGCGCGGCCTCGTCCAGCGAGGTGATCTCGCAGGCGTCCGCCAGCAGCCATTCGGCCTGCGGGACCCGCTCCACCGAGATGGCGGTCGGCGCCTTGTCGACGAGCAGCACCTCGTGCCCGTTCTCCAGCAGCTCGCCCGCGATGGAACGGCCCACCGCGCCGGCTCCGGCGATCGCGACCCTCATGCGTGTGCCTCCTCGGGCCCCTCGGCCAAGGCGGCCTCGACCTTTTCGATCTCGTCCGTGCGCATCATCACGTGCACGAGGTCGCCCTCCTGCAGCACCGTCTGCGACGTCGGCAGCATCGCCTCGCCCAGGCGGGTGAGGAAGGCCACGCGCACGCCCGTCTCGTCCTGCAGCTTGCTGACCTTGTGCCCGATCCAGGCGGCGGCGGTGTGCACCTCGGCGAGCTGGACGCCGCCGCTCGGGTCGCGCCACAGCGGCTCGGCACCGGAGGGCAGCAGCCGGCGCAGCATCTGGTCGGCGGTCCACCGCACGGTCGCCACGGTGGGGATGCCCAGGCGCTGGTAGACCTCGGCGCGCTTGGGGTCGTAGATGCGGGCGGCGACGTTCTCGACGCCGAACATCTCGCGGGCCACCCGGGCAGCGATGATGTTGGAATTGTCACCGCTGCTCACGGCCGCGAAAGCGCCCGCGTCCTCGATCCCGGCCTCGCGCAGGGTGTCCTGGTCGAAGCCGACCCCGGTGACGCGGCGCCCGCCGAATCCGGCTCCCAGCCGGCGGAATGCGGTGGGGTCCTGGTCGATCACCGCGACCGTATGCCCCTGCTGTTCCAAGGTCTGCGCGAGGGCGGAGCCCACCCTTCCGCAGCCCATAATGACGATGTGCACGGCCGTCCTTCCGGCTGTCAGCGGCTGTGTTTCCCCAGCCTCATTCACGCTCAGGCTTAACAGGGTCTCAGACCACCGCCCACGCTACACACGGGCGGTCGCCCAGATGACTTCTTGCTGCCCGGGTACGATCCTGTCGTGTCCAAACTGACCGACGTGCCCAAACGGATCCTGATCGGCCGGGCGCTGCGCAGCGACCGCCTCGGAGAAACGCTCCTCCCCAAGCGGATCGCCCTACCCGTCTTCGCCTCCGACCCGCTGTCCTCAGTGGCATATGCCCCTGGCGAGGTCCTCCTGGTCCTCTCCATCGCGGGGGTGTCGGCGTACCACTTCAGTCCCTGGATCGCCGCCGCGGTCGTCGTGCTCATGTTCACGGTGGTCGCGTCCTACCGGCAGAACGTCCACGCGTACCCGAGCGGTGGCGGCGACTACGAGGTCGCCAACACCAATCTCGGCCCCAAAGCCGGCCTCACCGTGGCGAGCGCCCTGCTCGTCGACTACGTCCTGACCGTCGCCGTGTCGATCTCCTCCGGAGTGGAGAATCTCGGCTCCGCCGTGCATTTCGTGATCGAGCACAAGGTGCTCTCCGCGATGATCATGATTCTGCTGCTCACGCTGATGAATCTGCGCGGTGTGAAGGAATCCGGAAAACTCTTCGCGATTCCCACGTACGTCTTCGTCGGCGCCGTCTTCGTGATGATCGCCTGGGGCGCCTGGCGCGGCCTCGTCATGGGCGACGACATGCAAGCTCCCACCGCAGACCTGCAGATCAAGGCGGAACACCAGGGGCTCGCCGGGTTCGCACTGGTCTTCCTGCTGCTGCGGGCCTTCTCCTCCGGCTGTGCCGCCCTGACCGGCGTCGAGGCGATCAGCAACGGCGTCCCCGCCTTCCGTAAGCCCAAGAGCAAGAACGCGGCCACCACCCTCGCCCTGATGGGCGGCCTGGCGGTCACCATGTTCTGCGGGATCATCGGCCTGGCCATGGCCACCGACGTGCGGATGGCCGAGGCGCCCGCCACCAACCTGCTCAAGGACGGCGTCCCCGTCGGCCCCGAATTCGTGCAGCACCCGGTGATCTCCCAGGTGGCCGAGGCCGTCTTCGGCAACGGCAGCATCCTGTTCATCCTGCTCGCGACCGCCACCGCGCTCGTCCTGTTCCTGGCCGCGAACACTGCGTACAACGGCTTCCCGCTGCTCGGCTCGATCCTCGCCCAGGACCGCTACCTGCCGCGCCAGCTGCACACCCGCGGTGACCGCCTCGCCTTCTCGAACGGCATCGTGCTGCTCGCGGGCGCTGCCATGCTGCTCGTGTGGATCTACGACGCGGACTCGACGAAGCTGATCCAGCTCTACATCGTCGGCGTCTTCGTCTCCTTCACGCTCAGCCAGATCGGCATGGTCCGGCACTGGAACCGCCACCTGCGCACCGAGCGGGACCCGGCGGCCCGCCGCCGGATGCACCGCTCGCGGGCCATCAACACCTTCGGTGCGATCTTCACCGGGCTGGTGCTGGTCGTGGTCCTGGCCACCAAGTTCACGCACGGCGCGTGGGTCGCCCTGCTGGGCATGCTGATCTTCTACGGCACCATGACCGCGATCCGTAAGCACTACGACCGGGTCGCCGAGGAGATCGCGGCGGCCGAGGGGCCGAGCGACGACAGCGTGCGGCCCTCCCGGGTCCACTCCATCGTCCTGGTCTCCAAGGTGCACAAGCCCACGCTGCGCGCCCTGGCCTTCGCCAAGCTGACCCGCTCGGACACCCTGGAGGCGCTCAGCATCAGCGTCGACACGGCCGAGACCAAGGCGCTGCGGGACGAATGGGACCGGCGCGGCATCAACGTCCCGCTCAAGATCCTCGACTCCCCGTACCGCGAGATCACCCGCCCCGTGGTGGAGTACGTCAAGGGCCTGCGCAGCGAGAACCCGCGCGACGCGGTCAGCGTCTACATCCCGGAGTACGTGGTCGGCCGCTGGTACGAGCACCTGCTGCACAACCAGAGCGCGCTGCGCCTCAAGGGCCGTCTGCTGTTCACGCCCGGTGTGATGGTCACCTCGGTGCCGTACCAGCTGGAGTCCTCGGAGCTCGCGAAGAAGCGGGCGAAGAAGCGGCAGGAGTGGAACGCCCCGGGCGCGGTGCGCCGGGGCCCGGTGGACGCGCCGCGTCCGAAGGACCGCGCGAAGCAGTAGCGGACCCGCGGTGGCGATCGGCCGGACGGTATCGACGTAAACTGATGGGTCGGCTGTCCGGCCGTCGCGTGCCCCCTTGATTTTTTGGAGTCTCCCCACCATGACCGAGCAGAACGAGAAGCAGTCACTGGTCGGGGAGGAGTACGAGGTCGAGGTCGGCCCCGTCGCGCACGGCGGGCACTGCATCGCCCGCACCGCCGACGGCCGTGTGCTGTTCGTCCGCCACACCCTGCCCGGCGAGAAGGTCGTCGCGCGCGTGACGGAGGGCGAGGCGGACGCGCGCTTCCTGCGCGCCGACGCGATCACGGTGCTGGAGGCCTCGAAGGACCGCGTCGAGGCCCCGTGCCCGTACGCCGGCCCCGGCAAGTGCGGCGGCTGCGACTGGCAGCACGCCAAGCCGGGCGCCCAGCGCCGGCTCAAGGGCGAGGTCGTCGCCGAACAGCTGAAGCGGCTCGCCGGGCTGACTCCGGAGGAGGCCGGCTGGGACGGCACCGTCATGCCGGCCGAGGGCGACAAGCTCCCGGCGGGGCAGGTGCCGCAGTGGCGCACCCGCGTGCAGTACGCGGTGGACGAGGACGGCCGCGTCGGCCTGCGCAAGCACCGCTCGCACGACATCGAGCTGATCGACCACTGCATGATCGCGGCGCAGGGCGTCAGCGAGCTCGGCATCGAGAAGCAGGACTGGCCCCAGATGGCCACGGTCGAGGCCATCGCCGCCTCCGGCTCGGGCGACCGCCAGGTCGTCCTGACCCCCCGCCCCGGCGGCCGCCTCCCGCTGGTGGAGCTGGACAAGCCCGTCTCCGTCCTGCGCGTGGAGGAGAAGGACGGCGGCGTCCACCGCGTCCACGGTCGCCCCTTCGTCCGGGAGCGCGCCGACGGCCGTACGTACCGCGTCGGCATGGGCGGCTTCTGGCAGGTCCACCCCCAGGCCGCCGACACCCTGATCAAGGCCGTCATGCAGGGCCTGATGCCGCGCAAGGGCGAGATGGCCCTCGACCTCTACTGCGGCGTCGGCATCTTCGCGGGCGCCCTCGCGGAACGCCTGGGCGAGACGGGCGCGGTGCTCGGCATCGAGTCGACGAAGCGCGCGGTGGAGGACGCCCGGCACAACCTGGCGGACTTCCCCCGGGTCCGCATCGAACAGGGCAAGGTCGAATCGGTCCTCCCGCGGACCGGCATCACGGAATGCGACCTGGTCGTCCTGGACCCCCCGCGCGCGGGCGCGGGCAAGCAGACGGTCCGCCACATCGCCGGCCTCTCGGCGCGCCGCATCGCCTACGTGGCCTGCGACCCGGCGGCCCTGGCGCGCGACCTTGGCTACTTCAAGGAGAACGGCTACAAGCCCCGCACCCTGCGCGTCTTCGACCTCTTCCCGATGACGCACCACGTGGAGTGCGTCGCCATCCTGGAGCCGGTTCGGGAAGGGTCCTGACCTGCGGTTTCTTGGCCTTCACTCCTTGCTCGACGTGTTTCCAGCCAAGCAAGGAGTGAAGCGGTCCGGAGACTGCTGAAAGCCGCTTGACCTGCGGATTCAGCAGGAAACGCCCTCGCCCTTCGCTGACAGCACCCATGCAGTCTTCGGGATGCTGACGCTCAAATGACGCTCGTCCTGAAGCCCCGTCACATCGGCCCCGCCATGTCCGCTGTGCAGAGCCATGACGAAGTCGCCCAGACCGATGCTGTGCAGGCGGTTGCGTACTACGTTCAGCGCCGCGGCCTTCTCGCTGACGGAGAGCACTCTGCGGCCCGGTGACACCATCCTGAGGTCCTGGTGTGCCGGAAGTTCAGCAGCCGGGTGCGCCCGCCCATGTCCAGCAGGGACGTGCGCCGTTCCTCGAGGACGGCCTACAAATGGTCGAGGCTGGGATCGCCGCCGTGGGTGGATGGCGTGCGGAACTGGGCGGGCATACGGTGAGTACCTCCTCAGCTGGGCGCGCAGGGCGATGCCGCGACAACCCCGGAGGTCTCTGCATATCAGTTCACATCGTCCGATGTGTGGTCGGCGATCAACACGCCATCACATCTGCTGGCTGTCCGTCCTGCCTGGCGTCTTGATGCGGGGACGTCAGGCATGGCCGCCAGTATCAAGACCGGACCGTCTCACGTGTGGGATTCGGTATGGAAACGGACTGGGCCCTGCAGGGTCGTGCGCGCTCCGTCGAAGTCGGCCAGTCGTGCGGCAACGGTGGCCATCGCGAGTCGGTGGGGTAGCGCTGCTGAGAACTTCAGGCCGTGTACCGCTCGGTGGTCGACATCGGGCAGCACCAGTGCGTTTCCGCCGTCTGCACCTGCACGAGCCACTCGCCACATGTCGGGTGTCAGGTCTTCTCGCAGCCGCACGTAGCAGTCCGTCGGTCGTTGGACGGGGTCACTGATGGACGGAAGTGTGGCGGCGAGCGTCGCGTTCGCCCGGTAGCCGGCCCACGTCCACCACCGCACATCCGTCCCCAGTCGGGTGATCAGAGAGCCGTCGGCATCCGTGGTGTGAGGAGCATCCTGCTCGCGCCACTCGGTCAGGCATGTCTCGGCCCGGCGGGTGAGAGAAACCAGGGGGTCTGCTCCGAGTAGCACGTCGCGCATCGAGCGGGTCAGAGCGTACGAGAGGCCGGCGAGCGACCCGCCCGTCCATTTGGCGACGCCGCCACCATCGGCCGGCTCGACGAAGACCCGCTTGCGCCCCCAGTCGATGAACGTCACCTGCCAGCTGCGTCCGCCGAGCAGCAGTCGACGAGGGCCCGGCCGTTCCTCCGTCAACACGGAAGGGTCCGTCTGCCCGATCTCGGTACGGCCCGACAGCACCGTGAACTGCGGAGGAGCGGTGAACGAAGCGGTCAACTCGATGAAGTGACGCCGGCCGAATCGGCGCTCCGCCTCAGGACCGATGAAGAGCATGCTGCCGTCCTCATCGAGGAACCCCTCGCTCACCAGGTGGCGAAGGATGGGAGAAGCCGATCGGTCGAACGGAGCCAGTCCGTTCCACATGCCTTGCCACGACTGGTCGCCGATGCGGTGCCGCTGAAGCGTGGCGGCGAGCAACTGCTGCGCCACGAGGTGGCGAGGCTCCGGAGGGGGTGTGACTGGTTCGACCCAGCCGCGCCCCCAGAGGAGCAGCAGGGCGGCGGCTTGCAGCAGGGTGTCCTTGCCGGTGGCGAGGAACAGACAGTTGCGAGTGGACCCCGGGCGCCGGCCGGTACGGCCGATGCGCTGGAGGAAGGAGGCCACGGTGCGGGGCGAGTCGATCTGGATGACGCGGTCCAGGTCGCCCACGTCGATGCCCAGCTCCAGGGTGGAGGTGGAGACGATGACGCAGTCGCGCGCTTCGGCGAAGGCCTGTTCCGAACGGGCTCTCTCCTCGGCCGAGAGGGAGGCGTGCGAGAGGAACACCGTCACTTCGCGCGCCCGCAGGGCTGCTCCCAGCTCCTCCACCTGGCGTCTGGACTCGCAGAACACCAGCCGCTTCTCCCCCCGGTGCAGGGCCGCGATCAACTTGGACGCGTTGTCGAGGGACCCCACGTAGTCCAGTTCCACCTCGCCCGGCGGCCGAAGACTCCCGCCCGTGGCGGCCGCGGTCGGGGCCGCAGCCGGCGTCAGGGTGAGGTCGGGGGCGACGACCCGCCCCGGACGCTCACCCGCGCCGGAACCCTGGAGCCAGGTGAGCAGTTGATGAGGGTTTCCGACCGTCGCAGAGAGGCCGATCCGCTGGATGGGGTGTCCCGTGACCTGCTCCAGACGCTCCAGCACGGCGAGGAGGTGCCAGCCCCGGTCGTCGCCCGCGAACGCGTGCACCTCGTCCACCACGACTGCCCGGATCCCGCCAAGAAGATGGGCGTGGTCGGTCTTGACCCCGATGAGCATGGCCTCGAGGGACTCAGGAGTGGTGAGGAGGATGTCAGGTGTATCTGTACGGATGCGCCTGCGCTGAGACTCCTTGGTGTCTCCGTGCCACAGCTCGGCCCGGCGGCCGAGCCACTGGGCGTAGGAGTCGACACGGGTGACCAGGTTGTTGAGGAGCGCTTTGAGCGGGCACAGGTAGAGAACGGACGTGCCGGACCAGCGCTGGTGGGACATCGCAGACAGGATCGGCAGGCACGCTGCCTCGGTCTTGCCGCCAGCGGTGGGCGCGAGCAGCACTGCGTCCTCGCCGTCCATGAGCGGATCGATCGCGGCCCGCTGCAGAGGCCGCAGGTCGGGCCAGCCGAGCGTGTTCACGACATGGTGGAGGATGACGGGATCGAGCCGGTCGACGGGATCCGTGCCGTCTGGGTGGGGGCTGGTGTGGGCGGACCCTGTCCCACCCGCCGGGACTGCACCCATCACATGTCCAGGTCGATGTCGTCGGCTGATCCGGATGCCGCGTGATTGCGCTCCACGTCCGTGAGTTCGCTGGTCGTCACGGTCAGCCGATAGTGCCGACGCGGGTCGAAGTCCTCGAATTGGTCGACGCGGTCCAGCACGTCACCGACCAGTTTCTTGAGGAACAGCCGGGGCGCCACTCCTGCCTTCCCTCCGAGGGCTCCGCCCACCGCGCGCGCGAGGTCGGCGATGTACGCGTCGTCGGCGAGTGACTTCACGCGTTCCGGCGAGGAGGCACCCTCCGCATACAGATTCCGGATGGTCACTCCGAGGCCGACCAGCGACTCCTGGGTGAAGCCCGGCAGCCGCACTTGGACCGCACGGGGGTTGTCGAAGCGCGGGTCGGTGGTGAAATCGGTGGCGAGGCGCTGGGCGAGAGGAGCGAGCCGCTGAACCCCCTGCTGCCCGTCGTAGAACGCAGGAGTTCCGGTGATCAGGAGATAGAGGCCGGGGAACCGGCCGGAGTGCACCTCGTCGATGAGCTGCCGAAGGGCGTTCAACGCCTTGTCCCGAGCGTCCGAACGGACGCGCTGCAAGGTCTCGACCTCGTCCAGAACGACGAACAGGCCGTTGTGCCCTGAATCGCGCAGCACGGTCAGGAGGCCCTGCAAGAAGCCCAAGGCCCCGAAATGATCGAGGTCGCCGCGGACTCCGGCAGAGCGTCGCGCGGCCGCAGCCACGTGCGGCTGGCCACCCAGCCAGGCCAGCACGGCCGCCGCTGTCGCCTCGTCGCCTCCGGCAAGGGCTGACTTGTAGCCGCGCAGTGCCGTGGCGAACGAGGGCGCGTGCCGCGACACCTCGGCCAATCGTGCCGTCAGCAGCTTCTCGACCGCCTGCGGGAGGTCTTCCTCGTCGGCGCCGTCCGCGAGGGCGTCCTCTTCCAGGGTGTAGAACCACGAGTCCACGACTGGCCGGAGCGCGCTCGGGGGAAAGCTCGTAGTGGTGAGCCGCTCGGTCAGACGCCGGTAGACGGTCTCCAGCTTGTGGAGGGGGGTCTCCGTCTCGGAGATCTGGATCTCCGCCAGCGCGAAGCCCCTCCGCTTGGCCCGTTCACCCAGCCATCGGGTGAAGAAGGTCTTGCCCGATCCGTACTCCCCGCGGACGGCCTTGAACACCGAAGAACCGGAGGCGGCCGCGTCGAGCTCGGAATCGAGTGCTGCCTCGAACCGGTCCAGGCCGGTGGCCAGGAGGTCGAGCCCGCTTTCGGGAACGGCGCCTCGGCGCAAGGCGTCGACTACCGCACGGCGCCGCGCCGCGCTGGCCGGGGAGGGACGGGAGGAAGCAGCGGTACTCACCCCATCAGTGTCCCATTCCAGGGGCGTCCAGCGGTTGGCCGAAGTCGACTACTGGTGTGGCCGATCTCGTTGACCTCAGTGTCGCGTGATTGGTCTAATCGCCGCCCGCGTGAAGAACGCGCAGCACTGCGAGGGTGGGGAACGGGCACGTGGCAGGACTCGACAATGTGAAACTCAAGGCGCTCCTGACGGATGTGGCGTCAGGCTCCCTTCAACTGCCCGACTTCCAGCGGGACTGGAAGTGGGACGACGATCGAATTCGAGCCATTGTTGCGACGGTGACGCTCGACTACCCCCTGGGCGTGGTGATGACGCTGGAGACAGGGGCCGACTCACCGTTCCGTGCCCGTGCCCTCACCGGCGCGCAGGTGGCGGAGGAGGTGGCGCCCAGCCTGCTGCTCCTCGACGGACAGCAGCGTCTCACCTCGCTGTTCCAAGCTCTGTTCCAGGACAGTCCTGTCGAGACCACCGATGCGCGTGGCAACCCTGTCAGGCGCTGGTACTACGTGGACATCAAGAACGCCATCGGCTCGCCCGCGGACCGCGACGAGGCCATCGTGTCCGTACCGGAGGACAAGGTCCAGCGGTCCAACTTCGCCCGAAGCGTCGTCCACGACCTGACCACTGCCGAAGGCGAGTGCGCTGCCGGACTCTTCCCCCTGAGCATCGTCTTCGACACCGCCAAGGTGAATGCCTGGCGACGAGCGTACGAGAAGATGGACGACGGCCATTTCGACCGGTGGAGCCGCTTCGAGGAGCAGGTCCTGGAGCCCGTGCGCTCCTTCCAGGTGCCCATGATCAAATTGGCAGCCTCCACCTCCATGGACGCGGTGTGCGCCGTCTTCGAGCGGGTGAACACGGGGGGTGTTCCCCTCAACGTGTTCGAGCTCCTGACGGCGACCTACGCCGGTGACCGGGCCTACCGCGAGCGGACCGGAGACTACTACCAGCTGCCGCAGGTCTGGCGGGCGATCAAGGAAGACCTGGCCGGCCGCCACCCTGTGTTCGGACGGCTCGAGGCGGGCATCGACGACGGACTGAGCAGCAGCGATTTCCTGCAGGCCGTGGCACTGGTCCGCACGTGGTCCCGGAAGCAGGACGGCCTGGGCACCGGCGTCTCCTGCAAGCGCCGCGACCTCCTGGAGCTCCCCCTGGCGGACTTCGAGTCGCTCGCGCCGCGGCTTGCCCAGGCTTTCACCTGGGCCGGCGCCTTCCTCGAGAGGCAGTGCATCGTGCGCGCCGCCGAGCTGCCCTACCGGACCCAGCTGGTACCCCTCGCCGCGGTCAGGGCCATCCTCGGGGAGGCCACCGACAGGCTCGGCGCGGAAGACATGATCACGCAGTGGTATTGGTGCGGCGTGCTCGGTGAGATGTACGGCGGCTCCACCGAGACCCGCTTCACCCGGGACGTCGAACAGCTGGTGGCATGGGTCCGGCGCGAGGGGCCCGCACCGGAGACCGTCACCGACGCCTACTTCTTCCCGGAGCGGCTGGACACGCTCACCACGCGGAACAGCGCTGCCTACAAGGGAATCTATGCGCTGCTCATCAAGCAGGGCGCGGTGGACTGGCACTACACGGACGCGCCGCTGAAGCCCAGCCTGATGGACGAGTACGGCGTGGACGTCCGGCACATTTTCCCCCGGGCCTGGGTGCGCCGGAACCGGGACGGGGCCAAGATCCCCCCTGCCAACTCCATCGTCAACAAGACCCCGCTGTCCCTGCGTGCGGCCCAGGCCCTCACCGGCGCACCCGGTAGCTACCTCGACTCGCTCGCCGCTGCCTCCGACATGCGCCGTGAGTGGTTCGACGACGTCATCGCGACGCACCTGATCGATCCGTACTTCCTGAGGAACAACGACTACGAGGCGTTCTACGCGGCGCGGGCCAAGCAGCTCGAGGACATGGTGTACGCAGCCATGGGCAAGCGGACGATCCTGCGCGACATGACCGACGGCAAGGCGGTCAAGTGAACCAGAAGCCGAGCACCGAAGAGCTCCTGGCGCTCAAGGGCACAGAGGTACCCCTCGGGGAGCTGCTGGACCTGTTCGGCGTGCGGGTGCGCCGGCCGTGGAACGTGCACGAGATCGCGGAAGCACTGACCGATGCGGGGCTCGCCACCCTGCCGGACTTCGCCACCTGCGCTCCGGGCGAGCGTGTCCAGGTCGTCCCTTTCGCCACGGCCGTGCAGTCCGTGCCCGAGGCCGACGAAGCCGACTCGGGGGAGCGGGATCCACTCCCGTCGGCCGCTCTGCCCCAGCGGCTCCGCATCGGTGACCTGCCGTCGGCCCGTGGCGGGGTGCGGTGCGTGTCCCTCACCACGGAGCTGTCCCAGGCGACGTACCTGATGCGCCAGCGAGGCTATGCCCAGATACCGGTTACGACGGGCATGACCACGATCCACGGCGTCATCACGTGGCGCTCACTGGCCCTCATGTACGAGCGGGGGAAGGAGAGCAGCCTGGAGAACGCCATGCAGCAGGAGTCGCTGCCGCTGGCCGATGCGCGGCAGGAGTTCTTCGCCTGCCTGCCGATGCTGTCGGAGCACGGCTACCTTCTGGTCCGGGGCGAGGACGGAAGCCTGTCCGGCATCGTGACGCAGGCCCACGTGGTCGGCCGCTTCGAGAGCGCTGCCCGCCCCTTCTTCCTGCTCGGCGAGATCGAATCCCTCCTCCGCCGGTGGCTGGGGGCCAAGCTCAGTGAAGAGGCAATCAAGGCGGTCCAGACGAACAAGAAGCCGGAGCACCGCTCGGGCAGGGTCGAGGACCTGGCGTTCGGTGACTACGTCTACCTCCTCAACGGCGAGCAGAAGAAGCAGACCATGGCCCAACAGGCGGACCTCAACTGGGCCGCGCTCCAGTGTGAGTACCTGGACCGCGGCCAGTTCGTCCGTCACCTGCAACGCGTGAAGGATGTCCGGAACCGCATCGCTCATTTCGACGCGGAACCTTTGCCCCTCGAGTCGATGCGGGAGCTGACGGCCTTCACCACCCTGCTGCGTGACTACGCCGGCTGAGCCACCGCCTCATACCCCGAACTGCAGTTGCAGCAGACCCCTGTCGAGACGGAGCGTGCGTCCGTCCGGCAGGGTCTGCAGGACCTGCACTCCGTCGTAGTTGAGGACCTGACGCAGCACTGCGGCAAAGCCGTCCGCACGGGTGGCCGGGTAGTCGACGCGCTGCGCCACAGCCGTCACGGGCAGGGTGCCGCCGGCCTCCAGGAGTGCCAGTATCGCCTTTTCCAGCTTGTCCAACGGAGGCTTGCGGGCCAGTAGCCCGACCTGGTCCTGGAAGGCCTCGGACGCGAGCAGCGCCGTGACGAGTGCCTCGTCCGGCGCGACCAGGACGGGCGCGACCAGGGCACCCTCGCCTTCGGCCGCCGGAACCAGAGCCACGTCGAAGAGGGAGTCGTGGGTCTGGGCGAGTTCGGCCTGCGCCTTCGTCGGCTTCTGCCGGCTCGGCTTCTCCGGCGGAGCGGGCGAGGGAGAGGCCTGGGGGACGGCCCGAAGCGGCTTCTGCTCCTCCAGGAACCACCACGCCGGACGCTGATCGCCCAGCTCGCGCCAGCCCTCGGGCGGCGTCGCGCCGAACGGCAGGAAGGCGAGCACGGGGATGGTGAACTCGCTGAGGGATGCTCCCCCGTGGTAGCCCGCTTTGAGCGCGGTGTACCGCGAGTCCGCGTCCCACAGGGCGACGATCGAGCCGCCCGGCTCGGGCCAGACCACACGAGGCCCCGACAGCGCGACCTCCGCCTCCGCCAGCGGCCCGCCGGGGGCGCGGTGCCGCGCCGAGTCCGGGGCCGTGGCACTGACCTTGACATCGCGACGGTCCACGACGTGGCCGTGGTCGCTGGTGAGGATGACGGCCATGCCCTGGGCGGCGGCGACCCGCAGCAGATCGCGCAGCCGCCCTATCTCATCGAGGCGCCAGGCACCGTCGCCGAGCTTCTGTTCCTTGGCGAGGCGGTCGTCGATGGTGTTCAGAACCACCGCGACGTGCGTCCGCCCGTCACCGAGGGCTTCGGTGAGTGCGGGCCCGAAGGTGTCGCCCGAGCCCTCGGCTCGGAGCTCGTCCTTGTGGAAGACCGCGGCCGGGGCCCCGTCCCAGAAGGCGTGGGCGGGGAAGAGCTTCTTCTCCTCGGCCTGGGTTCCCTTCGTCAGCCTTCCCGCGAACAGGGACGTACGGCAGACCGTCGTCAGGGTGGGCAGGGCGGCGGCCATCGCGCGGCGGCGTGGCGCACCCTCGTCCAACGGGTCGAACTCGGCCCAGACGGACCGCAGTTCTTCACCGAGCTCGCCGGCGATTGCAGCGCTCATCCCGTCCAGGACCAGCAGGAGCACCCTGCGGTCGGCCCCACGGCGGACCACCGGCTTCACGACCCGCTCCAGGAAGGTCTCCACCGTCAGCATGGAGCCGGGTCGGGTGCCGGCGGAAGTCCAGCCGGCCAGGGCGCGGGCGAACTCACCGTCGATCTCACGTCGTTTGCGGCGCACCCGCTCGCCGAGCGTGTCGTGCGCCGACTTCAGGACGGGGGTGGGATCGCCGCCCGCTTCGATGTGTTCGAGCGCCCGGTCCACCCACCCGGTCTCGGTGATGTGTCGTTGCAGCGCGTCGGCGACGGTGTCGGAGGAGACGGCCGGGTCGCCGGCCAGCCACTGCGCCAACCGCTGTGCCATTCGGGCCCGTTCCACCCGTGGCAGGACGTCCGGACCGCCGGCCTGCTTGTGTTCGCCGAGGGCGCGTACGGCATCGGCGATGACGAGGGGCTGCCCGTCCGACAGAGCTCGGCCCACCGCTGCGAAGCGCGCCTCCAGGCCGGCCGCGAGCAGCGCACTGGCCTCGGCGGCATCCTCCGCGCCGAATTGGCGGACCAGTACGGAAGCACGGTCCAGGACGGTGTCGCTGAGCCGCCGGGCCTCGCGCGCGGTTTCGGGGTCGCCACCGGTACCGCGGGCCGCGGACGTCAGGAGCGAGGCGACGTACTCCTCGGCGGCGAGGCCGAACCGGGACACGAGGAGATCCAGCTCCTCGCCCTTGGCAAGAGGCTGTTCGCCGAACCAGCGCTCGGCCCGTCCCCGTGCCTTGTACGCGGAGGCATCCGGTCGGCAGTGCACCCACAGCGCCGCGCAGACGAGGCCGAACGCCACCGCGTCCGCGCCGTGGTCGGCCTCGACCAGTGCGAGGAGCGCCCGCCCGGCGAGGCCGGCCTGGTCCTCCTCCCCGAGGAACGCGGCAAGGCCGTCGCGCTCCGGACGGCGCAGCTTCAGGAGGAGTTCGGGTCCGCCGGCGGACAGGGACCAGCCGAACAGGGCGTGGGGGTCCAGGGCGTCCCCCGCCGGTGTCCGGCCCGCGGATTCGGCCTCCTCGTCGTACCGGCCCAGTCGTAGTCGGCGCAGGGCCAGGGAGGACAGCGCGGTGCGCCGGGAGAGCATGCCGCCGGCGACCGGCGGCCAGCCTCCTCCCTTCGGCGGGGTGGCGTCGAGCAGGGCCTCCGCGGCCCAGTTGGATTCCTTGAGACGCGGGTCGACCTGCTGGGCACGGAACGCGTCGCGGACCACGTCCCAGCTGTCGACCGTGTCGACGCGCTTCTTGTGGGCGCGCGCGAGGATGGCCGGGTCGAGCTCGTTCTGCTCGCGGTCGGTCAGGACGACGAGCACGGCCGGCCCGGGCACCCTGCCGTCGAGGTGGTCCAGCAGCAGTTCGTGTACGGCGAGCGGCGAGGGCGCGGCCGCGATGCGCGCGGCCAGCCCGTCGCCCCAGGAGGGCTCGGCCGGGCCGTCCCATTGGGGCGCGGAGCGCAGCAGCACGGCACGGCGCCGGCCGCTCCCGGCCAGAGAAGCGGTGAGAGAGCTCTGGGACGACAGGTACTGGGTAACGGTCGCGAGGTTCAGCCGGACGGCGACCGTGGTGGAAGTGCTGCTCATCCGCCGACGACCCGCCAGGTGATCTCGACCCTGGCGCCCGGCTCGGCGGCGGCCAGCTCCGCCAGCTCCGCCTGGAGCTCGGCCACCGCGCGCGAGGCCGTGGTCGTACCTCCACCACTCGTGCGGTACTTCCGCCCCGCGGTGGGGGCGGGAGACGGCTGCTGCGGCTCGTACGGGATCCGGGGGTCGCTGGTGGGTGTGTCCAGCGGGACGTCGGAGGGCCCCGGGGCGGGGATCGGTGCTACCGGCGGCGGGGAGACAGCCCGGTTCCGCTTGATCAGGGCCAGGACCTCGCGCTGGGTTCGTACGAGTGCCTCTTCCAGCCTGTCCGTGCGCTGCTGTTCACTGCGGGCCACATTGCGCAGGGACTCAAGGAGGGCTTCCCCTTCCGGGCCCTCGGCCGACGCCAGTTCCAGCGTGCTCCAGGACGCGGCGGCCAGCGCTTCGGCGACCTTTCGGGCCTGGGCGATGGACGTGCCGTACTGCTCGGCGCTCGCCTGGCCGAGGTCGAAGCGGGCCAGTGCCTCCACTGTCTTCTTCGCCCCCGCGGCTCCCTGGCCCGCCGTCCCGGTCAGGGCCTTCAGCAGTTCCACGGCCTGCCGGGCGAGGGCGAGGCGGCCGGTCTCACCGGTCTGGTCGAGGTGCAGGAACCCGGCGTGGTCCTCCAGCCGCTGGACGAGCTCGGCGGCGGGCTCCTGGAAGGCACGGGCCTGCTCGGTGATCTGGCGGGCGAACTGGTTGACGATGCGACCGCGCAGGAGGGTGGGGGCCGTCTGGCCGAAGACCGCGGCGAAGCGCTGCCGGGCCGTCTCCCAGTCCTCGGCGGAGGGCAGGGGCTGGCTGCGCAGGGCGTCGCGGTCCTTGATCTGGGTCAGTTCCGGGGCGGGGTCGAGCGGCATGCCTTCCCGCACCCAGACCCGGTCGTCCATCTCGGCGAAGGAGGCCACGACAAGCCGGACGAGGAAGTCGGGCAGTCCGCGGGGGGTGGGCTTGTCGCTCCAGTCGGTGAGCGTGATCAGAGTGAGGTCGCTGGTGACACCCTTCTCACGGGCGAGCTGGCGGAAGTGGTCGGCCCAGAAGGTGGACAGCTCGAAGTACGCCTCCTTCTGCTGCCCGAGGCGCAGCGGACCGGCGATCCGCCGCATCAGCGCCCGGTCGCCCGCCGGGACCTCGGCCCGGTGGTCGCGGGCTTCGGCCGCGGCCCGGACGTGGGTGAAGACCTTCCTGGCGTCGGCGGCCTTGACGACCGTCCCGGTGTTCTCGGGGTCGAGGTCGGGGTGGTCGGGGAACTGGGTGGCGAGCAGCTTGCCGGCGATGTGCCGGATGCCGTCGCGCAGCGACTGCCCGAAGGAGAGGGTGAGCCCGTCGACCTCGCGCAGCGACTCCAGGTGGTCGCTGAAGCCCAGCTCCACGTCCGCCGGCTTCTTCTCGGCGAGGCCGTACGCCTGCTTGAAGGCGGCCTTGACGTTCTTCAGCAGGGATTCGCGCTGGGTCTCCAGGAGGCCCTTGGCGCGGGCCCGGTTGTCGGCGTTCAGGTGGCCGGCGTACTGGCTGTCGAAGCGCTGGTCGTCAGCGAGCGCCTTGTCGATGACCACGAGGCGGCAGAAGTCGGCGTACCGCTGGCTGGAGAGGTGGGTGGGCAGCCAGGCGACGGTGCGGGACCGCTCGTCCTGCTGCTTCTCCCTCAGGCGGCGGATGCGGTTGGCGTCCTCGACGGGGCCGTACTCGCCGTCGTCGAAGGGGAGGTCGATGGCGATGCGCCAGCGGCCCTCCTCGCGGGGCATGAGGTCGTGGTCGGGCAGCTCGTCCTCGTCCGCCATGTTCCCGAAGATCACCTCGACGGCGCGGCTGGTGCCGCGCCAGACGAAGTTCAGCTCGTCGACCAGCTGGCCCTGGCTGAGGTCGAGCTCCTCGGCGAGCAGCCGCTTGGCGAGGGCGAGGCGGTTGCCCGGGTTGTTGTTGACGTTGGCGTTGGCGATGACCGAGTCGACGTCGACGCCGGAGAGCTCCAGGCGGACGCCCGGGTTGGCGTCGGTGCCGGTCTCCTTGATCTCCGGGAAGCGGCCCGCCCAGTCGGCGACCTTGTTCTTGAGGATGCCGTACTCGCGGCCGGGGATCGGGGCGACGACCGAGCCGTAGTTCAGCGCGGACAGGCGGCGGATCGTCAGGTCGGCGAGGGCCGGAACGCTCGGCGCGAGCGCGGAGAGGAGGAGGGTGCCGATGATCCGGTTGTCGCCGACGAAGGTCTTCACCCGGCCGCGCAGCTCCGGGTCGGTGAGGGTCTCGGGGCGGTGGGTGTACTGCTCTACGTCCTCCTCCGACACGTTGTACGTGGCGAGGAGGAACGGGCGCAGCTTGGTGCGGTAGAGCTTGTCGGCGGCCTCGAAGACGACCTTGAGGCTGTCGGTGAACGGCTTGTCGCCGCCCGCGGTGATCAGCGGGTACAGGTCGCCGACCGGGATCAGGTCGCCCAGGCGCAGCTCGTGGCGGTGGTCGGCGAGGAGCTGGCCCATCAGCTTCATGCCGGTGCGGTTGCGCTGCAGTGCGGAGGAGACGTGGACGAGCGTGTCCATGAAGGCGGGGGAGAACGGGTAGGTGAGCCGGAAGCTCTCCTCGTCGGCCCCGACGCCGTCGGCGCCGCGGTCGGAGCCGAGGAGGGTGTCCCACACCTCCTGGCGGACCTTGCGGGTCTTCTCGAACTCGGCGGTGATGAGGGCGGCCGCCTCGGCGTCCTTGGGCCGGAGCAGGCGGGCGTGCGCGACCTGCGGGAGGTTGCGGTCCTCCAGGGTGATCTTGTCGAACCGGCCGGAGGCCTGGTTGAGGGTGTCCTGGATGGAGGACTCGGCGGCCCCGGACAGCTCCTCGCCGACCAGCTCGCGCAGGTCGCGCTGGCGGGCGATGAACGACACGATCGGGATGGCCCGGCGGGCGTCGGCGCCTTCCACGAAGTTGGTGATCTTGCCGGCCTCGCGGCCCACGAACTTCTGGTCGTGGATGAGGGTGGCCAGCCACAGGATCAGCTCGTCGAGGAAGAGGATCAGGCCGTCGTAGCCGAGGGACTTCGCGTGTTCGGCGATCACGGACAGGCCGGCGTCGAGCGAGATGAAGCCGTGCTCGTTCTCGTGGGCGTTCTGAGTGAAGCCGGGCAGCAGGTTGGTGCTGGCGTCCTGGACCAGGCGGGCGCGCAGCTCGACGGGGGTGGAGGGGGTGACGAGGTTGAGCGCGTACCCGGCCTCGTGGATCTCCTCGGCGGCGAGCGCGGTGTCGAGGAGGGCGGGCGTCCAGGCGAAGGACTCGCCCCACTCGTCGTCCTCGTCCGCCTCCCCGCCGACCGAGCCGAGGCCCTTGATGACGGCCTCGTCGCCCATCCGCTCGCGCATGGCGTGGATGTCGGCGAAGAGGGAGTCGGTGCGGTAGACCCGGGGGGTCGGCGCCTCGGGGTGGAGCTTCTTGACGTGGCTCACGTAGGTGCCGAGGACCCGCTGCTCCAGGGCCTTCGCGCCGAGCATGTGGTACGGGACGAGGAGGAACTTCTTGCCGTCCGTGGTGAGCCACTCGTGCTTGGCGAGTACGGGGTCGAAGTCGGAGCGGCGGCGGGCGGCCGGGCTGCCGCTGAGGAGGGCGTGCAGCACGGCCATGAAGTGCGACTTACCGGAACCGAAGGAACCGTGGAGGTAAGCGGCCTTCGAGGTGTGTCCGTCGAGGGAGGCCTTGATGAGGCCGAGGGCCTCGTCGAAGTTCTCCAGCAGCCGTTCCGTGACGACGTAGTCCTTGAGCGCGAGCTCGGCACCCTCGGGGGTGGTGGCCTCGGAGAGCTGCAGGACGAAGTCGGAGGTGGAGATCGACTCCTTGATGTCGATCACATCGCGGAGGAGGGGCGGCTGCTGGGCCATTGCGCGTCTCGCTCACCTTCTGACGGCGTGCGCCGTCGCAGTCCGTGCCGGTACCGGGACAAGTTCCTCCGACATTGTCCGGCATCCTCGCTGGTTACGGGCCTGATGGGCGGAAATATCCGAGGATCGGGATGGCAGTGGCCACCGACAATGACGGGGTGCGGGAGCGGCCGGCCGCCTCAGCCGCTCGGACGGGGCCTACGGCTCCGGGCGTTGACCTCCGCGAGGCGGGCCCGGAGCACTTCCGCGGCGCTGACCGGCTCGGTGTCTTCCGATTCCGCTTCCCAAGCCCGGCCGCCGGTGAGAGGGCGGATCCGGAGGTAGGGGCCGATGCGGTCGGTGACGATGCCGAGGCGGTTGCGGCGGGTGTCCCGGAGGATCGCGCCGATGGCCGGGGCGGGGCCGGGACCGGGATCGGGCAGGTCGTCGGCCGTCATCGGGAGGCGCCCCGGGTGATCACTTCCGCGAGGGCGTGTGCCACGGGTGCCGAGCAGAGGCCGAGGTGGACGAGGGCATAGCGGGACTCATCGGCCCACGGGGTACGGACGTCCATGGCGGGCAACTGGATGCCGGCCCGGGTGAGGGCGGTGGCGAGGGCGTCACGGGCGTCCATGGCTTCCTTGATCTTGCGCTGGGCTGGGGTGGCGGGTCGGGGAGCGGGCATGACGGACTCCTTCGGCTGGCGGTGACCTGTTTTCCCGGACCGGGGCGTGTGAGGTGGATTACGGTGCGTAGCCCGGGCACTACGAGCATGGATCCCGCAGGAGGCTGGCAACACCGTGGAGGGGGGCTGGTTCCCCAGCCCGCGGCGGTAGTTCCACACCTTCCACGGAGGCCAAGGAGGGGAGCCGTGATGCCGCCACGCCGGGTGGTCACGGGCCGCAGCCAGGAGCCGCGGCAACGGTTCGCGGAGGAACTGCGGCAGCTGAGGGCGGGGAGCGGGGCGAGCCTGCGGCAGCTGGGAGAGCGGCTGGGGTGGGACTGGTCGCTCTTCGGGAAGATGGAGAAGGGCGAAACCCTGGGCGGGCCGGAGGTCGTCCAGGCGCTGGACCAGCACTACGGGACCTCGGGGATGCTGCTCGTGCTGTGGGAGCTTGCGCGCGGGGACAAGACCCAGTTCAAGGAGCGGTACCGGCGTTACATGACGCTGGAGGCCGAGGCGGTGAGCCTGTGGCACTTCGCGGTGAGCGTGCTGCCGGGGTTGTTGCAGACGCGGGGGTACGCGCGGGAGTTGCTGGCTTCCGGTGGATCCAGCGGAGTAGAGCTGACGCAGCAGGTGGAAGCGCGAATGGGACGGCGGGACCTCGTGGAAGGGGAGGGCTCACCACCATTCCGGACCATCCTCTCGGATGCCGTGCTCAGAACCGCGCTGCAAGATGCGAGAGAGTGGCGAGAGCAGCTGGAGCACCTGGTCGAGCTATCAGAGCGGTCGAACCTGACCCTTCAAGTGCTTCCTCAGAGTGCCGGGTTGCACGGCCTCTCGACGACGGACGTCATGTTTCTTCGCTTGTCCGACGGGCGTACCGTGGCGTACACCGAGCACGGCTACGGGGGCGAACTCATCGAGGAGAACGTCGCGGTGGAGCGCATGCAACGTGCGTACGATGCGACGCGTGACCTGGCGCTTTCCCCGGCCGAGTCGCAAAAGTTCATCCTGCGCATGTTGGAGGAAGTGCCGTGCGATCCATCGACCTGAGTGCCGTGACCTGGCGCAAGAGCAGCTACAGCAACCAGGACGGCGGCCAGTGCGTCGAGGTCTCAGACGACTTCGCCGCCGTCGTCCCCGTGCGGGACAGTAAGCACCCGCACGGTCCAGTGGTTGTGTTCCCGGCGAATGGCTGGGCGACCTTCGTCACGGCCGTCAAGGGCGACCAACTGCCCGGATGAGGATCGACCACGACCGAACGGCCTCCGAGAATTCCGTTCTCGGAGGCCGTCAGCGGGGTCGGCGGCCCTACTTCTTGGTGGTGCGTCGTCCTCGGGTTGCGGCGGCCGGGCGCCAGGCGCGCAGGTCGTCGTCGGTCAGGCCGTGCTCCCCTTGCACCATCTGCCGGTCGCCCCGGAAGAATGCGGCCGGTGAGGCTCCGAAGTTCGCGTCGAACTCGTTGTGCCACTGGTCAAGCCAGGGCTGGAGCTCCAGCAGCCCGGCAAGGAACGGCGTCAGCTCCTCGGAGGTCAGCGCCTCATGAGAGGCGATGTACGCGTCGAGGGCGTACGCCTGCTCCCGGTGGTCCCAGCCGGCCCAGCCGTAGAGGTCGGGCGTGGGGGTGTTGGTGTGCCCGTACGAGATGAACCGCTCCTTGGGCACGTCCAGCTTGCCGCGGGCCTTCCAGTAGGAGGGCCGCAGGAAGTCCGCCGAGGTGTACTTCGGCGGCACGGGGATCCTGTCTCGGATCTTCCGCTTGGCCGGCTCATCCGGGGCGGCGTCTTCCTGACGCTGAAGGTCCCAGACGTGCTCCCAGTCCGCGCGCTTCTTCAGCCCGGAGGGCTTATATCGCAGGGCGGGCAGGAACGGCACATGCTCGTCGGTCATCAACTCGGCGACGACGGCGGGCAGCTCCTTACGGGGTGCATAGATCTTGGCGACGGAGACGAAGTCTTCGTCGCGGGAAAGAGCATCGGTGAGCCGTGAGAGGCTGACGAGAGCAGGCTTCCCGTTCTCGTCGAACCAGTGATCACGGATCTCGATTCGGTCGAGCAACCAGGAGCGCAGCGCCTTCTCCTGAAGCGCATCCCAACCCTCGGTGGCCCACCGCCGCTTATATTCCGGCCGCTCGACCATGCCGATGGCTCGGATCGACTCGATGGCGTCGATCCGCTTCTGGACAACCTCCTGGTAGGCGGCGGGCCAGTGGCTGGGGATCTCCGTGATGGGCGTGGACCCATGCCGCTTGAACCACTCATCGCTGGCCTCGCCTGCGTCTACTCGGCGTGCAAGGACGATCTCAAAGGCGCGCTCACCGAGGGAGAGTTCGGGGATGCTGGATGAATCGGGATCCTCGGAGACGCGGAGATCTTCGTGGTGCAGACTGTAGAGAGAATAGACTTGCCAGTCCAGCTCTTCCTGCAGGGCGATCATCCGAGACCGGTCGTGATTGTAGCGCTGCTTGGCTTCGCGAAGATTTGAAGCGTCAGGGGTCGATTCCAGCAAGGCTGATGGAAGTGATTCCATCAGTCTGTTGGCGAGTGCGGACAGGGAAGCCCCCAATCTGCGCGGGTAGTCCACGGGGAGCGGCAGCTCTGTCAGGTTGCTGCTATTGAACTCGTAGAATTTTTCCCATTCTTCGCTTGCGATGCCACCCCCAATGCCGCCGTGTCCTTTGTCGTGACATACCTGCTTAAGCCAGAAGCCGGCGCTTGAGCTGTTTAGCAGCCCCAGCAAATTACAGAGATCGTCCTCGCTCCATGCTTTTCGTGGTTCGAGAGTCAGTGAGGAATGCTGGAACACGTCTCGAGGCCGGCTCAGCGCGAAGTGGTTGTGAGTCGCAACGAAGGCAGTGGCGATTGTTGGCTGATTTTTGTACCGAGACTTGAAGAACATGGAATATTCGAACCAGGCGAGCCCGCGATCGATTTGAGTTTTGCCGAAGGCGGTTCTTTCGCGCAGGATGCGGCGAGCTGGCCATAGTGCTTGCTCAAGCGCGAGAGGAGCGGCGGCTGTCAGGTCTTCTTCTGAGTACGGCCATAGAGACTCCGTTGGCTCGAGAATTGTGTAGTCCCGTAGTGTGGTCCCCTCGATCAGCGGGCGTCGTTGTTCGTTGGGGATGCGATTCCGCCGAAGGTATCCCCGGCCGAGCATGAAGGCGCTATCTTCACGAGTTACCGCACTGGCGCCGATGCTGCCCACCAATCGCGACAGCTTTCCTTTGCTGTTGTCCTGAATCAGGTTAATCAGCTCACGCCCGCCGGCCGTGAGAATCCAAGGGTGGGTGGAGAAATGCTGGGTTCGATCCAGATCGTCGACGGCTACCCATTGATCCGCCGATCCCGGGGCGTCCAATTTGGCCACTATCGACTTCCAGACGAGTGCCTCGCTTGGCCGTTCGGGGACTGACGGTTCACCGCGCACGCTCCGCACGGTGCGGATCGTTGTAGATCTGCTATTACCGCCACGATTTCTGCCCACAAGAATCACGGTCGGAGTTCCGTGTCCAGGGATGTGTGCCCCAGAGGTGTCGATGATCTCAGTCAGCTCCACCTCATGTCCAAAGTAGGCCTCGATGAGCCGTGCACCGAACTCCCGTTTCATGAAGGAGTTGGCGGTGATCTGGCCGATAGTGCCATAGCCGAGCCCGCTCTCTGCGTCGCCCACCTTAGCCAGTTCGAAAAACCGTTGTGCGAACGGGACCGAGAGCGCATACGTACCTGCACAAGCACCGTAGAGCTGTCGATAGAGTTCGTTGAGGTGCTTGTCCTTCACGGTGATGTACGGAGGGTTGCCGACTACCACGTGGTAGCGCCCCTGCGTGAGAATGTTCGGGTGTTCGTGGATATCCTCGGTCTCGTATTTGAAGTCGGCAAGCTCGTCTGTGCCTGCTTCCTCCGAGTCCTCGAATAGGTTGCCTTGGTGATGGCGGTGCTTGATGAGCGAGTCGCCGATCGCCAGGTGGATGGGCCACTCGTAGGAAGTGGCGTCCGCCATTGTCCGGATTCCACTTGCCGCCATCGCCGCAACCAGCAACCGGAAACGAGCGACAGCCACAGCGAACGGGTTCAAGTCCACGCCGTGCACCGAATCCAGTGCAGCCCGCACCCGCTCGTGGACATCCATGCCCGGCTGGCCCGCGCCCCAAAGTCGTACAAGCCGCCGGAACGCGCCGAGCACAAAGTGACCCGACCCGCACGTCGGGTCGATCATCTTCAGGCCCTCGTAGCCGAACTCGCGGACCGCCGGGTCCATTGTGCGGTCGAGGATGAACTCCTCCACGAACTCCGGGGTCTGGAGGAGCGCGTAGGTCTTGCGGGCGGCCTCGCTCAGGTCCTGGTAGAGGTCGCCCAGGAAGCGGGTGTCCCAGCCCTCCGTGCCGTCCTCGTTCAGCTTGTCCGTGAAGTCGTGGACCAGCACGCCCGCCTCGTCGCGCTCGCGCCAGAACGCGATCAGATCGCGTGCTCCGTCGTGCGACAGGGGGATCTGGAACAGCGGGTTGTGCTTGCGGTCGAACAGCAGGCGGCCCGCCTGGCCGGCGCCCAACTCCTCGAAGGCACGTTCGAGCCACCCGCGGAAGGTCGGGTCCGCGTCCTTCGCCACGTACTCCTCGTACCGGGCAAGCGCCAGGTCGCGGCGGTCCGCGTCCGGGGCCGTCAGGTAGGGCTCCGGGATGAGCTCGTTGTCCTCGCAGAAGCGGACGAAGACTGTGCCCAGGACCCAGGCCACCGCGACCTGCGTGACGCGCTCGTCCAGCCAGGAGTTCCACGTCGCCGCCGTGCGGCCCAGCTTGCGGGCCTGGTCGTATTCGGCGCGCAGCCGTGTGCCTACCTCGGTGACGGCTTTGACCTGCTTACCGAGGTCCGTCTCGACCGCTTTGACCTGCTTCTTGAGGTCTTCCAACAGGGCCTTGCGGTCGATCACTTGTTGTCTCCCTCGGTTCCGTCCGTCACTGCTGCGTTGCTCGTACTCGCGTCCTTGACCCACGAGTCCGGAAGTTCGATCCACTCGCCCAGGCCCGCCTGGTACGCCACAGCGACCTGGCCCAGCTTCGGCTCCCTCGCCGGGTCACCCTGCGGGACCAGGAGCCACAGGCCGCGGCCGCCCTGGCGGGCCGCCTCCGCCAGGCGGTCCAGGACGCCCATCGCGTCATAGCGGGCAAAGGCCGCCGCCTCCGTCAGGAGGACCGGGCCGTTACCCGCGGAGGGGGCCAGCAGGGTGCGGATCTGCGGTTCCACTGTGCCCCATGCCGTCCGGGCGTACTCCGCGAACTTCATCGCGCCTCGCGAGCCCGGCTCCGCCACGTCCGCCTTCAGTAGCGTCTCCCACGTCGGCTTCGAGCCCTCCGGGGCCAGCGCGTGCATCGCCTCCAGGAAGAGGGCCGTCACCGAGACCGCCTGGGCGCCGATGGGCGCCGCGGACAGGGCGCGCGTCGCTTCCTCCGGGCGGTGGTGGTGCACGGTCAGGACGCGGTAGCCGTCGCGGCGGGCCGACGCGGCCAGGCGTTCCTTCGCGCGGACGGCGCCCGCCAGCGCCGGGTCGTCCGCGTAGCGGGTCACCGCGCCCACATCCGTGGCCTGGCGCCAGGCACCGGTCGTGAGATAGCTGGACGCGCTGTCCATGCGGGTCGGCAGGTAGCGCAGGGTCTTGGTGTCCTCGCGCGTGGACAGGGTCAGGTCGAAGCCGGCGTCCCGGAGGGCCTTCGTCAACGGGCCGGCCGTGGGGAGCTCGTGGGTGAGGCCGCCTCGGGAGTCCGGCAGGACCAGCTCGGGGAAGCGGGCCCGGACGCGCTCGTGGACGTCCTCGCTCGTCACACCCGGCTGGCGGGCCTCCGGGACGTTCGGGATGAGGCGGACCAGGCCGGCCTGGGTGAGGCGGAGTGCCCGTACGAGGGACAGGTCGCGCGGGTAGATCTCCAGGCGGGGCGTCGCCGCCGCGTTGAGGGAGGCGGCCGCAGCCAGCTCCACCAGGCGGCGTTCGTCCCACTCCACCGAGCCCGGGGGAGGGGTGAGGGAACCGAGCTCGCTCAGTACCGTCGTCGCCGTCGGGAGTGTTTCGAGGCGCGCCAGCCGGTCGGCCGTCTTGCCCAGGCGGGTGGCGTAGTCGAGCAGGCCCGGCGCCGTCGGGGTGTCCGGGGCGTCGTCCTCGCGGACGTCCAGGGCCAGCAGGCCCGCGCCCAGTGCCTCCTCCGTCGCCTTCCGGTTCGGCTGGTGCTGGAACTCGGCCTCCTCCGGCTCCAGCTGCTCCACCTCCACCACCGCTCGCACGGCGGCCAGCGCCAGCGCGCGCCGCTGCTCGCGCTCCGCGAGCTGCGTGCCACGGCGTACGGCGAGCGCGTCGGCGATCTCCGCGGCGGAGGCGACCCGGCCCAGGCTGGAGAGGAGTTCCATGATCTCGGCGCGCAGCGCCTGCACCGCCGGGTGCTTCTTCCAGCGCTTGCGCTCCTCCTTGAGGAGCTGCGGGATACGGCCGGCCGACAGGCCGAGGGCGTCCGCGACGTCCTTCTGCTTGGGCCAGACGCCGATGTCCGGCAGGTCGCCCTGTGCATTGGGCAGGCGCAGGAGCAGGCGTACGGTCTCGACCTTGTTGTGGTTCGAGCGGTTGTTGTTGAGCTCCGGGACGAAGATCGTGGCCAGGGTGTCCAGGCTGACGGCCCGCAGCGCGGAGCCGGACAGGCCGCCGGCGTTCTCCCCGGAGGCCAGGGCGCCGAGCAGCACGGACTCGGTGCCGGACAGCTGGGCCAGCTCCTCCTTGGCCTCGGCCCGGCCCCGCGGGGTGAGCGGCGAGACCGGCGACTCCCGGAGGCGGTCGCCCCACTCGCGCTGGCGGCGCTGGACCTCGCTGCGGGTCTTCGCGCCCAGGCCGGGGGCGTTGAGCAGCTTGCGGCGGCTGTAGTCGAGGAGTTCGCCGACCGTGGTGACGTCCAGGCCGTAGAGGAAGGCCTCGGCGGCCGGGGTGAGGCCGGCGGCCGACAGGTGGGTGTCGCGGGTGACCTCGGCCGCCAGCTGCTCGCGCTGCTGCTCCGCGGTGAGCGGTTCGGCGTCCGCGATGGTGGCCTGGCCGGTCACGGCGGAAGGATGCTCCGCCGGCTCCGGGTGGCGGGAGCGGTGGCTGGACGGGACGGTCTGCGACGCGTCCAGGAAGATCTTCTTCCAGGCGTCCCGCATCGGCTTCAGCTCGGGGAAGCGTCGGGCGGCGTCCCGGTGCAGGGCCTTCTCGAAGAAGGAGACCAGGCCGTCGCGCACGGCGGGCTCGAAGGCGTCCTTCGCGATGGTCGGGTAAGGGTGCTGCTTCGGGTCCGTCATCCGGGGCAGCACGGAGCCGTCGCCCCACTTGGGGAGTTCGCCCGAGGCCATTTGGTGCAGGGTGACCGCGACCGCGTACCGCTCGGCGTGGGAGTCGTAGGCGGTGCGGGTCAGCGTCCCGATGAACGGGTCGAGGTAGCCCTCCGTACCGGCCTCGTAGTCCTTCGCCGGGTATCCGGCCAGGGAGAAGTCGATGAGGACGAGCTCCCGGGTGCGGTTCGGGCGGATGCGGATGGCGATGTTGTCCGGCTTGATGTCGCGGTGCCAGACGCTCTCGCCCTCCAGGAAGTCGACGGCGCCGAAGAGGTAGTCGCCGTACGCCTCCAGCTGGTCGATCTGGAGCCGGCCGCTCTCGCGCAGCTGGCGGGCCACGGTCTCCTCGCGGCGGCGGGTGCGGGGGGTTCCGGACTCCTCGTTCTCGCCGGATTCCTCCCGCTCGTCGCCCACGTACTCCAGAACGAGGACCGTACGGTCGGCGATCTTCAGCGGCTCCGGCTCGACGAGCCGGATGACGCGGGAGTCGGCACGCAGCCGCCCCATGACCGCGGCCTCGTGGGCGAGGATCTCGCCCCGGCTGTCGGAGAGCGCCACCTTGAGGACCGCCAAGGGCCGCGTCTTGCGCTCCTCGGCCTCCAGGTCGCGTACGAGGAAGGCGCGGCTGGTGGAGCCGGTGCCCAGGCGGCGCCGGACCTGCCAGCGCCCGCCGAGTACGTCGCCGGCGACTGCTTCGAGCGGGTCCTTCTCGGGGGCCTCCGGGGTTGGGGGCGCTGCGGGGGCGGTGAGGGAGTCCTCGACGAGTTCCAGCATCTCGAGGAACTCGTCGACGGTGGAGAGGCGCTGGCCGGGCCGGTAGGCGGTGGCCGCCTGCACCAGGTCGTCGATGTCCTCGGAGAGGCCGTCCACGAGGGAGCTGGGGCGCAGGCCCTCGCCCGCTTCGAGGCGCGTCAAGAGTTCTGCCTGGCTGGCGGCCGGGGCCTTGCCCGTCACCAGGAGGTAGGTGAGGACACCGAGGCCGTAGACGTCCAGGTAGACCGGGTCGGCATTGAGGGCGGTCAGCTCGGGCGCGAGGTAGGGGTCGGAGCCCTCCGGCAGGTGCATGGCCGACAGCGCGGTCGGCGCGAAGCGGGTGCCGCCCTGCCCGGAGCTGCCCGCGCCGCTGCGCTGCGTGGCGATCTGCCAGTCGGAGATCTGCAGGTGGGGGGAGAGCCAGGCCGCGTCCTCGCCGACGGCCTGTCCCTCGCGGCCGCGGTTGCGCGGTATGACGTGCACCGAGCGCGCGGCGAGTGCCCGGTGGTGGATGCGGCTGGAGTGGGCGGAGCGCATCGTCTCGGCGAGCTGCCGGACGAGGGCCATGCGGCCGAGGATGTCGAGCTTCTCCCCGTACTGGAGGAGGTACTCGTCCAGGCGCAGGGTCTGAGGGTGGTAGTCGAAGATCAGGGCGGGGCCCCAGGCGTGCCCGGACGGGTCGTACTGCTTGAGCTGGACCACACCGGGGTGCCGGAAGCGGCGCAGGACCGCCGCCTCGCGTCGGGCGGCGCTCTCCACGGACTGCCGGATCGAGGCGTCCGAGCCGCGCTCGCGCAAGTAGATGCGGACGCGGGCGACCTCGGGCAGCTCGGTGTGCTCGGCGAGGTAGTCGGCCCAGGTCTCGCCCGAGTCGAAGGCCTTCCGCTTCAGCTCGTACGGTCCGACCTTGTACCTGGCGTCGCTGGGGCGGACGCCGACCCGCTCCAGGGCGGTCTTGATCTCACGGGAGTCGATGGCGGTGATCCGCCGGCGCTCGTCGCGCGGGGGCTGGTTCAGCATCGCGACCAGCTCGGTGATCGTGTAGACGCCGTTCTCGTCGTGGGCGGGGAGCCGCACGCGCAGGTCGTCGGCCGTGAAGCAGACGGCCTCGGCGACCCAGACGCGCTTGCCGTTCTGGCCGAGCAGCCCGGCGAGCTCCTTCGCCTTCTTGTTGACCAGGTGCAGCGGGTTGCCGTGAGTGACGCGGCGCCCGGTGGGCGTGGTCTGGACCCAGGTGCCGTTTTCGCTGGTCAGGGAGCCGTGCCAGTTTTTCAGCTCGATCATGCAGACGCCGCCGGGGGCGACGACGAGGAGATCGATCTCGCGGACGTGTCCGGTGTTCGCGGTGAAGGTGAAGTTCGACCAGGCCCGCCAGGGATCCGAGTCGGGCAGCTTCTCGCGGATCGATTCCAAGCCGCGGTGTTCGTGCTCGTACTCGGACTCGGTGACCGTGGTCCACCGGCCTTCCCGCATGTGCGGCCCCCGCTTCGTCGCTTCCTGCTGAGAGCTGACCGGCTCGGCCATCCGGCGGAGGGGGAAGCTCTCGGCAGATCCTAACGGTGGGCAGCGACATCCGGGGCAGCTGCGACGAAGCGGGCAGCGAGATGCAGGGCGGTGGCCAGGTGTGATCCGGCCACCATGGCCGTGGTTCCGGCCGCGGGCCGGGGTGGTGCCACGCCGCAGCCGATGCCTTCTCTAAGATCACCGAACAGATTGCGGCCCGACGGGCTTCCCCGCGAGGACATGCCCCCACCCGCACGAGCTACTCGTGCCCTGGGGGAACCACCTCGTGTCCATGCTCCTGCTGAAGCTTTCGGCGCAGGATCTGCTCACCCTGCATGCGCGCCGCCACATGGTGCCGCACCTCGCTGCGCGCTGGCGGTACTTCCGCGGCGCAGACGCCTCGCTCACGGAGCGCTCGGCCTGGGCGGAGAGTCTGATCAGTCTTGCGAACGATCTGGTCGCCGCCGACCGCGGAAACGTGGAAATGGTCGTCGAGTGCGCCGCCACCATGGATGAGTCCGACCGCCCGGAACCCCGGCTGATCGACGTCGTCCTGGTCGGCCGCCATCCGCACGAGCACCGGCCCTCCGTGCAGCTCGTCGAATTGAAGCGCTGGTCGTCGGTGACCAGGATCGAACAGGCAACCGCGGATTGGGTCCACGTGTCGGGCATGGGGGCGAAGAAGCATCCCGCGCTCCAGTTGCGTGAGTACTTCGAGGCGTTCACGAGCGACAGGGGCCCCTTCAGGAACACTGAATTCGAGTGCGGGGGTTTCGCCTACCTGCACAACGCCACGGACGACTCGGTGCGTCCGCTGATCGATGTGGGCGCGCCCACGGGCGCGTACGCGCGCGTGTACACGGCTGATCGGCGGGCCCAGTTCCTCGAAGACCTCAGGGCGAGCTTCGACGCGCAGGGCGGAGCGGCCGAGGCCGTGACCATGTTGGAGACCATGGGACTGCGCAACACACCGCTGCTCGATGCGATGAACTGGTCCCGAGGTGATGACACCGTCTTCGTCCTCCGCGGGCGCCAGAAGGTGGTCGCGGACCAGATTCTCGAAGCAGCGGCCAAGGTACTGCCCGACCCGGAGCATCCCGCGCTGGTCCCCGACGAGAGGCGCGTGATCTTCCTGGTCACAGGCGGCGCCGGTACCGGCAAGAGCGCCATCGGCCTGCAGGTCAAGGCGCAGCTCGAGGCGCAGGGGCGCACCGTGAAGTACGCCAGCGGGAGCAGGGCCTTCAACGCGGCAATCCAAGAGCACGTCGGATACGGGGACAAGGAGTTCAGGGAGACCTTCACCTACTTCAGCAACTTCGTCGACACCTCGGTGCCCCCGGTGGACGTGCTGATCTGCGACGAGGCGCACCGACTGCGGGATCGCTCGACGAACCGGTTCTGGACGCCGGACCAGCGGGAGATCTGGGGGAAGGGACCGCAGGTGGACGAGCTCCTCGACGCGTCACGCCTGACGGTGTTCTTCCTGGACGAAGGCCAGTCCGTGCGTCCGAAAGAGGTCGGAACCGTCGCGCTGATCAAGGATGCGGCCGTGCGCCGCGGTGCGGACCTGCTCGAATACGGACTGCGCGAGCAGTTCCGCTGCGGTGGCAGTGGCTCGTACATCAGCTGGGTGCGCGAAGTCCTGGGCGTGACGGACAAGAAGCCGGAGCCCTGGAGGCCGGACGGACTGATGCACGTCGAGGTGGTGGAGACCCCGGAGGAGCTCGAACGGATCATCCTGACGGAGGCCCGGGCCGGCGCGTCCGCGCGCATGGTTGCGGGGTACTGCTGGCCCTGGACGGAGCCCGCGGGCGAGGAGAAACGCCTGGAGGCCGATGTCCGCATCGGGGACTGGCACCGGCCGTGGAACGCGAAGAGCGAGAGCTACTGCGCGGACGGGGTGCCGCCGTCGGACATCTGGTCCGTACACCCCAATGGCCTCGGCCAGATCGGCTGCGTCTACACGGCGCAGGGCCTGGAATGGGACTGGTGCGGGGTGATCATGGGCGATGACATGGTGCGCCGTGGCGATCAGTGGGTGTTCCAGCGAGGAAAGGAGCGGAAGGAAGGCCCGGATTCGGACATCAAGCGTGTTGATGTGCCCGGTTCGCTGGATCCGAAGGTCAGCTCGTCCAGCGTGGCCGACGAGGACTTTGCGCGGCTGGTCCGACAGGCGTACCACGTGCTGTTGACCCGGGCGAGCCGTGCGACGGTGCTGTACTCCACGGACGAGGAAACCCGCAGGTATCTGAAGAAGCTGGTGGGTCAGGTGGAGATCCACGGGCTTCGACCTACCTGGCTGAACCTTCCGAAGGAGGCTCGCACACCGCACCTGCCGCGCGCCAACGGGAGACGCAACAAGCGCAAGCGGGGGAAGTCGTCGGGCTCCGATCTCCGGCTGTTCTGACAGCGGACCGGGCTGTGGGGTGGCGGGCTCTCCGGGCCCGCCACGTACCTGCTCAGAAGAACAGGTCTGCCACCGCGGTCAGTGCCGTCACCAGAAGACTGGAGACGACTCCGGCAGCGATGTCGATCAGGATTCCGCGAATCCGCTCACGACGCGCAGGCTTGCACTCGACGGGGGTCATACGGCCACTCCAGGTTGTGAGTTCGGAATGGCAGGGGGCGCCCTACCGGGCAGCCACGCTCGCGTCGTGTGTCGCCACACGACGGGCACAACCATTCGTCACCGACAGCCTGTTCGGCCTCTTGCATGAACCGCAGCCTCGTACCCTCCGGGAAGGTGCGCAGCGGGATCATGCTATCCGCTGATCGGGGCCGTGGCTCAGGGAATGAGCGAACGGAGCTTCTCGCGTGTTTCAGGGTCCGTCGAATAGACGACCGTTCCGATCATGCCGCGGGTCAGGAGTACCTTGTACGTGTTGCGGATCAGGCGGTCGATGTCCTCGTCAGGCGTCGCCTTCGTGAAGGAGGGGTCCTTCGAGGCGGTGCGGTCGACCACCCAGCGGTCTGTCCGCCAGACCAGGTCCGGGCCCATGATCACGCCCGACCAGTCGTACTCGAAGCCCTGGGCGGTGTAGACACAGCCGACCTGGCCGAAGCCCGCGGGATCAGTGGCCCAGAGCGGAGCCGGCGGTGCACCCAACAGAGATCGGTCCCCGTACAGGTTCCACGGCCTCGACCAGTCGCCGATGGCCACGTCCGCGGGCAGCGTCGTCATCGCCAGAGTGATCTTGGTGGTCCATTTCCAGCAGTAGCCGGCGGAAAGCCGGGCGCCGTACCCCTGGGCACGCTTGTCGCTGAGGAAGTCCTCCAGTTCCCCCGGGCTGTCCACCGTTAGCAGCTGCACCTTGCCGTCCGGCTCCCACACGACCGGTCCCTCGCCCTCCAGGCCCAGGAGACTGGTCACCCAGAGCACGTACGCGTCGCTGCCTCCGCACCGGAACTGGCTGTCCAGTTCCACCAGCGTGAAGTCCACTTCCTGCTCGGCCGCGGCCCGCCTGATCTGCTCGACGGTGCCCATCTCGCCGGGACGCACCACCTGGTGCTGGTCGAGGAGGAACACCGGGACCCGGGCCGCGTCGATCAGCTCCGCCACCTGTGGGCGTCCCGTGCGCAGGGCGGCCTTGGTGTAGCGGTTGGCGGAGGTCTTGCGGAGCCGGTGTGCCTCGTCGCACACGAGCACGTCGATGTCGTTGGGCTCGGCCTCCATGAAGCTGTTGAAGTAGCGGAACAGACGCTGGACCTCGGGCTTGCGGGCGCCCGCGACCTTGCGCATGGTCTTCGTGAACGACTGCGAGCCGGTGGCGTGGAGGGCAGACACACCGCGCCGGTACAGGTCGCCGAGTACGGACAGGGCGATCACGCTCTTGCCGGACCCGGGCCCGCCGGTCACGACGACCACCTGCTTGCGGTTGGACCGGCGGGCCTTGCGGACTGCTGCCATCACCGTCTCGTAGGCGAGCCGCTGCTCGTCCAGCAGCACGAACTGTTCCCGGTCGCGGACCTCGTCGGCGGCCACGGCCATCAGTTGCTTGGACGGTCGCACCCTGGCCTGCAGGAGGTCGTCGGCGGCGGCAGCGCCCGGCTTGGCGGCCAGCCTCGAGCGCAGGTAGTCGAGGAACGCACCGCGCTGGTCGGCGGTGTACATGCGACCGCGGTGGTCCTCTTCGACCTCGCGCAGCCCGGCGACCCTGGCCTCGACTGCATTGTGCAGGAAGGCCACTCCGGTGACGGAGTCGGGGTTCTGCTCGAGAGCCCCGTTGAACGAGACGAGGTAGTCGCAGTAGCCCCGTACCTGCTCGATGGGGTTCAGCACCGGCTCGTGGTAGGAGGGCACGCTGCACCGCAGCGGATCGTCGTCCACTGGTTGGGCCTCGGTCCACTGTTTCAGTTCCACGACGACGTACGACGGCTCGCCGGAAACCGGATGCACGCCGGCCAGCATCACGTCCGCGCGCTTGCTCGTCAGCGGCAGCCCGTACTCCAGCAGCATCTCGACCTCACCGAGACCCGCTTCCACCAGAGCGTGGGTGAGCGCGGGGATGCTCCGCTCCCAGGAGCGAACCTCCGCAGCGTGCGGCTTGTGGCCGTGCCTGTGGAGGAAGTTTTCGCTCAGCAGTTCCGCCAACCGCCCCTCGAGGCGGGTGCGGTTGGCCAAGGACGCCGCGGACTCACGGAACAGCAAGAAATAGCCCCCAGGCAGCACGGAGTAGCTCGTGCGGGTGGGGGCATGTCCTTCGGTTCCACGTGAAGTGGAGCGGAAGCCCGGCGGGCCGCTGAGATTGTCCCTGTCATCTTATGACAGCGCGTGATCAAGCAGCCAGGTCGAAAATCACGATACGGACCGAGGCTTCAGGGCTGCTCACGGCATTCCGGACGGGCGGCACGCTGGATCAGGCACCTCTGTGGCGGCAGCCTCTGGGGTTCTCGCGCAGGGCTGCAGCGGCCCGCTTGTGCGCCCGCGTCAAGCCCGTTGCCTTCGGGACGTTCGTGTATTCGGACAGGGGAATGTCCGTGGCGTGGCTCGGGTCGCTCAAGAGGTGATCCACCAGCCAGTCGGCGGTCTGCACCGGGGGGCTACCAGGCATGCTTCGAGGTGGGCGGCGGCCAGCCCGGCCGCCACACCGCCGATGATCCCGTCCGAGCCGTCGATCTCCCCTTACGCCCGGGCGAGCGCTTAATCGCGGACCGTGCCAGCCCCGACGGCTCCGCTGCCGTCCCGGTCTCCGTCAGCGTGCGCAGTGCGGATGCCGACTCTGCGGCCTGGCGAACGGCCACTGGTGGCTCTTCGTCCGGCAGCAAACTCAGTTGGTGGTAACAGCCACGGTCGGCCAAGGAGATGCGGTGGCGGCTCGTGACGCTCGTATGACGCTCAGGGCCCGGACGAGGCCGTTCGGGGAGTTGGTAAACCTCCTATGACTAGTGACCTGAGTCAGAGATTCGGTGGCGGTACGCGGCGACTTTGTCGAGGATCTCGTCGGCGGTCTTTGTCCAGACGAAGGGCCTGGGCTGCTCGTTCCAGTCGGCCAGCCAGGCCCGGATGGCGCGTTCGAGGGCCTGGACGGAGCGGTGGACGCCGCGCTTGAGCTTCTTCTGGGTCAGCTCGGCGAACCACCGCTCGACCAGGTTCAACCAGGACGCGCTGGTCGGCGTGAAGTGCAGGTGGAACCGTGAGTGGGCCAGCAGCCAACGCTTGATGTCGGGTGTCTTGTGGGTTGCGTAGTTGTCGAGGATCAGGTGAACCTGCAGGTCAGCCGGGACTTCCTTGTCGAGCTTGGTGAGGAACTTCTTGAACTCCGCTGCCCGGTGGCGGCGGTGCAGGGAGCCGATGACCTTGCCGGTGGCGACCTCGAAGGCGGCAAAAAGGGTGGTGGTGCCGGCCCGGACGTAGTCGTGGCTGCGGAGTTCGGGAACGCCCGGCATTATCGGCAGGACCGGCTGGGACCGGTCCAGGGCCTGGATCTGCGATTTCTCGTCCACGCAGAGGACCAGGGCCTTCTCCGGCGGGTCGAGATAGAGACCGACGACGTCGCGAACCTTGTCGATGAACAGCGGATCCGTCGACAGCTTGAACGTCTGCGACCGGTGCGGGGCCAAGGCGAACGCCCGCCAGATCCGCGAGACCGTCGACTGCGACATGCCCGTGGCCGCGGCCATCGACCTCGTCGACCAGTGCGTAGCGCTCTTCGGCGTCTCCTCAAGCGTCTTGACGATGACCCGCTCGACGTCAGCATCGGTGATCTTCCGTGGGACACCGGGCCTCGGGTCGTCGCACAAGCCGTCCAGTCCCCGCTCCATGAAGCGGCGCCGCCAGGTGCGGACCGTGTCCGGCGCGATCTGCAGCCGGCGCGACACCTCTATGATCGAGTGGCCTTCGGCGCACTCCAGCACGATCCGCGACCGCTGAGCCAAAGCCTGAGCCGTCGTACGGCGACGTAACCAGCCCTCCAGGACTGCCCGCTGGGCATCAGTGACCGACAACGGCGGAATCTTCGGACCCGGACGACTCATGCTCGACTAACGATGAATCTCTGACTCAGGTCGCTAGTTGTTTCCCGAGGGTGCACCTCTGTGACGTGTAAACGATGACGCACCACATGGAGTGCGTGGCCATCCTGGAGCCGATCCGCGACGACGCCTGACCTGTGGTTCAGGCAGCGCGCGTCATGTTCGCCGTGCGTGCTGAGGGCGACGTTTTGACGCTCGTGACGCACGTGTGACGCCCGCCCACGCATGTGCTGATGGTTCGTCGGCACGAAAGAGCCGCCTCCCGTACCGGGGCTACCCCCGGTACGGGAGGCGGCTTTCTCTGTTGTTGACGGTCGACGCGACCTTTGCCCCGTACTCCTTCTCGACCCGCCCTGCCTGACCACGCTCCGTGACGATCTGAGAAGGGCGCGGGGTTGCTCAGCGCGGATACCGAGGGGCAGCCCGAGGAGTGGTGCGGCGGTCCGTCAGCCCGCGGCCACGACCGTACGGGTGTCCAGGTGCAGCAGATCGAGGCACTCCTCAATGCCGGTTCCCGCCTGGATGAAAGAGCGGTCGCGGGCCGACATGAAGCCCTCGGCCACCAGGTGGTCGAGCAGGGTGATCAAGGGGTCGAAGAAGCCGCCCGCGTTGACCAGGACGATCGGCTTGTCGTGGAGGCCGAGCTGGTTCCAGGTGGCGACCTCCATGAGCTCGTCCAGTGTGCCGTAGCCGCCGGGCAGGACGGCGAAGGCCTCGGCGAGCCGGTACATCCGCGCCTTGCGCTCGTGCATGCTGCGGACCACGAAGATCTCGCCGCGGGCCTTGTCGGGGCGCTCGCGCTCGTGCAGATCGTGCGGGATCACGCCGGTGACGGCCGCGCCGGCGGCGAGGGCCCCGTCAGCGACCGCGCCCATCACGCCGACACCGCCGGCTCCGTAGACCAGTCCGAGGCCGCGGGCGCCGAGCGCCTGGCCGAAGGCATACGCGAGGTCGGTGTGATGAGCTGCGCGGCCCGGTCTGGCCCCGCAGAACACGGCGACACGCTGGGGGTGTTGCACGGTATGGGACATGTACCTCTCCACTGCTGCGGCGATCGGCCCGCGGTCGGGCCGCGTGTGTCGGAGGGGGACCCTGCCCGCGAGCCCTATACCGGCCCCATAACTCCTCCGCGACCAGCACGGTGGGACGTGGTGACCGCCGCGTGAGGTCGCCGGTCACCGCCCTCGCCCGGAAATTGCCGCCCGCCGTGAGCCGGGGGAAGCGCCGACGGCCGGGGCGGTCGTCCGCGGCGACCTTCGGCGGGGCGCCGTCCTCGCGCCGTTGACCGGGGCGGCTTCACCCGGACGCGCACCCGATCCGCTTCGGCCGTGTCCGCGGAATCGGCGACCGGGGGGAGCGGGGGAGCGGGCGCGGCGGCCGACTACGGCGCACCGACGACACAGCCCAGCTCACGCCGTATAGGCGGGATATAGGGGGCGGCCGAATATTCCTTCGAGTACAGCTGCGCTCCCTGCGCAGTCGTACCCACCGTCCATCACCTGAAACACCCGACTCAATCAACGAGGAGTGCTGATGAGCGCCGTGAACGACGCAACCACCACCCACCGGGTCGTGCTCAACGACGAGGAGCAGTACTCGCTCTGGTGGGCCGACAGGGAACTTCCGGCCGGCTGGCGCGCCGAGGGCTTCGAGGGCACCCACGAGGCCTGCCTCGCCCACATCGCCGAGGTGTGGACCGACATGCGACCCCTGAGCCTGCGCCGCCGGATGGCCGAGCAGACCGCTTCCTGACCCAGCTGAAGGAGCAGTGTTGAGTCCCCTTCTCCACCACCGTGTTGCGCTGCGGGCAGCCCAGTCGCCCAGCGCCGTCGCCGTGATCGACGGTCAGCGGCACCTCACGTACGCAGAACTGGAAGAGCGCGCCGGCCTGCTGGCCGGCCACCTGCGTGCCCAGGGCGTCGGCCCGGAAGGCCTCGTGGGCGTCCTTCTGCCCCGGGGGCTCGACCTCGTGGTCGCGCTCCTCGGCATCTGGAAGGCCGGAGCCGCCTACGTACCGTTGGACACGACCCACCCCGCCGACCGTGTGCGCCGCCTGCTGTCCGACACCGGCGCCTCTGTCGTGGTCACGGACGCGGCAGCGGCCGGGATACTCGCCGGCACCGGGGCGCGCCCCCTGATCGCCGCCGACGCCCTCGCCGGTCCTGCCGCCGCGCAGCCGGAGGCCGCGCCCTGTCCAGAGGCCGAAGGGGCCAACGCGGCATACGTCCTGTACACCTCGGGCTCGACCGGGGAGCCCAAGGGCGTCGTCGTCACGCAGGCAGGCATCACCAACCACATCGACTGGAAGATCCGCCTGCACCGCATCGACGAGCATGACCGCGTGCTCCAGCGCACGCCGGTCAGCTTCGACGCGGCGGTATGGGAGTTCTTCGCCCCCCTGGCCGCGGGTGCCACGCTCGTCATGGCGCCGGCCGGCGCGGAGCGCGACGCGAAGGTGATCGCGGGTGCGGTCGCCGAGTACGGGGTGACCATCCTGCAACTGGTCCCGTCGGTGCTGCGGCTGCTCATCGAGGAGCCGGCCTGGGGGACGTGCGACTCGGTGCGCCTGCTGCTGTGCGGCGGCGAGCCGCTGCACGCCGAGCTGTTGGAGCGGGTGAAGGCCGAGGTGTGGAACGCCTACGGCCCGACCGAATGCACCGTCGAGGCTTCCGCGGGCCACCACGACCCGGCGCTCGCGGCCGGTCAGGTGCCCATCGGACGTCCGGTCGACAACGTGCGACTGCTGGTGCTGGATCCGTCCGGGGACCCGGCCGCGTTCGGAGTGCCGGGGGAACTCTACGTCGGTGGGGCCGGCGTCGCCCGCGGCTATCTCGGGCGCCCGGCCCAGACGGCGGAGCGGTTCGTCCCAGACCCGTACGGTGAGCCGGGGAGCCGGCTGTACCGTACCGGCGACCGCGTCCGCTGGCGCGAGGACGGCCAACTGGAGTACCTGGGCCGCCTGGACCAACAGATCAAGGTCGACGGCGTGCGCATCGAACCCGGCGAGATCGAGGCGGTCCTGAACGCCCACCCCGAGGTGTCCGGCGCGGTCGTCTCGGCCGTCCGCGGCACGGACGGTACGGTCCGGCTCGCCGCCCACGTGCGCGGCGCCCCCTCTCCGGCGGAACTGCGCAGCCATCTCCGCGACCGGCTGCCGGCGCCCTTCGTCCCCTCCGTCTTCGTACCGGTGGACACGTTCCCGCTGCTCGCCAACGGCAAGATCGACCGAGCGGCGCTGCCGGCCCCGGTGTTCGACACGGACGGCGGCTCGTACGTCGCCCCGCGCACCGCCGCCGAGGAGACCGTCTCGCGCGTATGGACCGAGCTGCTGGGCCTGGAACGGGTCTCGGTCCACGACGACTTCTTCCAGCTCGGCGGCCACTCCCTGCTGCTGGTCCGGCTCGCCGGGCGGCTGCGCGCCGAGTCGGGCGGGGGGGACTCGATCCACATCCAAGACCTGTACGGCGCGTTCACGGTCGAGGCGCAGGCGCGGCTGCTGGACGGGGCCGGCGCCGCGCCGGCGCCGGTCACCCCGGCGGACCGCACCGGCATCCTGCCCCTGTCCTTCGGCCAAGAGCGGCTGTGGTTCCTGGACCGACTGACGCCGGGCAGTGCGGAGTTCACCGTGCCGCTGTTCGTACGGCTGCAAGGTCGGGCCGACCTCGGAGCAGTCCACGACGCCCTGCGGGCACTCGTGGCCCGCCACGAGATCCTGCGCACCCGCTACCCGTCGGTCGACGGCGAGCCGCGCCAGGTGATCAGCGCGGAGGTCGCCTGCGAGCTGCGGGAGGCCGCGACCGGAGACCTGGCGGCCGAGGCACGGGCCGAGATGGGTCTTGGTTTCGACCTGGCCGAGGGGCCGGTGTGGCGGGCACTGCTGATCCACGCCGAGGACGGCGACGTACTGCTGCTGACCCTGCACCATCTGGCGTGCGACGGCTGGTCGGCCGTCCTGCTGGAGCGTGACTTCCGAGCCCTGTACGCGGGCGAGGTCCTGCCCGTCCCGGCGCTTCAGTACGCCGATCACGCGGTGTGGCAGCGCCGGGAGCTGACGGACGAGCGGATGGCCGCCGGACTCGCCGCGTGGCGCGCGGTACTGGACGGCTGCGAGCCGCTCCAGCTGCCGACCGACCGGCCGAGGCCCGCCCTGCGCGACGGCCGGGGCGCCGTGGTCTCCTTTACGGTGCCGGCGGACGTGGCCGACGCCGCCCTCGCCGTCGGCCGGGAGCAGGGTGCCACGCCGTTCATGACGCTGGCGGCCGCGTACTGCGTGCTGCTCGCCCGGCACACGGGCCAGTGGGACCTGACGATCGGCACGCCGGTGGCGGGACGGCTGCGCCCGGAGACCGCCGAGATACCGGGCTTCTTCCTCAACTCCCTGACGCTGCGCTCCCAGGGCGCTCCGCAGGAGACCTTCGCCGAAGCCGTGGCCCGCACCCGGGCGGCGAGTCTGTTCGCCTTCGCGCACCAGGACGTTCCGTTCGAGCGGGTCGTGCAGGAACTGGAGCAGGAGCGCGATCTGTCACGCACACCGCTCTACCAGGCGGCGTTCGACCTGCACGACCAGGAGCTGACCGGCGGACTGTCCGGCGGCGCCGACGCCGGCGTCATGGCGCAGGCGTGGGGCGTCGCGAAGACCGACCTGACGCTCTTCCTGCGGCGCCGCGAGGACGGCTCCTACAGCGGCGGCATCGAGTACGCCACGGCTCTGTTCGACGCTCCCACCGTGGAACGCCTCGCCGAGCACTTCGTACGCGTCCTCGCCCAGGCCGGGGCCGACCCGCACCGGCGCACCGGGGAGCTGGAGCTGCTTTCCGAGGCCGAGCATGCACAGCTGGCCCGGTGGAGCACCACCGACGCCGACTGGCCGGCCTCCCACACGCTGCGCATGTTCGAGGAGCAGGCGACGGCGACGCCCGACGCGGTCGCGGTGTCCTTCGGTGCGCTGCACCTGACGTACCGCGAGCTGGATCAGCGGGCCGCCCGCTTCGCGCGCCGGCTGTCCGGCCGCGGGGTCCGACCGGGCGACACGGTGGGCGTGCTGCTGGGGCGCGGACCGGACGTGCTCGCCGCGTTCCTCGGAACCTGGAAGACAGGGGCGGCATACGTGCCGGTCGACCCCGACTTCCCGGCCGACCGCATCGCGTACATGCTGGCCGACTCCCGTGCCACGGCGGTGATTTCCGAGCCCTCGTACGAGGCCGTGCTCGGCGAGGTGTGGCAGGGGGCACTGGTCCTCACGCACGAGGTGGCCGGGGAGGACCCGGCGTCACTCGACGTGGCGGCCGACCCGGACGCCACCGCGTACGTGATCTACACGTCCGGTTCCACGGGGCGCCCCAAAGGCGTCCAGGTGCCGCACCGCGGATTGGCCGGGCACCTGCGCTGGGCAGTGCGCGACCTGGCTTCACACGGCTCGACGGGCGCGCCGGTGTTCTCGTCGACGGCCTTCGACCTGGTGGTGCCGAACCTCTACGCGCCGTTGCTGTGCGGGCAGACCGTGCACCTGCTGCCCAGGGAGCTGCCGGTGACGGACCTGGGCCGGACACTGGCCGAGGCCGGTCCGTTCAGCTTCATCAAGCTCACGCCGGGCCATCTGGAGCTGCTCACCCACCAGCTCAGCACCGAGCAGGCGGCATCTCTCGCCTCCGTGCTGGTCGTCGCGGGGGAAGGCCTTCCGACGCGACTCGCGGAGCACTGGCGGGGGATCCTGGGTGACGGCCGGCTGATCAACGAGTACGGGCCGACCGAGGCGTCCGTCGGCTCCACCATCCACCCGGTGACGGGCGAGCAGTCCGGCGAGATCGTGCCGATCGGCCGTCCGCTGCCCGGTGTCACCACGCACGTGCTGGACGCGGAGCTGCGCCAGTTGCCGGTGGGGGTGACCGGTGAGCTGTACGTCGCCGGAGCGGGCCTGGCCCACGGTTACGTGGACCAGCCGGCCCTGACGGCGGAGCGCTTCGTGCCCAACCCGTACGGCGAGCCGGGGTCCCGGCTCTACCGGACCGGTGACCTGGCCCGGCTCCTGCCCGGCGGCGCGGTCGACTTCCTCGGCCGCATCGACGGACAGGTCAAGATCCGCGGCTACCGCGTCGAGACCGGCGAGATCGCCGCGGTCCTCGGTGCCCACCCGGACGTCCGGGAGGCGGTCGTCGTCGTCGACGAGTCCGCCGCGGGGGACAAGCGCCTGGTCGCGTACTGCGTGCCGGCCGGGGACGGACTGCCCGCCCCCGCGGTGCTGTCCGCGCACTGCGCGCAACGGATGTCGGACTACATGGTGCCTTTGCTGTTCATGGAGATCGACGCGGTGCCGCTCAACCGCAACGGGAAGGTCGACCGGCACGCCCTGCCCGCCCCCGACCTGTCGTCCGTCGTCGCCGCCGCGGGCCACCGGGCACCGCGCGATCCGGTGGAGACCCGGATCAACGAGATCTGGACGGCGCTGCTCGGCGTCGACGCCGGCATCCACGGCAATTTCTTCCAGATGGGCGGCAACTCCCTCCTGGCGGTCCGGCTCATCTCCCGCATCCAGGACGAGTTCGACGTGGACCTGCCGGTCCGCGCGGTGTTCCAGGGGCCGACCGTCGCCGAACAGGCGGCCGCCGTCGAGGAACAGATCAGGGCCGAGATCGCCGCCATGTCCGACGCCGAACTGGTGGCGGACGCGACACAGCTGAAGGGGTACGAGTCATGAGCACCGGCCAGACGAACCCGCCTGCCGGAACCGGAGCCGTCGGTGGACCGGCTGCGGAGTCGGCCACCGGCGCCACCGCGGACGCCGCCGCGCTGCGCGAGCAGCTGCTGCGCCGGCGCCTGGCGGGCGGCGGCAGGAGCCGCCGCACCGGGATACCGCGCGTCGACCGCGACAAGCCGCTCCCGTTGTCCTACGGGCAGCGCCGGCTGTGGCTGCTCGACCGGCTCGACCCGGACACCGCCGAGTACCTGGTGCCGCTCGCACTGCGCATACGGGGCGCCCTGGACGAGGACGCGTGGCGCCATGCCTGGGCCGAGGTGGTGGAGCGGCACGAGGTGCTGCGCACCCGGTACGGCACGGTCGGTGGCGAGCCCGTGCAGATCATCGACCCGGCCGGCCCGGGCGACTACGAGCTGGTCGACTTCACGGACGTGCCCGAGGCCGACCGCGAGGCACGTGCCCACACGTTCGCGGTCGAGGAGACCCTGCGGCCGTTCACGCTGGAGCACGAGTGGCCGGCCCGGCTGCGGCTGGTGAGGCTGGCCGCGGACGACCACGTGCTGGTCGTCGCCTGTCACCACATCGCGCTCGACGGCTGGTCCATCGACGTACTGCTGCGTGAGTTGCGCGGCCTCTACCAGGCTCGGATCGAGGGCCGCCCCTCCCCGCTGCCTCCGCTGGCCGTCCAGTACGCCGACTACGCGGCCTGGGAGCGTGAAACCCTGACCGAGCGCCGCAGCTACCAGGACGCACTGGTCCACTGGCGTGAGCGGCTGACCGGTGCCGCTCCGCTGGAGCTGCCCACCGACCGGCCGCGGCCGGCACGGCGGGACTGGTCCGGCGAGATGCGTCCGTTCCGGGTGGACGCGGAACTCGCCGCAAAGCTGCGCGAGATCGGCCGCGAGCAGGACGCGACCCTGTACGCCGTACTGCTCGCCGCGTTCAACGCGCTGTTGTACCGCTACACCGGAGAGCGGGACATCAGCGTCGGCTCGCCCGTCGCCGGCCGCGGCCGCCCCGAGGTCGCGAACCTCGTGGGCTTCTTCGTCAACACGCTGGTGCTGCGCAGTACGTGGGAGGGCGATCCGGTCTTCCGCGATCTGCTCGCCACCGCGCGGGAGACGGTCTCGGACGCCCTGGTCCACCAGGAGGTGCCGTTCGAACACCTGGTCAAGGAACTGGCGCCGGAGCGCGACCTGTCGCGCAGCCCGCTGTTCCAGGTGATGCTCGGGCTGCGCAGCAGCGGTTCCTTCGAGGCCACGCTGCCCGGATTGACCATGAGCGAGTTCCCCATCGGCGTCAAATCGTCCCGGTTCGACCTCACTTTGCTGATGACCGAGCGTCCGGACGGATCGCTGGACGGCGAATTCCTCTACCCGACAGCCCTTTTCGACGCGCCGACCGTGGAGCGTTTCGGTCGCCACTTCGGCCGGCTGCTGCGCTCGATTGCCGAGTCGCCCGACTCCCGGCTCTCCGCCCTCGAGATCCTCGACGTGGCCGAGACCGCGGCCCTGACCCCTGCGGGACCTGTCGTCCGCGGTGACCTCTTCGACCACGGTGTCGACCGCACCGTTCACGAGCTGTTCCAGGCGCAGGCGCGCCGTACGCCGGACGCGGTCGCCGTCGTCGCCGACGGCACGACGCTGACGTACTCCGAGCTCAACGCCTGCGCCAACCGCATCGCGCACCGGCTGCGCGCCTTGGGCGCGGGCCCCGAGACCCTGGTCGGACTCTGTTTGGAGCGCGGAGCCCACCTGGTGCCCACCCTCCTCGGCATCCTCAAGTCCGGCGCGGGATACCTGCCGCTGGACCCTGCATCACCGGCCGACCGGCTGGGCTTCGTGCTGGAGGACGCCTCCGCGCAGATCGTGATCACCCAGAGCGTCCACGAGGACAAGATCACCGCAGTCCACGCGGGCGCGACGGTCGTCCTGGACCGGGAGGATCTGAGTACCCTCCCGGAGAGCGATCCGCAGGAGCTCGCCACGCCCGACAACTTGATCTACGCGATCTACACCTCGGGCTCGACCGGCCGCCCCAAGGGCGTCGCCCTCAGCCACGCCAACGTCGCCCGGCTGCTCACCTCCGCCGAACGGCACTACGGTTTCACGGACACCGACGTGTGGCCGCTGTTCCACTCCTACGCCTTCGACGTCTCCGTGTGGGAGCTGTGGGGGTGCCTGCTGTACGGCGGCAGGCTTGTCGTGGTGCCCTTCGAGACCGCCCGCTCTCCCGAGGACTTCCTCGACCTGCTCGTCGAGCACCGGGTGACTGTGCTCAACCAGACGCCGACCGCGTTCCGTTCGCTGGTCGCCGCGGCGGGGGAGGGTGATCCTCGCCTGGACCGGCTCGCGCTGCGCGCCGTCGTCTTCGCCGGTGAGAAGCTGGAGGTGCCCGAGCTGCGGCCGTGGACCGACCGGCTGGGGCTGGAGCGGCCGGCGCTGCTGAACATGTACGGCATCACCGAGACCACGGTCCACTCGACCTTCCACAGGGTCACCGAGGCCGACCTCGACCGGCAGGCGGGCAACCGGATCGGCGATCCGCTCGGCGACCTGCGGATCTACCTGCTCGACCAGGACGGCAACCTGGCGCCCACCGGCGTGCCCGGCGAGATCCACGTGGCCGGTCCGGGCGTGGCCCGCGGTTACCTGGGCAGGCCGGACCTGACCGCGCACCGTTTCGTCCCGGATCCGTTCGGCCCGCCCGGCTCACGCATGTACCGCAGCGGCGACGTCGCCCGCCGGATGGCCGACGGGCATCTGGAGTTCGTCGGCCGTATCGACCACCAGGTCAAGATCCGCGGCTACCGGATCGAACTGGGTGAGATCGAGAACCAGCTGATCGCCACCGAGGGTGTCCAGGACGCCGTGGTGGTCGTCCGCGAGGAGACTCCCGGCGACAAGCGCCTCGTGGCGTACGTCGTCCCCGCCGAGGGTCGTGCCGTGGATCCGTCGCGCCTGCGCGACCAGCTCGGTCGCACGCTGGCGCCGTACATGGTCCCGGCCGCCTTCGTCACCCTGGAGGGCCTGCCGCTGACCGTCAACGGCAAGCTCGACAAGCGCGCCCTGCCCGCTCCCGGCGGTTCCGCCCTCGCGGTCGGAACTCGCTTCGTCGCGCCACGCACCGCCGACGAAGAGCGCGTGGCGGCCATCTGGCGGGACGTCCTCGGCCTGGACCAGCTGGGCGTCGAGGACGGCTTCTTCGACCTCGGCGGCGACTCGGTGCGGGCGGTGGCACTGACCGGTGCGCTGCGCGCCGCCGGGTTCGACGTCGCGGTCCGCGACATCTTCGAGTACCAGACGGTCGCCGCGCTGTGCGCCCATCTGTCCGGGCAGCCCGCCCTGGTGGGCGAGGAACCGCCGGTCGAGCCGTTCTCGATGATCTCCGAGCGTGACCGGGCACGCCTGCCCGAGGGCGTCGTCGACGCCTACCCGATGTCCGGCGTGCAGCTGGGCATGGTGGTCGAGATGCTCGCCGACAGCGGCGAGCGCAACTACCACAACGTCACCACCATGAAGATCACCGACGACGCCGCGTTCTCGGCCGAAGCCTTTCACCAGGCCGCGCAGATCGTGGCCGAGCGCCACGAGAACCTCCGCACCTCCTTCGAGCTGTCCGCCTACTCACAGCCGATCCAGCTGGTGCACGCCACCGCCCACGTACCCTCCGCGGTCCACGACCTGCGCGGACTGCCCGAGCAGGAGCAGGACCCGGCGATCCGCCAGTGGATGGCCGAGGAACGCGAGCGGATGTTCGACCTCGCAAAGCCTTCGTTGCTGCGCCTGACCGCGCACCTCACGGAGGACCGCGTCTGGTGGTTCTCCATCACCGAGTGCCACCCGGTGCTGGAGGGCTGGAGCTACCACCAGCTGCTCATGGAGGTCCTGCACCTCTTCCGCGCGCTGCGCGCGGGCGAGCAGCCCGAGCCGGCCGAGCAACCCGCCGTCCGGTACGCCGACTTCATCGCGGCCGAGCAGAAGTCGCTGGCCTCTCAGGAGGACCGGGCGTACTGGTCGGGCATCGTGTCCGGACGGTCGGCCCTGCGGCTGCCGGCCGGGTGGCACGGAGATCTGGGCGCACCCCGCGAGACCTACCGCACGGGCGTCCCGTTCTCCGACGTGCTCGACGAGATCAAGGCGTTCGCCGCACAGGCCCGGGTCTCGCTCAAGAGCGTGCTGCACGCGGTGCACCTCAAGGTGATGAGCATGATCACCGAGGAGGACGAGTTCTTCTCGGGTCTGGTCTGCGACACCCGGCCCGAGAAGCAAGGCGCCGACCGTGTCCACGGCATGTACCTCAACACAGTGCCCTTCCCCTTCGACCGCAGTGCGCGGACGTGGGTGGAGCTGGTCCAGCAGGTCTTCGCCAGGGAGATCGAGATCTGGCCGCACCGGCGGCATCCGATCCCCGCGATCCAGCGGGCGGCGGGTGGCGAGCGGCTGATCGACGTCTACTTCAACTTCATCGACTTCCATGTGGTCGACACCGACCTCGTCGACTACATCAAGACGATCGACATCAGTCCCAACGAGTTCTCGCTGCGGGTCACCACCCAGGCGAAGCACTTCTCGATCACCGTCAACACGCATGTGATCAGCAAGGCCAACGCGGACCGGTTGACGGCGCTTTACCGCGCCGTCCTGGAGCTGATGCTGGCCGACCCCGACGGCGACGCCTCCCAGGTCCCGCTCCTCGACGGCGAGCACGAACTGCTCGACGCGCTCAACGAGACGACGGCCGAGCGCCTCGACTCCGCCGCGCACGAACTGGTGCACGTCCACGCCCGGCTGCGCCCCGACGCCGTCGCGGTCAGCGGCGCCGGCACGTCCCTGACGTACCGCGAGCTGGACGAGCGGTCGGACCGGGTCGCGGGGCGCCTGCGCGCCCTCGGCGCGGGCCCGGAGTCGGTGGTCGGCGTCCTGCTCTCCCGTACACCGGACCTCCTCGCGGTCCTGCTGGGCATCTGGAAGGCGGGGGCCGCCTACCTTCCGCTCGACCCGGCCCTGCCGGACGACCGGATCACCTACACCCTCGCCGACGCCGGCGCCCTCACGGTCGTCACCGAGCCGACGCACGCGGGGCGGGTGGCGCGGCCCGTGCTGCTGTCCGAGGCCCTCGCCGGCCCGGTGCTCGCGCGCGAGCCCTCCGACGCGAACCGGCTCGCGTACGTCATCTACACGTCCGGTTCCACCGGTCGTCCCAAGGGCGTCGCCGTCACGCACGGTGCGCTGACGAACCTGCTCGGCGCCATGGACGGTCTGGTCGGCGCCGAGACCTGGCTGGCCTCCACGTCACTGTCCTTCGACATCTCCGGGCTGGAGCTGTTCCTGCCGCTGACGACCGGTGCCCGTGTCGTGCTGGCCGGTGACGGCGAGGCGAAGGACGGCGAGGCGCTGCTTGCCCTGATCCGCGACCAGCGGGTGAGCCACGTCCAGGCGACCCCTTCCGGTTGGAAGGTTCTCCTGGAGGCCGGTTTCGACGAGCCGGGCGTCACGGCCCTCGCGGGCGGTGAGACGCTGCCCGCGCCCCTCGCCCGCGATCTGCGCGCCCGGGTGCACCGCCTGGTCAACGTGTACGGTCCGACCGAGACGACCATCTGGTCGCTGGCCTGGGAGGTCCCGGCGGACGTCACTGACGTCCTGATCGGCCGGCCGATCACCAACACGAGCGTGTACGTGCTCGACGCACGAGGTCGGCGGGTGCCGGTCGGCGTCATCGGTGAACTCGCCATCGGCGGCGCCGGTGTGGCCCGCGGCTACCTCGGCCGGCCGGACCTCACGGCGGAGCGGTTCGTCTCGCACCCTGCGGCCGACGGCGAACGGCTTTACCGTACCGGCGACCTGGTCCGGGTGCGCCCGGACGGCGACCTGGAGTTCCTGGGACGCACCGACCACCAGGTCAAGGTGCGGGGACACCGGATCGAACTGGGCGAGATCGAGGCTCAGTTGCTGGCGCTGGACCAGGTGCGGGACGCTGCCGTGCTTGCCTACGGCGAGGGCGATGACGGCCACATCCTCGTCGCCTACGTCGTCGGCAGCACCGAGGCCCTCGCGCAGCGCCTCGCCCTGGTCCTGCCCGACTACATGATCCCGGCGGTGGCGGTGGAAATGGACGCCCTGCCGCTGAACACGGCGGGCAAGGTGGACCGCCGGGCGCTGCCCGCCCCCACCGCCCGACCGGGTGCGCGCGCCTACCTGGCCCCCCGGACGGCTGACGAGCAGCGCATCGCCGTGATCTGGTCCGAGGTGCTGGGCATCGAGCGGGTCGGCGCCGAGGACGGCTTCTTCGACCTCGGAGGCGACTCGATCAAGGCGATCGGGCTGGTCGGCTCGCTGCGCGCAGCAGGCTACGACGTGTCGGCACGGGACGTGTTCGCTCACCGTACGGTCGCCGGACTCAGCGCCCACCTGAGCGGTCGGCCCGCCCCGGCCGTGTCCGAGGCGCCCACCGAGCCGTTCGCGCTGGTGCCGGAGGCGGACCGGTCTGCGCTGCCGGCCGGGCTGGCCGACGCGTACCCGCTCTCGCAGCTCCAGCTCGGCATGGTCGTCGAGATGCTGACGGGCCGGGGCGATGGCCTGTACCACAATGTGGAGGCCTTTCGGATCCGTGACGGGGTGCCGTTCTCCGCTCACGCACTGGGCGAGGCCGCCCGGCTCGTCGCGGAGCGGCACGAGATCGTGCGCACGTCGCTGGACCTGACGACCTACTCGGTGCCGCTCCAACTGGTGCATCCGACGGCGCAGATTCCGTTGACCGTGCACGATCTGCGCGGACAGGCACAGGCCGACATCACCAGGGCCGTCACCGAGTCCACCGCGCGGGAGCGGCGGTCGCCGATCGACATCGGCACCGCTCCGCTGCTGCGCATGACCGTTCACATCGCCGACGACGACAACTGGTGGCTGACGGTCGCCGAGTGCCACGCCGCGTTGGACGGCTGGAGCCACCACGGGCTGCTGACCGAGCTGGTCGGCGCGTACGGTCGGCTGCGGGACGGTGTCGACCTGCCGCAGTACGAGCGCCCCGCGGTCCGTTACGCCGACTTCATCGCGGCCGAGCAGAAGTCGCTGGCCTCCGAAGAGGACCAGGCGTACTGGAAGGGCGCCACGGCCGGCCGGCACAAGTTCACCCTGCCCGAGGGCTGGGGCGACAGCACGGAAGGCGACGGTCCCGGCACGCCGTTCCGCCTCGACGTGCCCTACCGCGACCTGGAGGAGGCGCTGCGGGCGCTGGCAGCCCGGTCCCGCACCTCGTTCAAGAGCGTGCTGCACGCCGCGCATCTGAAGGTGATGAGCCAGCTCACCGAGGAGGACAGCTTCCTCACCGGGCTGGCGTGCGACGCACGGCCCGAGGCCATCGGCGCCGACCGCGTATACGGCATGTACCTCAATACCGTGCCCTTCACGTTCGATCGAGGCGCCCGAACCTGGTCGGAGCTCGCCCAGCAGACCTTTGCCCGCGAGATCGAGCTGTGGCCGCACCGCAGGCACCCGCTGCCCGCGATCCAGCGCGCCCTGGGCACGAGCCGTCTGGTGGACGTCCACTTCACGTACCTGGACTTCCAGGCCTTTGAGACGGACATGGTCGACACGGCCGGCGCCCTCGCCGAAGGTGGCACGGAGTTCGCCCTGGCCGTCACCACGGCCGGGGGCAGCCTCACGCTCGCCACTTCCACCGGCTCGCTGAGCCGGGCCAACGCCGAGCGGATCGCCGGGATGTACCGGCTGGTCCTCGAGGCCATGGCCACCGATCCGGAGGGTGATGCCACGGCGGCGTACCTGCCTGCGGCCGAGCACGAGCTGCTGTCGGCGCACAACACCGGCGTGACAGCGGTCCGCCTGGCGGGCACCGTCGTCGAGGTGATCGAGCAGCAGGCGGCCAGGACGCCCGACGCCGTCGCCGTCGTCGGCACCGAGGACGGCGTCCGGATCTCCTACCGGGAGCTGGACGAGCGGGCCAACCGGCTCGCGCACCACCTGCGTGACCTCGGCGTCGGGCCGGACCGCTCGGTCGGCGTGCTCCTCGAACGCGGGCCCGAGCTGCTGGTCGCCTTCCTCGCCGTGTGGAAGGCGGGCGGAGCGTACGTCCCGCTGGACCCCGCCCTGCCGCAGGAACGGATCGGCTACATGCTGGGCGACTCCGGATCGTCCGTGGTGATCACCGACAGCGAGCTCGGGCTTCCGGCCCACGGCGGGCGGACCGTCGTGCTCGCCCGTGACGCAGCGGCCATCGCGGCCCGGCCGGCCACAGCGCCCAGGCGTGTCATCGACCCCGATCTGATCGCGTACGTCATCTACACCTCCGGCTCCACCGGACGCCCGAAGGGCGTCCAGATCACCCACCGCGGACTGGCCAACTACCTTTGGTGGACGGTCGAGGAGTACGCCGCATGCGGCACGGGCGGTGCCCCGCTGCTGTCCTCGACCGCCTTCGACATGGTCGTCCCCATCCTCTGGGCGCCTCTCATGACGGGGCAGCCCGTCACGGTGTTCCCGGCGGACTACCCCGTCGAGGACCTTGGCCTGCTGCTGCTGGAGAACGGGCCGTTCAGCTTCGTCAAGGCGGCGCCCGCGCTGCTCGACCTCCTGACGCAACAGCTCGGCCCGCGCCAGGCAGCGGAGATCGCCGGGATGACGGTCGTGGGAGGCGAGGCCTTCTCGACAGCCCTCGCCTCCCGCTGGCAGCGACTGTGCCGCGGGGGCCGCCAGGTCAAGCTGGTCAACGAATACGGACCGACCGAGGCCACCGTCGGCAACGCGGTGCATTTCGCCGACGGCTCGGAAACCGGTGAGCAACTGCCCATCGGCCGACCTCTCCCGAACACCACACTGCACGTGCTGGACCGGTTCATGGAACCGGTGCCGGCGGGCGTCACGGGTGAGCTCTACATCGGCGGTGACGGCCTGGCCCGCGGCTACTTGGGCCGCTCGGGCCCGACCGCCGAGCGGTTCGTACCCAACCCGTACGGTGCGCCGGGATCCCGGCTCTACCGCACCGGCGACCTGGCACGCGTACTGCCCGATGGCGGTGTGGACTTCCTCGGCCGCACCGACGACCAGGTCAAGGTCCGCGGCTACCGCATCGAGCCGGGGGAGGTCGAGTCGGCGCTCACCGCCCACCCGCTGATCCGCCAGGCCGTGGTGGTGGCCCGCGCGGCCGACGGCGGCGGCAAGGAACTGATCGGCTATGTGGTGGCGGCGCCCGGCGCCGCCCCGGCCGCGGCCGAGCTGCGTGAGCACCTCTCCGCGCGGCTGCCCGCGTACATGCTGCCGACGGCGACCGTCACGCTGGACCGCATTCCGCTGACCGCCAACGGCAAGGTGAACCGGGCACAGTTGCCCGACCCGTCATGGGGCCCTTCGGACGAGGAGTACATCACCCCGCGTTCGGCGTCGGAGGAGCGCATCGCCGCAGTCTGGCGAGACGTGCTGGGCGTGGAGCGGGTCGGGGCCGAGGACGGCTTCTTCGACCTCGGCGGCGACTCGATCAAGGCGGTCTCACTCGTCGGCGCCCTGCGCCGGGGCGGCTTCGACGTCTCGGTGCAGGACGTGTTCGCGCACCGCACGGTGGCCGGCCTCGCGCAGATCCTGGAGGGCCGCGCGGGCACCGCGGGCCCCGAGCGTTTCACGGAGCCCTTCGCCCTGGTGCCCGCCGAGGACCGGGCGGCCCTGCCCCGCGGTCTCGACGACGCCTACCCGCTGTCACAGGTCCAGCTCGGCATGCTCGTCGAGATGCTGTCGGGTGAGGGCGGCGAACGCAACTACCACAACGTCAGCTCCTTCCGGATCCGTGACGGCAGACCGTTCTCGGCGGACGCCCTGCGGGAGGCCGCGCAGATCCTCACCTCCCGGCACGACGTGCTGCGGACCTCGATCGAGCTGGACGCGTACACCGTGCCGCTCCAGCTGGTCCACCAGCGCACCGCCCTGCCCGTCGCCGTGCACGACCTGCGCGGCCTCACGGAGGAGGAACGAATCACCGCTCTGCGGGAGTTCACCGCCAGCGAGCGGCGCGAGCTGTTCGATTTGGCGAAGGCTCCCCTGCTGCGGCTGGCCGTCCACATCGGCGGAGACGGCGACTGGTGGCTGACCGCAACCCACTGCCACGCCATCCTGGAGGGCTGGAGCCACCACTCGCTCCTCACCGAGCTGATCGGCGTGTACGAGTGGCTGCGCGACGGCCTGGAACTTCTGCCGTACGAACCTCCCGCCGTCCGCTACGCCGACTTCGTCGCGGGCGAACTGGCGTCACTCGCCGATGATGCGGACCGCTCCTACTGGGAGCGGACAGTGGCCGGCCTCCCCAAGCTCACCCTGCCCGCGGGCTGGGGAGACGAGGAAGGCCCTGACACACCGTTCCGGGTGAAGGTGGCGTACCGGGACCTGGACGAGCGGCTGCGGAGCCTGGCGACGGGCGCGCGGGCGTCGATCAAGAGCGTGCTCCACGCCGCGCACCTGAAGGTGATGAGCCAGCTCACCGACGAGGATGCCTTCTTCGGCGGGCTGGTGTGTGACGCGCGGCCCGAGTCCGCGGGCGCGGAGCGCGTCTACGGCATGTACCTGAACTCGGTGCCGTTCGCCTTCGACCGCAGCGCGCGGACCTGGGGGGACATGGTCGAAATGGTCTTCGCCCGCGAGGTCGAGCTGTGGCCGCACCGCCGCCACCCGCTGCCCGCCATCCAGCGCGCCTTGGGCGGCGGTCGGATGATCGACGTACTCTTCAACTACCTGGACTTCCAGGAGCTGGAGACGGACCTGGTGGACACGGCCGAAGTCACCGGGGAGTCCACGAACGAGTTGGCCCTCACCGTCACCACGGCCGACGGGCACATCGTTCTGTCGACCTCCACCGGAACCTTGAGCCGCGTGAACGCCGAGCGGATCGGGCGGATGTACCGCGCGGTCCTGGAAGCGATGGCCGCCGGAGCCGACGGGGACGCGCGCGCCACCTACCTGCCCCGCGGGGAGCGCGACCGGCAACTGGGGGAGTGGAACAGCCGCACCGCCGAACGCCCCACCGGCTGCGTCCACGAGGTCATCGAGGAGCGGTCGCGCACGACTCCCGACGCGATCGCCGTGGTGGCCTTCGGTGGCGACGTCCAGCTGTCGTTCCGCGACCTGGACGAGTGGGCCAATCGCATAGCGCACCATCTGCGGGAGCTGGGCGTCGGCCCGGAGTCCACGGTCGGAGTGCTGCTCGACCGGAGCCCGGAACTCATCGCCGCGTTCCTCGGCATCTGGAAGGCCGGCGGCGCGTACGTGCCGCTTGATCCGGCGCTGCCCGCCGAACGGATCGGCTACATGCTGGAGGACTCGGGGGCGAGGGTGGTGCTCACCGAACAGAAGCACACCGCCGTCACGGCAGGGTTCACCGGACGTACGCTGATCGCGGCCGGCGCGGGCAGGGCCTCCACGGCCCCGGAGGCCGCGAGTCCGACGGACCCGGAGACGCTGGCCTACATCATCTACACCTCCGGTTCCACCGGCCGCCCCAAGGGTGTTCAGATCCCGCACCGCGGCCTGGCCACCTACCTGTGGTGGGCCGTGGAGGCCTACGGTGCCCACGGCACGGGCGGGGCCCCCCTGTTCTCGTCGATCGCCTTCGACATGGTGGTGCCGAACATCTACGCGCCGCTCATGAAGGGCGAGCCGGTCACGCTGCTGCCCGAGGGCTTCGCGATGGAGGACCTGGGCCGCCTCCTTTCGGAAGCGGCTCCGTTCAGCTTCATCAAGATGACTCCAGGCCATCTCGATCTGCTCACACACCAGTTGGATGCCGACCGAGCGGCCGCGCTCACCTCGCTGCTGGCCGTGGGGGCGGACTCGTTCCCGGGCCGGATCGTGGACCGCTGGTACGACCTGGTCGGCGAACACGACGGACCGCTGCTGCTCAACGAGTACGGGCCGACGGAGATCTCGGTCGCCAACAGCACGTACGACATCGACGGCCCGCGCGGGGGTGACGTGGTGCCGATCGGTCTGCCGATCCCCAACACCACGATGTACGTGCTGGACCGGTTCATGCAGCCGCTGCCGGTCGGCGTCAACGGCGAGGTCTACATCGGCGGCGCGGGGCTCGCCCGGGGGTACGCCGGACTGCCGGCCCGTACGGCGGCGTCCTTCAGGCCCGATCCGTTCGGCCCGCCCGGCTCCCGTCTTTACCGGACCGGGGACATCGGCCGGGTGCTGCCGGACGGGAACGTCGACTTCCTGGGCCGGGCCGACGACCAGATCAAGATCCGCGGGTACCGCATCGAGCCAGGGGAGGTCCAGTCGGTGCTCGCCGCCCACGAGATGCTCCGCGACGTGATCGTCGGCGTACACCGGGACAGCCTGGCGGTCTGGTACGTGCCGGTCGAGGGGGCGCTTCCCGAGCCGGCCGAGCTGGCGGCGCACTGCGCCCTCCGGCTGCCCGCGTTCATGGTGCCCTCGGTGTTCGTCGCCCTGGAGAAGGTGCCGCTGAACCAGAACGGCAAGGTCGACCGCAAGGCGCTGGTCGTGCCGGACGAGGCCGGTCCGGCACGGGAGGCGGTCGCCCCGCGCAACGCGACCGAGCGGACGCTGGCCGAGATCTGGGCTACGGCGCTGGGCGTGCCCGAGATCGGGGTGGAACACGACTTCCACGACCTCGGCGGCCACTCGCTGCTGATGCTGCGGATCGTCGCGATGGCCAAGAAGCAGGGCTTGACGATCACCCCGAGGGACGTCCTGGAGGGCCGTACGGTCGCAGGACTCGCGGCACGGCTCGAGGCGACCCCCGTGACGGCGCAGGAGCACTCCCTCGTGCGGCTCAACGCCACCACCGAGGGCATGCCGTTGGTCGTGCCCCACACCGAGGGGGGCAGCGCGCACTGGTTCCTGCCCTTGGCCGGCGCGCTGGAGGGCGAGCGGCCGCTCGTGGCGTTCGAGTGCCGCCGGACCGGCACCGTGGGCCAGATGGCGGCGCGCTATGTCGCCGAGCTGCTCGCCGTTCGTCCCCAGGGCCCGCACACGCTGCTCGGCTGGTCCTCGGGCGCCACGCTCGCGTGGGAGATGGCCCGGCTGCTGACCGAACGAGGCTCTGCCGTCCCGCGGCTGCTGCTGATCGACCCGCTCGCCGACCTGGATCCGGCTCCCGACTCGGCGCGTGTGTTTCCCGGACAGGTGGACGAGGAGGCGCGTGCGGATCTCGCCGGACATCTGGAGACGTGGCGGGCGCTGACCCGGGCGACGGGCGAGTACCGCTACCCGCCGACCGTCTCCCCGGTCCACGTGGTGGTGACCGACGAGTGCGCGGCGGGGACCCACTCGGTTTCGTGCGGTCACCCTTACGAGAAGTACCTGGCCCGCTGGGCCGAACTGGCGGGCGGGGGTTTGCGGGTGACGCGCGTGCCGGGCGGCCACGAGGACATCCTGGGAGCACCTGCCGCCGACCGGCTCGCGGAGCTGGTGCGGGACGTGATGGAGGCGTGAGCGAGCAGACCGCGACGCAGGAGCCCGCGCAGCGCCCGCAGCCGCCGGCGCTGCGCGAGAACCGCGACTTCCGGCTGCTGTGGGCCGGAGCGGGGATCTCCTTCATCGGCTCGCGGATCAGTGTGATCGCGTACCCGATGCTGGTCATCGCCCACACGGGGTCGGCGGGCGATGCGGGAGTCGTGGCCTTCTGCGCCAACCTGCCGTACGTCCTTCAGCTCCTCGCCGGGGGAGTCATAGACCGGTTGGACCGGCGCCGGTTGATGATGGCGTGCGACATCGGGCGGCTGGCAGCGGTCGGTTCGCTGGTGGCCGCGCTGCTGGCCGGGCACTTCTGGCTGGCGCACGTGACCACCGTGGCGTTCGTCGAGTCCGGTCTGACGATCCTCTACCGGATTTCGGAGCGGGCCGCCGTACGCCACCTGGTGCGGCCGGAGGACCTGTCCCGGGCGCTGTCCCGGAACGAGGCCCGTGAGCGTGCGGCGGGTCTGTTGGGGCAGCCCCTCGGCAGCCTGCTGTTCGGGCTGGTGCGCTGGGCGCCCTTTCTGTGCACGGCGCTCTCCAACGTGGTGTCGCTGTTCACTCTGCTCGTGATCAAGAGGGAGTTCGGGGCAGAGCGGGCGAGCAAGCCGTCGGGCGGGTTGAAAGGCTTCTTCACGGAGCTGAGGGTCGGCCTGGTCTGGGCATGGAGCCAGCCGTTCGTCCGGGTGCTCGCCGGGCTGATCGCGGGCACCAACATGCTCTTCGCCGGGCTCAGCCTGGCCCTGCAGTACATCGTGCGGGAGCAGGGCGGCTCCGACGGCCAGGTCGGGTTCACCATCGGCCTGATCTTCGCCCTCTCCGGCGTGGGCGGCACGCTGGGCGCGCTCACCGCCTCCTGGTGGATGCGCAAAGTGTCCCTGCCGGCCGTCGTCATCGGCTGCAACGTCGCCTGGGCCCTGTTGATGCCGCAAGTGGCCTACGTACGCGACACGGTGGCCCTTGGAGCCCTGTTCGCGGGTATGGGCTACGCGGGCGCGCTGTGGAACGTGGCGGCGGCGGTGTACCAGCAGAAGGTGACACCGGACGAGATGCAGGGCCGGCTGCTGAGTGTGGCGACACTCGTCGCCTACGGCACGGTGCCCCTCGGGGCCCTGGCCGGGGGCCTCCTGCTGGATCACTTCGGAGCCACTTGGACGGTTCTGGGGCTGGGTGGCGCGATGTGTCTGCTGGCCCTGACGGCCGTGGCCAGCCCGTCGGTTCGGAGGTTGAACGTGTCCTGAGCGGGAGCCTGACCGGTGCACCACCGCATGGACACGAAGGCCCGTACGACGCCGACAGGTCGTACGGGCCTTCGTGTTGACGGGCCATCGGGTACGTGTAAGAATCTTCTTACACGTGTTAGAGGATGTGGCCATGAGTCACGAGACTATGACAGGTGACCAGTTGCTGAGGATGCTCTCGGCGCTTGCGAATCCGCACCGTCTGCGGATCGTGGCGGCGCTGGCCGACGGACGGAACTACGTCAGTCAGCTGGCGCGCGACATGGGCATGAGCAGGCCCCTCCTGCACATGCATCTGCAACGCCTGGAGGCCGCGGGTCTGATCACCGGAGCCCTGGAAATGTCGGAGAGCGGCAAGGCGATGAAGTACTTCGAGGTCGCACCGTTCGATTTCGAGCTGAGCGCCGCTACCGTCGCCGCCCTCGTCCCGACCCTCACCGAAGACAACGAGAAGGCTGGTAAGTAGAGCATGTACGGGGCAAGTTACGCCGCGGGTGCCTGGACGAGCTCCAATGACAAGACGCTGCTGACCGTGATCGCCGTGGTGCTCGTCGCTGCGGCCTTCGCGGCGGTGAAGATCTACCAGGCTCGCGCCGCGGCCAGCAAGGACGGCTACCGCGAGCTGTTGGAGCAGATCAGCGAGCGCCAGGGGCAGTTGGTCGGCGAAATCAACGACATCAGGGTCCGTCTCGACTCCATGGAAAAGATGATGCGCGAAGTCGAGTGACCCGGCGGGAATCCCGGACCGCAGGGCGGCCACCCGAGGTCCGGGCCCCGCGCCACCAGTGAAGTCCTGATGTGCGTCATCCCTCCCATGGAAAGAGACCCCGTGTCCTTAGTAGAACGAGTGTTCAGCGCGCTCATGCCGTGCGGTCGCAGGTCGAAATGGCTCGTCCTTGCCGCCTGGCTCATCCTCGCCGCCGTCGCCGTCCCCCTTGCAGGCCGCTTGGCCGGCGCCCAGAAGAACGAGTTCACCCAGGCGCTCCCCTCGGGGGCCCAGTCCACCGCAGTGGCAGAACTTGCCGATCGGTTCGCCGGCGGCGACGACCTGTCGGGTGTCGTCGTCTACGCCAGGGACGGCAAGCTCACCGACTCCGACCTCGCCAAGGTGAACGGCGACCGGGCCCGGATCTCCGCGCTCACCGGCCGCACCGTGCCCGCCGCGATCCCGGCGGAGGACGGGAAGGCCCTCAGCCTCCCGGTGATCCTCGACGGAGATGCGAAGCCGCGGGACATCAAGGAGGTAAGGATTCAGGTCGAGGACCACCTGCCCGACGGCCTGGAGGCCCGGCTGACCGGCGCCGCCGGCGACAAGCTCGACTCCACGGACGCCTTCGGCGGCGTCGAGACCACACTGCTGTACGTCGCCGCAGGAGTCGTCGCCCTGCTGCTGCTCCTCATCTATCGCAGCCCGGTGCTGTGGATCCTGCCGTTGGTGGTCGCGGGTGTGACCGCCGAACTCGCCAAGGCCGTGGTCTACCTGCTGGCCGTGCACGCCGGGATGGTCGTCAACAGCCAGGGCGCCGCGATCCTCCTCGTCCTCGTCTTCGGTGCGGGCACCGACTACGCCCTGTTGCTGCTCTCCCGCTACCGGGAGGAGCTCCGCGCCCACGAGGACCGCCATGACGCCATGAAGACGGCCCTGCGCAAGTCGTCCACCACGATCGCGGCCTCCGCTGCCACCGTGTGCCTGGCTCTGTTGTGTCTGCTCGCCGCCGAGCTCAAGTCCAATCGGGCGCTGGGCCCGGTCGCCGCCGTCGGCATCACCTGCGCCCTGCTCGCCACGCTCACCCTGCTGCCCGCACTCCTGGTCCTGTGCGGCCGCTGGATCTTCTGGCCGCTGGTACCCCGCCACAACGCCCCCGTCGCCGACAAGCCCACCCTGTGGGCACGCATCGGCACCGGCGTCACCGCCCGCCCCCGCGTCTCCTGGGTCGCCGCTCTCCTTGTGCTGGGCGCCCTGGCCATGGGCAGCATGGGCGTCAAGACCGGCCTGGACTACAAGCACATCTACCGTACTGAGACCGGTTCCGTGACGGGCCAGCAACTGCTCGCCCGGCACTATCCCGGTGGTGCGGCCCGGCCCGCCCGGGTGATCGTCGATGCCGAGGACGCCGCCGAGGCCGCGAAGCGGCTCCGGGTCGAGGGCACGGCCGCGGTTCAGCAGCCCCGCCTGTCCACCGACGGCGAACTCGCCTCCCTCTCCGTCATCCTGTCCGACGCCTCCAACAGCCCCGAGGCACAGGACACCATCGACCGGATGCGTGCGGCCGCGGCCGCCATTCCCGAAGCCCACGTGCTCGTGGGCGGCAACACCGCGGCGACCCTCGACGTGGCGCGTGCCCAGGACCACGACCGCAAGGTGATCATCCCGCTGGCGCTCGCGGTCACCATGCTGGTCCTGATCATCCTGCTGCGCTCCCTGTTGGCTCCGCTGATCCTGGTCGGCGCGGTCGTGGTCTCGTACTTCGCCACCCTCGGCGCCAGTTGGCTGCTCTTCCGGCACGTCTTCGACTGGCCGGCCGTGGACACGTCGCTGGTCCTCTACGGGTTCATCTTCCTGGTGGCGTTGGGTGTCGACTACACGATCTTCCTGGTGGACCGGATGCGCGAGGAGGCGGCGCACGGCACCCCGCGCGAGGCCGTACGCCGTGCCTTCGCGGCCACCGGGGGCGTGATCCTCAGCGCGGGGACCGTTCTCGCGGCCACCTTCGCCGTCCTCGCGGTGTTGCCGCTCGTCGCCATGGCCGAGATCGGCGTCATGGTCGGCCTGGGGGTACTGCTGGAGGTCCTGTTGGTGATCACGGTCCTCGTACCCGGCCTCGCCACGGACATCGGCCGCCGCTTCTGGTGGCCCAACAAGCTCGCCCGGCGCTCCAAGGGCGCCACTGACCTGCACGTAGAGAAGAACGATAGCGACGAAGCGCAGGCTCCTGCGGGGGGCCCTGTCCGAGTATGAGGAGCAACATCATGACCACCGACCGCCGCCACGCCCTGATACCCGCCGCTCTCGTCGCTGGCCTTCTCTTGACCGGATGCTCCGATACGGACGGCGACATGAAGAGCACCACTGCCGACGCCACGGTCTCAGAGGCCGTCACCTCGGTCGAGGTCACCGATGCCCGGCGCGGCTCCATCAGCATCACGCCCGGGGAAGGCACCGGGGTGACCGTCCACCGTACCGTCCACTACCGCGACACCGCGGAACCCAAGCCCACGCAGCAGGTCACCGGCGGAGTGCTGACCTTCACCAACGGCTGCGACAACTGCTACATCGACTATGAGTTGAAGGTTCCCTCCTCCGCCAAGGTCAAGCTGGAGAACAGCAGCGGTACGGTGTCCGTCACCGGCGTCGCGGCCGCCAAGGTCAAGACGACCTCGGGCTCCGTGAAGGCCGAGAAGATCGCCGGGCCGCTCGACGTCGAGACCTCCTCCGGCACCGTGACCGGCACCGCTCTGGCCGGCCCGAGCGCCGAGGTCCGCACCGACTCCGGCAGCACCCGCCTGGAGTTCGCCGCGGCGCCCTCCTCGGTCACCACGGACACCGGCTCCGGCAGCATGACGCTGAAGGTCCCGGGCGGTCCGTACAAGGTCGACGTGACCACCACCTCGGGCAAGCGCGAGGTTCGGGTGCCCAGCGACCCGGCCGCGAAGTCCTCGATCACGGCCAAGGCGTCCTCGGGAGACGTGGAGATCTCCTCCTCCTGAGCGGCACCACCGCCCCCAGAAACCGCCGCCCCGCACTCGGTGTCCCCCGTCACCCTGTGCGGGGCGGCCGCATGTCCGGACGCTCTTCGTAGGAACGGCATGGGCGCCGTATAGAAGTGCCTCGCACCATGCAGGGGTCATCACGACCAGCCCCGGCCTTGGAAAGTGCGAGGCCGCCGAGCGGCCACTCGGCGGCCCACAGAGGTGTACCACCACGCCGACCGGCGTGCCTGATGTGCGTACGTACCTCCTCGGCACAGGGGATCATCCCGCACGCCCTCATGGCAAGCGCGGAGCACGCCCCGGAGAGAGGACGACCCAGCCATGCCCGCCGATTTCATCGACACCGTCATGGGCCACGCCCGCACGGCCCCCGACCGTGCGGCGTTGGTGCACGTCCGCTACCGCGCCACCGGGCTCGTCGAGGAAGCAATGACCTACGCGGAACTCGACGCGGCAGCCCGCACGGTCGCGATCCGGCTCGGCGAGCACTGTTCCCACGGCGACCGGGCCCTGCTGCTGTACCCGACCGGTGCGGCCTTCGCTGCCGCGTTGTTGGGCTGTATGTACGCCGGTGTGGTACCGGTGCCCTCCCCGCTGCCCGAAGGAACCCGCGGACGCCAGAGCCGCACCACCAGCATCGCGCTCGACACCGCTGCGACGATCGTCCTGACCGACGCCGCCAACCTGGCCGACGTCACCGGCTGGCGTGACCGCGACGGCCTCGACGCCTTGCCGGTGCTCGCCTCGGACACCCTGACCGCCGATGCCTCCGAACACGCCTCCTGGCAGCGTCCGGAGGGTGAGACGCTCGCCTTCCTCCAGTACACCTCGGGCTCCACCAGTGACCCCAAGGGCGTGATGGTCTCCCACGACGCGCTCTTGGCCAACCTCACCCTGATGCGGGACGGTATGGTGCTGGACAGCTCCACCCGCATGTGCAGCTGGCTGCCGATGTACCACGACATGGGGCTGATCGGGCTACTGCTGGAGCCGCTGTTCCTGGGCACCACGGTGTACGTGATGTCGCCCATGGACTTCCTCAAGCGCCCGCAGCTGTGGCTCCAGATCATCTCCACGCACGGCATCGAGGTCAGCAGCGCGCCGAACTTCGCGTACGACCTGGCCGCCCGGCGGCTCACCGACGCCCACATCGCCGGACTCGACCTGTCCCGGTGGCGGATCGCCTGCAACGGCGCCGAGCCCGTCAATGCCTCCACCCTGGACCGGTTCGCCGCGAGGTTCGCGCCGGCCGGATTCAAGCGGGAGGCGCTGCTGCCCTGTTACGGCATGGCGGAGACCACCCTTTTCGTCGCGGGCACGCCCGTCGAGCAAGCCCCGGTCATCACGTCCGTTGATCCCGCCGCCCTGGAGAAGCACATCTTCGACCCGGCGGACGGCGGTCTGAGCCTGGTCAGCAGCGGCCGGGTCGAGGGTTTCGACATCCGGATCGTCGACCCGAAGAGCCTGCGGACTCTGTCCGACGGCCACGTCGGCGAGATCTGGCTGCGCGGAGAGAGCGTTGCCCGCGGCTACTGGAACAACACCGAGGCCACCCAGGACATCTTCCGCGCCCGTACCGCCGAGGGGGCGGAGGGCTTCCTGCGCACCGGCGACCTCGGCGTTCTCGACGAGGGTGAGCTCTACATCACCGGCCGTATCAAAGAGATGATCATTCTCAACGGCCGCAACGTATATCCCCACGATGTCGAGCGCGAGATCACCACGGGGCACGACGCGTTCGCCGGTCTCGCCGGGTGCGTGTTCACTGTGCCCGCGCCGGAGGAGGAACTGGTCGTGGTCCAGGAGGTCCGCGCGGCCAGGGACGAGGACCTCGCCACACTGGCCGCCCTGGTGCGCGACCTGGTGGGGGCCTACCTGCAGACGCGTGTCGCCAACGTCGTGCTCATGCGTCCCGGCAAGGTGCGCAAGACCACCAGCGGCAAGGTCCAGCGCACCCTGATGCGCCGGCTCTTCATGGACGACGCCCTGGAGTCCCGGCTCCAGGATCTGGATGCCCCGGTCCGGGCCCGATACCGCGCGGAGGTGTCGGCGGTATGACGCTCGCCTACGACCCGGTCGCTCTGGCCGACGCGTTCGAGCGCGCCCTCGGCGACCCCCGCGACCCGGACCGCGCCTTCTCCACCTCACGCGTCCTGGAGCTGGACCGCGCCGAGGAATTCCCCGAGGACATCGTCGCCGAGCTCCACGCGCGCGGGCTCGGCGCGCACTACGTGCCCGAGGAGTACGGCGGCCGCCTGAGGAACTACGAGGAGCTGCTCCAGATCGTGCGTCGCGTCGCCGCCCGCGACCTGACCACCGCGATCGGGCACGCCGCGACCTACCTGGGGGCGGTGTGCACATGGGTGGCCGGCACTCCCGAACAGGCCGTCCTCACGGGCAGGGAAGTGATGGCCGGTACAGTGCATTCCTTCGGTCTGACCGAGCGGAACCACGGAAGCGACATCCTCGCGGGGGAGCTGACGGCCGCGGCCTCACCGGGCCGCTACCGCCTCGACGGCGAGAAATGGCTGATCAACAACGCGACACGCGGGTGCCGGCTGTGCGTGCTGGCCCGCACTGAGGCCGACGGCGGAAGCCGCGGGTTCAGCCTCTTCACCGTCGACAAGCGTGATCTGCCACCGGACACCTACCGCACGCTACCCGCCGTCCGCACCCACGGCATTCGTGGCACCGACATCAGCGGCATCGCGTTCACCGGCGCGTCCGTGCCCGCAGGGGCCATGATCGGGGCCCCCGGTGAAGGCGCCGAGATCGTGCTCAAGAGCCTCCAGCTCACCCGCACGCTCTGCGCAGCGCTCTCGCTGGGATCGGCGGATCACGCCTTGAGGCTTGCGGTGGAACACAGCCGGCCCGACGAGGACCCGGAGGCGGCGGCCGTCCTGGCCGACGCGTACGCCGACCTGCTCACCGTCGAGGCGGTGTCGACGGTAGCGGCCCGCTCGCTGCACGCGCTCACCGGGGAACTGAGCATCCTGTCCGCCGTCGTGAAGCACTTCGTGCCCACCACCGTGGACGCGATGATCGAGCGACTGGCCGGGGTGCTCGGGGCGGAGGCCTACACGGCCGACGGCGCCTTCCAGAAGGTGGCCCGCGACCACCGCATCGTCGGCATCTTCGACGGCAACACCGTGGTCAACCTGCTGGCGTTGGTCAACCAGTTCGGCATGCTCGTGCGTGGTCGGCGCCGCGGCACACTCGACGAGGCCGGCCTGGCAGCGGCCACGACGCTCCGGTCCGCGCCCCCGGCCTTCGACCGCGACCGGTTGAGCCTCATGTCACTCGGTGGCTGCACCCTCACCCAGGCGCCGCTGGACGACGCGGTGCCCCACGTTGCGGAACTGCGTCGGATCTCCGACACCCTGCACGACGAGATGGCGCGGATGCGCCCCTCGGCCCGGGATACCCGACCGGAGGCGTTCGACCTGGCCGAGCGGTACACGCTGCTGTTCGCCGCCTTCGCGTGCGCGCAGCTGTGGTCGCACAACCGCGACCGGTGGCCCGACACCAGCCGGCTGGGGGTCATTCTCGCCCGGCTGCTGGCCCGCCTCGGCCACCCGGTCGAGACCGTGGGCACAGACTCCCTGCTGCCGGAGCTGCTGCGACGCTACGACGGGGGAGAGGCGACGCCATGAGCGCGACGACGGCCGTGCCCAGCCTGCCCACGAGACCGGTGGTGCATGCGGCACGCCCGCAGGCCCGTTTCGGGCACCCGCCCACCACGCCGGTGGAGCTTTGCGAGCCGCTTCCTGTCCACCGGCCCGAGGAGGCCCCCCGATGACTGCTGTACTCGCCGAGAAGCGTCTCGGTGATTCGCTCGACCCGGCCAACCCACTGGGCTTCGACGCCATCCTGGCGGCGGACGAGAGGCGGGAGCCGTTCACGGCCGCCGACGACGTGTTGCGCGGACCGCTGGCGCAGCGATCGGGCCGGGAACGACTGGTGGAGCTCGGACGCGCTGTGTTCCGCCGGGACACCGCGCTCGCCGCCCGGCTGGGCGTGCCCGGTCTCGCCGCGGCCCACGGCCTGCCGCGCCCTCCGCAAGCCGCCCCGTTCGCGGTGGCGGCCGATGCCGGACTGCGTGTGGCCGACGGCATCTTGAACGGCCGCGCCCATGTGCTCGGCCCGGACCCGCACGGCTACGCGGTGCTCGGGCTACGGACCGACGACGGCACGCCGGCCCGGCTGCTGCTCGATCTGTCCACGTTGCCCTCCGCGCACGTACACCGTGGTCCCGCGCGGAAGTTGATCGCCCTGGAGGGCAGCGTGGTGGCGGAGTACACCTTCCACGGATGCCCGTTGCCCGGCTCGGGAGTATTGGATCTGTACGGGCCCGAGGTCCCCGCGCTGCTGTCCGGCATGGCGGTGGGGGCCGTCGACAGCCAGCTGCGCGTCGCGCTCGACTTCGCCCACGGCCGGATGCTCTACGGGCGCCGGGTCACGGACATCCCGCACTCGGGAAACCTGCTGGCCGGCATCTTCCTCGACGTGCTGATCTGCGACGGACTCGCCGGCCTGCCCGGAACCTCCGGCCTGGTCCACGATGTCGTCAGGCAGGCCGGGAACGAGCTGACCGTGCTGCTCGGCGCCCGCTCGTACCTGCGCGAGGGCCCGCACGGCATCTTCCAGAAGCAGCTCCGGGACCTGCCCGCCCTGCTCCACCTTGCGGCCCTGCCGGACACCTCGGCCCCCGCACGCCTGCCGCGTGAACTACCCGCCCCGGACGGCCTCGCGGAAGCCGTACGGCGCCGGCTGGGTACTCGGTTCGGCCACCGGCCGCAGCCCCTCGACGACACCACCCGCAGGCGGGTCCTGGACGAACTGCTGGCCCGGGCGGATGCCGGGCTCACGTTCGACTTGGCCTGCACCGCGCTTCCCCGTACAAGAGCCTGATCAGGAGTACGCCAACCATGACAGACACCGCTGACAGAACCGCCCCCGTCACCGCGGAGGACATCCGCGACTGGCTCGCGGACCGTGTTGCCTTCTACCTCGAGGTGTCGGCCGACAGCATTCCCCCCGACGTGAAGTTCGTCGAGATGGGTCTGGACTCGGTCTACGCGATGACGATGTGCGGCGACATCGAGGATCGCTTCGAACTGGAGGTCGAGCCGACCATCGCCTGGGACCACCCCACCGTCGCCGCGCTGACCGCGCATCTGCACGACCTGCTGGGCAGCCGATGACGGCCGGCGTGTCCATCGGCCAGGAGGCACTCTGGTTCCTTCACCGGATGGCGCCGGACAGCTCGGCGTACAACGTGGCCGTCGCCGTGCGGATCCGCACGACGTTGGACCTGGGCACGCTGCAGCGGGCCCTGGCCGCCACGGCGCAGCGGCACGACATGCTGCGATCGTCGTTCACGGAGGACGACGGCCGGCTCCGGCGCGTGATCACTGCCTCCGCCCTGCCGGAGCTGTGCGTGCGGGAGGTCGGTCGGCTCGATGACGCCGAGCTGCACTCCTTCGTCCGATCGCTGAGCACGGAGCCGTTCGATCTGACCCGCGCCGCCTTCCGGGCCGACCTGATCCGGCGCACCGCTGACGACGCCGTGCTGCTGTTGACGGCACATCACATCGCGACCGACGCGTACTCGCAGGGCATCGTCCTGCGCGACCTGCTGGACGCGTACGGTGCGGGTGGCACCACCTCGTCCGCCAAGCCGCTGAGGCTGACCTGGAACGATCACGTGGCAGCCGAGCAGGAGCTGCTGGCCTCGCCGCGCCGGGCCGAACTGGAGGCGTACTGGCGAGGCGTGTGTGCGCGCGCACCAGGTGTGCTGGACCTGCCCACGGACCGGCCACGACCGCCCCGGCAGACCTTCGAGGGCGACACATACGAGCTGCGGCTGCCGGACGACTTCACCGCCCGGCTGCGCGAGGCGGCGTTCGGCGCGGGCGTCACGCCGTTCGTCCTGTTGCTGGCCGCCTTCCAGTCCACCCTGCACCGGCACAGCGGCCAGGACGACTTCCTGGTCGGCTGGCCCACGACCACGCGGGCCGGCCACAAGGCCGGCAACCTGGTCGGCTACTTCGTCAACTCACTCGCGCTGTCGGCCCACTTCGACCGCTCGACGACCTTCACCGAACTGTTCCACTCGCTCGACGAACAGATCAGGCAGGGCATCGGTCGCGTCGGGTACCCCTTCGCGCTGCTGCCCAAGGCGCTGGGTCTGCCGCACGATCCGAGTCGACCACCGATCACGCAGGTGGCCGCGACGATGGTGACGACGAACCGGCTGGACCCCCTGGCCGACCTCCTGGCCACCGGCGAGGCGGCGGGGTTGGAGCTGGAGGTGGCAGGGCTGCGCCTCACCCCCTTCGACGTGCCCCAGCAGGAGGGGCAGTGCGAACTGTCGGTCGAATTTCTCCAGAGCACCACGTCGTTGCGGATCTCTTTTCGCTACCACACCCGGCTCTTCGACCGGTCTGCCATCGGGCGCCTCGCCCGCCACTTCCAGCGGTTCACAGAAGCCGCGGTCGCCGACCCGGACCGCCGCGTCGCGGACGTCTCCATGGTCGACGCGGCCGAGCTGGCCCGGCTCGTCTCCCTCGGTTCCGGTGCCCGATCCGAGCTCACGTCCCAAGGCGGTGCCCACTGATGCCCACGCCCACGACCATGACTACGGCCCTCGACAGGGTCAGCATCTCCGAAGAGCGGTTCCTCGACGACCTGGCGCACTTCGCCTCGATCGGCGGCAGGCCCGACGGCGGCGTCGACAGGGTGGCCGGTTCCGCGGCCGACGTGGCGGGCCGGGCGTGGTTCGCCCAACGCATCGCCGATGCCGGCCTGGTCCGGCACGTCGACGCCATCGGAAACGTCTTCGGAACGGCGCCGGGCTCCGAAGGCCCGTACCTGTTGATCGGCTCGCACACCGACACCGTCCCGGCGGGCGGGCGGCTCGACGGCGCGTACGGAACCATCGCCGCGCTGGAGATCCTGCGGGCGCTGCACGAGGCGGGCCACCCGGCGGCGCGGTCGCTGCGTATCGTCGGCTTCTTCGACGAGGAAGGCGCCCGTCCGGAGTCGACGGGCGGGTTGACCGGGTCGACCGCGTTCTGCTCCGGCGAAGGCATACGCGACATCTCCGCCTTCCTCGAGCTCCACATCGAGCAGGGCCCGCGCATGGAGGCGGCCGGAACGGAACTCGCGGTGGTCGAGGGGATCGTGGGAGTCCAGCGCTTTGCGGTGACCTTCTTCGGCGAGACCAACCACGCGGGTACGACGCCCATGACCGGTCGCGCCGACGCCGGTCGCGCCGCGATGAAGCTCGCGAGCCGTGTACAGCCGATGGTCCTGGGCATCGACCGGGACATGGTCATGAACATCGGTTTCATAGAGTTCGTACCGGGTGCGCCCAACGTCGTGCCCGGTGAGGCCCGTCTGGTCGTCGAGTGGCGGTCGGGCTCGCCCTACGCGCTGGCTGAAGCCACCCGCGAACTCGAGGCGCTCGCCCGCTGGACGGCCGCAGACGAGAACTGCACCGTCTCGGTGGAGCGGATCTCGGACAAGCGGATCACCGAATTCGACCCGGCGTTGTGCGACACCGTCGAGCAGGCCTGCCGCATCACGGGTGGTCGCCTGGAGCGGCTGCTCAGCTACGCCGGGCACGACGCGAGCGTGCTGGCCCAGTACGTGCCGACGGCCATGCTGTTCGTGCCGAGCAGGGGCGGGGTGAGCCACTCGCCCAAGGAGGACACCTCGGACGCCCAGCTGGTGCGCGGCTGTCAGGCCCTGCTCCAGTCGGTGATCGTGTACGGCGCGTGCGACGCAGATGCGCGTTGACCGACCGGCGGCTCACGTCGGCTCTTGGTTCCCGGCGGTGGCCGGTGCTCCCGCCGAAGGGCTGCCGCTGCTGTGCCTGCCGCACGCGGGCGGCGGCGCCACGGCGTACCGCACCTGGCCGGACGCCCTCACTCCGTACGCCAGGGCCGTGCCCGTTCAGCTGCCGGGTCGCGAGGACCGGTTCGGGGAGCCGCCGGTGAGGTCGGCGGCGGTGCTCGCGGCGCAGCTGGCGGACGCCGTGGTCTCCCATCCGGTGACGCGGGACGGGTGCGCCCTGTTCGGGCACAGTATGGGCGCGCTGCTCGCCTTCGAGCTGGCGCACGAACTCATCGCGCGCGGTCGGCCGCCCGTCCACGTCTTCGTCTCGGCCTACCGAGCGCCTCAGCTGCCGAGACGGACCCGGGACGTGCATCTGCGCGACGACGCGAGTCTGCGTGACTTTCTCACGGAACTGGAGGGGACGCAGGCCGAACTGCTGGCGCATCCGGAGCTGCTGGAGGTCCTGCTCCCTGTGATCCGGGCGGACTTCGAGCTGTGCGAGACATACCGGTACCGGCTCCGGCGCCGGTTGGACGTGCCGGTCACAGCCCTTGGAGGCCGGCACGACGCGGGCGTACCCCCCGAGGACCTGGACGCCTGGGCGGATGTGTCGGGAGAGCGGTTCGCAGTCGATCTGTTCGACGGCGGGCACTTCTACCTGCGCCAACGGCAGGCGGCCGTGCTGTCCGTCGTGGCGCAGGCGCTGCGGGGCTGACAGCGCGCGTGACCGGACGCGGACACCGGCGCCCACATCCGGGCAGGCCTGACGGCTTCTCGCCGTCAGGCCTTCGTGCGCCGGGGCGGGTCGTCAAAGCAGCGCCGGCAGCGCCCGCGGTGTCCGGGGCCGTGCCTCGCGAGGCGGAGGGGCGCCCGAGTACTGGACGTACTCGGGCGCCCCGACAACGCGGTGAGGTGCGGTGCCGGACAGTGCCGGCCCGGCGGGGCTTTGACGATCCCGCCCTAGGACCGGGTCATGCCGCTACGAGCGCGGGCATCACCGGTTGCGGACAGTGCGCCATCACGCACTGCGCGTGCAGCAGAACCAGCCGGTGGAAGCGGTACTCGACCGGGCCGACCGTCTCCAGCATGGCGCCGTCGGCGAGTTGCTCCACCAGGTCCTCGGCTCGGGCTGTGGGCAGGCCCAGCGCCGTGGCCGCCGCCGGCGCCGTGAACGGCTGCTCGCCCAACACGGACAGGCAGGCCAGCTGGTCCCGGACCTGGCCACCCGTACGTGCCAACCAGCTCCGCAGCGACCGGTCAAGGTCCAGATCGCCGAAGCGCAGCTCCCGCAACCGTTCGGTCGGCTCCGCGAGCCGCTGGGCCAGGCGGGCCAGGGGCCAGTGCGGCCGGGACGCCAGCCGTGCCCCGGCGATCCTGAGTGCGAGAGGCAGCCCGGCGCAGTGGATGACGATCTGCGCGGCCGCCTGCGGCTCAGCCGCCATCCGCGCGGCACCGACGATGGTCCGGAGCACGGCGAGCGACTCGCGCTCGGGCATCGGCTCCAGAGCCAGAATGTCAGGGCCCACGACCGCCGCCAGGTGTGCGTGCCCGGTGACCAGGACGACGGTGTGTGGGCTGGCGGGCAGGAGCGGCGCCAACTGCGCGCCGCTCACACCGTTGTCCAGCAGCACGATCAGGCGGAGCCCGGCGGTGTGGGTGCGGTAGAGCCGCACCAGCTCGTCGAGATCGTGCCGGACATCCTGCGCCGGCTCGTGGCCGAGGGACCTCAGCAGCCGGATGAGCACCCCGCGCGGGTCCTCGGGAGTGCCGTCGGAGGCGACCAGGTCCGCGTACAGCTGGCCGTCAGGGAACCGCTCGCGCATGGCGTGTGCGGCGCGCACGGCGAGAGAGGTCTTGCCCACACCCGCCATGCCGGTGATCAGCAGGCGGCGCGCACCCGCGGGGTCACCTCCGGGCTCGTCCGCCGGCGCCAGAAGGGCGGTCACCGCCTCCAGTTCGCGCGTCCTGCCGACGAAGGCGGCCGTGTCGGGCGGCAGCATCGCGGGGACTTGCCGCGGCGCCGCAGGCAGTGCGGCCGTGCCGGTACCGGCGGTCGTGGGGCCCGTCGGGGGTGAGGCGACCGCGGTCCTGGGCGACGCCCCGGGGCCCGGGGCCGCGTGCCCGGCGACGGCACCCTGGAAGTCCAGGGTGCCGCGGAGCACGGCCTCGTGCGTGGTGGTGAGCTCGCTGCCCGGGTCCACTCCCAGCTCCTCGGCCAGCACGGTACGGCCCAGGCGGAAGACGTGGAGCGCGTCGGCCTGCCGACCGCACCGGTAGAGCGCCGTCATCAACTGGGCCCGCAGCCGCTCCCGCAGCGGGAAGTCCGCAACCAAGCGCGTGAGCTCCGCGATGACCTGCTGGTGCCTGCCCAGTGCGAGATCGGCCTCCATGCGGTTCTCCAGAGTCGCCGCGTGGCCCTCGTCCCATTGCGGGCCCTCCTCCGCCGCCAGGAACTCGGTGGCATTGGAAAGTACGGGCCCGCGCCACAGTTCCAGCGCACTGCGCAACAGCGTTCGCGCTTCCTCGTAGCGTCCTGCCCGAAGGGCTTGTCGGCCGAGCCGGTCGAGTCGGTCGTACTCCACCACGTCGACGCGGGAGTCGCCCGTTTCCAGTACGTATCCGGGAGCCCTCCGGTGGATGGCGATTTCCGGTTCCAGCAGCTTCCGAAGCCGTGATACGTGTGTGTAAATCTGAGCCTTCATGGTCGTCGGAGGGGTCATCCCCCACAACAGCGTGCTGAGCCGAGCGTCCGGCACTACTTTCCCCCTGGCCAGCAGTAGAGCCGCCAGCAATGTGTGCATCTTCGTGCCCGCGAGGTCGATGCGTTGGTCATCGCGCCGTACCTCGACCGGGCCAAGCAAGCGGAAATCCATGGTTCCCCGTTCAACTACATGGTCCTGCAACCTGCCAATGCTAACCAGTCCCGGTGTTCTCTCGATTTTGTCTTGATTTCATTGATCGACGAACAAAAAAAATAGAGGCTCCATAGAACCTCTTCCTATCTTTCTCTCACACACCGACCGGTGTAATCCGGCGTTAGGCACGGCCGGATCGCGCGAACGGGTCACCACGCCAGAGGGGGAAGTCCGATGAACGGAACCCGCACAACCACGGGAGTCACCATGCTCGGCCTCGTCACGGGTATCGCACTGTTGCTTGGTGCGGCAGCCGCAGCGAACACGACGGGGCCCGGAGGCACATCGGCCCCGATCGTCGTCACGGCTTCGGCCCAGGTCGGCATCGCCGGCCCTGACCAGGACTTCCCCTGGAACTAGTGCTGTGACCGGACAGGTCCACCGGGTCGCGCCGCCCGGCACGGCACCTCGCTGCGTTGTCGGACCGCGCAAGTACGTCCAGTACGAGCCGCGGGCCTCCGCCTTGCGATGCACCGCACCGGACAACGCGACCCGGCAAACCTTCCCGGCCACAGCACTAGGCCTTTCCGATGAGTTCCGACGGGGCTCGCGCCCCGGGGCCTCAGTGGACCCTCGTGCTCCGGTCGCCCGGTTCCTCCAGCAGCTTGGCCAGTGTCGTGGCCGGGACCGGTACGCCGGGCTCGGCGGCCTCCACGGCGCGGAGCAGGCGTTCGGTGCGGTCCTGCCACACTTTCGCCCCCAGTGCGGTCAACGTGTTCAGGGCGCCGCCGATGCGCCGCGCCGCGCCCGGGTCGCCCGCCACCGCGTCGATGCAACCGAGGTCCGCCTCGATCCGGGCGATCAGGAAGTCGTCGGCAAGCTCGTCCGCGATCTCCCGGGCGCGGCCCAGTACGGACTGCGACTCCACGAACTCGCCGGTCCGCCACAGGGCATCGCCCAAGGCGCGCAGGGCGTAGGTCTCGCCGACACGGTCGCCTCCTTCCTGCGTCAGCTCCACCACCCGGCGACTGGCGGCAGCCGCCCTCCCGGGCTCACCGCTGCGCAGCAGCACCTCGGCGAGCCAGTGCAGGCTCTGCGCTTCGGCTCGCCACAGCCCACCCTCCCGACTCTTGGCCACCGCGCGCTCGCTGAGCTCGACCCCCTTGGTGAGGTTGCCACGCTCCACCTCGATCTGCGCGAAGAGACCCATGGCGTGAGCCGCCTCACGGGCGTCCCCGAGGCGGACGAAGACTTCCATGGCCTCCTCGACGTACCGCGCGGCATGCGCGAGGTCGCTGCGGAAGTGCGCACAGATGGCCAGCAGCCGGAGCACTTGGGCGCCGCCGTGCGCGTCGCCTGCCTGCCGGAACAGCTCCAGGGCGGACATCAGCGACTCCTGGGCGCTCAGGTAGCGGCGCTGGTTGATGGCCAGCGAGCCGAGGGAGCGCAGCATGGCCGCCTCCCCTTTGGCAGAGCCTGCGCGCCGGGCGGCCACGAGGGACTGTTCGGCGCAGCAGCGCCAGTCGTCCAGGTAGTGGCGGGTCTCGAAGACCGGCGTGGCGCACGCCGTGAGTGACCAGCTGAACTCCGCCAGGCTGCTGCCGACGTCGCTCTGCGCCGCCTGGGCCACGACGGCGACGATGGCCTGGCGCTCCGTCTCGAACCAGTCCATGGGAGTACGCAGGAGCTCGTCCAGCAGCGACCGCGGCAGCTCGTGGCGACCCACGGGTGCGATGCGCGGCGTGGTCCCACCCTCCGCCCGGCGATGGGCTTCGTCGGCCAGCGTGATCCAGCCGCCGAAGGCCCGGCGCAGGGCCGAGCTCCTTTCGTCCTCACCGTCCTCGGCCAGGGCGAGCTCCCGGGCATACAGGCGTGGCAGGTCGTGGAAGCGGTATCGGGGCGGGTGCCCGGCCCGATGCTGAACGGCCTCCAGCAACTGCGCGTCGACGAGTTGCTCGATGAGGTCCTCGGCCTCCCACAGCTCGGTGTCCAGGAGCGCGGCGCCCACCCAGGAGGCGAACTCCGGCACCTTGAGCAGGCCAAGGCAGCGGAACATCCGCGCCGCGGCCGGCGGGAGGTGCCGGTAGGTGAGCCGTAGCCCGGCCCGGATGCCGCCTTGGCCGGGGCTCAGTTCGTCGAGGCGGCGCCGTTCGCATTCCAGCCGCTCCACCAGGGAGCGCAGAGTCCAGTGAGGGCGTGCCGCCAGCCGGGTCCCGGCGATACGCAGGGCGAGCGGCAGCCGGTCGCAGAGTTCGCTGAGACGGGCTGCGGCCTCCGGGTCGGCGGCGAACCGCTCGGGCCCGGCCACTTGGGCGAGCAGGGCGGTGGCCGCGTCCTGTTCGAGGACCCGCAGCGCGATCCGGCGTATGGCGAAGTCGCCGGTCAGGTCGTCGATCGGATCCCTGCTCGTGATCAGAACGCAGCACCGACCGGTCCCGGGGAGGAGGGGGCGAACCTGCTCGAACGACCGCGCGTCGTCGAGCAGGATCAGCATCCTCTTGGTTTCGAGCACGCTCCGGTAGAGGGCGGCCCGGTCGCCGAGGTCGGCGGGGATCCGCGCGCCGGGCACCCCGAGTGAGTGGAGCAGCCGCTCCAGCGCCGCCTCGGGCGGTACTGGCTCGTCTGTCTCGTGGTACCCGCGCAGATTGATGAAGAGCTGGCCGTCAGGGAAGCTGGTGGCGGCCTGGTTGGCCCAGTGGACGGCGAGGGCCGTCTTGCCCACGCCACTGACACCGGAGATGGAACCTATGGCGGGCGGACGGGCCCCGTGACTCTCATCCAGCAGACGGTCGAGACCGCAGAGCTCTTCTTCGCGGCTGGAAAAGGCCGCGACACTGGCCGGAAGCTGCGCAGGGACCACCGCCATCGCGGCAGGCGTCGGAAGACCGAGCGGCGGTGCCAGTTCCGGCGCGTCCTGGAGGATCAGATCGTGGATCGACCGCAGCCCCGGGCCGGGCTCCAAGCCGAGCTTGTCCACCAGGATCGCGCGCCCTTCCCGGAAGATCTCGAGCGCGCGGGCGCGGTTTCCCGACCGGTACTCGGCGAGCATCAGCCAACTGCGCGACTGCTCCCGCAATGGGTGCTCACGCACCAGCGCCGTCAGTTCGCCGATAAGCGCCCGATGCCGCCCGAGCTGCAACTGCAGTCCGGCCCGCTCCTCCAAGAGATCGAGCCTGAGATCCTCCAAGCGGGTCGCGGTGCTCTCCGCGGGCTCGCCGACGATGCCCTCCAGCGCGCGTCCCCGCCACAGGCTCAGCGCCTCGTCGATGTGCTTGCACGCCTCGGCAGGCTGTCCCAGCCGAGCAGCCTCCCGTGCCCGGCTCGCCCGTTCCTCGAACTGCGCGATGTCCAACTGATGTTTGCTGAGAGTCATGATGTAGCCGGGGTGCGAGGTGACGATGAGATCGGCGGCGCCCGCGGCGTCCTTGAAGAGCCTGCGCAGCGCGCCGACGAGGATGGCGATCTGGTTCCGTGCGGTGACGGGCTCATTGCCCTGCCAGACCGTGGCGATGAGACGCTCGACCGAAACCACCCGGTTCCGCGCAAGGAGCAGCGTGGCCAGAACGGTTCGCTGGCGGGAGCTGCCGAGGGTGAGGATCCTTCCGTCGACCTGGACGTCCAGCGCTCCGAGTAGTCTGAACACGATGTCACTCACAGCACGGGCCCCCCGACTCGTTCGTGATCGTGGTTCGTGATCACGATGCCCATTGTGTGCAGGCGTTGCGCGCACGGCCCATCCGCATCGCCGATGACATCCGGCCATTCAGCCTTGTCCTCGTATACGAGGCGAGGCATGCCAGGCCTGGCCTGGGCGGGGTGGTGATGGCGCTCTCCAAAGCCCTGCACACCGTGCTGTATCGGGGTATCAGAAAAGGCGTGACCGGGTCGACTTGATATCTGCCTTCACGGGTCGCGGCGCGGGGAGATCCAGGCCCGTGGGCGTCGGGCGGCCGCGGCCCGTTGATCGAGAGGCGGGTCCGAGGAAGCCTCGGTCACTCGGCAGCCTTGGCACCGTCCGATGCGGCCCGCCCCGTGGATCTCGGCGTTGACGGTCATGCGGTCTACGCGGGTGTCCCCGTGGCCGGTGCGCGGGTGCGCGACGCCCGCCTCGGCGAGCAGGATGTCGCCGAGCGAGGTCTTGACCCGGCACTCGCCGAGCGGCCCCTCGCCGGCCGGGTCGCGTGGCGCGCCCGGCGGGCCGGGCCGGTCCGCCGGCTCCAGGGCGATGGCCACATCCCGTACGAGCCAGGCGTTGACGGACAGCCCCTCCTGGCCTGCGGCGTCCCCGACCCGGGCCTTGAGGTGCCGGGAGGTGGAAGTTGATCCCGGCCGTGGCGCTCTCGCCGCCGTCACCGGGAGGTGGCGCCACCGGTGGCGCCACCTCGCGGGCGTCGTCGCGGGTGCTCTCCGAGGTCGGCGGTGCTGTCACCACGAATTCGGGGTCCAGCCCACCCGTACACCCTCGGAGGCGGGGGCCAGATCGCGAGTGGTCTCCTCAGTGGCGGCGGAGAGCGCGTTCAGGCGAGTCAGGCGCGCGGCGGACTCCAGGGGGCGGTCAGCCGCTCGGCCAGGGCGCGCGCTTCGTCCCCGCCGGCGTGGGCGGCGACCGCGAACTCACGGCGGAGGTGATCGACGTAGGGGGCATGTCCCTGGACAGGTAGTGACACCAGGAGGGCGCCATGGCAAGTCATTGTGGCGTTGTTGTGGCGCCGCGACACCCCGGGTGCGTCATGGTGTCGCCGCGTGGCGCCTTCGCGGCCGGGATGTCGAAGTGCCCCGTCCAGGACGAGCGGCGTCCCGGGCCGTCGGCGCCGGGGGAGAGGCGGATCGAGACCTCGGGCGGTACAAGCGGTTCTTTAGAGGTTTGCTCGAGCATGGGTCGGGTTCCAGCAGCGGCGCCAGGGGGAGCAATGCCGAAGCCTTTTGATGTGTTTGAACTGCCGACCTTTGGCGAAGCGTTGCGTGCGCAGGCGGGGCGGCTGGGGGAGGCCGTTGCGCATGTCGAGATCGGGGAGCGGGCGGGGAGCGGGCCGCGCCGGCTGACCTACGGTGAGCTCGACCGGCAGGCGCGCCGGATCGCTTCCCTGCTGCAGGAGCGCGGCGTCGAGGGCGAGCCCGTGCTGCTGCTGTACGGCTCGACCACCGATTTCCTCACCGCCTACGCGGGCTGCCTGTACGCGGGCGCCGTCGCCGTGCCCGCGCCGTTGCCCGGGGCGGGGCCGCGGGGGCGGCGCAGCGACCGGGTCAGTGCGGTGCTCCGGGACACCGGGGCGCGGTGGGTGCTCACCGAGGCCGCCGCCGCGCCGGAGGTGTCGCGGTGGCTCGCCGACTCGCTGACGGAGGGCGTGTCCTGCCTGGCCACCGACCTGCCCGGGCTGGGTGACGCCGAGGCCTGGCGGCCGGTGCGCACCAGACCGGACGACCTCGCCTTCCTCCAGTACACCTCGGGGTCGGTTTCCGATCCGCGCGGGGTGATGGTCAGCCACCGGAACGTGATGGACAACCAGCGGCTGCTGCGGCAGGTGCTGCGGACCACTGGGGAGGACCGGTTCGGCAGCTGGCTGCCGCACTTCCACGACATGGGCTTCATCGCCCACCTGCTGCACCCCCTCCTGCTCGGCAGCCTCTCCGTCCAGATGTCCGCCACCGCCTTCGTGAAGCGTCCGCTGCGCTGGCTCCAGGCGATCGAGGAGTACGGGGTGAGCGTGGGCGGCGGGCCCAACTTCTGCTACGACCTGTGCGTCGAGCGGATCTCCGACGAGGACATCGCCCGGCTCGACCTCTCCCGCTGGCGCCTCGCCCTGAACGGCGCCGAGCCGGTGCGCGCGAGCACCATGGACGCCTTCACCCGCCGCTTCGCCCCGGCCGGGCTGCGCGCCGAGGCGCCGTACCCCTGCTACGGGCTGGCCGAGGCGACCCTGTTGGTCTCCGCCGGGACCCCCGGGGCGCTGTACACGGCGAGCGCCGTCGACCCCGCCGCCCTGGACCAGGGCCGGTTCGCCCCCGCGGGGCCCGTGCCTTCCGCGTACGCGCGCACGCTGACCGCCTGCGGCCCCGCCACCGGGTACGACCTGCGGATCGTCGACCCCGAGAGCCGCAGCGAGCTGCCGCCCGGCGCCGTCGGCGAGATCTGGCTGCGCGGCGACAGCGTCGCCCAGGGCTACTGGCGGCGGCCCGCCGAGACCGAGCGCACCTTCCGGGCCACGCTCGCCACCGGCGAGACCGGCTTCCTGCGCACCGGCGACCTCGGCACCCTGGAGGACGGGCGGCTGTACGTCACCGGCCGGCTCAAGGAGCTGATCATCCTCAACGGCCGCAACATCTACCCGCAGGACGTCGAGTGGACCGTGCGCGGTACGGCCCCCGCCCTCGGCGGCGGTGTCGGCGCGGCCTTCTCCGTGGACACCGGGGGCTCCGAGCAGCTGGTCGTCGTCCACGAGGTCAGGGCGTCCGACAGCGACGCCGCCGGTCTGCGGACGCTGCTGCGGCGGATCCAGGACCGGGTCGGGGCCGAGTTCAGCATCCCCGTGGGCAATGTGCTGCTGGTCCGGGCGGGGGCCATCGCCCGTACGACGAGCGGCAAGATCCAGCGCACGCTGATGCGGACGCTCTTCCTCCAGGGCGCACTGCACGCCGACCACGAAGTGCTCGACCCCGCCGTGGCCGCCCTGGTCCGCTCCCGCGGCATGGCGCTCGGCGAGGACCTGCTGCGGCCGGAGCCCGCAGGGGGCGGCGGCCGGTGGTGAACCGCCTCCTCGCCCGCGCCGCCCAAGCCGCCCCCGCCACGGCCCGTACCTCCGCCCCCGCCCGTACCCCCGCCCCGGACGGCCTTCCCGCCCGGGCCCGTGCGGCCGGGCTGGAGGCGGCCTTCGGCGACCCCGGGGACCCGGCCAACCCCCACGGGTACGCCCGGTTGGTCGCCGCCGACCGGGCCGCGGAGCGCTTCACCCCGGGCGAGGAACTGCTCGACTCCCACCGGGTGTTCGCCGAGTTCGTGCCCGTCTCCCTCGGAGGGCGCCTCGCCTCGTACGAGGACCTCGTCGCCGTCATGCGGCCGGTCTTCCGCCGCGACGTCGGCCTCGGCATGGGCTACGGGGTCATGAGCTGGATGGCCGCCTCCGACGTGTGGATGGCGGGCACCGAGCAGCAGCGCACCCAGCTGGCCGCGCTGCTGCTGGACGGCGGCAAGGCCGCCATCGCGCAGCACGAGACCGCGCACAGCAACGACTACGTGCGCAGCCAGGTCTCGGCCCGCCCCGGCCCGGACGGCGGACTGCTGCTGGGCGGGGCCAAACCCGTCATCAACAACCTCGAACGGGCCCGTGCGCTGGTGCTGTTCTGCCGCACCGACCCGGAGCCCGGGAGCGGCAGCCACTCGGCGCTGCTGCTCGACCCGGCCGCCCTCCCCGCGGACCGGGTCACCCTGCTGCCCCGCCACCTCGCCGTGGGCCTGCGCGGCTGCCGGTTCGCCGGGGTGGAGTTCGACTCCTGCCCGGTGCCCTCCTCCGCCCTGCTCGGCCCGCTCGGCAGCGGGGTCACCACCGCGCTGCGCTCCTTCCAGCTCAGCCGTACGGTCATCTCCGCCCTGGCGGTCGGAGCCGTCGACACCGTGCTGCGCACGGCCGTCGGCTTCCAGGCGCAGCGCTCCATGGCCTTCAGCACGCACGGGCCGGACACCGACCGGGCCTTCGCCGCCACCACGGGTGCCTTCGTCAACCTGCTGCTCTACGACAGCCTCGCGGTGGTCGCCCTGCGCGCGCTGCACCTGTTGCCCGAGCAGACCAGCGTCTACTCGGCCGCGCTCAAGTACCTGCTGCCCAAGGTGCTCACCGAGACGATGTACGACCTCTCGACGGTGCTCGGCTCGGCCATCTACACCTGCGAGGGCACACTCGGCATCTTCCAGAAGCACGTCCGGGACGTACCGGTGCTCAGTCTCGGCCACGCCGGCTCCGCCGCCTGCCAGGCCACGGTCATCCCGCAGCTGTCGCGGCTCGCGGAGGACTCCTGGTTCCGGGAGGCGGAGCCGCCCGCGGCGCTGTTCCGGCCCTGGGACCCGCTGCCGGTGCTGCCGTCCGCCGACCGGCTCAGCCTGGCCTCGGGCCGGGACGCCCTCAGCGCCTGCCTGCCGCTGATCGGCGCCGACATCACCGGCACCGACCCGGCCGTCCAGGCGCTGGCCGGGCTGGCCGGCGTCCTCACCGGAGAGCTGCGCGACCTGCGCGACCGGGTCCGGGCCGCCGACCGCGACGGCTCCCGCACCCTGCCGACCGCGGCCGGCTTCGCGCTGGTCGACCGGTACGCGCTGCTGCTGGCCGCGGCCGCCGTGCTCGGGGTCTGGCGGCACGCGGCCGACGGCGGGGACCCCTTCCTCGCCGACGCGTCCTGGGCGGCGGCCGCCCTGCACCGGGTGGCGCGCCGGCTCGGCGCACGGGTGCCCGCCCTGCCACCCGGATGCGAGACCCGGATCCGGCACGAGACGCAGATCAGATACGGCGCCCAACACAGCTACGACCTCTACAACACACCCGTGTGCGGCTGACCGCCGGCCCCGGCGCCGTGAGAACGGCCCCGGCGCCGTGCGTACGCCGCCGCACACCGAAGGAGTGCACGCGATGACCGCCCCCACCCCCTTCTCGCCCGCCTGGCTGCTGGACCGGGTCGCCCTGTACCTGCGCCGGCCGGCGTCCACCATCGACCCCGCCGTGTCGCTGGCCGAGTACGGCATGGACTCGGTGATGGCCCTGAGCCTGTGCGGCGACTTGGAGGACGAGTTCGGCCTGGAGGCCGAGCCGACCCTGCTGTGGGACCACCCGACCGTGGAGAGCCTGCTCGCGCACCTCCTCACGGTGCTGCCGGGCCCTGGCGCCCCGACCGCGGGGTCCGCGCAGCAGGCGTCCGCGACGGCGGCATCCGCGACGGTGGCGTACGGGGGGCGGTACCGGTGAAGGGCGACATCGCGGTGGTCGGCATCGACTGCCTGTTCCCGGGCGCGCACGGCACCGACGCCTACTGGGAGCTGCTGCTGCGCTCCGGAGACGCGATCGGCGAGCTGCCGGACGAGCGGTGGAGCGCCGCCGACTTCCCGGGTGTCTCGCGGGGCGGCTTCGCCGAAGGCACCGACAGCTTCGACCACGCCTTCTTCTCGGTCTCGCCGCGCGAGGCGGCCGCCATGGACCCGCACCAGCGGATGCTGCTCCAGTGCGCGTGGCGGGCAATCGAGGACTCCGGTACGGCGCCCCCGGCGCTGGCCGGCACCGAGACGGGGGTCTTCGTCGGGATGATGGGCGGCGAGTGGGGCCGCCTCACCATGTCCGACCACCGCTGGGTCACCCCGCAGCTCGGAGCGGGCGGCAGCGCCGGGATGACCGCGAACAGGGTCTCGTACCACCTCAACCTGTCGGGGCCCTCGCTCACCGTCGACACCGCCTGCTCGTCCTCCCTGGTCGCCGTCCACCTGGCGGTCAACTCGCTGCTGTCCGGCGAGACGTCGACGGCCCTCGCGGCCGGCGTCAACCTGGTCCTGTCCCCGTCCCTGGGGCTGGTCTACGAGCAGCTGAAGCTGGCCGCGCCCGACGGCCGGTGCAAGCCCTTCAGCGCCGAGGCCGACGGCATCGGGCGCAGCGACGGGGTCGCGGTCGTGGTGCTGCGCCGGCTGGAGGACGCCCTCGCGGACGGCAGCCGGGTGTACGCCGTGATCCGCGGTACCGCGGTCAACCAGGACGGCCGCAGCAACGGAGTGACCGCCCCCAGCCGCTGGGCCCAGCAGAAGGTGCTGGAGGCCGCATACCGCCGGGCCGGGGTCACCGCCGACCAGGTGCGGTTCGTCGAGGCCCACGGCACCGGGACGGTGCTGGGCGACGCCATCGAGTGCGCGGCGCTGGGCGCGGTGCACGGCGTGGACCGCAGCGAGCCGTGCGCGCTCGGATCGGTCAAGGGGAACCTGGGACACACCGAGGGCGCGGCGGGGCTCGCCGGGCTGATCAAGACCGCGCTCGCGCTGCACCACCGGCTCGTGCCGGCCAGCCGGTTCGCGGACCGGGAGAATCCCCGGCTGCGGCTCGCCGAGCGCGGGCTGCGGCTGCTCAAGTCCCCGCTGCGGCTGCCGCGCGGGGAGACCGTTGCGGGGGTCAGCAGCTTCGGGATGGGCGGGACCAACGTGCACGCGGTGCTCGCGACGGCGCCCCGCCCCCTCGCGGCGGTCGGCAGCGCACTCGGCAGCCGTGCGCCGGGCGGCCGGGGGCCCGCCCGGGCCCGGGCGTCGGGCCTCCCCGGCTCCGCCGCCGGCGTGTTCACCCTGACCGCGGACAGCCCCGAGGGACTGCGCCGCAACCTGGCCGTGCAGGCCGCCGCGGTGGCCGCCCGGCCGCGCGGCGCGGCCGCCGCCCTGTGCTGGTCCAGCAACCGGGTCAAGACGGGGCTGCCGTACCGCTTCGCGACCACCGCCCGCGACACCGGCGAACTGGCTGCAGCGCTGCGGCAAGCCGCCGAGGCCGGCCCGGACGCCGTGGTCGGGATCCGCCGGGCGCCCTCCTGGTCCCGCCCGGCCGTCGCCTTCCTCTTCACCGGCCAGGGCAGCGAGTACGCGGGGATGGCCGCGGGCCTCCACCGGGAGTCCGCCGTCTTCCGGCGCCACATGGACGAGGCCGACGCGGCGCTCGGTCCGCACACCGGCTTCTCCGTACGGGAGCTGCTGCTCGACGCCGATCCGCGGGTCGGGCAGACCCGGTACGCCCAGCCCGTCCTGTTCGCGGTCGGGTACGCGCTGGCCGCCACCCTGGACGGGCTGGGGGTGCGGCCCGTGAGCGTCCTGGGCCACAGCGTCGGCGAGTTCGCGGCCGCGGTGAGCGCCGGAGCGCTCTCCTTGACGGAGGCGGCCGAGCTGGTCGCCGTCCGGGGTGCGCTCATGGCAGAACTCCCCCGAGACGGCGCCATGCTGGCCGTCCGCGCCGGCCGGGACGATGTCGCCGCGCTGCTCGCCGCCGAACCGGAGGCCGTGCTCGCAGCGGTCAACGGCCCGGGCGATGTGACCCTTTCGGGACCGGCCGCCGTGCTCGACCGGATCGAGCGGGCGCTGCTCGCGGACCAGGTGCGGGCCCGCCGACTGGACGTCGCCCACGCCTTCCACTCGCCCGCGCTGGAGCCGGTCCTCGACCGGTTCCGGGAGCGCGCCGGGAGGACCGCCGCGGTGTGCCCGCAGGTGCCCTTCGCCTCCACCCGGTACGGCCGGATGCTGCGCGAGGAGCCGCTGGACGCCGCCTACTGGGCCGGGCAGGCCGCCGAACCGGTCCTGTTCGCCGACGCGCTCGAAGCGCTCGTACGGGAGACCGCGCCGACGCACCTGCTGGAACTCGGGCCGCGCCCCCAGCTGCTGCCGCTGGCCGGCCGGACCGGCGCGGCCCACGGGCGGGAGTTCCTGCACCCCTGCCCGGGACCGGAGTCGGGCGGCCGGGAGCTGGCCGAGGTGGTCGCCGCGCTGTACCGGGCGGGCCTCGACCCCGACTGGGCGGCCCTGTACGAGCCCCGGGACCGCAGGGACGAGCGGCTGGCGCCGTACGTCTTCAGCACCGGGAGCCGCTTCCGCAACGGCCGCCGGGCGGACTCGACGGCGCCGGGCGATACGGCGTCCACGGCGTCGACGGCAGCCCCGGCGTCCCCGGCAGCCCCGACGGTCCCGGCCGACACGGCAGCCCCGACGGTCCCGGCCGGTACGGCGGCCCCGGCGCCCGCAGCCGCGCCTGCGGGGGCCCCGGCCGGGATCGGCGCGGGCGGCGAGGTCCTGGCGGCCGTGATCGCCGCCGTGACCGAGGTCGGCGGCTACCCGGCCGGGGAGATCGGGCCCACCGTCCGGTTCTACGAGGACCTCGGCTTCGACTCCGTCATGATCATGCAGCTCAAGGACCGGATCGAGGCCCGGCTGCCCCGCCTCGGCGAGATCTCCGTCCCGCACATGCTGCCCGCACTGCGCTCGGTCGCCTCCCTCGCAGACCACCTCGGCCACCAGCTCACCGCGAAGGCGGTCCCGGCCGCATGAAGGAGCACACCGTGCACCCCACCACCGCATTCATCGCCGCCACCGGCAGCGCCCTGCCCGGCCCGCCCGTCTCCAACAGCACCCTGGGCCAGGCCCTCGGCGTCAGCGACGAGTGGATCGACGTGTTCGTGGGCACCCGGACCCGGCACTTCGCCCGGGACCTCGCCACCGGCGAGGTCCGCGCCACCCTGGCCGACCTGTGCGCCGAGGCCGGCGCCCACGCGCTCACCGCCGCGGGCCTGGCCGCGGCGGACATCGAGTTCCTGGTCCTGGCCACCGCCACCCCCGACCACCTGCTGCCCACCACGGCCGCCCAGGTCGCCGACCGCCTCGGGCTCGACCACCTCCCCGCCTACCAGCTGCAGTCCGGCTGCTCGGGGGCGCTCCAGGCGGTGGAGCTCGGCGCGGCGCTGCTCGGCGCCGGTGCGGGGGCGGGACTGGTGATCGGCGGGGACGTCACCCACCGCCATCTCGACCTGCGGCCCGGTGCGGGCCGGCTGCCCGGCCGGGAGCTCGTCAACTACGTCCTCTTCGGGGACGGTGCCGGAGCGGCCGTGCTGACGGCGGAGCCGGCGGGCGAGCGGGTGGCCGTACGGCGCGTGGTCCACCGGCTCACCGGCCTCGGCCGGGAACCCGGACAGCTCCTGGACTGGTACGGCATCAGCGATCGCGACTCGGACCGGCCGATGCTGGCCGAGGACTACAAGGCGATCGAGGAGCAGGTGCCGGACATGGCGGCGGAGCTGCTGTGGGCGCTGCTGGACGAGACCGGCTGGCGGCCCGAGGACGTCCACTACCTGCTGCCGCCGCAGCTCTCCCGGCGGATGACCGAACGGATCACCCGGCGGCTGGCCCTGCCGTCCGCGCGGGAGATCAGCTGCGTCGCCGACACCGGGAACACCGGCAACGCGCTGCCCTTCCTGCAGATGGAGGGGTTGCTCGACCACATGGCGCAGGGGGAGCGGGCGCTCGTCCTGTCCATCGAGTCCAGCAAATGGATCAAGGCCGGACTCGGCCTGGAGAGGGTCTGAGACGGCTGTGGAGGCATGGCGGACGGGCACTGCGGTGTCCGAAGAGGCGCCGGCCCGGGCGGAAGCGCCGGCCCGGGTCGGAGTGCTGGACCGGCTGCGCGCGCTGCGGGACCAGGACCGGCTGGAACAGGAATACGACACGGTCGCCGCACTGCTGGCCCGGGACGAGGTGGCGGAGGACCCGGCCCTGCTGCGCCGGGTCGGGCGGTTGCTGGCCGGGGTGGACCGGCAGCGCGTACGGGACCTGCACCCCGCCACCCCCGTGGTGACGGTCGGGATCACCGGGCAGTCCACCGTCGCACCCGTGGTGGACCCGCTGACCGCCGAACTCGCCCGGCACGGGATGCTGTTGGACCCGGTCCTGGGCGACCACGGTGCCTACGTCCAGGATCTGGCCGGGCCCGCCGGCTCGTTCGGCACCGCGGAACTGCTCCTCTGCCTGCTCGACGACGAGACGGTCTTCGGCCGCGTACCCGCCGTATGGCGGCCGCAGGACGTGGAACGCGCCGCCGGGGAGGCCCTGGAGCTGCTCACCGCACTGGCCACCGGGCACGCGGCCGCGGGCCGGGGCACCCTGGTCCTCAACACCGTCCCGCTGTCCCGGGAGCGCAGCCACCAGCTGATCGACCACCGCTCGCGGGCCGAACTGGGCGCCGTCTGGCGGGATTTCAACAGCCGACTGCTGCGCCTCGGTACGCGTATCACCGGCCTGGTGGTGCTCGACCTCGACCCGCTGATCGCCGAGGGCGGGCCGGTGCACGACGTGCGGCTCGCCCGTTACGCGCAGGCCCGCCTGGGCGCGCCCCTGCTGGCCGCGATCGCCCGGGAAGTCGCCCACCTGGCCCGGGCCCGGTACGGGCTGACGCGCAAGTGCCTGGTGCTCGACCTCGACCACACCCTGTGGGACGGAGTGCTCGCCGAGGACGGGATCCGCGGCATCGCCGCAGCGGGCGAGGGCCGCGCCGAGGCCTTCGGGGCGTTCCAGCAGGTGATCGCCCAGCTTGCCGCGCAGGGCGTCCTGCTCGCCGTCAGCAGCAAGAACGACCGCCGGGAGGTGGTGGCCGCGCTCGGCGGACATCCCGACCTGGTGCTGCGCGAACGGGACTTCGCGCAGATCCGCGCCGACTGGGAGCCGAAGGACGCCCATGTGCGGGACATCGCCGACCGGCTGGGCATCGGCACCGGCGCGCTGGTCTTCGTCGACGACTCCTCGGCCGAGTGCGCCCGGGTCCGGGCCGCGGTGCCGGAGGCCGCCGTGGTCCGCCTCGACGACGAGCCCGCCCTGCACGTCACCCGCCTGCTGCGCGACGGCTGGTTCGACACGCCGAGCCTCACCGAGGACGACCGGGAACGGGCCGGTCGATATCGAGCCGAATCACAGCGCGCCGCAGCCCGCCGACGGGCCGGCACGGCGGAGGGCTTCCTGCGGGACCTCGACATCACCGTGGACCTGGGCCGGCCCGCGCCGCACGAGGAAGCCCGGGCCGCTCAACTCACCCAGCGCACCAACCGGTTCAACCTGACCGGGCTGCGGCTGACGGAGCAGGAGGTGGCGGCCGCCGCGGCCGGGATCGGCGGCCGGATGCTCCTGGTGGCCCGCTCCGCCGACCGGTTCGGCGACAACGGAACGGTGGGGGCGGTGTTGGCGCGGCGGACCGGGGACGCGCTGGACATCGAGAACGTCTGGCTGAGCTGCCGGGTGCTGGGCCGGGGCATCGAACAGGCCATTGTCTGCGCCCTGCTGGAACGCTCGCGCACCGAGGGCTGCACCGTGGTCACCGCCCGCTACCGGGAGACCCGGGCGAATGCCCGGGCCGCCGGATTCTACCCCTCGCTCGGCTTCACCCGCCGCGCCGACGCGCCCGAAGGGCCGCTATTCCAACACGACTTGACAGAGATTCAAGTCGTTCCCGACTACATCTTGCTGCGCATGATTTCGGCCGGAAAGGATACAAGTGAATCTTGGAAGTCTCGACGATTTCCACCGATTGCTCCATGATGAGTTCAATCTTGATCTGAGGGCGCAGGGGCCGGGCACCCGGCTGGCCGACCTGCCGCAATGGGACTCGGTACTCCTGCTGCAACTCATCACCCTCATAGAAGAACAGACGGGACGGCGGCTTCCGGTCCGGCCCATCCTCGAAGCCGGAACGATCGAAGACATCCACGCTTTAGTGAAGGAGCAAGAATGACGGCCCCCCGAAGCACGGCCGTGGGACCGCCGCTCTCCACCCCGGTCGAGGTCGCGGACTGCTCGGACGCGGCCTGGATGCAGGTCCGCGAGGACCTGCGGGAGACCGGCTCCGCCCTGCTGTGGGCGCGGATGTCCGAGCTGGGGGAGCAGCTTCCGCAGGGGGACGCGCTGCGCGAGCTGCTCGGCCGTGACTGGTCGCGCTACTTCGAGCTGGCCCACGAGGACGTACGCAGCCGCTACGCCGCCTCCCGGCTGCTGCTCAAGTGCGCGGCGGGCGCGGTGCTGCGCAGCGACCCCGCGCAGCTGGAGCTCACGTACGGGCCGACGGGACGGCCGTACCTGCGCGGCTACGACCAGATCGACGTCAGCCTCAGCCACACCGGCGATCTGCTGCTGGTCGGGCTGACCACCCGCGGCCTGATCGGGGTGGACGCCGAGCGGACGGACCGCCCGATGTACCGGGACGGGCTCGGCCGGCACGTCTGCACGCCGTACGAGCTGATCACCCTGGCGGCGCTGGAGGAGCGGGAGCGCAACCCGTCGCTCGTACGGCTGTGGACGCTGAAGGAGGCTTACAGCAAGGCGATCGGCCAGGGGATGAACTTCCGGTTCACCGAGTTCGGCTTCGGTCCGGACGGCAGGCCGGTCCAGGTGCAGCGCCCGGACGGCACCCCGGGGGCGGGCGACGAGTGGTCCTTCCGCACGTTCGTGATCGACGACGAGTACTGCGTCAGCGGCGCCGTCTACGACGCGGGCTTCGGTTCCTCACCGGACACCGACATCACCACGATGCTGGACCAGGACTGCGTGGACACCATCACCGACGTCCTCCGCAGGGTCTGAGGGGGAGCGGGGTTCAGAGCAGTTCTTCCTGCGGGGTGTCGAGGATCCCGGACATCGCGACGTTGAAACCGGCCTGGAAGCGGCTGGTCGCCTCCAACTCCTCGGTGATCTCGGCGATGTGGCGCCGACAGGTCCGCACCGACATGCCGAGGCGGCGGGCCACCATCTCGTCCTTGAAGCCCTTGGACATCAGCCGCATGATCGAGTGCTTGACGTCGTCCGCGGTGGCGGTCGCCTTGTTGGTCTCCGGCGCAAACGGCGTCGCCCCGTCCCAGAGATGGTCGAAGACGGAGCAGAGGAAGGACACCAGGGTCGGTTCGCGGACGATCGCCGCGCCCGGGGGCCGGCCGGGACACGCGGCGCGCTCCGGCAGGAAGGCGATCTCGCGGTCGTAGATGAAGAGGCGGTCGATCAGCTCGTCGGCGGTACGCACCTCCCCGCCGGCCGCGGTCACCTCGCGGACGTAGGCCCGGGTGGGCAGGTCACTGCGTGCGGTGTGCTGGTAGAGGGTCTTCATCTGCACGCCCCGGCCTAGGAGTTCCTGGGCGGACTCGCGGGCGGCGGGCAGGATCTCGGCCGGGCGGGGGCCGCCGGGCTGGATGATCAGCAGCTCACTGCGGCACATCTGGCGGCGCTCGTCGATGGTCGACTGCACCAGGGCGGCGTCGGTGATCAGGTCGAACGCCTCGACCCGGTTCCGCTCGCGGCGGCCCTCGAAGTAAAGGGGCGTCAGGGACAGGAGTTTGGACCGGACGTCGGTCACGGCGGCCTGGAGGTCGCGGATCTGCCGCTCGGCGGCGCCGACCAGATCGGCCGCCGCCGCGTCGGGACCCACCGGTACCAGGACGGACGGGTCGCCCGGCATGGGCTGGAGCAACTTGAGGTGGCGCAGCACCTGTTCGGTGCGCTCGACGTCCTGAGGGGACAGCCGCAGCTCCTCGGCGACGGCCTCCCGGTCGAACCGGCCCATCCGGACGGCCTGACCGTAGGCGGACGCGCTCGTGTCGTCCAGCTCCGCGAAACCCGAAGCGGTGTATTCGCTCCCTATCATCCGTGCCGCTCCCCCGAACTCCGGCGCATTTGTTGTCATGCAACATTACGCCACCGTGATGGGTTTGGTCTGCGGCGATGATCGCAGGCAGTCTGTGGGGGACAGGCGGGGGCAGTCGATGAAGGTTCAAATCGAAACCACTCATCGCGGCCTCTTTGGTGAATCTTTACTGTTTGGGGGACGAGAAATGGGAAGCTCTGTGGGGAGCGCACGGGTCGGCGTGTTCGCCGCGGCGGCCCTCGCTCTTGCGCTGTGCCTTTCCGTGGCGGGCGGTGCGCAGGCCTCCGGCCCTTCCCTGGCCGACGGGCCGGGCGTGCAGATCCAGGTCGGCCTGGGGGCCGCGATCGGCTCGGTCGTCGGCTCGGTCACGATCCCGGAGGACGACCGCTGGAACTGATGCCCGGCTGACCACCGGACATCGAAGTGCCGACGAGGCCCTCCATGCACGTCGCTTGGGGGGCCTGCGTCATGCGGCGGCCGGGACGGGGGCGGCCGGACCGGCGGAGGTGGAGGCGGCGGTGTGCGCGATGGCGCTGACCAGGAGGCCGTCCTCGGCCGCCCAGCGGCCCCGCAGCTCCCGCGGCGTACGGGCGCACACCGCCGGACCGGTCAGCAGGCGCACGTGGAACGCGGCCCGGTCCGGGTCCAGCACCACCAGCGCCTCGTGGAAGCCGAGTTCCCGTCCCGTCAGGGGATACCAGGTTTTGAAGACGGACTCCTTGATGCTGAAGAGCAGCCGGTCCCAGGCCAGTTCCGGGCGTGCGGCCAGCAGCGCCGCCACCTGCCGGCGCTCCGGACCCAGGGCGACCACGTCCAGGATCCCCTCGGGCAGGGGCTCGTCGGGCTCGGCGTCGATTCCCACGGAGGCGATCCGCGAGCGCGGTGCCAGCGCCGCAGCCCGGTACCCGGTGCAGTGCGTCATGCTGCCGGTCACGGAAGGATCCCAGGTCGGCGCCCCGCGACCGCCGGGCAGCACCGGGGCGGGCGGCAGGCCCAGCCGGGCCATCGCCACCCGGGCGCACCAGCGGACGGCCGTGAACTCCTCCCGTCGCTTGGGCACCGCGTCGCGGACCAGCTCGGCCTCCTCCGGGAACAGCGCGGCGCCCACGGGATCGGAGCGCACCTCGACGGCGACGACGTCGGGCGGCAGCAGAGCGGAAAGCATGGCGACCCCTGTGGCTCTCGGAATGTCTGACGGGCAGAGCTCCACCGTCCCGGCAGCCGGCCGCCGCCGTCGGGTGCGAGGGACCGGGCAGGCCGAGGTGCCCGCCGGGAGGGGGCGCATCCGCCACCTTGCTGTCATGTGCGGCACCCGGCCCGACGGGTACCGCCATACGGGGGTCAGACCCGGCATGCGGGTTTGCCATGCGCTTGCCATAGGGCCGGTTGCGCGCTCTAGCCCGTACGGGTCGATTGCGTCGCACACAAAAGCCCCCTCGGCCCCGAATACGGAATGCACGGGTGCGGGGACGTGCGCCGCAGAGGGCTTTTTCAGAAGAAATCCGCGTGTCGGAAAACGGAACGTGTGCTTTCAGGGGGGCATCGCATGAGGCTTGTGGAACGAGCGGGTGAGCTGAAAAGACTGGAAACGGTTCTGGCGTCGTGTGCGGGGGGAGAGAGCGCCACCGTTCTGATCGAGGGCCCCGTCGGCTGCGGCAAGACCGAACTGATCACTTTCGTGGTGCAGCTCGGCATCGCGGTCGGCGCCCTGGTGCTGCGCGCCACCGGCTCGGCTGCCGAACGGCGGCTCCCGCTCGGGGTGCTGGGCCAGCTCGCGGCCGGCAGCCGCACCGGACTGCTCACCTCGACCCGGCGGGCCGCGCACGGGAGCCAGGCGGAGTCGATGGAGCTCTTCAGCGCCTCCGTACGCCGCCTCGCGGCCAGTACCCCCGTGGTGATCTGCGTCGACGACTGGCAGCACGCCGACGACCTCTCACGCTCCTACCTGCTCCATCTCGCCCACACGGCGCGGGCGTCGGGCGTCCTGCTGGTCCTCGGCCGGACCCTGGACGGGCGCCCCGGCGACCCGTTGCCCGCCACCGACCTCATCCGGCTGCCCCGGCTGGTCCGGCTGCGTCCGGCGCCGCTGAGCGCGGCCGCCGCTGCCGAGCTGGCCGGGTCCGGAGCCCTGCCCGGGGCCGCACGGGACAGCGCGCGGTTGTGCGACATCAGCGGCGGCAACCCGTTGCTGCTGCGCGCCCTGTTCGAGGAGCTCGGCCCCGCGTACGGCTCCCCGTACGGGTCTGCGCACGGCCCCGCGTACGGATCTGCGGCTCCTGCCGCCGAAGGACCGCAGCCGGAGCCGCGGCCGGAGCTGAAGCCGCCGCCACCGCCGGAGCCGGAGCCGCACGGGGCCTTCGGCCAGGCCGTCCTGGCCTGTCTGGAGCGCAACGGCGCCGGCACCGTCGAACTCGCCCGCGCCCTCGCCGTGCTCGGCGGGCTCGCCACGCCCGGCACCGCCGCCGCCCTGCTGGACATGCCCGCGGCCGCCGTCGAGCGCACCGTCGGGACGCTCGGCGAAGCCGGCCTGCTCGACGGCAGCCGGTTCCGCCATCCGGTGGCCCGCCGGGCCGTGCTCGACGCGACTCCCGCCGCCGATCTCGCCGCCCTGCACGCCCGGGCGGCGGCCGTGCTCCACGCCGCCGGGACCGAGGCTCCCGCCGTCGCCGCACACCTGCTCGCCGCCGGTGGTCCGGCGCCCGACTGGGGCGTGCCCGTGCTGGAGAGCGCCGCCGTCCAGCTGCTCTCCGCGGGTCGCACCGAACGCGCCCTCACCTGCCTGGAGTCGGCCGCCGCGCACCTCACCGAGCCCGAGGAGCTGGCCCACATGCAGCTGCGGGCCGTCGCCGTCGCCGCCCGGCTGGACCCCGCGCTCGCCGAACTCCGCCTCCGTGCCCCCCTGGCGGCGGCCCGGGCCGGGCGGCTGGGCCCGTCCGCACTCGGTGCGCTCGCCCGGACACTCACCAGCCACGGCCGGCTCGACGAGGCCGTGGAGGTGCTGGCCCTGCGCGCCGCCGCCGGGCCCGCCCCCGGCGAGCGCGCCGCGTACGGCGGCCCCGCCCGGCCGCCGGCGCCCGGTCGGGCCGGCGGTTACGAACCCGACCCGCTGGACGGGCTCTGCGCCTTCCCGCGCAGGATTCCGGTACCGCGCGGCGAGAGCCCGGCGCGGCGGGACGAGGGCCGGCTCCCCGGTTACGGCCACGGCAGGGAGGAGCCGGGCGGTGCCCCGACGGCCTTGTGGCACCTGCCCGAGGGAAGGCCCGCGGCCGCCGTGGTGGCCGCCGACGACTTCCTGCGCGGCGTCTCGCCCGGCTGCGCAGCCGTCGAACCCACCGTGCAGGCCCTGCGGACGCTGCTCTACCTCGGCGGCGCCCAGCAGGCCCTGCACTGGTGCCGGCACACCGCCGCCGAAGCCGACCGGCGCGGCGCGCCCGCCTGGTCGGCGCTGCTGCGCACCGTCCATGCCATGGCCCTGCTGCGCCAAGGTGATCTGGCGGGAGCCGAGCAGGAGGCCCTGGCGGCCCTGGACTTGGTGCCGCGCGGCACCGGCAGCGCCCTGATGAGCGCCGCCTCCGGCACGCTCGTAAGGGCCCGGCTGGCGCTGGGCCGGACCGACGAGGCGGCGGAGGAACTGGCCAGGCCCGTACCGGACTCGGTCTTCGCCTCGGTGCCCGGTCTGGAGTACCTGCGGGCGCGCGGCCAGTTCCATCTGGCCGCCAGCCGTCATCACGCCGCACTCGGCGACTTCCTGGAGATCGGCCGGCGCATGCGGCGCTGGGGCCTGGACCGCCCGGTGGCCCTGCCCTGGCGCACGGACGCCGCGGAGGCCCTGCACCGGCTCGGCGAGTCCCGCCAGGCCGAGCGGTTCGTCGCGGACCAGCTCGCCATGCCCGACATGGCCGACCCTTGGGTGGAGGGGATCTCGCTGCGCGCCCGGGCCGCCCACCAGGAGCCGCGCAAACGGCAGGTCATGCTGGCCCGGTCCGCCGAGGCCTTGCGCCGTTCCGGTGACCGCTACGAACTCGCCCGGACGCTGGCCGAGTTCGCCCGGGTCCTCCAGGACTGCGGGGAGACCAGCCGGTCCGTCATGGTCAGCCGGACCGCCTGGCACCTGGCGGACGAGTGCGGGGCGCAGCCGCTGCGCAACACCATCACCCGGCCCGGGCCGCAACCGGCCCCCGAGGTGCCCGCGCCGGTGACCTCGTACGCCGAACTGGTGGATCGGCTCAGCGATTCGGAGCGGCGCGTCGCCGCGCTCGCGGTGCGCGGGGACACCAACCGGGAGATCGCCGAGAAGCTGTGCGTCACGGTCAGCACCGTGGAGCAGCACCTCACCCGCGCATACCGCAAACTCGGCATCACGCGGCGGCTGGAGCTGCCGGTCGAGCTCCAGCTCATCGGCGCCGAGATGTAGCGGCCCGGGGGACGCCCCCCGCCGCCGGGCCGCCAGGGCTGGCGGGGGCCGCCGCGCACGTATGGCAGGCCCATGGCAAGGGCGGCCGGGTGCGCCGTACCGGACGGCAGGGGTCAGCCGTCCCACGGGTGTCACGGCGCCCCGGTCCCGGGCGGGACGGCCCCCGTCGCCCGCAATCCGGGGTCCGGTCCCGCAGGCTCGGTCAGAGGCGCAACCCACCGAGGGGGCACACCATGACGAACGACCGGCCCGCGCGGCCCACCGCGACCCCCGCGGCGCTGCGCGAACGCGTACTGGAGCGGGCCGAGGCCCGGATCGGCGGCCTGCTGGCCGAGGAACACGGCCACTGGGCCGTCGAGGACCGCCATGCGGCGGCCCTGGTCAGCGATATCGCGGCCGTGGTCCGCACGGCCGCGGACCGGGTCCGCCCGACCCTCTTCCTGACCGGCTACCTGGCGGCGGGCGGCGACCCGGGGTCGGGCCACGCCGTGGATGCGGCCGCGGCACTCGAATTCCTGGACGCGGGCCTGTCGATCCGCACCGACACCAGGGAAGGCACGGCGCTGCGGCGCGGCCTGCCCACCCTGCACGTCAGCCACGCCGCCGAGCACGAACGCAGCGGCTGGCGCGGAGAGTCCCGCCGCTTCGGCGAGGGCACCGCGGTGCTCGCAGGGGACCTCGCGATCTCCTACGCCGACCGGCTCGCCGCCGGGCTGCCCGAAGCCGCCCGGCGGGTTTGGGACCGGCTGCGCGTCGAACGGGTGCTCGGCACCCACGCGGCCGCCGCCGCCGGAGCGGCCTATCAGGACGACCCGTGGCCGGGCCCCTGCCTGGCCGGAGGCTGCCGGCGGGGCTGCGCGGCCGGCTGGTACGCCGTACGGCATCCGCTGCTGCTCGGCGCAGCACTCGCAGGGGCTCCGGAACTGGACGTCTGCTACGGGGAGTTCGCCAACCGGCTGCACGCGGCCTGGAGGCTGCGGGGCTTCCTGGCGGGCGGCCCGGAGTTCGGCGACGAGGCGGCCCTGCTGCGCGACGTGCTCTTCGACGCGCGCAGCCGCACCGGCGCCGAACGCCGGATCGGCGAACTGGCCGCCGACGCCGCCCGCGCCCTGGCCGGCGCGCCGCTCGCGGACCACTGGCGCGCGGAACTCGTCGGCTGCGCGCGCCTGTTGACCGACTGCCCCGCCTGACTCAGGCCCGCCGTGCCATGCGCCTATGGCCCGGCGGAGCCCTCGCGGGGCGGGCCGAGGCGGGGGGTGCCCGGGCGGAGGCGTTCCAGCCAGCCGCGCAGCCCGTCCCGCAGCAGTGCTCCGCGGTCGTCCGTCGGAAGGGAGCCCACCAGCTCCAGCCGGATGGGCAGGAAGCCCTCGCCAATGCCCCGGGCCGTGAGGTGCTCGCGCAGTTCCAGCAGGCCCGGCGGGGCGTCCTCGGCCTCCGGCACCACCACCGCGCAGGGACGTTCGCCGAGTTCCGGATCCGTGTGGCCCAGGACCACCGCCTCCCGGACGCCCGGGTGCGCGCGCAGCTCACGCTCGATCCGGTCCACCGGGACCAGGAACAGGCCTCCGGTACGCGCCGTGGCCCGGGCCGTCACCTGGATCCCGCCGAGGCCGTCGGGCCGGCCCCGGTCGCCGGTGTCCAGCCAGCCCTCGGCGTGCTCCCAGGTGGCGACGGGGGCGGGGGCCCCGTGCGCCCAGGTCGCCAGGCAGACCGAGGGGCCCCGGACGCGCAGCGGGACGGGTGCGGCCGGATCGGCGCCGTGCTCGCGGAGCAGCGGGGACACCTCCAGGCCGGCCAGCGGCACCCCGTCGCTGGCGCCGTCGCGTTCGGCCGGGGTGTCGCCCCGGGTGAGGGTGCCCATCCCCAGTTCGGGCGCACCCCACACCAGGCGCACCGCCGCCCCGCCCAGCGTGTCCGCCAGCGCCGTCGGCAGCGGGGCCGCCGTGCCGGTGCGGCCCCCGGACAGCACCAGGCGGAGGGAGTCCAGTGTGCGCGGGCGCCGGCGCTGGGCCGCCAGCACCTCGGCCCAGTGGGCCGGGGCGGCGTACGCCTGGTGGACCCCCGCCGTCGCCAGCAGGTCCAGGCAGCCGTCGGGGGTCCACAGCTCCTGGTACACCCCGCTTCCGCCGACCGCGAGGGGCCAGCAGACGGCGTACAGGATCGAGGCGAGCGAGGTCAGCGGCAGCGCCGAGTAGAAGGCCTCGCCCGGCCGGCGTCCCGGTCCGGTGCGGTCGTCCTGGCCGCTGATGTTGGCGTACAGCGTGTTCGGCGTGTGCAGGGTCGTGGTGTACCCGTCCTCGCGTACGCCCATCACGGTCACCATCAGGCAGATGCGGTCCGCCGCCCCCGGGGAGGGCGGCGGGCGCCGGCCGTACGGGCCGCGTTCGTGGGCGGTGCGCAGGAAGTGGGCGCGGAAGTCGACGGTGCCGTCGCAGCCGTCGGCCCCGTACGCGTCCGCCGCCCCGCCCGTCCGCTCCTTTCCGGCGGTGGCGGCCACGACCCGGTGGCGCAGCCACGGCAGTTCCGCCGCGAGCTGCGCCAGCGCCTCGGCGTGCGGGTACCCCTCCCAGACGTCCGGGACGATGCACACCCGGGCCTGCGAGGCCGCCAGGATCCGGGCCAGGCCGCGGGACCGTACGGTCGGCAGCACCGGCACCGCGACCGCGCCCAGCCGCATGCAGGCGAGGGCGAGCGCAGCCGTCTCCCAGCGGTCGGGGAGCTGGTAGGCGACGGGATCGCCCTCCCGGACGCCCAGGGCGGCCAGCGCGGCCGCGAACCGCTCGACGTACGCGGCCAGTTGGGCGTAGTCCAGCACGACGTCCCGGTGCCCGGCCGGGCGGTGCAGGCGGCGGGAGACCAGGGCGGTCCGGCGGGGGTGGCGGGCCGCCGTCCGGCGCAGGTCGTCGACGAAGGTGTCCGTGCGCCACCAGCCCTGCGCGCGGAAGGCGGCGGCCACCTCGGGGGGCGGGCTGATCGCGGCCAGCGCCCCGGCCACGTCGGGCGCCTCGACCGGACGGGCGGCCGCCCCCTCCTCCCGGGTCACGACCACTGCCCGATCGCCCAGGCGACCTGGATGCGGGAAGAGCAGCCGAGCCGCCGCATGATCTGCCGCACGTGGTTGACCACGGTCCACTCGGACAGACCGAGCCGCTCGGCGATCTGCCGGTTCGTCAGGCCCTCGGCGACCAGCATCGCGACCTGCACCTGGCGCGGGGTCAGCGGGCGCGGCGCCTCACCGGACGTCCGCGCCGCGCTGCTGTCCGCACGGGCGGCCGGCGCGGGGGAGGACAGCGCCTCCCGTACGGCTTCGGCCGGACCGAGCGCCCGCCCCTCCGCCCACGCCGTGGAGTACGCGGTCCAGCCGAGCCGGGCGAGCATGCCCTCCCGTGCCTGCGTCACCGCGGCCTCGTGCTCCTGCGGGGCCCGGGAGCCGAGGACCTCGCGGAATGCGGCCGATGCCGCCAGCAGCCGTACGACCCGCGGCTGCTGGGCCGGGGTCACCCGCAGGACGTGCAGCGCGAACTCCGCCAGCACCAGCGGGAGTACGGTGCGCTCGCCGGCCTCCCGGCACCGCCGCAGGCTCTCCCGCAGCAGCGCATCGGCCCCGTCCGGGTCGTCCCCGCCGGTGAGCGCGGCGGACAGCCGCAGCGCCTCGGCCAGGCCCCGGTCGTCACCGATCCGGCGCAGCGCACCCACGGCGCCCTCCAGTGCCTGCGCCGCCCGGCGGTCGCGGCCGAGGGCGTGCAGGGCCGCGGCCAGCGCCGTGCCGGCCCGGGCCGCAGAGCCGGCGGCGCCGACGGCCTCCAGCGCGGCCACGGCCGGCTCCAGGGCGGCCAGCGCGCCCTGCGGATCCCCGGCCGCGAGCAGGGCCGCTCCGAGGTGGGCGGTGACCTGCGCGGTGTGCCGGCGGTCGCCGAGGGGTTTGCAGACGGCGAGGGCCGAACGGTGGCGGCGTACCGCGTCGGAGGCATCGCCGAGGGCTGCCGCCAGCACTCCGGACAGGTCGGCCAGACGGGCCGCCACCGGATCGGGCAGGCCGCCGGCGGCCAGCAGCCGGTCGCACCAGCCCAGCCCGGAGCGCAGCCTGCCCTGGGCCAGCCACGGCTCACCGCAGGCCACCGCCATCGCAGCGGCGCCCGCCCGGTCGCCCCGGGACCACAGCCGGTCCAGGGCGGCCTGCACGTTCGGCGCCTCGGCGGAGAGGACCGCCAGCCAGCGGGCCTGGTCCGTGCCGGTGAGCCGGCTCGCGGCCGAGGCCGCCAGGCGGGCGTACCGGTCCGCGTGGTCGTCCGCCGCGGCGCCGGCGCGGCCCGCGTCCTCCTGGACGCCGCGCAGGTGCGAGCGGACCGGTTCCGGTACGGCGTACCGGGCGTCGGCGTGGTCCTCGCCGACCAGCCGCAGCAGGCCGCGGTCGAGCAGTGTGTCGAGGGCCGGGCCGTCGGAGCGGCCGAGTGCCACGGCGCCGAAGCCGGGCTCGTACCCGGCCAGCCGCTCCAGCAGCGCACGCGCCTGCGTGTCCAGGGAGCGACAGCTCCATTCGGCGAGCGCGTCCAGGGAACGGTGCCGGGCGGGCGCGGAGGCCGGGCCGCCGGACAGCGTGCACGGCCGGCCGGCGAGCCGGGCCAGCAGCACGCCGGGCGGATAGAGCCGCATCCGTCCGGCGGCCAGCTCCAAGGCCAGCGGCAGCCCTTCGAGGAGGGTGCACAGGGCGGCGGTGTCCCGGGCGTTGTCGGCCGTGAGGGCGAAGCCGGGGCAGGCCTCGGCGGCCCGCCGGACGAACAGCTCCACCGAGGGGATCCGGGCGAGCGCATGCAGATCCTCGGCGTCGGCGGCCCGCGGCAGCGCCAGCGGCGCGAGCGGTACCAGCTGCTCGCCGTACACCCCGACCGGCTGCACGCCGGTGGCCAGCACGGTGAGCCCGGGGTTGCGGGCCAGCAGCGCGGCCACCTCGTCGGCGCACGGCTGGGTGCCGTCCAGCACGAGCAGCGTGCGCCGCCCGGCGCCGGCCGCGCCGTCGAGTCGCTGCGGGCCGGTCCGAACCTCGTCGAAGACGCCCGCCACGCGCTCGGCCGCGACCGCGGCCAGCCGGCTCTTCCCGACCCCGGCAGGCCCCGTCACGGTGACCAGCCGTGCGCGGGGGTCGGTCAACCGCGCCTCCAGTGCGGCCAGTTCGAGCTCCCGTCCGACCAGCGCGCCCGCCTCGGCGGACGCCGGCGCGAACCCGCGGCCGACCGCCGCCCCGGAGGCCGGCTCGGGCAGGGGCGCGGCCGGCCCGGACACCGGCCAGGCCGTGGGCTCCGGCACAGGCCCGGACGCGGGCCCCGCCAGGGGCCCGGCCACGGGCCCGGGCGCCGGCCCCGACGTGGTGCCGGGAGCCGCGCCCGGGGTCGGTCCGGTTGTCGGGTCGGGCAGGGCCGTCGCCGACCGCTGCGCGTGTGGCGTGGACATCATGTTTCCCCCTCGGTCAGCGCGGTGTCCCGCACCGCAGGCGCCAGATTCCGGGCCGCACTTCGACCGCCCGGCCGGACGCGGCACCGGCCGCCGCCGCGTTCGTGCGGAGGGCGCGGCGGGCATAGGCCTCGCGGCGGCGGTCGCCGAGTGCCCGGGCGAGCGCCACGCAGTCGGCCAGGGCCCCGGCGGCCTCCGCGCCCGCTCCGGTCTCCAGGGCGAGCAGGGCCTCCACCCGCCGCACCTCGAACCGTCCCGCGGCGGGGCGCCCGGAGCCGGAGCCGGTGGCGAGGGCGCGCCGCGCCGAGGTGAGCAGGGCGTCCGCCTCGGCGACGAGCCCGCTGTCCAGGCGGAGTTCCGCGAGCCCGGCCAGGGCCCGGGCCACCTCGGCGGGTGCACCGGCCGCGGTCGCCGCCCGGGCCGCCTGCGCATAGCGCTCGGCGGCCCGTTCGGCCATCCGCTGCTGCCAGGCGAGATCGCCCAGCGAGCGGAGCATCCGGGCCTCGGCGTGCCCGTCGCCGGCCCGCCGGGCGGCGTCCAGGGCGAGCGTGTGGGTGCCCTCCCAGTCGTCCCAGGCGGCCGCACGCTCCAGGGCTCCGGTCACGGCGTCGGCGAGCAGCACGGTCTGCGCCCACAGGCCGGCGCCGTGCGCCGTACGGACCAGCTCCGCGTACAGCCCCGGGCCGTCGCCGCCCGCCGGGCCGCCGCCCGGCTCCCCGGCGGCGGCCGCGTACGCCGCGCACATCCGGGAGGTGGCCGCCCGGACCGTGTCGGCCGGCTCCCGCGCGGCGAGCCGCTCCGCGGCCAGGACCCGCAGCAGCTCCGGCAGGACATAGGTGTCCGGGCCCAGGGCCAGCAGCAGGTGCCGGTCCACCAGGGACTCCACGAGCGGCGCGGCCTCGGCTCCCGCCAGGTCCAGCACGGCGGCGGCGGCGGCCAGCGGGAAGCCGGCCGCGGGCAGCAGGCCGAGCAGCCGGAACGCCCGCCGCTCGGCCGCGGGGAGCTCCTCGTAGGCGGCCGTCAGCCGGGCCCGTACGTCGAACTCGCCGACCCCCAGCGCGTCCAGACGGGACCTCTCGTCGCGCAGCCGCGCGGCGAGGACCTCCCCGGTCCAGTGCGGGCGCGCTTCGAGCTGTACGGCCGCGGCGCGCAGCGCGAGCGGCAGCCGGCCGCAGAGCGCCGCGATCTCCTCCGCGGCGGCCGGGCCCGCCGCGGCGAGCACGGCGGCGGCAGCCTTCCGGCCGAGATGGCCGAGCCGGAGCACGTGCATGCCGGCGGCCCCGGCGGGCAGCAGGCGGCCGGTGACGAGCGCGCTGCTGCCGGGGGTGGTCGGCAGCAGCGGCCGCACCTGCTCCACCGACCGGGCGTCGTCGAGGACGAAGAGCAGCCGCCGCCCCGCGGTGAAGGTGCGCAGGGCCTCCAGCGGGTCCCCCTCCGGCTCCGGAGAGCAGCACGGCTCCCCGGCCACCGCCCGCGCCCGGCGCAGCAGCCGTACGGCGGCCTCCGCCGGAGTGAGGGCGGGGCCGCCGTCCGGGGCGAGGTCCAGGAACAGGACGCCGTCGGGGAAGGCGGTGGCCGCCTCGCGGGCCGCGGCGACGGCGAGGGCGGTCTTGCCGGAGCCGGGCAGTCCCGTGACCGCGGTCCAGGCGCCGGGGCGGGCACCGCGCAAGCGGGCGCCCAGCTCGGCCCGCTCCGCGTCGCGACCGGCCGGCGGGCCCTCGTCCGGCGGCAGCCAGTCCGTGTTGCCGGCCGCCGCCACCGGGGCGGCCGTGAGGGCCACCGGTGCGGCCGGGACGGCGGGGAGCGGGTCGCCGTCCGCACGCAGCAGGTCCTCGTGCAGCCGGCGCAGCCGGGCGCCGGGCTCGACGCCCAGCTCCTCGATCAGGGTGCGGCGCACCGCCGCGTACGCCTGGAGGGCCTCCGCCAGGCGCCCGCTGTGGAAGAGCGCCGTCATCAGGTGGGCGTGCAGCTCCTCGCGCAGCGGGTACGTGGTCACCAAGGCGCGCAGCTCCGCGACGAGTTCACCGGCGCGGCCGAGCCGCAGGTCCGCGTGGATCCGCTGCTCCAGAGCCTCCAGCCGTGCCTCCGCCAGCCGTGCGGCCGCGCTCTCCAGCAGCGGCCCGTACGGCACTCCGGACAGCAGGGGCCCGCGCCACAGGTCCTGTGCCTGCCGCAGCAGCACCGCGGCCCTCTCGTGGTCGTGTTCGGCGAACGCCTTGCGCCCCCGTTCCCGCAGGTCCTCGAAGACGGCGAGGTCCAGCTCGTCAGAGGCGGCCCGCAGGAGATAACCGGGCCGCCGGGTGAGCAGGATCCCCTCGCCGTGCCGGGCGCTCGCCGAGCGCAGCGCCTTGCGGATCTGGGACACGTACACGTGCAGGGTGGTCATGGCGGTGCGCGGCGGGGCGTCGCGCCACAGCTCGTCGACGAGACCGTCCACGGACACCACTTCGTTGGCCCGCACGAGCAGGGTGCCCAGCACCACCCGGAGCTTGGCGGGGCCGGGGGTGTGCAGACCGGCGGAGGCCGGGTCCGGGTCTCCCGCGACCTCCAGCGGACCCAGGATCCGGAACCTCATCTGGGACGACCTCTCAAGAATCAGAAATCCTGGACCACGACGGCACGGGCCTCGGCCACGGGCCTGCGGCACTGGGTGAGCGTCAGCGTCACGGGGACCGACGGGCGCCCCTGCGCGTCCCGCTCCAGTCGGCCGGGCACCGCCGTGCACCGCATCGGCAGCCCGGCTTCGGCGTGCCCGCGGAAGTGCACCCGGGAAGCGGCCAGCGTGCTGCGCGAGGCCGTCAGTCCGTGGCTGCGCCCGGCGGCGAGCAGCGCGGTCTGGCGCAGCGACTCCAGGACGTGCGCCCCCGTCAGCCGGCCGTCCTCGTCGGCGAACAGCGGCCCGGTCCCGTCGGTCAGCACCCAGGCCGACCAGCGGCCGGAGGACAGCGGCTCCGGCTCGCCCACCACGACGTCGGAGGGGTCCTCCCGCCCGACCGCGCCCGCGTCCGCGGGCACCACCGGGCGGTCGGGGGCGTCCTCGGCACCGGCGGAGCCACCGCCGGCACCGGGCGCACCGCCGGCACCGGGCGCACCGGCGGCACCGGGCGCACCGGGCGCACCGGCGGCACCGGGCGCACCGGGCGCACCGGCGGCGCTTGGGCCGCCGACGCCGCCGGCCCCGCGCCGGGTCCGCGCGAGATGGCTGCCGTACACGCCGGGCATCAGGAAGACCAGGCCGGCCGAACCGGCGGCGCAGGGTGTGCTGTCGATGCTCACCTCGACCTCGAAGTCCAGCCCGCGCGGCACCCCGTTGACCACGTGGGCGGGTAGGGCCCGGAGCCGGGTGGTGAGCCGGGAGCCGCCCTGCGGACCGGTGCGCCAGGCCGACAGGTCGGTGAGCCGCAGGTCGAACCGGAAGAACAGGCCGGGCCGCTCCTCGGGCACCCCGAAGTACCGGTGGCCGACGAACTCGCCCACCTCCCGCACCGCTTCGGTGACCGCGCCGGTGTCGTGGAAGTGCGCGCCCGCGCCGTGGAAGAGGGGAGGGGCGCCCGGCAGCCGGTCCGCGATGACGAAGTGCTCCTCGCCCAGGCTCGGTCCGTCCAGGCAGTGGTCCCAGGACACCGGGCAGTGGATCAGGTGGCGGGCCGGGCCGAACCGCCGGGCGTGCTCGCCGCCCGCAGCCGGTGCAGCCGCGCGTGGCCCGTCCACGGTGGTCGCATTCGTCATCCCGTCCCCCTTGTCCCGCATCGCATACGCCCCTGACGGCCAAGCTTGCGAAAGCCCGCGGTCCGCACGCCACTTCGGGCCGGTGGCAGCTAGTTGCACGTCCGTTACTGCGTCCGATCCACCCGGTTTAGCGAAATACAGGGTGCGCGCGCGAGCGTGGGTGCGCGGGCCGGCCCCGGTGCGTCCGTCCCCCGGCCGCCGGGGCCCGGCCCGCAGTCGGCTGAACGGCCCGAAAGGCGGCGACCCACCATGACGACCACTGTTCCCGTGCCGGACACCGGTACCGCGGAGACCGCCGCGGCCGGCCCCGCACGCCCACCGGCCGGCCTCGCACGCCCACCGGCCGGCCTCGCACGCCCACCGGCGGGCCCCGCACCGCGACCGGCCGGCCTCTCCGCGCGGGTCCGCGCGGGCTACGCCTCGGGTGCGCTCGTGTCCGGTACCTTCACGACCCTCCCCGGGCTCCTGTTGCTGCCCTACCTCACCGACACGCTGGGTATCGGCGCCGCCCTCGCGGGAGTCGCCGTCCTGGTCCCCAAGGCCTGGGTGGCGTTCATCAACCCGGTGGTGGGCCGCCTCACCGACCGCACCCGGTCCCGCTGGGGAGCCCGCGGACCCTGGGTGCTGGGCGGCGGACTGGCCATGGCCCTGGCCTTCGCCCTGATGTTCGCGGGCCTCGCCCACGGCACCGCCGGAGCCTGGCTCACGGAGGCCGGATTCCTGCTCACCGCCACCGCCTTCGCCTGCTTCCAGATCCCCTACGCCGCGCTCCCCGCCGAGCTGGCACCGCCCGGACGCGACCAGGTCCGGCTCGTCGGCGGCCGGGTCGTCGCGCTCGGACTGGCGGCCCTGACCGCCGGAGCGGTGGCGCCCGCACTGATCGGCGCGGGCGGCGGGGGAGTGCCGGGCCACCGCTGGGCCGGGCTGTTCGGCGGCGCCGTGATCGCGGTGGGCACGCTCGGGGTGTTCCTCGGCACCCGGTCGGCGCCGGTCGGCCCGACCCTGCCCAGCGAGCCGAGCGTGCGCCTGCAACTGGCCGTGGCCCGCGGGAACCGCCCGTTCATGGCGCTGCTGCGCACGGCCACCGTCCAGACCGTCGCCACGGGCGTGCTGCTGGCCGGGACCCCGTACGCGGCGGCGCAGGTGCTGCCCGGTCCCGGCTGGGCCGGCGCCCTGGTCGCCGTGTTCGTCGCGCCCAACCTGTTCTCCACCCCGCTGTGGTCCCGGCTCGGCGCCCGGCTCGGCCCGCACCGCACGTACACCGTGGCCTGCGCCCTGTTCGGGGCCGGCTGCCTGCTCTTCCTCGCCACACCGCTGCTGCCGCCCGCCGCGGTCCTCGCCACCATGGCCCTCGCCGGAGCCGGACACGCCGGCCAGCTGCTCTTCCTCTACGCGCTGCTGCCCGACTGCATCGTGCGGGAGACGGCTCGTACCGGGACCCGGCAAGGGGGCGTACTGGCCGGGCTGTTCTCCACCGGGGAGGCGGTCGGGCTGGCGCTCGGCCCCTTCCTCTACGCCGTGGTGCTCCAGGCCTTCGGCTACCTCTCCTCCGACAGCGGGCAGGCGGCCGAGCAGAGCTCCCTGGCGCGGCTGGGCGTGCTGACGGGCATGGCCGTGGTCCCCGTCCTGGCCACGGCGGCCGCCGTCGCACTGCTGCGCGCGTACCGGCCGGACCCCGCGGACGACCGGGGCCAGGGCTCTCGGGCTCTAGGGGTCCCCTAACCTGCCTCCGGTTCCTTGCGGGCAGCTCCACGCGGTCCCTACCGTCGCATTGTTGCTTTCGTCGTTGAGCGGCACTGCACTGCCGCGCGAGGAGTTGTGGTGGAAATCAAGGAGCACCCGCGCAGGTGGGCCATTTTGGCTGTGCTCGCCGTGGCAGTCTTCGTCGTCTCGATCGATTCGACCGTCCTCAATGTGGCCCTTCCCACGCTGGGCCGGGAATTGGGCGCCGGTACCGGCGAACTGCAATGGATGGTCGACGCCTATTCCGTGGTCCTCGCGGGTCTCCTGTTGATGGCGGGAAGTCTTTCGGACCGGTTCGGCCGGAAGAAGCTGCTGCTGATCGGCCTGGTGCTGTTCGGTGCGGCCTCCGTGGCCGCCGCCTTCTCCACCGAGTCCTGGCAGTTGATCGCCGCCCGCGCCGCCATGGGCGCGGGTGCCTCCGCCTTCATGCCGGGCACCCTCTCCATCCTCGTCCACGTCTTCTCCGACGAGGAGCGGCCGAAGGCCATCGGCATCTGGGGTGCGGTGACGGCGCTCGGCGCGGTCACCGGCCCGCTGATCGGCGGTGTGCTGCTGGAGCACTTCTGGTGGGGCTCGCTCTACCTGATCAACGTCGTCGTGGTCGGCGCCGCCGTCCTCGGCGCGGCGGTCCTGGTGCCCGAGTCCACCGACCCGGCGGCCCGTCCGCTCGACCTGCCCAGCACGGTGCTCTCGATCGTCGGTGTCACCGCGCTGGTCTACGGGGTGATCGAACAGCCCCGGTTCGGCTGGTCCTCCTCCAAGGTGCTGACCGGGCTGATCGGCGGCGCCGTGGTGATGGTGCTGTTCTTCGTCCGCCAGGCGACCGCACGCCACCCGATGATCGATCTCACGGTGGTGCGCAACCGCCGTTTCCTCGGCTCCAGCGGCACCATGGCGGTGCTGATGTTCGCCCTCACCGGCAGCCTGTTCGTGCTGACCCAGCAGTTCCAGCTGGTGCTCGGCTACTCGCCGCTCCTCTCCGGCGCCGCGATCCTGCCGGTCGCGGTCGCGCTGATGGTCTGCTCCCCGCTGTCGCCGGTGGTGGCCAAGGCGATCGGCGTGCGCAACACCGTGGTGCTGTCCCTGCTGGTGCTCGCCGCCGGGTACGCCGTGTACGCCGTCTTCACCGAGGAGTACGGTTACGGCGCGATGGTGGTCGCGATGGCGCTGGTCGGCACCGGCATGGGCCTGTCCCAGCCGCTGGTCAACGACGTGCTGATGACCGCCGGCCCGCCCGAGCAGTCCGGGCTGCTCTCCTCGATGAACGACACGGTGCAGGAGATGGGGGCCGCCTTCGGCGTGGCGGTGGTGGGCAGCGTGCTGGCCGCCAGGTACGCCGCGACGTACGACCCCGGAGACACGGCCGCACCCGCCACCCGCTCCCTCGACCAGGCGCTGGAAGCCGCCCGGAGCCTGCCGCAGACGGCCGGGAAGGCGACCGTGGAAGCGGCCAAGTCGGCGTTCGCGCAGTCCTTCTCCGCCTCGGCGGCGGTCTGCGCCGGGGTGGTGGTGCTGGGCGCCGTGGCCGCCGCGTTCCTGCTGCCCCAGACCGTACGGGCACCCGGCGCGGCCGAGGCGGACGGGGAGGCGGCCGTGGTGGCCGAGGCCCCCGCCCGCCCCGCCGGGAAGAACACCGTCTGACCTCCCGACCATTTCCCACCCCCCACAGAGCCGCCCGCGCGAACCCCGTCGCGCGGGCGGCTCTGCGCCGTTGCGGGGTGGGGGTGACCGGGCCCGGGACCGGGGTGCCGCAGGGGCCGGTAGGGGCGGGTTAGGGGTGCCCTCCTTTCGAGCCAACACATAGCTTTTTCGACGTAGGAGCCCATGCGAAAGGGAATCAGATGACCCAGGTCCAGGAAGAGCTGGAAAACGTCCTGCGCCGCTACATCGACGAGCTGCTCAACGGCCACGACGACAGCCTCGTCGAGGAATTCATCCACCCGGAATTCCGCCACTTCACCGACGAGAGTGCCCTCGCGCTCGAAAACGACGGGACCGACCTCGAAGGCATCAAGGCCGGCCTGATCGAGGTCCGCGAGAAGCTGGCCCCCCACTACAGCGCCGAAGTGGTCCGCTGGGAGGGCGACATCGCGCACCTGGCCTGGAAGACCACCGTCACGCACCAGGGCTACATCTTCGACCGCGAGCCCACGGGCAAGACCTTCACCCTCACCTACACCGGCAAGACCCGGTTCAAGGACGGGAAGATCTACCAGGCGCAGAACTACTGGGACCCGCAGCAGGCCCTCTCCGTGATCGACGGCGACTGAGGGGCCAGGGGGGCGCACCAGTGACGACATCGACTTGGGCCGCGGGCCGCGCGACGGCGGCGGCCGATCCGGCCGGCGGCCACCACCGGGGCCGCACCGCCTTCGTCTTCTCCGGACAGGGCAACCAGTGGCCGGGCATGGGCCGGGACCTGATGGCCCTGGAACCGTCCGTACGGCAGACGCTGCAGGAGGCCGACACCCTCCTGCGCGAGCCCGGCGGATGGTCGCTGCTCGGCGAACTGGCGGCGCCCCGCGGGGAGTCGCGGCTGTCGGACCCGGCGGTCCTCCAGCCGACCCTGGTCGCCCTGCAGATCGCCGTGGCCCGGCTGCTGGCCGAACGCGGCGTGGTCGCGGACGCGTTCACCGGGCACAGCCTCGGTGAGATCGCGGCCGCGGCCGCCTCCGGGGCCCTCGGCCTCGCGGACGCGCTCCGGCTGGCCCGGCTGCGCGGCGAGCTGATGCGCCGGGCGGTGGGCACCGGACGCACCGCGCTCCTGGGCGTGGACGCCGAGGAGGCGGCCGCGCGCATCGAGCGGCACGGCGGCGCGGCCGACGTGGCGGCGTGGAACGCCCCGGGCTCCACCCTGGTGGCCGGGGACGCCGCGACCGTCCAGGCCGTGGTGGACGAGCTCGCCGCACGCGAGGTCTTCGCCCGGGTGCTGCCCGGCGACATCGCGTTCCACAGCCGATTCCTGGAGCCGTTGCGCGCCGAGTTCGAGCAGGCGGCCCACGGTGTGCTGCCCGGCCCGACCACCGCCCCGCTGGTGTCCACCGTCACCGGCGCCGTGGTCGCCGGCACCGACCTCGGCCCCGCCTACTGGGCGGACAACCTGCGCCGCCCGGTCCGCTTCGTCCAGGCCGTCGACACCCTCGTGGGCCTCGGCTGCCGCACCTTCGTCGAGATCGGCGCGCACCCCACCCTCGCGCCCTCGCTGGCCGACTGCTGCGCGGCCCGGGGCGTCGAACCGGTCGTCCTGCCCACCCTGCGGCGCGGGGAGGACGCGCAGGAGAACATCCTGCGCACCGTGTGGGAGCTGCGCGCGGCCGGCGCCGTGCGGGCCGCGCCGGCCCCGGTCGGCGCCGTGCGCGAGGTGCGCTTCCTCACCGCCGTCACCCGTGACACCCCGCGGCCCGCGCTGCGCGGCCGAGCCGCCCAGTTCGCCGCCTCCGTCGCTGCCACCGCCCTGGAGGCGTTGGAGCGGACCACGGAGGGCACGAAGTCCCGTACGGCCCGCGTGGTCTGGGACGAGAACGCCGAACTCGCGCCCGGCGAGGCCACCGTGGTGGCGGCCCCGGTCGCCCCCGGCGCCTCGGCCGTCGCCGTCTACGGCCGCACCCCCGGGAGCGGCTGGACCCGGCTGGCCACCGCCCGCACGGATCCCGACCCGCTGGCGGCGCCGGCCGACGTGGACGTGCCGACCGCCCCCCGCACCCTGCCCCGTACCGTCGCGGACCCCTCGGTCGAAGCGGCCTGGGACGGCGCGGACGGCACCCTGGTACGGCTGCGCCCGGCCGCAGGCGGCGCCGTCGGCCCGCGCGAGCTGCTGGAGCTGGCCCTGCGCGTCACTGCGGCCGTACTCGGCGCGCACGCTCCCGAGGCCCTGCACGGAATCGAGCAGTCGGCCACGGGCGAGGCCCCGCGCTGGGTGCACGTCGCCCACACCGTGCAGGAGGCCGGAGGAGCCGGGGACGCCGGGGGAACCGCCGGGCCCGCGGTCGCAGTGCTCGCCGCGACCGGCCGGCCCCTGCTGCGGATCGCCGCCTCCGCGTGGCGGCAGGCCCCCGCCGCGGACCAGGCCCCGGCACCGGCGGCCGCCACCCCGGCGGCACCGCCCGCCCAGACCGAGGCGGACGGCGCGGCCGACCTGGCCGCGGTGCTGGCCGCCGACCCCGGCGACCGGGCCGCGCTGCTCACCGAGCGGATCCGCCGGGCCGCCGCGGTCATCCTGCGCACCGGCATCGACCGGGTCCCGGCCGACCGGCCGCTGAACGCCCTCGGCATGGACTCGGTCATGGGCCTGGAGCTGCGCCGCCGCCTGGAGGCGGACTTCGGCGTGGAGATCGGCCTGGTGACCGTCCTGCGCGGCGCCACCTCCGCCGACCTGGCGGCCGAGGTGGCCGCCGACCTGGCCGAGCAGCTCGCCGCGCAGCCGCAGGCGGCGACCCCTGCCCCGCACCTGGCTCCGGCCGCACACCCCGACCCCGCCCAGGCCGCAGCAGGCCTGCCCGATCTCGACGACCCCGCGGACCTTGAACGGCTCCTGGCCGACCTCGACGCGCTCTCCCCGGAGGAGGTGGACTCGCTGCTCGGCCGACTGGCCGGTGACGCGGCGGGCGAGCTATGACCACACACCCTGCCGCACCCCTGACGGGCCCCACCGCGGACAACACCGCGGACAACACCGCGGACTCCACCGCGGTGTCCGCCCCCGCCTCCGCCGCCACCGCCGACGAGCGGCGCGCCCTGCTCCGGGCCGAGCTGCTGCGCCGCGCCGCCGCCCGCCCGGCGGCCGCCGCCGCGCCCGCCGCTCCCGCAGCGCCCGCCGTCCACCCCGTCTCGGAAGGCCAGCGCGCCCTCTGGCTGTTCGAGCAGATGCACCCGGACAGCCCGGCGTACCGCCTGTGCTTCGCCGCCACGGTCACCGGCCCGCTGGACACCGACGCCCTGCGCACCGCCCTGCAGACCCTGCTCGACCACCACCCGGTGCTCCGCACCGCCGTGCTCCAGGAAGACGGCGCACTCGTCCAGCGGATCCGGCCGGATGCCCGGGTGGAGTTCTCCGAGCTCGACCTCACAGGCCGGCCCGACCCGTCCGCCGCCGCCGAAGCCGCCGCCACCGCCTTCGCCGAGCGCCCGTACGACCTGGCGGCCGGCGCCTTCCTGCGCGCGCAGGTGCTGCGCCTGGCCGCCGACCGCGCGGTCCTGCTGCTCGGCACCCACCACATCGCGGCCGACCTGTGGGCCTTCTCGCTGATGCTGCGCGACCTCCAGCTGGCCTACCCGGCCGCCCGGGCGGGCCGCCCCGCCGCACTGGCCGCTCCCGCCGCCGACTACCCGGCGTACGTCCGCCGGCAGCGCGAGCTGGTCGCCGGCGCCCGCGGGCAGGCGAGCGCCGCCTTCTGGCGGGAGCAGCTGTCCGGCGAGGTCCCGCGGCTGGAGCTGCCGTGCGACCGGCGCCGACCGCCCCGGCCCAGCCACCGCACGGCCGTGCACACCTTCAGCCTCGACCCCGAGGTCACCGAAGGGCTGCGCCGCATCGCCCGTGAGACGGGCGGAACCCTCTACACGGCCGCCCTGACCGTCTTCAACCTGCTGATGCACCGGTACACCGGCCAGGACGACATCTGGCTCGGGTCGGTCTCCACCGGCCGGAGCAAGGCCGCCTACGAGGACATCGTCGGCTACTTCGCCAACCTGATGGTGCTGCGCACCCGCATCACCCCCGGCCACACCTTCCGCACCCTGCTGGAGCAGGTCCGCGAGACCGCGCTCGACGCGATGGAGCACCAGGACTACCCCTATCCGCTGGTCGCCGAGCAGGTCACCCAGGGCGGCGCGGGCGGCGGCCTGTTCGACGTCGCGTTCTTCTACGAGTCCGCCTCCTACAGCTCGGAGCAGGGCCTCTCGCTCTTCGCCACCGGAGCCGCCGGCGCCCGCCTCGCCATCGGCGACCTCCACCTGGAGCCGTACCCGCTGTCCGTCCAGGGCAGCGAACAGGACCTGACCGTCTTCGCCGAGGAGGTCGACGGCCGCGTCAGCTGCTCCCTGCGCTACGCCACCGACCTCTTCGACCGCGAGACCGCCGAGGGCCTGGGCCGCCACTTCCGCGCGCTGGCCGCCGCCTGCGCGGCCCGCCCCGACGCCCCGCACGGACAGCTGTCGATGCTCTCGGACGCCGACCGCCGCCAGGTGCTGACCGAGTGGAGCCGGCCCGGCGACCCGGCGGCCCTCGCCCGCCGGGGCGTGCACGAGCTGGTACTGGAACAGGCCGCCCGTACCCCGGACGCGACCGCCGTCTCGGCCGGCGAGGAGAGCCTCAGCTACGCCGAACTCGCCGAGCAGGCCCGCGCGCTGGCGCTGGTGCTGCGCTCCCACGGTGTCGGCCCCGAGGTCAAGGTCGGCCTCAGCGGCGACGGCACCCCCCGGCTCTTCGTGGGGCTGCTCGCCGTCCTGATGGCGGGCGGGGCGTACATCCCGCTCGACCCCACCTACCCGGTCAAGCGGCTGGAGTACATGATCGAGGACTCCTCGGTCGCCCTGCTGCTCGCCCAGCGCAGCGTGGCCGGCCGGCTGCCCGTCCCCGACGGCACCCCGGTGCTGTACCTGGACGACATCCACGAACCGCCCTCGCCCGCACCGGAGCTGCCCGCCTCCGACGGCGGCCGGCTCGCCTACGTCATCTACACCTCCGGCTCCACCGGCCGCCCCAAGGGCGTGATGGTCGAGCACGCCGGCCTCGTCGACTTCGACCTCGCGCACCGCGAGTCCATGCCGGCCGGCCCGGGCCGCCGGGTCCTGCAGAACGCCTCCATCAGCTTCGACGTCAGCACCTGGGAATGGATGATGGCGCTCACCACCGGGGGCACCCTGGTGGTCGCGCCGCGCGAGGAACTGCGCCCCGGGCCGCCGCTCATCGACACCATCCGGCGCGAGCGCATCACCACCCTGAGTGCCACCCCGTCCGTCCTGGCCACCATGGACCCGGCCGACCTGCCCACCGTCACCGAGCTCACCTCGGTCGGCGAGGCCGTCTCCGCCGACCTGGTGCGCGCCTGGGCGCCGGGCCGGCGCATCGTGAACGCGTACGGACCCACCGAGATCACCGTCTTCTGCACCACCGAGGTCTGCGTACCGGACGGCAGCGTGCCGCCCATCGGGCGCGCCCTGCCGGGCACCGAGCTCTACGTCCTGGACGCCGGGCTGCGCCCGGTGCCGGCCGGCGTCGTGGGCGAGTTGTTCCTCGGCGGCACCGGCGTCACCCGCGGCTACCAGAACCGGCCCGACCTCACCGCCGACCGCTACGTGCCGCACCCCTTCACCGACGAGCCGGGCGCCCGGCTCTACCGCACCGGCGACCGCGTCCGCTTCGACCGGCAGGGGACCCTGCACTACCTCGGCCGAGCCGACCACCAGGTCAAGATCCGCGGCGTGCGCATCGAACCCGGCGAGGTGCAGGACGCCCTCGACTCGCACCCCGGTGTGCGCGAGGCCGTGGTCATGGCCCGCCCCGGCCGCGACGGCCGCCTCGTCCTCGCCGGATACGTCCTGCGGGAGCCCGAGGCGGAGGCGCCCACCGTCGCCGCCCTGCGCGCGCACCTGGCGGAGCGGCTCACCTCGGCGATGATCCCCTCGCACCTGTTCGTCATGGACGCCTTCCCGCTCAACCCCAACGGCAAGGTCGACCGCGCGCTGCTGCCCGCCCCCGAGGAACTGCCCGAGGACGGCGGTACGTCGGCCCCGCCCGCCACCCCCGCCGAGCGGGCCGTGGCCGAGGTGTGGAGCGAGCTGCTCGGCATCGAGCGGATCGGCGCCGACGCCCACTTCTTCGAACTGGGCGGCCACTCGCTGCTGGCCATCCAGGCGGCCGCCCGGCTGCGCGAGCACACCGGCGTGGACCTCCCCCTGCGCGACCTCTTCGACGCCCCCGTCCTGCGCGCCGTGGCCGCCCGGATCGACGAGCTGCGGGCCGCCGCGCCCCAGGACCCACAGGCCCGCGCGGAGGCGCCGCTGCCCAGGCTGCCCCGCGGACCGGAGGGCCTGCCGCTCTCCTCCGCCCAGCAGCGGCTCTGGTTCACGGAGCAGCTGCGGCCGGGCGGCCTCGCGTACCGCATCGCGGGCGAGCTGCACCTCGACGGCCCGCTCGACCCGGCCGCGCTGCGCGCGGCCATGGCCGAGGTGGTACGCCGCCACGAGGCGCTGCGCACCGTGTACACCGCCTTCGCGGGTGAGCCGCGGCAGATCGTCACCGAAGCCGCAGCCGACGGGATCCTGCCCGTGGCGGACCTCGGCGGCCTCGGTCCCGAGGAGCGCGAGGCGGCCCGTGCCGCCCGGACCCGGGCCTTCTTCGAGCGGCCCTTCGACCTCACCCGCTCGCCGCTGCACACCCAGCTGCTGAGGCTCGCCGAGGACCGGCACGTCGTGCAGCTCTCGGTGCACCACATCGCCGCCGACGGCTGGTCGGTACGGCTCGTGGTGCGTGAGCTGACCGCGCTGTACACGGCGTACGCGACGGGCGCCCCGGCGTCCCTGCCCGAACCGGCGGTGCAGTACCCGGACTTCGCCCACTGGCAGCGCGAACGCCAGGCCGGCGAGGCGGGCGAAGCCGAACTGGCCCACTGGGCGGCCACCCTGGCGGGCGCCCCCGCCTACCTGGAGCTGCCCACCGACCGGCCGCGCCGCGACGTGGGCGACCGCCCCGCGGCCCGCGAGCGGCGGACCCTCGGCGCGGACCTCGCCGACCGGCTGCGCACCCTCGCCGGCGGGCAGAACGCCTCGCTCTCGATGGCGCTGCTCACCGGCTACTCGGCGCTGCTGTCCCGCTGGTCGGGCCAGGAGGACATCGTCGTGGGCATGCCCGTGGCGGGCCGGAGCCGGCCGGACCTGGAGCAGAGCGTCGGCCTCTACGTGAACACCGTCGCCGTGCGCACCGACACCTCGGGCCGGCCCGGCTTCCGCGAGCTGCTGAGCCGGGTGCGGGAGGCGGCCCTCGACGCCGACGCCCACCAGGACGTGCCCTTCGAGCGGGTCGTGGACCGGCTCGCCCTGGACCGGGACATCACGCGCACCCCGGTCTTCCAGGTGCTGTTCAACATGCTCAACCTGGACGGCTCCCACCCGCCCGTGCCGGGGGTGCGGACGCGGCTGGCCGAGACCGAGGACCTCAGTGCCCGGTACGACCTGACCCTGTACGTCAAGCCGGAGGCGGACGGCTCGCTCGGACTCGACCTCGTCTACGACGCCTCGCTGTTCGACGCCGGGACGGTCGCGGTCTTCCTCGACCAGTTCGAGGCGCTGCTCGCCGAGGCGGCCGCCGAACCCGCCGCCCCCCTGGCCGAGCTGGCCCTTCCGCGGCCGGCCGCCCTGCCGGACCCCGCCCTGCCGCTGCCGGCCGCGCCGTGGACCGCGGCCGTGCACGAGCGGTTCGCGGAGACGGCCGCGGCCCGGCCCGACGCCGTCGCCCTCAGCCACGGCGGCCGGGACCTGACGTACGGCGAACTGGACCGCGCGAGCGCCGCCCTGGCGGCCGAACTGGCCTCTGCCGGCACCGGTCCCGGCGGCGTGGCCGCCGTCCACGCCGAGCGCAGTCCCGCCCTGGTGGTGGCCGTACTGGCCGCGCTGCGCGCCGGAGCAGCCTTCGCCCTGCTCGACCGGGCCCACCCGGCCGAACGGCGTGAGCAGACCGCCCGGGTGCTGGGCGCGGGAGCCTGGCTGGAGACCGGCAGTGCGCTGCCCGAAGTCCTCGGGCTCCCCGTCGCATTCGCGCGGAGCGTCACGGCGGCCGCCCCCGCCGGCGCTGAGCCGGTGTTCCCGCCGGCGGCCGCCGCGCGTCCCACCGACACCGCCTACATCGCGTTCACGTCCGGAACCACCGGCGCGCCCAAGGGAGTCGTCGGCAGCCACGCGCCCCTGGCGCACTTCGTGGACTGGTACACCCGGACCTTCGCGATCGGGGCCGAGGACCGCTTCGCCCTCACCTCGGGCCTGAGCCACGACCCCCTGCTGCGCGACCTGTTCGTACCGCTCGCGGTCGGCGCCCGGCTGCACGTCCCGGAACCCGGACAGCTCGCCGCCCCGGAGGCGTACGCCCGCTGGCTGGCCGCCGAAGGGATCACGGTGCTCCACCTGACCCCGCCGATGGCGCGGTTCATGAGCGGCCTCCCCGACGGCTGCCTGCCGTCCCTGCGCCTGGCCGTCTTCGGCGGTGACACGCTCACCGGCCGGGAGGCCGCCACCCTGCGCAGGCTGGCTCCCGGCGCACACCTGGTGAACTTCTACGGCGCCACCGAGACCCCGCAGGCCCCGGCCTGGCACCCGGTCGGCGAGCACGCGGCCGACGAGCAGGTGCCCCTGGGCACCGGCATCGACGGCGCGCAGCTGCTGGTCCTGCGTGGCGAGCGGCCCGCTTCGGTGGGCGAACTCGGCGAGATCGTCGTCCGCACCCCGCACCTGGCCGAGGGCTACCTCGGGCCGGACGACGCGGGCCGCTTCCGCCCCGACCCCGCGGGCGGCGCCCACGGGGAGCGGCTCTACCGCACGGGAGACCTCGGTCGGTACCGGCCCGACGGCACGGTGGTGTTCGCGGGCCGGGCCGACCGCCAGGTCAAGGTCCGCGGCCACCGGGTGGACCTCTCCGGCATCGAGCACGCCCTGCGCGGCCACCCGGCGGTCACGGCCGCGGTGGTCGCCCCGGTGGCCGACGCCGCCGGCGAGCTCGGTCTCGCCGCCTGGGCCACCACGGACGGCGGCGCCGACGCCGCCGCGCTCCGCGCCCACCTGCTGGCCCGGCTGCCCGCCGCGATGGTGCCCGCGACCCTCGACGTGGTCGAGGCCTTCCCGCTCACCGCGAACGGCAAGGTGGACACCGCCCGGCTCCGGGCCTGGCGCCGCAGCGCCGAGGCGGCCGGGGCCGGCGGGGCGGTCCGTACGCCCGCCACCCGGACCGAGGAGAAGGTGCGCGCCCTGTGGCAGGAGCTGCTCGGCGCCGAGGACATCGGACGGGACGACACGTTCTTCGGGCGCGGCGGCCACTCCCTCCAGCTGGTCCCGCTCCAGCTGCGGCTGCGGGAGGAACTGGGCGTGGACGTACCGGTGCTGGACCTGCTCCGGCACCCCACCGTGGCGGCGCTCGCCCGCCACGTGGACGCACTCGCCGGCGGGACCTCCGCCGGCTCGGGGGAGGGCACGGGCCGACCGGCCGCGGCCCGCGAAGAGGCCGCAGAACGCGCACGACGGGCCGCCGACCGGCGGCGCCGGATGAGAAGGGGACAGGGGGATGTCTGAGGCCGTGGCCGAACACAACCACCGGACGGACGGGCCGGACGGCATGGACGGGCTGGACGAGCCGGAGCGGATCGCCGTCGTCGGACTGGCCTGCCGGGTACCGGGCGCCGAGGGCCCGGACGGGTTCTGGCACAACCTGGTCGAGGGCGTCGAGTCCATCGAGCGCCTGGAGCCGCCCGCCGACGCGCCGGAGGGCTATGTGCCCGCCGTCGCGCGGATCACGGGCGTGGAGGACTTCGACGCGGAGTTCTTCGGCATGACGCCGCGCGAGGCGGAGCTCGCCGACCCGCAGCAGCGGCTGTTCCTGGAGCAGTGCTGGGCGGCGTTGGAGGACGCGGGTTGCGACCCCGAGCGGGCCCGCGGCCGGATCGGCGTCTGGGGCGGCACCTCGTTCAACGCGTACCTGATCCTCAACGTGCTGCCGGGCCGCTCCCGCGACGGGCTGCTCGGCGAGTACCCGGCGGCGCTGCTGCACGGCAACGACAAGGACTACCTGACCAGCCGGGTCGCCCACCGGCTGGGCCTGACGGGGCCCGCCGTCACCGTCCAGACGGCCTGCTCCACCTCACTGGTCGCGGTGGCCGAGGCCGCCCGGGCGCTGCTGGACTACCAGTGCGACATGGCGCTGGCCGGCGGGGCCTCGATCAAGCTCCCGCAGGACTGGGGCTACGTGTACGAGACCGGGGGCATCCAGTCGCCGGACGGCCACTGCCGTGCCTTCGACGCCGAAGCCGCCGGCACGGTCTTCGGCAGCGGCGCGGGCGTGGTCGCCCTCAAGCGGCTCTCCGACGCCCTCGCCGACGGCGACCGGATCCACGCCGTGATCCTCGGCTCGGCCGTCAACAACGACGGCGCCCGCAAGAGCGGTTACACGGCACCGAGCGTGGACGGACAGGCCGACGTCCTCACCGACGCCTACTTCGCGGCCGGCGTGAGCCCCGCCTCGGTCGGCTACGTCGAGGCGCACGGCACCGGCACGGCCGTCGGCGACCCCATCGAACTGGCCGCCCTGGACGAGGTGTTCGAGGCCGACGGCGCCGCCCCCGGCACCATCGCCATCGGCTCGGTCAAGACCAACATCGGCCACCTCAATGCCGCCTCCGGGGTCGTCGGCCTGATCAAGGCCGTGCTGGCGGTCCGCGAGGGCGAGCTGCCGCCGAGCCTCCACTACCGCAGCCGCAACCCGCGGACCAGCGAGAAGTCCCCGTTCGTCGTCAACGACCGGCGCCGGGCCTGGCCGGCCGGGCCGGGGCCGCGCCGGGCCGGGGTCAGCTCCTTCGGCGTGGGCGGCACCAACGTCCACGTGGTGCTGGAGCAGCCGCCCGCCGTCCCCGCCCGGGCCGCCGTGCCCGCCGCTCCCGCGCGGGAGCAGCTGATCACCCTCTCGGCACGCACCCCCGGCGCCCTCGCCGAGGCCGCCGAGCGACTGGCGGGCGTGCTCGACACCTCGCCCGCCGAGGCCCTGCCCGACATCGCGCACACCCTGGCCCAGGGACGCAGGCGCTTCCCCCACCGCACCGCGGTGGCGGCCGCCGACCCGGCGGCCGCAGCGGCCGCACTGCGGCGTGCGACCGGTGTACGGGCGGGCGGTGACGCCCCGGCCGTGTTCCTCTTCCCCGGCCAGGGCACCCAGTACCAGGGCATGACCGCCGGACTCCTGGCCACCGAGCCGGAGTTCGCGCGGCACCTCACCGAGTGCGCCGAACTGTTCGCCCCGCACACGGGGACCGACCTGTTGGCCCTGCTGAGCAGCCCGGCCCCGGCGGGCGCGGACGATGCGCTGACCGCCACCCGGCTGGCCCAGCCCGCGCTGTTCGCCGTCGAGTACGCGCTCGCCCGGTGGTGGACGGCGCGCGGGGTGCGCCCGGCCGCGCTGCTCGGCCACAGCCTGGGCGAGTGGACCGCGGCCGCCGTCGCCGGGGTCCTCACCCTGGAGGACGCCGTCCGCCTGGTCGCCGCCCGCGGCCGGATGATGGGGGAGTGCCCGCGCGGGGCGATGCTCGCGGTGGAGCTCCCCGAGGCCGAGGCCCGCCGGCTGGAGGGCTCCGGGCTGACCGTGGCCGCGCTGAACGCGCCCGCGCGCTGCGTGCTCTCCGGCACCGAGGCGGCCGTGGCCGCCGCCGAGGCCGGACTCGCCGCCCGCGGAGTGGCCGCCAAGCGGCTGGTCACCTCGCACGCCTTCCACTCGCCGCTGCTCGACCCTTTGGTGGAGCCGTTCGCCGAGCTCGTCGCCGGGGTACGGCTGCGCACCCCGCAGATCCCCTTCCTGTCCAACGTCACCGGCACCTGGATCACCGACGCCCAGGCCACCGACCCGCGCTACTGGGCGGGCCAGGCACGGGCCGCCGTACGCTTCGCCGACGGGGTCGCCGAGCTGCTGGCCGCCGAGCCCGACCCGGTGCTGCTGGAGCTGGGCCCCGGCCGGGCCCTGGGCCGGTTCGCCGCCCAGACCGGCGGCCCGCAGCTGCGTACGGTCAGCACCGTACGGGGCGCCCGTCAGGCCGGCCCGGACCGCCGGCTCCTGCTCCAGGCGGCCGGCGACGCCTGGGCGCACGGGGTGGCGATGGAGCTGCCGCCCGCCGGCGACGGCCCGGACCGCCCCCGGACCGTGGCGCTGCCCGGGCATCCGATGGACCGGCGGCGGCACTGGATCGAGGCCCCGGCCACCGCGGCCGCCCCGGTCCCGGCGGCCGGCCCGCCCCAGGCGGCCACCGCCGCTGCCACCGCCGCTGCCGACCCCGCCCCGGCCGGGCCGGTCACCGGCCCGGCGCCCCTGCCCGACGGCCCGCAGGAGCAGATCGCCGCTCTCTGGCGGGAGCTGCTCGGCATCGAGCACATCGGACCCGACGACGACCTCTTCATGCTCGGCGGCGACTCCCTCAACGCCTCCCAGCTCGTCTCCCGCGCGAACAGGCTCTTCCGGGCCGACCTCCCGCTGGAGGAGTTCCTGGACGAGCCGACCGTCCGGCGGATGGCCGAACTCGCCCTCCGCGCACAGACCGACAACCCTGCCGAGGCGGTGGAGCAGTGACCAGCCACATCACCACGACGAACAGCCCGACGGCGCACGCGCCGGGGACGGCGGGCCGGCCCACGGACCGCCCGCTGTCCTTCGCCCAGCAGCGCATGTGGTTCATGGAAGAACTCGTGCCGGGCACCGCCCTGCAGAACATCCCGCTCGCCGTGCGGCTCACCGGCCCGCTCGACATCGAAGCGGTCCGCGGCGCCTTCCGGGCCGTCGTACGCCGCCACGACACCCTGCGCACCGCCTTCGGCGTCCACCAGGGCGCCCCCGGCCACACCGTCCTGGCACCCGAGGACGCCGAACCGGACCTCGTCCTCGTCGACTTCGGCCGCGGCGAGGCCGACGGCGAGGGCCGCACCCTCGCCGGCTGGCTGCACGAGCAGGCCACCGAGCCCTTCGACCTGGGCCGCCCGCCGCTGCTGCGCATCGGCCTGGCGCGGCTGGGCCCCGAGGAGCACGTCCTCTCCCTCACCGTGCACCACCTGGTCTGCGACGGCTGGTCGCTGGACGTGCTGATCCGCGAGTTCAACTCCGCCTACACCGAACTGGCCGGGGGCGCAGCCGAGCCCTCCCTCGGCGAACCCGCCGTCCGGTACGCCGAGTTCGCGGCGCGCCAGCACCAGCGCTTCACCGACGGGTCGATGTCCGCCGACCTGGCGTACTGGCGCGAGAAGCTGGCCGGCGAGCTGACCGCGCTCGAACTGCCCACCGACCGGCCCCGCCCCGAGGAACCCGGCTACCGCGGCGCCCGGATCCGGCGCGAGATCCCGCAGCCGCTGCTCGACGCGGTCGCCGTCCTCGCCCGCGGCCGGGGCGTCACCCCGTACATGGTGCTCCTCGCCGCGTACAGCGCCCTCCTCCAGCGCTGCGCCGGGCAGAGCGAGGTGATCGTCGGCACGCCCATCGCGGGCCGCTCCGACGTCGACACCGAGGAGCTGATCGGCCTCTTCGTCAACACCCTGCCGCTGCGGGTCGACCTGTCCGGCGACCCGTCCTTCGGGGAGCTGGTGCGCCGGGTCCGGACCACCTCGGTCGGCGCCTACGCCCACCAGGGCCTGCCCTTCGAGAAGATCGTCGAGGATCTCCGCCCGGACCGCGGCAGCCACCTCACGCCGCTGTTCCGCACCCTGTTCATCCTCCAGAACGCCACCACCACCGGACTGGAGCTGCCGGGCCTGAGCGCCGAGGCCGTCGAAACCCACAACGGCACCTCGCGCTTCGACCTCCAGCTCATCGTCGGCAAGCGCACCGACGGCTGGGTGGCCACCCTGGAGTACGACACCGACCTGTTCGACCGCAGCACCGCCGAGCGGATGCTCGACCGCTACCTGACCCTGCTCGAAGGCGCCGTCGCCGCACCCGACACCCGGCTCTCCCGGCTCCCGCTGCTCAGCGGCACCGAGCGGCGCCGCGTCCTGGAGATCGGCCGCAAGGCGCAGGACTTCCCGGTCACCGAGTGCCTGCACGAGACCTTCTCCCGGCAAGCGCGCCGGCGCCCCGACGCCGTCGCCGTCAGCTGCGAGGGCCGGAGCCTGACGTACGCCGAACTCGACCGCCGGGCCGAGGCCCTGGCGCTGCGGCTGCGGGCCGCGGGCGTCGGCCGCGAGAGCCTGGTCGGCCTCTTCCTCGACCGCGGCCTGGACACGGCGGTGGCCATCCTCGGCGTGTTCAAGGCGGGCGGCGGCTACGTGCCGATGGACCCGCTGTACCCGGCCGCCCGGCTCGCCCGGATCCTCGGCGACGCCACCCCGCACGTCCTGATCACCCACGACGCGCTGCGCGGCGCCCTGCCGGACTACGACGGCCACCTGCTCGTCATCGACCGTCCCGAGGAGCCCTTCCCGAACCCGGCGCGGCCCGTGCCCGTACGCGACGGCGCAGCGCTCGCACCCGACAACACCGCCTACGTCATCTACACCTCCGGCTCCACCGGCACCCCCAAGGGCGTCCAGGTCAGCCACGCCACCGTGGCCCGGATGTTCGCCGCCATGACCACGACGAGCAGCTTCGCCTTCGGCGAGGACGACGCCTGGCCGATGCTGCACAGCTACGCCTTCGACGTGTCCGTGGTCGAGATGTGGGGCGCCTGGCTGCACGGCGGCCGCCTGGTCGTCGTGCCCGCGGAGACCGCCCGCGACCCCGAGGCGTACTACGGGCTGGTCCGCGAGGAGGGCATCACCGTCCTCAACCAGACTCCGTCCGCCTTCGTGCACTTCGCCGCCGTCGACGCCCGGCACGACCCGGCGCAGCTGCCCCTGCGCACCATCATCTTCGGCGGTGAGGCGCTGGAGTCCGGCACCCTCGCCTCCTGGTTCCAGCGCCACGGCGACCAGGGCCCGCGGCTGGTCAACATGTACGGCATCACCGAGACCATCCACGTCACCATCCGCGAGATGACGGCGGAGGACGTACGGCAGAACCGGCGCAGCCCCATCGGCCGGCCCATGCCGGACATGGAGCTGTACGCCCTCGACGACCTGCTGCAGCCCGTCCCGATCGGCGTCACCGGCGAGCTGTACGTCGGCGGCCCGGGCCTGGCCCGCTGCTACTTCCGCGACCCGCGCAAGACCGCCGACCGGTTCGTCCCGCACCCCTTCTCCCCGGTCCCGGGCGCCCGTCTCTACAAGAGCGGCGACCTGGCCCGGCTCACCGCCCGGGGGGAGTTCGAGTACGTCGGCCGCGCCGACCACCAGGTGAAGATCCGCGGCTACCGCATCGAGACCGGCGAGGTGGAGGCCGTACTCCTCGACCACCCGGACGTGCACGCCGCCGTGGTCGTGCCCCAGCGGGCGGCCGACGGCGAGATGCGGCTGTACGGGTACGCCACCCTGGAGCCCGGCGCCCGGGAGGGCGAGCGCCCCGAGGCCACCGCCGCCCTGCTGCGCGACCACCTCGCCGAGCGGCTGCCCGCCTACATGGTGCCCACCGCCGTGGTGGTCCTGGCCGCGCTGCCGCTCACCGTCAACGGCAAGGTCGACCGCAAGGCGCTGCCCGTCCCCGAGCCGGTCCGGGCCGAGAGCGCCACCGCGTACGTCGCCCCCCGCACCCGCACCGAGCAGCGTGTCGCCCAGGCCTGGCGCGAGCTCCTCGGCCTCGAGCAGGTCGGCGTGCACGACAGCTTCTTCGACCTCGGCGGATACTCGCTCCTGGCGACCCGGCTGGTCTTCCGGCTCCGTGAGGAGTTCGCCACCGACCTGCCGCTGCGCACCCTGTTCTCCGACCCGACCGTGGCCGGGATCGCCGCCGTCCTCGACGCGGCCGCTGGCGCGGACCAGGCCCCGGGAGGGGCGCTCGCGCCGGTCACCGCGATGCGGGCCGACAGCGTGCTCGGTGAGGGCATCGCCGGGTTCCCGGCCCCCGCCCGGCCGGGCGGTGAGCACGACATCCTGCTCACCGGCGCCACCGGCTTCCTCGGCGCCTTCCTCCTCGACGCCCTCCTGGACGACACGGAGGCCACCGTGCACTGCCTGGTGCGCGCCGAGGACGAGGCCGGTGCACAGCGCCGGCTGGAGAAGGCGCTCTCCGGCTTCGGCCTGTGGGACGCGACCCGGTCCCACCGGATCCGCGCGGTCGCCGGCGACCTCGCGGCGCCCCGCCTCGGCCTCGGCCCGGCCGCGTACGACGAGCTGGCCGCCCGCGTCGACGCGATCTACCACTCGGGCGCGGCCGTCAACCTCGTCCTGCCGTACGAGGAGCTCCGACCCGCCACCGTGGACGGCACGCGCGAGATCCTCCGGCTGGCCACCGCCACCGGCCGGGCGGCCGTCCACCACGTCTCCACCGTCGGCGTCTTCGCCGGACCGCCCGCCGACGGCGGGGCGCTCGCCGAGGACTCGGTCACCGGCCCGCCCGAACTGCTGCGCCAGGGCTACACCCAGAGCAAATGGGTGGCCGAGCAGGTCATCGCACTGGCCCGCGCCGAGGGCGTACCGGTCACCCTGCACCGCCCCGCCCGGATCTCCGGGCACACGGTCACCGGCGCCTGCCAGAACGACGACTTCCTGTGGCGCGTCATCAAGGGCTGCATCCAGGCGGGCGCCGTCCCGCGGGGCCTGACCGCCGAGGCGGACCTGGTGCCCGTCGACTACGTGGCCCGGGCCATCGTGGCCGTGGCCCGGCGGCCCGAGGCGCTCGGCGGCCTCCACCACCAGGTCAACACCCGCCCCGTACCGCTCTCCCAGGTCCTCGGCCACGTACGGGACTTCGGCTACCGGCTCGCCGAGCTGGAGCTCTCCGAGTGGGTCGACCTCGTCAAGACCGACCCCGCCAACGCGGCCTACCCGCTGCTCAGCCTCTTCGACCCGGCAGGCGGCGGCTTCACGGCCGTCCGCTTCTCGGACGAGGACACCCGGGCCCACCTGGCCGGCACGGGCATCGACTGCCCGCCGCTGGACGCCCGGCTCTTCCACACCTACCTCGGCTACTTCGTCGGCTCCGGGTACCTCCCGGCGCCGCAACGATGAGCCGTCCCGCACCCCTCCACCCCACCCACCACCAGCGACGGAGACACCGAACCGCCATGACGACCCTGACCCAGCCTGCCGCCGCCGACCTCGCGCAGACGCCGGGAGCCGACCTGTCCCGCCCGTCCTCCTACTACAAGCCTGGCGAGCACCACGCGCCGGAGAACGAGATCCACCGCCTGCGCCAGCAGGTCGCCGCCTCCTGGGGCAAGGAGGCCCGCATCCTGCGCGAGTTCGGCCTCACCGCCGACAGCGACGTCCTGGAGATCGGCTCCGGCCCCGGCTACATCACCGAGCGCCTGCTGGAGGAGGTCCCGGACGGATCCGTCACCTGCCTGGAGCTGAACGAGGACCTGATCGAGCACGCCCGCGGCCACCTCACGCCCGCCCGCCCGGAGCAGCTGAAGCTGGTCCAGGGCTCCGTCCTGGAGTCCGGACTGCCCAGCGACGCGTACGACCTGGCCCACGCCCGCCTGGTCCTCCAGCACGTGCCGCACACGGCCGACGCGCTCGCCGAGATCCACCGCACGCTGCGCCCCGGCGGCAGGCTCGCGGTCATCGACGTCGACGACGCCCTGTGGGGACTGCTGCACCCGCAGCCCGAACTGCCGGAGTTCGACGAGGTTGTACGGCTGCGCATCGAGCTCCAGGCCAGCCGCGGCGGCAACCGCCTGATCGGCCGCGAGATGGGCCGGCTGATGCGGGAGGCCGGCTTCACCGACATCAAGGTCGAGGCCGTCGCCATCTCCAGCGAGGAGGTCGGCATGGACGTCCTGGCACCCCAGCTCGACATCCGCTCCCGCACCGCGGCGATGGTCGCCGTCAACCCCGCCGCCGAAAGGCCCTGCGAGGTCACCGCCGATGCCATGGACGAGTTCCTGGCCCGCCCGGACGCCTCGATGATGCTGGTGTTCTTCATGTTCTCCGGCACCAAGCCCGCCACCGCCCCGGCCGCCGCCGACGCCACCGCGGGCGGCGCCCGATGACCGCGCCCGCCGCTGCGCCGGCCGCCTGGCACGTGGTGGTCAACCACGAGGAGCAGCGCTCCGTGTGGCCGGCCGACCAGGAACCGCCGGCCGGCTGGGACACCACCGGGTTCACCGGTACCCGCGAGGAGTGCCTGACCCGGATCGCCGCCGACTGGACGGACCTGCGTCCGCTCGGCCTGCGCCGCCGCATGGCCGACGCGGGCTGATGCCCGTACCGCCCCTTCCCCCACTGCACCCACGCCACTCAGGAGAAGAGACCGCCGTGTACCGCACCATGTTCAAGTCCAAGATCCACCGAGCCCGGGTCACCCAGGCGGACCTGCACTACGTCGGCTCCGTGACGATCAGCGCCGAACTCATGGAGGCCGCCGACCTGCTGCCGGGCGAGAAGGTCGACATCGTCGACATCAACAACGGCAACCGGCTGTCCACCTACGTCATCGAAGGCCCGCGCGACTCCGGGGTCATCGGCATCAACGGCGCCGCCGCCCGCCTGATCAGCCCCGGCGACCTCGTGATCATCATCGCGTACGCCACCGTCACCGACGCCGAAGCCCGGCGCATCGAGCCCCGCGTCGTCTTCGTCGACGAGCACAACACGGTGCGCCACACCGGCTCCGACCCGGCGGAGACCCCGGCCGGCTCGGGGCTGCTGCGCGGCGACCTCGTCGCATCGTGAACGTCGCGAGCGCGCCCGCCGCCGCCGGCGGCGGGCGCACCCTGCCCCTGGAACACCCCGGGCCGTGGCTGCGCCGCTATCACGGCAGCCCGGCCCGGGCCGAGGCCACCCTCGTGTGCCTCCCGCACGCGGGAGGGTCGGCGAGCTTCTACTTCCCCTGGTCGCAGGCCCTCTCGGGCCGGTACGACGTGATCGCCGTGCAATACCCCGGCCGCCAGGACCGGCACCGGGAGCCCTGCGCGGCGAGCGTCGCCGAACTCGCCGAGGCGACGGCGGCCGAACTGGCCGCCGCCGTCCCCACCGACCGGCCCCTGGTCCTGTTCGGCCACAGCATGGGAGCCGTCGTCGGCTTCGAGACCGTCCGGGCCCTGGAACGACTGGCGGCAGCCCGCCCCGGCGCCGTACGGGTGCCGGACCTGTTCCTCGCGTCGGGCCGGCGCGCCCCCGCCCTCAGCCGGGACGACGGCATCCACCGCCTTCCCGACCGGGCCCTGCTCGACGAGCTGAAGAAGCTCGGCGGCACCGACCTGCGCATGCTGGACGACCCCGAGCTGTTCCAGCTGGTCGTCCCCACCATCCGCGCCGACTTCGCGGCGGTGGAGACCTACCGCCCCGACCCGGGCGCGCGGGTGGGCTGCCCGGTGGTCGCCCTCATCGGCGACAGCGATCCGCGCGTTTCGGCCGAACAGGGCGCCGCCTGGCGCGACCACACCGCGGGCCGCTTCGCCCTGCGGGTCTTCCCCGGCGGGCACTTCTACCTCGCCGAGCAGCAGCACGACGTGCTCGCCACCGTCACCGCGCACGTCGACGCGCTCACCGCCGCCTGAGCCTGCGGGTCGCCCCCAGAAGGCTTAGGGGCCGGTAGGGGTGCAGCTTCAGGCCACCCCCCTCGTACCGTCGAACTCGAAGGGAACGCAAGGAACGTGCCGCTCTTCCTTCGAGCGATCATCTGGAGAAACCGTGGCAACAACCACCGCCTCGACGCGTGAGAACGTCAGCAGCAACCAGACACCCATCTACGTCCTCTTCGACGTGGAGACCGTGGAATCCGCCGAGAAACTCACCCGTGACCAGCTCGTCCGGCTGGCCGCCGGAACCATCGGCGCGATCCACATCAAGAACTTCGCCGACCCCGAGGAATGCCGCACCGTCCTGCGCGGACTCGACAGCGTCCCGATGAGCTCGTACGACGAGGAAATCGTCTACCCGCGCATTCCCAAGCTCGGGCCCGCCGCCTACGACCACTACGACGCCCACGGCCTCGGCGGTGCGTACTGGAAGGACGCAGAGGAGTCCGCCCTGCACCGCGCCACCCTGCTCGACGGCGCCGACCCGCTCGACCTCGCCGTGGACCGGATCCGCGCCGCCTGGAACGGCCCGATGGCCCCCGCCTCCTGCGACGGCCGCCCCATGTACGCGGGCATGATCCGCGAGACCACCGGCGGCATGAAGATGCACTGGGACGAGATCGCGCGGGAACTCCCGGGCGCCCTCGACGACCCGGTCATCGCGCAGATCGGCTTCAACTGGTACCTCTCCATGCCGGAGGGCGGCGGCGCCACCCAGATCTTCCGGCGCCGCTGGCTCCCCACCGACGAGCGGGCCCGCGACGGGTACGGATACGCCGAGGAGCTGGCCCAGGACGAGCCGAGCGTCGTGGTCCGCCCCGGCCCGGGCGACGCGGTGATCTTCGACCCCCGCAACTACCACGCCGTGCGCGCCAACGAGGGCCCCGGCCGGCGCGTCGCCCTGTCCTTCTTCATGGGCGTCAGCGCGGGCGGCACCCTCCAGTACTGGTCCTGACCGCCATGGACCGACCCACAGCGGTGGTGAGCGGCGGCACCCGCGGCATAGGGCTCGCCCTGAGCCTGCGCCTCGCCGCCCTCGGACACCACGTCTACGCCCTCTACCAGGGGGACGGGGCGGCCGCGGACGAGGCGGCGGCAGCGGGCCGCGGACTGGTCGAGCCGGTCCGTCTGGACGTCACGCGGCCCGAACAGGTCGCGGAGGGCTGCGAGCGGATCCTCGCCGCCTCCGGCGCCCCCGCCGTCCTCGTCAACAACGCGGGGGTCAACCGCGACCGCCCGTTCCTGGACCTCACCGACGAGGACTGGGACCGGGTGCTCGCGGTCAACCTCTCCGGGCCCTTCCGCCTCACCCGGGCACTGGCGCCGGCGATGCTCGAAGCGGGCACGGGCTCCATCGTCAACGTCGGCTCCACCACGGCCATCCGGCCCCGGGCGAACGGCGCCAACTACTGCGCGTCCAAGGCCGGACTGCTGCAGCTGACGAAATGCCTGGCCCTCGAATTCGCCCCCCGGGTACGGGTCAACGCCCTGATTCCCGGATTCACCGACACCCCGGAAGTCGTGGAACGGTACGGACTGGACGACCCCGGCCGACGCGCGGAGATCCTGCGCTCCATTCCCTCCCGGCGTATCGGAACGGCGCAGGACATCGCCGACGCGCTGGAATTCCTGGTGACCGCCAAGAGCAGCTATGTCACCGGACAGCAATTGATCGTCGACGGCGGGAACTTCATGGGATGACCCGTCGCGCCCGCGGGCGCGCGCCGGACCCCCTGCCCCACGAAACGCCTGGATGGAGAGACCCAGCATGCTTTTGACCCAAGAGCAGATCACCCGCTATCACGAGGACGGATTCCTGCTGCTGGAATCCGCCCTCGGGCCGGACGAGATCGACCGGCTGCGCGAGGCCTTCGCACGCGACTGCCTGGTCCCCGGCCCGCAGCGCGTGGCCGAGGAGGGCCGCGACGAGGTGCGCGCCGTGTACGCCTCCCACCAGCGCCAGGCGGAGTACGCCGGCCTGGTCCGCGACCCGCGCCTGCTCACCCCCGTACAGCAGCTGCTCACCGAAGACGTCTACATCTACCAGTTCAAGATCAACGCCAAGCCGGCCTTCGGCGGCGAGAAGTGGTCCTGGCACCAGGACTACGTCGCCTGGCGGATCGTCGACAACCTGCCGGCCCCGCTCCAGGTCAACGTGGCCGTCTTCCTCGACGACGTCGACGAGTTCAACGGGCCGGTCATCTTCCTGCCCGGCTCGCACCGCTCCGGCCTGATCAACGACAGTCGCAAGGCCACCGCCAAGTCGAGCCAGCACCTCGACCCCGACGACATCGCCCTCAGCGAGCACCAGCTCTCCGGACTCGTCGCCGAGCGCGGCATGGTCAGCCCCAAGGGCCGGGCCGGCTCCGTGGTCCTCTTCTCGCCCGAGATCGTGCACGGCTCCGCGCCGAACATGTCGCCGTTCCCGCGCCGCCTGCTGATCATGACGTACAACGACACCGCCAACCTGCCGAGCTACCCGGACGGGGAGCCCCGCCCCGACTACGTGGTGTGCCGCGACACCGAGCCGCTGCGCGCGCTCGACGCCCCGTTCCTCGAAGCCCTCCAGGGAGCCCAGGCATGAGCCGTACCGCCCGAGCCGTCGTCCTGGAGGAGTTCGGCGCGCCGCTGTCCCTGCGCCGCTTCGAGGTACCCGCCGCCCCCGCGGGCGGCATGGTCGTCGCCTGCCGCCACGGCGGTGTCTGCGGCACCGACCTGCACCTGGCACAGGGACACCTCCCCATCCCCGTACCGCTCGTCCTCGGCCACGAAGGGCTCGGCACCGTCGAGGAGTTCGGACCGGGCACCCCGGCCCGCGACGCGGCGGGCCGGGAACTGCGCGTCGGCGACACCGTCATGTGGGCCTCCTCCATCGCCTGCGGCACCTGCGTGCCCTGCCGGCTCCACCGCGAACCCACCCTGTGCGAGAACCGGCGCACGTACGGGGTCAACCGCCCGCTGGACGGCGGCTCCGAGCTCGCCGGCGCCTGGGCCGAGGCCATCGTGCTGCACGAGGGCACCACCGTGGTGCGGATCGACGACGCCGTCGACCCGCTCGCGGCCATGGCCTTCGCCTGCGCCGGCCCGACCGTCGTGCACGCCCTGTACGAGCGCCGCCCGGTCCGGGTCGGCGAGGTGGTGGTGGTGCAGGGCGCCGGACCGGTCGGGCTGGCCGCCGCCGCACTGGCCCAACTGGCCGGGGCCGCCAAGGTGATCGTGGTCGGCGGTCCGCAGGGCCGGCTCGACCTCGCGGCCAAGGCCGGCATCGGTGACGTGCACATCGACATCACCGGCCCGGGCGGCACCGCGGCGGCACTGGAGCGGGTCCGCGAGGAGACCGGCGGCCACGGCGCCGACCTGGTCATCGAGTGTGCGGGGGTGCCCGTGGCGGTGGCCCAGGGCCTCACCCTGGCCCGCCGAGGCGGTTCGTACCTGATCATCGGGCAGTACACGGACGCCGGTGACACCCTGCTCAACCCGCACCAGATCGTCTACCGCCAGCTCGACGTCGTGGGCTCCTGGGCCTTCACCGGGGCGCACCTGACCGAGTACGTGAAGCTGCTGCCCGCCCTGACGGCCCGGTTCGACCTGCGGAGCCTGGTCACCTCCTACCCGCTGGCCGAGCACGGCCCCGCCCTCGCGGACGTCGCCGGCGGCGCCACCCTCAAGGCCGTGCTCTCCAGCTGAGCGCACCCGCCTCCCGCCCCGGGGGCGCCCGAGCCGCCCGCCTCCCGCCCCCGGGGCCGCCCGAACCGTCGGCGTTCGGCCCCCGGGGTGCCCTGGCGGCCGCCGCCTTCCCCGCCCGGCCGCCCGCCCGCGGACGCACCGCCCACCGCCCAGCCCGCCGCGCCGCCGCGCCCGGCCACGCCCTGCCCACCACGAGGGGACACGAGTTCACATGCTGACCGACGAGGGGACCGCCACCCCGGACCGCGCCGCCGACGGTGAGACCATCGCCGTCGTCGGCATGTCCTGCCGGGTCGCGGGCGCCGATACGCCCGAGGCGTTCTGGCAGCTGCTCAGCAGCGGCACCTGCGCGGTGTCCCGGGACGAGCGGACCGGGCGGTGGGCCGGGTTCATCGAGGACAAGGACCGCTTCGACGCGGCCTTCTTCGGACTCTCGCCGCGCGAGGCCGCCGCCATGGACCCGCAGCAGCGGCTGGTGCTCGAACTGGCCTGGGCGGGCTTCGAGGACGCGCGCATGGTCCCGGACCGGCTGGCCGGCACCCGCACCGGCGTCTTCGTCGGCGTGATCAACGACGACTACGCCACGCTGGTACGCCGTACCGGACCGGACGCGATCTCCGGCATGACCGCCACGGGCCTGCACCGCGGCCTGATCGCCAACCGGCTGTCCTACCTGCTGCGGCTGCGCGGGCCGAGCCTGACCGTGGACTGCGCCCAGTCGTCCTCGCTGGTCGCGGTCCACCTGGCCTGCGAGAGCCTGCGGCGCGCCGAGACGGACGTGGCCGTCGCGGCAGGGGTCAACCTGATCCTCGCCGACGAGAGCACCCTGGGCATGGAGTGCATGGGCGCGCTCTCCCCGGACGGGCGCAGCCACACCTTCGACGCACGCGCCAACGGCTACGTCCGCGGGGAGGGCGGCGCCACCGTCGTCCTCAAGCGGCTGGCCGACGCGCTGGCCGACGGCGACCGGATCCACTGCGTGATCCGGGGCGGTGCGGTCAACAACGACGGCGGCGGCGCGACCCTGACCGCGCCCGACCAGGCTGCGCAGGAGGACGTCCTGCGGACCGCACTGCGGCGCGCGGGCGTCGCGGCGCGTGAGCTCGGCTACGTCGAACTTCACGGCACCGGCACGCCCGTCGGCGACCCGGTCGAGGCCGCCGCGCTGGGCGCCGTCCGCACCGCGGACACGGGCGCTGCGGACGAGGGCGCTGCGGACACCGGCGCCGAGCGCGCGGGCGCCGAGCGCACGGGCGCCGAGGGCACGGGAGCCGCCGGCACCGCCGCGGCCGTCCCGCTCGCGGTCGGTTCGGCCAAGACCAACGTGGGCCACCTGGAGGGCGCCGCGGGCATCGTCGGCCTGGTCAAGACGGCCCTGTGCCTCACGCACCGCCGCATCCCGGCGACCCTCCACCACGAGACCCCCCACCCGGCGATCCCGCTGGACCGGCTGGGCCTGCGGGTGCCGACCGCGCTCACGGACTGGCCCGCCACCCCCGCGGACCGCCCGCGCCTGGCGGGTGTCTCCTCCTTCGGCATGGGCGGGACGAACTGCCACCTGATCGTGGCCGAGGCCCCGGCCGTCCCCGCCCGCGCCGCCGCGCAGGCGCCGGCGCCGTTCGCCGGGGCCGTCACGCCCTGGCCCGTGTCCGGCCGTTCGGAGCAGGCGCTGCGCGCCCAGGCCGCGCGGCTGCTCGACTTCACCCGCGACCGGACCGCGCTCGACGAGGCCGACCTCGGCCACTCGCTGGCCGCGACCCGGACCGCCTTCACGCACCGCGCCGTCGTGCTCGGCGCCGACCGGTCCGGCCTGACGGCCGGGCTGGCCGCGCTCGGCGCGGGGGAGGAGTCCGCCGCGGTGGTCCGGGGCACCGCCACCGGCGCCGGGAGCGGCACCGTCTTCGTCTTCCCCGGGCAGGGCGCCCAGTGGGCCGGCATGGGACGCGAACTGCTCGACACCAACGAGGTGTTCCGCCGGGAGATCGAGGCCTGCGAGGCGGCGCTCGCCCCGTACACCGACTGGTCGCTGACCGGGGTGCTGCGCGGCGAGGCCGGCGCACCGGACCTCGACCGGGTCGACGTGGTCCAGCCCGCCCTGTTCGCCGTCATGGTCGCCCTGGCCGCACTCTGGCGCTCCTGGGGCGTCGAGCCGGCCGCCGTGGTGGGCCACTCGCAGGGCGAGATCGCCGCCGCGTGCGTGGCGGGCGCCCTGTCCCTGGACGACGCCGCCCGGGTGGTGGCCCTGCGCAGCGCCGTGATCGCCCGCCGCCTCGCCGGCCGCGGCGGCATGGCCTCCGTCGCCCTGCCCGCCGCCCAGGTGGCCGAGCGCCTGCACGGCCCGTACGCGGGGGTGGAGATCGCCGTGGTCAACGGCCCCGCCGCCACCGTGGTGTGCGCAGACCCGGCCGTCCTCGACGCCCTCGCCGCCGACCTGGAGCGCGAGGAGATCCGCGTCCGCCGCATCGCGGTCGACTACGCCTCGCACTCCGCCTACGTCGAGGAGATCGAGGACGAGGTCCTGGCCGTCCTCGCCCCGGTCGCCCCCCGGACCCCGCGGATCCCCTTCTACTCGACCCTCCTGGGCCGCCGGATCACCGACGAGCCGCTCGACGCCGGCTACTGGTACCGCAACCTGCGCGGCACCGTCCGCTTCCAGGACACCGTCGAGGCGCTGCTCGCCGACGGCCACACCGCCTTCGTCGAGGCGAGCGCCCACCCCCTGCTGACCCCCGCCGTCCAGGACACCGCCGAACGGGCCGGCGTCCCGGTCGCCGCCGTGGGTTCCCTGCGCCGGGAGGACGGCGGCCCCGCCCGCTTCCTCGCCTCCCTCGCCGAGGCCTGGACCCGGGGCCTCCCCGTCGACTTCACCGCCGCGTTCCCCGGCGCGCGCCCCGTCGACCTGCCGACGTACGCGTTCCAGCGCGCGCGGCACTGGCTCCCCGAACTGGACGCCGCCGCGCCGCACGCGCCCGTACGGCGGTCCGCCGACCAGGACCGCACGGCCGCAGCGGAGCCGGGTGACACGGCCGGGGCAGGCGACGCAGCCGCCGCGGAGGAGAATCCGCTGCGCCGCGAGCTCGCCGCCCTCGGGCCCGCCGAACGTGCGCGCCGCGTCCTGCACCTGGTCCGCGCCACCGCCGCCGCCGTACTCGGCCTGGACGGGCCCGCCCAGGTCGATCCCGCCGTCGCCTTCAAGAACCAGGGCCTGGGCTCCCTCACCGCCGTCGAGCTCCGCAACAAGCTCCAGGCGCGGACCGCTCTCACGCTCTCCACCACGCTCGCCTACGAACGGCCCACCCCGCAGGCGCTCGCGGACCACCTGCTGGAGCAGCTGAGTGATGGCGGTGATGTCGAGGAGAGCTCCCCCGACACGGCCGCCGAGCTGCCCGCGCCGCCCGCCCGCGGCTCCGACGCCACCGCGGCCGACGAGGACCCCGTGGTCATCGTCGGCATGGGCTGCCGCTTCCCCGGCGGCGTCGAGTCCCCCGAGGACCTGTGGCGGCTGGTCGCCGAAGGCTCCGACGCCATCGGTGCGTTCCCCGCCGACCGCGGCTGGGACCTGGAGGCGCTGTACGACCCCGAGCCCGGCACGGCAGGCCGGACGTACGTCCGCGAAGGCGGGTTCCTCTACGGCGCCGCCGAGTTCGACCCGGGCTTCTTCGGCATCTCGCCCCGCGAGGCCGTCGCCATGGACCCCCAGCAGCGACTGCTGCTGGAGACCGCCTGGGAGGCACTGGAGCGGGCCGGTATCGACCCGCACCGCCTGCGCGGCAGCGACACGGGCGTGTTCGTGGGTGCCATGGCGCAGGACTACGGCCCCCGCCTGCACGAGCCCGCGCAGGGATCCGAGGGGCACCTGCTCACCGGCAGCACCACCAGCGTCGCATCCGGCCGGATCGCCTACACCCTCGGCCTGGAGGGGCCGGCCCTCACGATCGACACCGCCTGCTCGTCCTCCCTGGTCGCCCTGCACACCGCCTGCCGGTCCCTGCGCAGCGGCGAGACCTCCCTCGCGCTGGCCGGCGGCGTGTGCGTGATGTCCACCCCGGGCATCTTCGTCGAGTTCGGGCAGCAGCGCGGCCTCGCCCCCGACAGCCGCAGCAAGGCGTTCTCGGCAGCGGCCGACGGCACCGGCTGGAGCGAGGGCGCCGGCCTGGTCGTCCTGGAACGCCTCTCCGACGCCGTACGCAACGGCCACCGCGTCCTGGCGGTCGTCCGCGGCTCCGCGGCCAACCAGGACGGCGCCAGCAACGGCCTCTCCGCCCCCAACGGGCTCGCGCAGGAACGGGTGATCCGGCAGGCCCTGGCGCAGGCCGGACTCACCACCGCGGACGTCGACGTCGTCGAGGCCCACGGCACCGGCACCCGGCTCGGCGACCCGATCGAGGCCCGCGCCCTGCTCGCCACCTACGGCCAGGGACGGCCGGCGGAGCGGCCCCTGCTGCTCGGCTCGCTGAAGTCGAACATCGGGCACACCCAGGCCGCCGCGGGCGTCGGCGGCGTCATCAAGATGGTGATGGCCCTGCGCGAGGGCGTCGCCCCGCGCACCCTGCACCTCGACGAGCCGACCCCGCACGTCGACTGGTCGGCCGGCGCGGTGGAACTGCTGGCCGAGGCCGCCGCCTGGCCCGAGACGGGCCGCCCGCGCCGGGCCGCCGTCTCCTCCTTCGGCATCAGCGGAACCAACGCCCACCTGATCCTGGAGCAGGCCCCCGCCGGATCCGACGGCCCCGCCGCTCCCGGCGGGCCGGGCCGGGCGCCCGCGCAGCAGCGCCCCGACGGCGTTCCGGCCGCGCTGGTGCTGTCCGGCCGTACCCAGGAGGCGCTGGCCGCGCAGGCCGAGCGGCTGGCCGAACGGCTCGCCGCGAACCCGGTCACCGATCCCGCCGCCCTCGGCCACGCGCTCGCCGTCACCCGTACCGCCTTCGAGCACCGCGCCGTGGTCGTGGGCGCGGACCCGGCGGAGTTGGAATCCGGCCTGACGGCACTCGCCGGGGACGGCGAGTCGGGCACCGTGGTCCGGGGAACCGCCACCGGCCCCGCCGCGGACGGCCCCGTGTTCGTCTTCCCCGGGCAGGGTGCCCAGTGGGCCGGTATGGGGCGTGAACTACTGGAGCAGTCACAGGAGTTCCGCCGGGAGATCCAAGCCTGCGAGGCGGCGCTCGCCCCGTACACCGACTGGTCGCTGACCGAGGTGCTGCGCGGCGCCGAGGGAGCGCCCTCCCTGGACCGGGTGGACGTGGTCCAGCCCGTCTCCTTCGCCGTGATGGTGGCGCTCGCCGCGCTGTGGCGCTCCTGGGGGGTCGAGCCGGCCGCCGTGGTGGGCCACTCGCAGGGCGAGATCGCCGCCGCGTGCGTGGCGGGCGCGCTGTCCCTGGAGGATGCCGCCCGGTTGGTGGCCCTGCGCAGCCAGGAGATCGCCGGGCGCCTCGCCGGCCGCGGCGGCATGGCCTCGGTGGCCCTGCCCGCAGCCGACGTGCGCGAGCGGATCGCCGCCTGGGGCGGACGGCTGGGCGTCGCCGCCTTCAACAGCCCGGCCTCCACCGTCCTGTCGGGCGAACCGGCCGCGCTCGCCGCGTTCGTCGACGCCTGCACCGCCGACGGCGTCCGGGCCCGGCTCATCCCCGTCGACTACGCCTCGCACTCGCAGTACGTCGAGGCCATCGAGGACGGCGTGCTCGCCGCCCTGGCCCCGATCGCGCCGCGGACCCCGCGGATCCCCTTCTACTCGACGCTGCTGGCCCGCCGCATCACCGACGAGCCGCTCGACGCCGGCTACTGGTACCGCAACCTGCGGGGCACCGTCCGCTTCCAGGAGACCGTCGCCCTGCTGGCGCAGGAAGGCCACGACTGCTTCGTCGAGGTCAGCGCCCACCCGGTGCTCACCGCCGGCATCCAGGAGACCGTGGAGGAGGCCACCGGCACCGAACCCCGGCTCGCGGTGGGCTCGTTGCGCCGCGACGACGGGGGCCTGCGCCGCTTCGCCGCCTCCGCCGCCGAGGCATGGGTACGCGGGCTCGCCGTCGACTGGACCCCGCTGCACGGCAGCCCGGACGGTCCCGCCGCCGAACTGCCCACGTACCCCTTCCAGCGCGCCCGGTACTGGCTCGACCAGCCGCGCACCGCGGCCACGCCCGCCGGACTGGGCCTGGACAGCGCCGGTCACCCCTTCCTCGGCGCCCGTCTCGACCTCCCCGACGGCGGCCCGGTGGTCCTCACCGGCTCCCTCGCACTGCGCGAGCACGGCTGGCTGCGCGACCACGCGGTCCTCGGCACGGTCCTGCTGCCGGGCACGGCCTTCGTCGACCTGGTGCTGCACGCCGCCGCCGCGGTGGACCAGGCCGGCCTGGACGAGCTGGTGCTCCAGGCACCCCTGGTGCTGAGCGAGGAGAGCGCCGTACAGGTACAGGTCCTCATCGGCGACCCCGACGCGTCGGGCCGTCGCCCCGTCGCCGTCCACTCCCGCCCCGAGGCGGGGCAGGACGAGCCCGGCGGTCCCGCCGAGCGCCCGTGGACCCGGCACGCGCAGGGCTGGCTCTCGGCGGCCGCAGCGGCCGCCCCGGCGGCCGAGTCCGCCTGGCCGCCCGCCGGCGCCGAGCCGGTCGACCTCGCCGGCCGCTACGGCGACCTGCTGGCGCAGGGCTACGCGTACGGACCCGCCTTCCAGGGGCTGCGCGCGGCCTGGCGGCGCGGCGCGGAGGTGTTCGCCGAGGTCGTCCTCGCCGGACAGGACGCGTCCGGCACCGGTTTCGGGGTCCACCCCGCCGCCCTGGACGCCGCGCTGCACGCCCTCGGCCTGCTCGGCCGCCCCGGCCCCGCCGCCGCGGACAGCGGCAAGCCGTTGCTCCCGTTCGCCTGGAGCGGCGTACGGCTGCACGCCCACGGGGCCACCGCGCTGCGGGTGCGGCTCGCCCCGGCGGCGGACGGGGGCGGCACGGACACCGGCGCCGTCACGGTCCTCGCCGCCGACATGGCCGGACAGCCGGTGGTCAGCGTCGACTCCCTGGTGATGCGCCCCGTCGAACCCGAGCGGCTGGCCGTCCTGGGCCGCCCCGCCGACCCGCTGTTCGCGGTCGACTGGACCCCCGTCCCGCTCGACCTGCGCACCGCCCCGGCGGGCACCCACGCCGTGCTCGGTGCCGGTGTCGGCACGTGGCTGCCGGGCCTCGGCCGGGCCCCCCTGTACGACGGGATACCCGCCCTGCTGACGGCCCTGGACGCCGGCGCCCCCGCGCCCGATCTGCTGTTCGTGCCGGTCACCGCGCCCGAGGGCGGGACCGGCCCCGGCAGCGCCGCCCGGCAGCTGACCCGCGACCTGCTCGCCACCGTGCAGCACTGGCTCGCCGAGGAGCGCCTCGCCGGGAGCCGCCTGGTCGTCGTGACCCGGGGGGCGGTGGCCGCCGACCCGCAGGCCGGCATCGCGGACCTCGCGGCCTCGGCCGCCTGGGGCCTGATCCGCTCGGTGCAGACCGAGTTCCCCGACCGCTGCCTGCTGCTCGACACCGACACCGACACCGGCAGCGGGACCGGTCCCGGCACCGGCACCGCCGCCGGGACCGCCGGCCTGGCCGCCCACGCGGCCGCCGCCTTCGCCCGCGGCGAGCACCAGCTCGTGCTCCGCGACGGCCGGGCCCACGTACCGCGCCTGGTCCGCCCCGAGCTCCACGGCGGGCCCGCCGCCCGGCCGCTGGATCCCGAGGGAACCGTGCTGGTCACGGGCGGCACCGGCACCCTGGGCGCCCTGGTGGCCCGCCACCTCGTCACCGGGCACGGCGTACGGCGCCTCCTGCTGACCAGCCGCCGCGGACCGGCCGCGCCGGGCGCGGACCGCCTCGTGGCCGAACTGGCCGCACTCGGCGCCCACGCCGAGGTGGTGTCCTGCGACGCCGCCGACCGTACGGCGCTGGCGGCGGTGCTCGCCGCGGTGGACCCGGCGCACCCGCTGACCGCGGTCGTGCACGCCGCCGGACTGCTCGACGACGCCACCGTCACGGCCCTCACCCCCGACCGGGTGGACCGGGTGATGCTGCCCAAGGCCGACGCCGCCTGGAACCTGCACGAGCTGACCCGCGACCTCGACCTGGCCGCCTTCGTCCTCTTCTCCTCGGTGGCCGGTGTGCTCGGCCTCGGCGGACAGGCCAACTACGCCGCCGCCAACGCCTTCCTGGACTCCCTCGCGTACCTGCGCCGGGCCCAGGGCCTGCCCGCCGTCTCCCTCGCCTGGGGCCTGTGGCAGGAGGCCAGCGGGATGACGGGGGAGCTGACCGCCGCCGACCTGGCCCGGATGGCCCGGGCGGGCATCGCCCCGCTCGGCTCCGCGGACGGCCTGCGGCTGCTGGACGCCGCCTGGACCGAGGACGGCAACCCGCTGCTCGTACCGGTGGCCCTGGAGGTCTCGGCGCTGCGCGCCCGCGCCGCGGCCGACGGCACCACCCCGCCCCCGATGCTGCGGGGCCTGGTCCGCACGACGCCCCGGCGCACCGAAGCGGCCCAGGCGGCGCCCGAGCAGTCCCGGGGCGGCGGAGCGGGGCTCGCAGAGCGGCTGGCGGGGGTGGACGCCGACGAGCGCCGGCACACCGTGCTGGACCTGGTCCGGCGCAGTGCGGCCGTGGTCCTCGGCCACGGCTCGGCCGAGCAGGTCGAACCCGAACGCGCCTTCTCCTCCCTCGGGTTCGACTCCCTCACCTCGGTAGACCTGCGCAACCGGCTCAACGCGGCGACCGGTCTGCGGCTGCCGACCACCCTGCTCTTCGACTGCCCCACCCCTGCGGCGGTCACCGAGCGGATCCTGGCCCGGCTCGCCCCCCAGGACCCGCCTCCCGCGCCCGCCGCGGCCGCTGCGGTGACGCCCCCGGCCCCGGTGCTGGCCGTGGACGAGCCCGTGCTCGCGGCCATCGCGTCCGCGAGCGACGACGAAATCTTCACGTTCATCGAAAGTGAACTCGGTATCTCATGAGGAGTGTTGGGTCGGATGGCTAACGAGGACAAGCTCCGCGACTATCTGAAGAAGGTCACCACCGACCTCCACGCCACCCGGCAGCGGCTGCGCGAGATCGACGAGCGCGCCCACGAGCCGATCGCCGTGGTGGGCATGGGGTGCCGGTTCCCGGGCGGCGTGGAGTCCCCGGAGGACCTGTGGCGGCTGGTCTCCACGGGCACGGACGCGATGGGCGGCTTCCCGCTCGACCGCGGCTGGGACGTGGAGGGACTGTACGACCCCGTGCCCGGCAAGTCCGGCAAGTCGTACGTCCGCGAAGGCGGGTTCCTGCACGGCGCCGCCGAGTTCGACGCGGCCTTCTTCGGCATCTCCTCGCGCGAGGCGGTGGCGATGGACCCGCAGCAGCGGCTGCTGCTGGAGACCTCCTGGGAGGCGCTGGAGCGGGCGGGCATCGACCCGACCGGGCTGCGCGGCACCGACGCGGGAGTCTTCGTCGGGCTCATGTACCACGACTACACCGCCCGGCTGGGCCAGCTCCCGGAGGAGTACGAGGGGTACGCCGTCACCGGCGGCTCCTCCAGCGTGGCCTCCGGCCGCATCGCCTACACCCTGGGCCTGGAGGGTCCCGCGGTCACCGTGGACACGGCCTGCTCCTCCTCCCTGGTGACCATGCACATGGCCGTCCAGGCGCTGCGCCGCGGCGAGTGCGGGCTCGCCCTGGTCGGCGGTGCGGCGATCATGCCCACTCCGACGATCTTCCTTGAGTTCTCGCGGCAGCGCGGGCTCGCCCCCGACGGCCGCAGCAAGGCCTTCGCAGCCGGTGCCGACGGCACCAGCTGGGGCGAGGGCGTCGGCCTGGTCGTCCTGGAGCGGCTCTCCGACGCGCTGCGCAGCGGCCGCGAGGTGCTGGCCGTGATCCGCGGCTCGGCCGTCAACCAGGACGGTGCCAGCAACGGCCTCACCGCCCCCAACGGCCCGGCCCAGGAGCGGGTCGTCCGGCAGGCGCTCGCCGACGCCGGGCTGACCCCGGCGGACGTGGACGTGGTGGAGGCGCACGGCACCGGGACCCGGCTCGGCGACCCCATCGAGGCGCAGGCCCTGCTGGAGACGTACGGCCAGGGCCGCCCGGCCGAACGGCCGCTGCTGCTCGGCTCCCTGAAGTCCAACCTCGGCCACACCCAGGCCGCCGCCGGTGTCGCCGGCGTCATCAAGACGGTGATGGCGCTGCGCGAGGGCGTGGCCCCCAAGACCCTGCACGTGGACGAGCCCACCCCGCACGTCGACTGGGAGTCGGGCGCCGTACGGCTCCTCACCGAGGCCGCGGACTGGCCGGACACCGGCCGCCCGCGCCGGGCCGCCGTCTCCTCCTTCGGCATCAGCGGCACCAACGCCCACCTGATCCTCGAACAGGCCCCCGCGGCGGACCCCGGTGGCCCCGCCGCACCCGCGGAGCCCGCCCAGGCCCCGGCCGGGGCCCCGGCCCCGGTGCTCGCCCCCGCGCCCCTGGCCTGGCCCCTGTCCGCACGCGGTGAGCACGCGCTGCGCGCCCAGGCCGAGCGCCTGCTGGACTTCACCACCGCACACCCGCAGGCCGATCCCGCCGCCGTCGCCCGCGCCCTGACCACCACCCGGGCCGCCCTCTCCCACCGGGCCGTCGCGATCGGCGCCGATCCGGTCGAGCTGGAGGTGGCGCTGCGCGCCCTCGCCGCCGGCCAGGACTCGCCGTACCTGGTCCGCGCCGAGGCGACCGGCGGCCGCCCCGTCTTCGTCTTCCCCGGCCAGGGCGCCCAGTGGGCCGGCATGGCACGTGAACTCATCGACGCGTCGCCGGTGTTCCGTGCCTCCATCGAGGCCTGCGGGGCCGCCCTCGCGCCGTACACCGACTGGTCGCTCACCGCCGTGCTGCGGGCTGCGGACGGTGCCCCGCCGCTGGACCGGGTGGACGTGGTCCAGCCCGCCCTGTTCGCGGTGATGGTCGCGCTCGCCGAGGTGTGGCAGGCCGCCGGCGTCCGCCCGGCCGCCGTCGTCGGACAGTCCCAGGGCGAGATCGCGGCAGCCTACGTCTGCGGCGCCCTCAGCCTCGACGACGCGGCCCGGATCGTCGCCCTGCGCAGCCTGATCTGCCGCGACCGGCTCTCCGGCACCGGCGCCATGGCCTCCGTGCTGCTCCCTGCCGAGCAGGTCGAAGCGCTGCTCGCCGCCACCGACGGGCAGATCCAGATCGCCTCCGTCAGCAGCCCCGCCTCGACGGTCGTCGCCGGCCCGGCCGACGCCCTGGACACCCTCCTCGCCGCCTGGGACGCCGACGGCGTACGGGCCCGGCGGATCCCCGTCGACTACGCCTCGCACGTCGCCCAGGTCGAGCCCGTCGAGGCCGAACTGCTCGACGCCCTCGCCCCGGTCGCGCCCTGTGCCTCCCGCATCCCCTTCTACTCCACCGTCACCGGTGCGGCCCTCGACACCGCCGGTCTGGACGCCGCCTACTGGTACCGCAACCTGCGCAGCACCGTCCGCTTCGCCGACGCCGCCCGCGCCCTGCTCGCCGACGGTTTCCGGACCTTCGTCGAGCCCACCCCGCACCCGCTGTTGACCTCCGCCGTCCAGGAGATCGCGGAAGCGGACGGCCGGAGCGCCGTCGTCCTGGAGACCCTGCGCCGCGACGACGGCGGCGCCACCCGCCTGACCACCTCGCTGGCCCGGGCCCACGCCCACGGCCAGCCCGTCGACTGGCGGGCGCTGCTCGGCACGCAGGAGGGGCCGGCCGCCCTGCCCGCGCCGCTGCCGACGTACGCCTTCCAGCGGACCTCCTATTGGCTCGACGCGCCGGCCCAGGCCGCCGACGCGGCCGGACTCGGCCTCGAACCGCTCGGCCACCCCCTGCTCGGCGCGGCCGTCGAGTCCGCCGAGGACGGCACCACGCTGCTCACCGGCCGGGTCTCCCTGCACACCCACCCCTGGCTGGCCGACCACGCCCTCTCCGGCACGGTCCTGCTGCCCGGCACCGCACTGCTCGAACTGCTCGTGGCGGCGGGCGACATGACCGGCTGCGACCTCGTCGAGGAACTCGACCTCGCCGTCCCCTTGGTCGTCCCCGAGGGCCACGGCGTCCGGATCCAGGTCAGCGTCGCCGCCGCCGACACCGAGGGCCGCCGGGCGGTCTCCGTCCACGCCCTGCGCGAGGACGCCCCCGAGGCGGGATGGACCTACCACGCGGGCGGCCGCCTCGCCACCGGCGCCGCCGCACCGGAGCCGGCCGCCCCCGCGCCCTGGCCGCCGCAGGGCGCCGAACCGCTGCCCGTCGAGGGCGCGTACGAGCGGCTGGCCGAGGCCGGATACGCCTACGGCCCGGCCTTCCAGGGGCTCACCGCCGCCTGGCACGTCGGCGACGACCTCTATGGCGAGGTCGTCCTCGGCGAGGACGGGCACGCCGACGCCCAGGCCTTCGCACTGCACCCGGCGCTGCTCGACGCCGCCCTGCACCCGCTGATCGTGCGCGGACCGGACGGCGGGGGAACCCGCCAGGTGGTGCTGCCTTTCGGCTGGTCCGGGGTGCGGCTGCACGCCACCGGGGCCACCGCACTGCGCGTACGCCTGACCCGCAACGCGTCCGACACCGTCGGCCTGACCGCCTGGGACCCCGCCGGGGCCGTGGTGCTCTCCGCCGAGGCGCTGACCGTGCGCCCCCTGCCCCCCGGCGCCCTCACCGGGGCCGCCGCAGCCGGGGCCGGCGCACGGCGCTCGCTGTACGCCGTCGACTGGAGCCCCCTCGACGAACTCCCCGCCCCCGCGAGCCCCGAGCGGCTCGCGGTCCTCGGCACCGGCCACGGCCTCACCGCCGACGGGGCCCACGAGAGCATCGCCGACCTGCTGGACAGTCTCGCCGGAGCCGCCACCCGCACCCCGGCGGCCGTCCTCGCGCCCGTCGCGCCCGCCACCGCGGAGGCCCTCCCCGGTGACCGGCCGGCCGACGGGGTACGCGCCGAACTCGACGCCGTCCTCGCCCTGCTGCGGGCCTGGCTCGCCGAGGACCGGCTCAGCGACGTCCCGCTGGTCCTGGTCACCGGCCGGGCCGTGGCCACCGGCCCGCACGAGCGGCCCGCCTCCCTGGCCGGCGCGGCCGTCTGGGGCCTGATCCGCTCCGCCCAGCGCGAGCACCCCGGCCGCTTCGCCCTGCTCGACCTCGACGGCACGGACCCCGGCACGGCCCTGGAGGACCTGCCGCCGCTGCTGCACACCGAGCCGGAACTCGCCCTCCGCGGCGGCCGGTTGCTCATTCCCCGGCTGCTCCCGGCCGACACCGGCGCGAGCCTGGAGGCGCCGGCCGGCCACGACGCCTGGCGGCTGGTCACCGAAGGCAAGGGCAGCCTGGAGAACCTGGCCCTCGCCCCGGCCCCCGAGGCGACGGCCGCGCTGCGGCCCGGGCAGGTCCGGATCGCCGTCCGCGCCGCCGGGCTCAACTTCCACGACGTCGTCCTCGCCCTCGGCATGATCGAGGAGGACGAGGACCGGTTCGGCTACGAGGCCGCCGGGCTGGTCGTCGAAACCGGCCCCGGCGTGACCGGCCTCGCCCCGGGCGACCGGGTCCTGGGCCTGGTCCGCGACGGCTTCGGGCCCTTCGCGGTCGCCGACAGCCGGCTCGTCGCGCCCGTCCCGGAGGGCTGGACCTTCGCCGAGGCCGCGGCCGTGCCCGTCGCGTTCCTCACCGCCTACTACGGCCTCGTCGACCTCGCGGGCATCCGCCCCGGCGACACCGTCCTGATCCACGCGGCGGCCGGCGGCGTCGGCATGGCGGCCGTCCAGCTCGCCCGCCACCTCGGCGCCGAGGTCTACGCGACCGCCGGCCAGGGCAAGTGGGACGCCCTGCGCGCCAACGGCCTGGACGACGCCCACATCTGCGACTCGCGCACCCTCGCCTTCGAGGACCGCATCCGCGAGGCCACCGGCGGCCGCGGCGTGGACATCGTCCTCGGCTCCCTCGCCGGAGACTTCGTCGACGCCTCGCTGCGCCTGCTCGCCCCCGCCGGACGGCTCATCGAGATGGGCAAGACCGACATCAGGGACCCGCAGCGGGTGGCCGCGGACCACCCCGGGGTCACCTACCGCGCGTACGACCTCAACCTCGTCGCCCCCGAACGGGTGGGGGAGATGCTCGCCGAGGTCCTGGCCCGCTTCGCCGACGGCACCCTGCGGGCCCTGCCCGCCACCTCGTGGGACCTGCGCCAGGCCCCCGCCGTCTTCCGGCACATGAGCCAGGCCCGGCACACCGGCAAGCTGGTGCTCACCGTCCCCCGGCCCCTGGACGCGGACGGCACGGCGCTGGTCACCGGCGGCACCGGAACCCTCGGCGCGCTCGTCGCCCGGCACCTGGTCGAAGCGCACGGCATCCGCCACCTGCTGCTGACCAGCCGGCAGGGCGCCCAGGCCCCCGGCGCGCAGGACCTGGCCGCCGAACTCACCGCACTGGGCGCCCGGGTGACGCTCGCGGCCTGCGACGCCGCCGACCGCGCGGCGCTGGAGGAGGCGCTCGCCTCGGTGGACCCGGCGCACCCGCTGACCGCGGTCGTGCACGCCGCCGGAACCCTCGACGACACCGCCGTCGAACAGCTGACCGCGGACCAGGTGGACCGCGTCCTGCGCCCCAAGGCGGACGCCGCCTGGAACCTGCACGAGCTGACCCGCGGTCTCGACCTCGCCGCCTTCGTGCTCTTCTCCTCCGCGGCCGGCACGCTCGGCACGGCCGGACAGGCCAACTACGCCGCCGCCAACGCCTTCCTGGACGCCCTCGCCCAGCAGCGGCGCGCCCAGGGCCTGCCCGCGGTGTCCCTCGCCTGGGGTCTGTGGCAGCAGACCAGCGCCCTGACCGGCACCCTGGACGACAAGGACCTGCGCCGGCTCTCCCGCACCGGTGTGGCCGCCCTGCCCACACCGGAGGCCCTGGCCCTGTTCGACGCGGGCCTGGCCGCCGACCGGCCCGCGCTCACCCCCGTACGGCTGGACACCGCCGGCCTGACCGGGGCCGGCGCCGAGATCCCGGCGCTGCTGCGGGGCCTGGTCCGTACGCCCGTACGCCGCCGCGCCCAGGCCGGCGGCGCGGCCGGGGGGCCCGCCGCACTGGCCGACAGGCTGGCGCCGCTGCCCGAGGCCGAGCGCCGCAGGATGCTGCTCGACCTCGTCCGCGAGCACGCGGCCGTGGTCCTCGGCGAGTCCTCGCCGGCCGCGGTCGGGCCGAACCGGGCCTTCAAGGAGCTCGGCTCGGACTCGCTGACCTCGGTGGAGCTGCGCAACCGGCTCAAGGCGGCGACCGGCCTGAGGCTCTCCGCCACGCTGGTCTTCGACTACCCCACGCCGGCCGCGCTCGCCGACTACTTGTACGGCGAACTGGCCCCGGCAGACGGTGGCGCGGCGGCCGGGACCACCGCCGACCCCGACGCCGCCGACCGCGAACTGCGGCAACTGGAAGCCCGGTTCGAGACCCTGCTCGCCGCCGCTCCGGACGCCGCGGCCCGACAGGGCATCGGCCGACGGCTGACCGAGCTGCTCCAGCGCTGGGAGCGGCAACCGGCGGCCGCCCAGCAGGCCCCGGCCACCGGCCGGGACGACCTGGAGGCGGCGACCGACGAGGAGCTGTTCGCGGCCCTCGAAGACGAACTCGATCTTTTCCGAGGCTGAGGAGGCCGGCATCCCCATGGGGAACGAGAACACGGGCGAGCACCGGACCGGCGCCGCCGGCGACACCAACGAGGAGAAGCTGCGCACCTACCTGCGCCGCGCCATGACCGAACTGCGGGAGGTCAAGGGACGGCTGCGGGAGCAGGAGGACCGCCGCACCGAACCGGTCGCCATCGTCGGCATGGCCTGCCGCTACCCGGGCGGCACCGCCTCTCCCGAGGCGCTGTGGGACCTGGTGGCGGAAGGCCGCGACGCCCTGACGGAACTGCCCGACAACCGGGGCTGGGACATCGAGAACCTCTACGACCCGGACCCCGACCGGCCCGGCAGGTCCTACGCCTACGAAGGCGGCTTCCTGCACGACGCCGACCGCTTCGACGCCGAGTTCTTCGGCATCTCGCCCCGCGAGGCGATCGCCATGGACCCGCAGCAGCGGGTCCTCCTCGAAACCTCCTGGGAGGCGCTGGAGCGGTCCGGCATCGACCCGCTCACCGTCCGCGGCAGCAACACCGGCGTCTACATCGGCGCCATCGCCCAGGAGTACGGCCCCCGCCTGCACCAGCCGTGGGAGGGCGCCGACGGCCACCTCCTCACCGGCACCACGGCCAGCGTCATCTCCGGCCGGATCTCCTACGCCCTGGGCCTGGAGGGCCCCGCCGTCACCCTCGACACCGCGTGCTCCTCCTCCCTGGTCGCCCTGCACACCGCCTGCCAGGCCCTGCGCTCCGGCGAAACCGACCTGGCCCTGGCCGGGGGAGTGACCGTGCTGGCCTCGCCCGGCGTGTTCGTCGAGTTCTCCCGCCAGCGCGGCATGGCACCCGACGGCCGCTGCAAGGCCTTCGCCGCCGCAGCGGACGGGACCGGCTGGGGCGAGGGGGCGGGCGTACTCGTCCTGCAGCGGCTCTCCGACGCGCTGCGCAGCGGACACCGGGTGCACGCGGTCATCCGGGCCTCCGCCGTCAACCAGGACGGTGCCAGCAACGGCCTCACCGCCCCCAGCGGGCTCGCCCAGCAGAAGGTCGTCCGCCAGGCCCTCGCGCAGGCCGGGCTGACCCCGGCGGACGTGGACGTGGTGGAGGCGCACGGCACCGGGACCCGGCTCGGCGACCCCATCGAGGCGCAGGCCCTGCTGGAGACGTACGGCCAGGGCCGCCCGGCCGAACGGCCGCTGCTGCTCGGCTCCCTGAAGTCCAACCTCGGCCACACCCAGGCCGCCGCCGGTGTCGGCGGCGTCATCAAGATGGTGATGGCCCTCCAGGCGGGCCTCGTCCCGAAGACCCTGCACGTGGACGAACCGACCCCGCACGTGGAGTGGGACGCGGGCGCCGTGGAACTGCTCACCGAGCAGGTGCCGTGGCCGCAGACCGGGCGTCCGCGCCGGGCCGCCGTCTCCTCCTTCGGCATCAGCGGCACCAACGCCCACGTCATCGTCGAGGAGGCGCCCGCCGCCCCGGCGCCGGAGGAGGCCCCCGCGCCCGCCGTGGCGCCCGTGCTCGGCTCGGCCCCCGTAGCCTGGCCGATCTCCGCCCGCGGCACCGAAGCCCTGCACGCCCAGGCGGCCCGGCTCCTCGACTTCACCGCCGCCCACCCCGACACCGACCCGGCCGCCCTCACCCACGCGCTGTCCACCACCCGGGCCGCGCTCTCCCACCGCGCCGTGGTCCTGGGCGCCGACCGGGCCGCCCTCGAAGCGGGCCTGCGCGCCCTCGCCGCCGGCCAGGACTCCCCGTACGTGGTGCGCGGCGAGGTCACCGACGAGCGCATCGGATACGTCCTGCCCGACCCCCAGGGCCCCTGGCGCGAGTCGGCGCGCCGGCTCGCCGCGCAGTCACCGGAGTTCCGCAGCCACCTGGAGGCGTGCGCGCACGCCCTGCGCCCGTACACGGCCGCCCCGGTCCTGGACCGCCTCCTGTCCGCGGTGCCGCAGCCGGAGGACGAAACCGCGGACCGCTGCGCCCTGTTCGCCTTCACCGTCGCCCTCGTCCGCACGTGGCGCGCCCTCGGCGTACGCCTCGACGCCTTCGTCGGCGACCCGGCGCACGAGGCCGCGGCCGTCCACGCCGCCGGCGCCCTCGGCCTGGACGCCGCCGCCCGCTGCGCGGCCCTGGGCGAGGCGCCCGACCCGGCCCAGCCGTCCTGGTCACTGTTCCGGCCCGCCTCCGACCCGCAGGCCTGCGAGGACTACGTCGCCCTGGTGGAACTGCTCCCGCCCGGCGGGGACGTGGCGGCCGGACTGGCCCGGGCGTACGTGCACGGCGCGCACGTCGACTGGCACGCCCTGCGCGAGACGCCGGACACCTCCCGGCAGCGGCCGCTCGACCTCCCCACGTACGCCTTCCAACGGCAGCCCTACTGGCTGGGCGCACCCGCACCCACGGTGTCGGAGCGCCGCAGCCTGGACTGGCGGCCCGCGGAGCAGCCGCCCGGGCCGGCCGGGGCGGCCTGGCTGGCGCTCGTACCGGCCGGGTTCACCGAGGACCCGTTCGTGACCGCCGCCCTGGAGGCACTCGCCGTACACGGTGTGGAGGTCGGCGTGCGCACCGTGGACCTCACGGACGCGGCCGAGGAGGAGGCGCTCGCACAGCGGCTGACGCAGGACATCACGGCCGCGGCGCCCGCGGGCGTGCTCTGCCTGCTGGAGGCCGACGCCACCTCCTGCTGCCCCGGACTCGGCCTGCCGCGCGGCACCCTGGCCACCCTGGTCCTGGCCCGGGTCCTGCACGGGCTGGCCGACGCCCCCGAACTGTGGTGCGTGACGGACACCACCCGGGCCAACCCGGGCCCGTCGGCCATGGCCTGGTCCGCATGATGCCCGCGGAGCAGGCCCACGTGCTCCGCTTCGTCCGCGGGGAGCCGGAGGAGCAGCAGATCGTCGCGGCGACCCTGGCGCTGCTCGCCGTCCTGCGCACCAGCGGCGAGCACGCCGCCCGGTGCGCACCGGCCCAGGCCCCCGCAGCGGCGGCGGCCTGGGACCTGGACCGCAGCTACCGGTCGCCCCGGTCCTGGGCGGCGCCCCGCCGGCCCGCCCCGGCCGGATCCCTTTAGCAGCTCGCAAGCACCCCGCTCGACGATCCTCCAGCCCGTCCCACAGCCCTCGTGGCGCGGTCCTCGAAGCCGCAGTCCTCACAGCCCCTCAGGAGCCCCATGTCCCGCCGCCTGTTCACCTCGGAGTCCGTGACCGAGGGCCACCCCGACAAGATCGCCGACCAGATCAGCGACACGATCCTCGACGCGCTCCTCACCGAGGACCCGACCTCGCGTGTGGCCGTGGAGACCCTCATCACCACCGGTCTCGTGCACATCGCGGGCGAGGTGACGACGAAGGCCTACGCCCCGATCGCGCAGCTCGTGCGCGACAAGATCCTTGAGATCGGCTACGACTCCTCCACGAAGGGCTTCGACGGCGCCTCCTGCGGCGTCTCGGTGTCCATCGGCGGGCAGTCCCCGGACATCGCGCAGGGCGTCGACACCGCGTACGAGAAGCGGGTCGAGGGCGACGAGGACGAGCTCGACAAGCAGGGCGCCGGTGACCAGGGCCTGATGTTCGGCTACGCCTGCGACGAGACGCCCGAGCTCATGCCGCTCCCGATCCACCTCGCGCACCGGCTCTCCCGCCGTCTCTCGGAGGTCCGCAGGAACGGGGCGATCCCGTACCTGCGCCCCGACGGCAAGACGCAGGTCACCATCGAGTACGACGGCGACAAGGCCGTCCGCCTCGACACGGTCGTCGTCTCCACCCAGCACGCGTCCGACATCGACCTGGACGCCCTCCTGACCCCGGACGTCCGGGAGCTCGTGGTGGAGCACGTGCTCGGTGAGCTCGTCGAGGACGGCATCAAGCTGGAGACCGACGGCTACCGGCTGCTGGTCAACCCGACCGGCCGCTTCGAGATCGGCGGCCCGATGGGCGACGCCGGCCTGACCGGTCGCAAGATCATCATCGACACGTACGGAGGCATGGCCCGCCACGGCGGCGGCGCCTTCTCCGGCAAGGACCCGTCCAAGGTGGACCGCTCCGCCGCCTACGCGATGCGCTGGGTCGCCAAGAACGTGGTCGCCGCCGGCCTCGCCTCGCGCTGCGAGGTCCAGGTCGCGTACGCCATCGGCAAGGCCGAGCCCGTCGGCCTGTTCGTCGAGACCTTCGGCACCCACACCGTGCCCACCGACCGGATCGAGCAGGCCATCGGCGAGGTCTTCGACCTCCGTCCGGCCGCGATCATCCGCGACCTCGACCTGCTGCGCCCGATCTACGCCCAGACCGCCGCCTACGGCCACTTCGGCCGCGAGCTGCCGGACTTCACCTGGGAGCGCACCGACCGCGCCGAAGCGCTGCGCCGCATCGCGGGCATCTGACCGGGGAAGGCCGACCACACCATGCGCATCGCCCTCTCCGGGTCCATCGCCACGGACCACTTGATGGTGTTCCCGGGCCGCTTCGCCGACCAGCTCGTGGCCGACCGGCTGGACCACGTCTCCCTCTCCTTCCTCGCGGACAGCCTCGACATCCGCCGAGGGGGAGTGGCGGCGAACATCGCGTACGGCCTGGGCCTGCTGGGCCTCGCCCCGGTACTGGTCGGTGCGGTCGGCCCCGACTTCGCCGAGTACGCGGTCCGGCTCAAGGAACACGGCGTCGACACCGACGCGGTGCACGTCTCGGCGGAACATCACACGGCCCGCTTCGTCTGCACCACCGACACCGACCACAACCAGATCGCCACCTTCTACGCCGGCGCGATGGCGGAGGCCAGGACCATCGGTCTCGAACCGATCGTCCAGCGAGTGGGAGGCCTGGACCTGGTCCTGGTCTCACCGAACGACCCGCAGGCGATGCTCCGCCACACCGAGGAGGCGCGGCACCTCGGCATCCCCTTCGCCGCGGACCCCTCCCAGCAGCTCGCCCGGCTGGACCGGGACCAGGTGCGCGCCCTCGTCGACGGCGCCCGCTGGCTCTTCACGAACGAGTACGAGTCCTCACTGCTCCAGGAGCGCACCGGCTGGACCGAACAACAGGTCCTCGACCGGACCGGCCTGTGGATCACGACACTCGGCGAAGCCGGCTCGCGCATCCAGCGCAGGGACGCGGCGCCGCTCCGGGTGCCCGCGGTGCCCAGCCCGTCCCCGGTGGACCCGACGGGTGTCGGGGACGCCTTCCGCTCGGGCTTCCTCGCGGCGACCGCCTGGGGGCTGGGCCCGGAAGCGGCCGCCCGCCTGGGCAGTGCCCTGGCCACCACGGCCCTGGAATGCGTGGGAACCCAGGAGTACGAGCTGGACCGTGCCGCGCTCCTGTCCCGGCTGGCCACGGCGTACGGTCCTGCGGCGGCGGCCGACATCGAGACCTCCCTGCCGAGGCCGAGATGAACGCGCAGGAGCGGGCCGACGCCCTGCGGAAGGCGCTCGCCACCCGTGTGGTGGTCGCTGACGGGGCGATGGGGACGATGCTCCAGGCGCAGGACCCGACGCTGGAGGATTTCCAGCAGTTGGAGGGCTGCAACGAGGTCCTGAACGTGACGCGTCCGGACATCGTGGCGAACGTGCACCGGGAGTACTTCGGGGCCGGGGTCGACTGCGTGGAGACCAATACGTTCGGTGCGAACTTCGCCGCGTTGGCCGAGTACGACATCTCCGACCGCAACTTCGAGCTGTCGCAGTCCGGTGCGCGGATCGCGCGTGAGGTGGCGGACGAGTTCACCGCCTCGACGGGGCAGCAGCGGTGGGTGCTGGGCTCGATGGGTCCGGGCACCAAGCTGCCGACGCTCGGGCACATCGACTACGCGACGATCCGGGATGCCTACCAGGTCAACGCGGAGGGGTTGCTGGCGGGTGGTGCGGATGCGCTGCTGGTGGAGACCACGCAGGACCTGCTGCAGACGAAGTCGTCGATCAT